>JAAELO010000297.1 GCA_024226555.1 Desulfobacterales bacterium | reverse complement strand
TCGTTATTTTTTGTGAAGATTTTATAAAACTGAAAGCTTTTATAAACGTTATGCCTTGTATTTCATCCAAAATTTTAATTATTAGAGGTTCCCTATATGGAAAAGTTCGCAAGATGTTTGGTGCAATTGTAAGAGATTTGTGTAAACAAAAGGGCGTGGAAATTCTTGAAGGGCATGCAATGTCAGATCATGTTTATGTCTGCTTAAGGTGCATTCTATGCACATTTACAAGGCTCAAATGAATATAAGACCGTTTGGAGAAAACACAATTGTTTTTTGGGAATGATGATTAGGGCCGTTTATCAAAAAAGTGCTTTTAAGAATTTTTTTTGATAATATTAAAAATAACAAACTTATCGCATAAGCTCGTTCACTTCGAATCAATTTGTTTATTTCTTAACTGAATATTCTTAAAAATAAATATTAGCCCATAGAAAAAGATATTTTCTCATCTCCTTCATGGTCTTTGTCATAGGTTCGCTCGAAAAAATTTACTTCTTTTTCATTCATTGTAATAATTGATGTACATCTTGTTCCATAGGCTTCGCTTGTTATAAAGATGGAAGAAAGTATTTCCTCCCATTCAAGACCAACTCCAGTTTCAGGTAATTGCTCCACGGGTGGTTTTGAGTCATCTCTAAGAAGTTTGAAAAAATCTTCTTTGTTTAATCTATCATCCTTTAACAATTGACTGAACTCTTTTTTTCCTTTTTCAAGTTTGGGCCATGGAGTGTCAATTGAAGCATTGGAAACACCGTATATTCCAGATTCAAGATCATTAATTTTCTTTTCCATGTTATTGAAATGAAAACAACTGTTTTTATCTCCAAGGATCAGATTAAATCCATTATATTTGTCTGAATCTTTAATAAGTTCTGTGAGATAATCTTTTGGTGAGTCTTTTCCGGTAAGATAGTTTGTAACAATCTTACCCCGCGTAGGTGCATTTGGGATCTGTTCAATTCTTCTTATATTGGTAATAGCGCAGAATTTACCTTTTTTGTTAATACCCAGCCAGGTTCCACCGGATTGCAGGTCTTTTCCGGCATAGATACCATCCCACTCGGATATTTTTGAAGCCGGACGATTTAAGAATTCATCTCTGTTTGCAGATAGAACAAACTTATATTTGGGGTGTGAATTATATGCAAAAAAAATCAAACACATTAGTAACCTCATAAATAAAATTTTGATTGAACCTTTTATAGAACAAGACGTCTATAAATACTTTTTTGATTTATAAACACAAGAGAAAATAACGAGTGCTTTTTTCAGATCTTTTTTTTAATAACCCTGAAGTTTGATCAAAACAAACAAAACCAAAGCCTTGTGTTTTATAGGCATTTATTAGAGTTTCCCTTGTTGTCTTTCTGTTTTTGGATTATGCTTATTATTTATATTTCAATAGTTTCACAAGCTTCATTTGAAATATGAGAATTCATTTTTTCAAGATTATAAACCGTATTTTGTAAATCTTTAAAGAGCCTTATTTTAGACTACACAAAAAACAAAATTCGGTAAAGTATTATAGATTTATTTGGGATTTGAGAGATAAAAAATATCTTTTTATATTGAATAAAAAGAATTCATTTTTTTTATCAATCTATTAAAAGGGAACCTAAAAAACGTTTTTTTATAACAAGGAGAGACTAAAATGAGAGAAGTTGTAATAGTAAGCGGTTCAAGAACCGCTATTGGTAATTTTGGTGGAGGTCTTAAAACAGTTCCAGTGGTTGAACTGGGTTCAATTGTAATGAAGGACGTTTTAAAGAAAGTAGGTTTAAAACCTGCTATAAATGAAGAAATGAAAAATGCCGCTCCTGAGAAATTAAAAGATCAGGGACCTATCGAAATTGAAGCTTCAAATAATGACTGGGATGCATCTGCTAAAGATATAACAATTGATGAAGTTATTATGGGAAATGTTCTTCAGGCAGCTCAGGGACAAAACACTGCAAGACAGGCTATGATGAAAGCAGGCATTTCAAAGGAAACTTCAGCCGTTACAATTAACAAAATTTGTGGTTCTGGTTTAAAAGCCATATCAATGGGTGCAGCTTCAATATTATCTGGTGAAAACGATGTTGTTCTTGCTGGTGGTCAGGAGAGTATGAGTAATGCTCCTCTTGCACTTAAGAAAGCAAGATGGGGTCACAGAATGGAATTGACTGGTGTAGGTGAAGTTCATGACCTTATGGTATTTGATGGTCTATATGAAATTTTCTATGGATATCATATGGGAATCACAGCTGAAAATATTGTTGAAAAATATGATATTACTAGAGAAGAGCAGGATCAGCTTGCATATTTAAGTCATACAAGAGCTATGGCTGCAATTAATGACGGTACATTTGCTAAAGAGATTGCTCCTGTAGTGATTAAATCCCGTAAGGGAGATGTTGTTTTTGATACAGATGAAAGACCTATGGAAACAACAGTTGAGAAAATGGCTAAAATGAGACCAGCATTTAAAAAAGATGGTTCAGTTACTGCTGCAAATGCATCTGGGATTAATGATGGGGCTGCAGCTGTTTTAATGATGACAAAAGAAAAAGCAGATGAACTTGGTTTAGAGGTTATTGTTAAGGTAAAAACTTTTGCTTCTGGTGGACTTGATCCTGCTTACATGGGACTTGGTCCTGTTCCGGCAATTAAAAAAGTTTTAAACAGAACCGGACTTAATATAGATGATATCGATATGATCGAACTTAATGAAGCTTTTGCAGCCCAGGCGATTGGTTGTATGAAAGAGCTTGGAATTGATGTTGAAAAACCAAATGAGCTTGGTAGTGGGATATCTCTTGGACACCCAATTGGATGTACAGGTGCAAGACAGATGGTAAGTGGTATGTACCAGATGCAAAGAAAAGGGTATTCAAAAGGTCTGATTTCCATGTGTATTGGTGGTGGAATGGGTATGGCCATGATCATTGAGAGATAATTCTTAGTAATTTAATAAAAATCCCCGGAATTTTTTCGGGGATTTTATTATTTCATTTTTGTTTTTATTTTCTCAAATATCGCTTTTTTTCAAAAAATAACGATTGTTTGAGATTAAATCATTAAATAAATCCATTTCGAAAATCATTGAAATTTCCCAAAATCATCGTGATTTCACTTTACTTAATATATTGTTATTGCTAAGTGTATTTAGATTATATGAATTGAATAAAGGAAACCTCGAATAATTAGAATTTTGATTGAAATACAAAGGTATGAAAAAAATAACGAGCTGATTCGTTTATAAAAAGGTTTCATTTTATAAGTTTACAGTTCATTTTTTTTAATAAATCTGTTGTTCTGTTTTTAAACAACTTAAGTAGTTCGGTTAAGAGGCGTTTTTTGAGATTCCCCTAAAAATTATAAATATGCAATTTCTTTTAAGATTTAAAGGAGTTAGTTATGGATATTAGCAGAAAAATTGGAATCATGGTATTTACTGGTGTCCCTGCAATTATAGGTGGTGGTATTATGTGGACCGCTTTTCACAGCTGGATAGCAATTGGGATTTATGAAGCTCTTTTATATGCCGGCGCTCTATATCTAATTAATAAAGATTAAGTTTGATAACACTTTCAAGGTGTTTTTTATGTTTCCATTTGAAATACCAGGCTTTGTTTCGAATGACATAGTCTGGTATCTCTATCGTTCCTTTTTTTTGAGGTTCGCTCATTTCATCCTGAATTCGGAGGACAAATGCTGAAGAAATCATCAAATGGAATTATTTTGTGGTTTTTTTTAACTCTTCTATTAATTTCTTTCATACTACTGTTATGGCTTTTTAACTCTTTTATTTCCAGCCTGATTATGGCAGCTGTTATTACCGGGATTTTTTACCCGCTTTATGAAAGAATAAATAAACAATTTAGTAACATAGCCTCTTCTATAATTACATGCACTATTGTTTTCTTCATTCTGTTTGTACCAACAGCTATTGTGATAACAATTCTGTCAAAGGAGGTTTACTCCTTCTATGTACTTTTGAAAACGGTTATAGCAGGGGATCAGTTAAAGATATTTTTTGCCAAGAGTTCAATAATTGAAAGGGCAAACTATATTCTTTCAAAATTTAATATGCAGATCACCCCTGAAGATCTGACAAACCCAATTTCAGAATATGGAAAGGTAGTCGGATTATTCCTCATTGACCAGGCAAGGTATTTTGCTGAAAATACAGTTAGTATAATTGCACATTTCTTTCTGATGATTCTTGTGATTTTTTACCTTTTGATTGATGGTCAGCGACTAATGAGATTTATTGAGGATCTATCCCCTCTTCCTGATGATGAGGATGAACTTGTAATAAGAAAATTTTTTGACATGGGTGGAGCCATATTAATAGGAAACGGTCTTTGTGGCCTGATTCAGGGTGTGTTAGGCGGTTTTGTTTTTGCCATATTTAACATACCATCGTCATTTCTGTGGGGAGTTATCATGTGCTTCTTAGCATTTCTTCCCATCGTTGGAATAGGTGTGGTTTTTTTACCAACTTCACTGATATTGTTTTTGAGTGGCAGATATTACGCAGCTATTTTCTTTCTGTTATTTTATTTCATTTTATCCGGGGGAATAGAATATATATTCAAACCAAGGTTTGTTGGAAAAAGAATTAAAATGCATACCCTTATGGTTTTTCTTTCAATAATGGGTGGTTTAAATCTGTTTGGTATTTTAGGTATAATTTACGGGCCTTTGATTGCAACTTTTTTTCTTACATTAACCGATCTCTATCATCAGAATTATAATATAACTCTTGGTACGGAAAGGAGTAAGAATTCTCTTGATTACTGACTCTAAGATTGATACAAATATAAGTTTGCTATGCTCAACAATATTTTTGGAGTATGGCAAATGGCTTTTTTATAAAAAAAAGCTATAAAATACAGATACTTTCAAAATGATAGGTGGTATTTAAAAATATGCAAGATACAGTTAAACATCCTGAAATCAACATAGAACATGAGATGAAAAAGTCATACCTTGAGTATGCAATGAGCGTTATTATTGGAAGGGCTCTTCCTGATGTGAGAGATGGTTTAAAACCAGTTCACAGACGTGTTCTTTATGCTATGCGGGAACTAAGGAATGACTGGAACAAACCATACAAAAAATCTGCACGTATAGTCGGTGATGTTATTGGTAAGTATCACCCACATGGTGATTCCGCTGTATATGATACTATTGTAAGAATGGCACAGGACTTTTCACTAAGATACATGCTTGTGGATGGTCAGGGAAACTTTGGTAGTGTGGATGGTGATTCTGCTGCTGCCATGAGATATACTGAAATTCGTATGAAGCGCCTGTCACATCAGATGCTTGAGGATTTAGAGAAAGAAACTGTAGATTTCGTACCAAACTATGATGAATCGTTAAATGAACCATCAGTACTTCCAAGTAAATTTCCAAACCTTCTTGTTAATGGGTCTTCAGGTATCGCTGTTGGAATGGCTACAAACATTCCTCCCCATAATCTTATTGAGGTTTCCAATGCTATTATCGCTTTAATTGACAATCCGGAACTTACAAGCCTCGATTTTCTCGAACATATTCCAGGGCCTGACTTTCCAACCGGAGGTTTCATATATGGAACACAAGGGATAATAGATGCATATAATACCGGAAGAGGAATAATAAGAGTTAGGGCTAAACTTGATGTAGAAGAGGATAGAAAAACTAGTGCGGAAACAATTGCTGTTACCGAGCTTCCATATCAGGTTAATAAAGCAAGATTAGTTGAAAAAATAGCCCAGCTTGTAAGAAATAAAGTTATTGAAGGTATTAGTTATTGCCGTGATGAATCCGATAGAGACGGTATGAGGATTGCCCTTGGTGTAAAAAGGGGCCATCTTTCAGGAGCAGTCATAAATCAACTCTACAAACATACTCAAATGCAGAACACTTTTGGAATAATATTCCTTGCTGTTGTGGATAATCAGCCAAAGCTACTGACATTAAAAGAGATTCTTGAACATTTCATACTGCATAGAAAAGAAGTTATTAAAAGAAGAACTCAATATGAGCTAAATAAAGCTGAAGCAAGGGCCCATATTTTAGAGGGATTAAAAGTTGCACTTGATAACCTTGATGATGTTGTTGCACTTATAAGAGAATCGAAATCGCCTGCTGAAGCAAAAGAGGGATTGATATTAAAATATAAACTCTCTGATATTCAGGCACAGGCAATCCTTGATATGAGGCTTCAGAGATTAACTGGTCTTGAGCGTGATAAAATAATTGAAGAGTATGAAAACATCTTAAGAGAGATTGCAAGATACAGAGAGATCTTAGGTAGCGAGAGAATAGTTCTTGATCTTATTAAAAATGATCTTGAGGAAATTAAAGCAGAATTTGGAGATGAAAGAAGGACTGAAATTGTTGAATCTACTGCTGATATTTCCATTGAAGATATGATTACCGAAGAAGATATGGTTGTTACCATCTCAAGAAGCGGGTATATAAAACGTAATCCAATTGTTCTTTATAATGCTCAAAAAAGAGGTGGTAAAGGCAAAACAGCGATGTCAACAAAGGGTGAGGATTTTGTTGAACACGTATTTGTTGCATCTACTCATCATTACTTTCTGTTCCTGACAAATCTTGGAAGAGTGTACTGGTTAAAAGTATATGAATTACCCCTTGCTGGTAGAACAAGTATTGGAAAAGCGATTGTTAATCTCTTAAACTTTGAAGAGAATGAAAAACTTTCTACAATTCTCGCTGTTCCAAAATTTGAAGAAGATAAAGAGATCATAATGGCAACTAAAAAAGGTATTGTTAAAAAATCCAAACTTATGGATTATTCAAGACCTAGACAAGGTGGTATAAAAGCCATTGTTCTTTCTGAAGGTGATGAGCTCATATCAGCAAGAATTACAGATGGAACAATGAATGTTCTTTTAAGTACATCCACTGGAAAATCCATAAGATTTTCTGAAGAGCAGGTTCGTTCAACTGGTAGAGTTGCAAAAGGTGTAAAAGGAATAAACCTTGCCCCTTCAGATTTTATAGTTAGTATGGAAGTTGAAAACCATGGTACTGCTGTTCTGGTAATGACAGAAAACGGTTATGGTAAGAGAACTTTGGTTGAAGGATACAGAAAACAATCAAGAGCTGGAAAGGGTATCATAACTATAAAAACAAGTGAAAGAAATGGAAACGTAGTTTCTTCCATGCTTGTTAATGATGAAGATGAAATCATGATAGTTACTGATGGTGGAAAGCTCATCAGAATGCGTGTTGATTCCATTTCAATTATCAGTCGTAATACTCAGGGAGTCAGGTTAATCAATCTTGATAAGAATGAAAAAGTTATTGGAGCAGCAAGATTACCTGAGGTTGATGATGATGATATGGATACAGATGCTGAACTAATTGATATTGATGCAGATATATCTGATGTAGATACCGAGGACTCTGAAGAGTAAATAGATATGGATATTGATAAAAAAAATACAAAAATTGGTGTTGTAGGTGCTGGAAGTTGGGGCACCGCTTTAGCTAATCTCCTTTCTGTAAATGGTTTTGACATAGACCTTTGGGTATATGAAACGGAAGTATGTGAACAGATAAAAAACGAAAGAGAAAACAAAGTTTTTCTTCCAGGTTTCACATTAGAAAAAAATCTGTACCCTACAAATGATGTCGAAAAAGCAGTTAAAGATAAAGATATTATATTGCTTGTTGTCCCTTCTCATCTTATGCGTGAAACATGTAATACTATTTCAAAGATGGTTTCAAAGGAAAGTATAATTATTACAGCGTCAAAAGGGATTGAAAATGTAACCCATCTTACTATGATAGATATAATAAGAGAGACAATAAGCCATATCCCAGAAAAAAATCTTTGCGCTCTTTCAGGCCCTTCTTTTGCTAAAGAGGTAGCTCAAAAACTACCCACAGTAGTGACAGTCGCATCGAAAGATATAGATGTCGCCGAGCACATCCAGCATGTTTTTGCAAATCCATATTTCAGAGTTTATACCAATGACGATACTGTGGGAGTTGAATTAGGTGGAGCCATTAAAAATGTCATTGCAATAGCAGCTGGCATTACAGATGGACTTGGGCTTGGATTAAATACAAGAGCAGCCCTTATAACCCGAGGCCTTGTTGAGATGAAAAGATTAGGCGATGCATTGGGAGCAAATCCACACACTTTTGCAGGTTTGTCCGGAGTTGGTGATTTGCTTTTAACATGTACAGGGTCTTTAAGTAGAAACCATACCGTTGGATTAAAGCTTGGAAGTGGTAAAAAACTAAAAGAGATTCTGTCTGAGATGAGAATGGTTGCTGAAGGTGTTAAAACTACTAAATCTGTATATAACCTCTCAAGAAAACTTGGTGTAGAGCTGCCCATTTGTGAGGAGATTTATAATATATTATATGATGATGAAGATCCAAAAGTCTCAGTACAAAGGTTAATGACAAGAGCACTAAATACTGAAATTTACTCTTAACCTGATAGGGTTATAATAAAGATCTAATGTGATGCCGGAAAATATATTGGAAAAAGGAAAGGGCCACAGAAAGAGATTAAGAGATAAGTTCCTTGATGCAGGATTAAATGGTTTCAGTGACTATGAAGTAATAGAACTGCTTCTGACTCTCGGAACACCAAGAAAAGACTGTAAGGAAGCTGCAAAAGACGCCCTTTCCAGATTTGGTTCCATACAAGATGTCTTTGAAGCTCCTGAAAATGAACTTTCTGAAATAAAAGGAATCGGCTCAGTCAATGTTTTTGGATTGAAACTGATAAAAGCCGTATCAGAAAGATACCTTTTAAAAAAACTCATCAACCAGAACCCTATTACCAATTCAAATGACCTTATAAATTATCTGAATCTTAAAATCAGGGATAAAAATATTGAATCATTCGAAGTTATCTACCTGAATGCAAAAAACAGAATAATTCATGCAGAAACCTTATTTGAAGGAACACTGTCAGCAAGTTCTGTATATCCAAGGGAAGTTATTAAAAAGGCTCTTGCAAATAATGCTGCGGCACTTATTTTTGCACATAACCATCCTTCAGGAGATCCCGAACCCTCAACAGAAGATGTAACAATAACAAAACATCTTTTTGTAGCCTGCAAATTAATGGGTATTACAGTTCATGAACATATGGTTACTGGAAACAACAAAACATACAGCTTTGCAGATAATGGTTTTATGTCAAAGTTCAATAATGAGTTTAATAATTCCGGGATTTTAGGAGTAGTATAGATGACAGAAGAAAACTATCCACCATGTTACGGAGATATAGAGACAGTTTTTCCTATGTGTGAAAACAATATGAGGAGTTCCCCTGAATATTGTATGCTATGTCATTTTAAGACACTGTGCTTAAGAGATGCTATGAAAGAGCATAAAATAGGGCCAAAAGTCCAGGAAGAATATGTAGACAGAGCCTATGAAGGTGGAATGATAAACTTCATGGAGAGATGGTCAAAGAAAAAAACCCTTCAGAAAAGATCAGAGAAGATAGGTTTTTTTTCAAAATTTTTAAAGAAAAATAAAAATAACTCCGAATAAAATGGAGTATCAATATTAACGTTTTTTGATAGCAGGAAAGTAAAATTATGAAATCTATTAAAGATATTTCGATCTTAAATAAAACCCTTTTTGTAAGAGTTGACTTTAATGTTCCAATGGATGAATTGCAGAACATAACAGATGACATTAGAATAAGAACAGTACTTCCAACTTTAAGTTATGCTCTTGATCATAATGCTAAAATTATTATAGCCTCCCATATGGGAAGACCTGATGGAAAAGTTGATCCAAAGTTAAGTCTTGAACCTGTAGCAAAACGACTTTCAAGATTTATCGAAAAACAGGTTACCATGGCTCCTGATTGTGTTGGGCCTGATGTTCAAAGAATAGTTTCAGAAATGAAAGGGGGGGACATTGTACTCCTTGAAAATTTGAGATTCCACAAAGAGGAGCAGGAAAATGATGAGGAGTTCTCAAAAGAGTTAGCAAGTTATTGTGATATCTATGTAAATAATGCATTTGCAGTTTCCCACCGAGAGCATTCATCGGTTACAGGAATAACAGAATTTGCAAAACAGAGCGTGGCTGGTTTTCTTCTTCAAAAAGAGGTTAATTTTTTTAAAAAAGCTATGAATGAGCCAATGAGACCACTGGTTGCAGTTTTAGGGGGGGCAAAAGTCTCAAGTAAATTAGGCGCCATAGAAAATATGCTTGGTCATGTGGATAAAATAGTTATTGGTGGCGCAATGGCTAATACATTTCTGAAAACATTTGGGTATGGAATGGGAAAGTCATTTATTGAACACGATTTAATAGAAACAGCTCAAAAAATATTAAAAATGGCAGCAGAAAATAATATTTTTATATATCTTCCCGTTGATGCTGTTGTTGCTCAGGAGATGAGCGCAAAAGCCGAATGTAAAATTGTTCCAATTCAGGAAATTCCTGAGACATGGATGGGTCTTGATATAGGACCAGCCACATCACTACTTTATAAAGAAGCATTGGATGATGCAAAAACAATTATCTGGAATGGTCCTATGGGAGTTTTTGAACTGGATGCTTTTAGCAGAGGGACAATCTCTATGGTCAACACAGTAGCAAATTCATATGCCATGACAGTTGTTGGTGGTGGAGATACTGATGTTGCTGTTCATAAAGCGGGTGAATCTGATAGAATTACCTATATATCAACAGGAGGTGGTGCATTTCTTTATCTTATGGAAGGTAAAATGCTTCCCGCTATTAAATCTTTAAATGCCGTGGAACACCGTGTAAATGGCAATGGAGGTATGTAGTCTTTATAAAACATTTATTATAATATGCTTTTCTGCAATGCTAACAGTTGAAAATGACATATAATAATGTTATAAATTATTTAGTTACTACATTTTTCTTTTAATAAATTTTTTTTTGAAAGAAAATTCTTTAATAAGGGGAATCAAAAAAAGTAGTAATATTTCCATTTAAATAGTTATAGTGCATTGATTATAGGAGTTATCAATTGACTTTTTGGGGCGTTCGTGAAGAGCTTTGCAATTCAGACAGATTAAGGCGTTCATATTATGAGCTATTGAGAGATGAACTGGACCATTTCATCATTCAACATGCTTTAGTTGATTCCTATAATAATTTTCTTGAAGCTAAAGAACCTTACCCCTTTGTGGAGATGCGTGAGTTAAAGCCCCGCGCAAGAATACCAAGTGTTGAACATAAAAATCAGAATGCTTTTCTGGTTATTTTTGTTGAAGATATTATTCCTTCAAGCCATAAAAAGTACATACGTTTTTTTGATGTAAATAAAACAACAAAAACAAATATACTCCATGCAAATTATCTACCTCTTGATAATGAATTTGAGAGAAATCATAAGTTTCTTGATTCAGCTCATTTTATTGATTTTATGAAAACATTACTACCTGTAGATTATGCTCTGCTTATTCAAAAGGACCCAACTGTAAAAAAATCAAGATATTCCTTATCACATTTTCATGTTAGAATTGACTGGCCAATTGCAGATGCAGCAGAAAATCTTGGACAGATTCTACGATATATATCCCAGGATATTTATGAGAAAGGAGATAAGAACGCTGAAGATATTCAGAAGAAACTTTTCGAGTATTATGGCCTTCCTGTTATGGCAGGGGGAAGAAGAACTGCAGCAATTATTGCAGCTCAGTATTTAAGAAGACTTCAGTGTATTTCAACTGTTTATGTTGGTAGTTCAGAATCAAGAGCAATGATTAGAATTTCGGAACGTGGTGTCTCAAAAGCAGTACTTTTAAAATTTTCAAGTAAAGAGATTTCGAGTATTGCGGAATCTGGAAATATTAGCATAAAAGATTTCCACAAAAATTATGTGGTTGCTAGGGAGAAGAGAAAGTTTGTTTGTATTTTTCTGGCAACTTACCTGCCAACAGCTAATGGAAAACCTCCTGAAGATGGAAAATTAAGGGAATTAAATCCGGATCTTTCCTGGTTAAGTGTTGGACAGCAGCAGATAATACCTAAACCTGGGGTGTGGAACTTCCCACCAATAAATGTAAATCTAATTTATTCATAGTGAGCCGATTCGTTTATAAAACGCTTAAATTTATAAATATTACTACAGTTTTTTTTGAATATACTCCGTTGTTTTGTTTTTATTTCCTTTAGTTCGGTCAAAAGTCAATCATTAGAGGTTCCCTCAAGAAATCCCTATATATTATTTATTAAAAAACATACTTGTCTTGAATTTGTACTTTGTTATAAAGTTCAAAATCATATACTAATAATATAATATTGTTAGATTGTATTTGACTAAATATGAAAACAAGGTCAGGTTATGAAAATGACAGATTATCAGGCTACGGTATCAATGGAGTTAACTAATATTTTACTGGATTATACAGGAAGAATTGGAATTGATTCTGATAAACTTTGTGAGTCTGTCGGTATTACAGCAGCAAGATTGAAAGAGATGGATTATAGAATCGGGTTTGAAAAATTTGGAGCTTTATGGGAAGCTGCTGTAAATGAGTCTGGTGATCCCCATTTTGGTTTAAACAGCATTAAAGATGCCATAGAAAATTATCCAGGAGGGCATATCCTCTTTCAGATGGTTTTGAATTGTTCAACTATAGAATCAGCTCTGCAGAAATTTTTCAAGTATCATGACCTTATGAATGATGTTGTAAAACCCAGGTTGGAATTAGAAAATGAAGTATTTTATATAACATGGGATCTTTTTGACAATACATTAAAACTACCCAGGCAAATTTCTGAAGCATTGCTTTATCTTTATTCTTTTATTTTATCAACATTGTCTCAAAAAAAAATAAAACTTACTGAGGTTCATTTTACACACAGTCAACCCCAAAATACTATTGAACATAAAAAAATATTTCAAGCACCATTAAAATGGGACCAGGCTGTAAATAAAATTGTTGCTAAAAGAAAGTCTTTAAAATATTCTCTTTTCTGGGCAAATCCAGAATTACTAAAAACATTGGAACAGGTTGCTAAAACTAATATTGAAAAGATACATTCTGGAAAAACATGGTCAAATAAAACATCGCACCTGATAAACCGAAAAATTGTTAACGGAGAAAAAATTACCATCAAGAGCATTGCTAAAACATTTGGTTTAAGTGTGCGTAATTTTCAAAATATATTGAAAGATGAAAATTGTACGTTTCAAAAAGTTTTAAATGAAGTTAGAAAAACAGTTGCATGTACGTATTTAAAAAGAGATGATGTTAGTATTGTTGATATCGCATTTTTACTTGGATATTCAGAACAGAGTGCTTTTAATCATGCTTTTAAACGCTGGACAGGATCAACACCACGGGAATACTTATATAAGAATCTCTAAAAAATATAATTTTAATAATAAAATTGAAAGCTTTTATTTAAGAATTGAATCTTTATTCAAATAATAGACCCTTTTCTAACTGAACCATTGTAAGAAAAGGAGATTTAAAAAATCCTGGATTTTAAAATGCAAAATAGCTTAATTGGTTTTATATTAGCAATTGTTTCAATGGTTGGTCTTGGAGTAAGTAGTTTTCTTTATAAGCAGAGTACTACAGCTATTGGCCCGGTAAATACAACTTTCTTTTACTATCTTTTCAGTGTTGTTTTTGCATCGGTTGCATGGATATTTTTTAAAGAGGAGGGTTTTGCTTCAAAGGAACTTTTATGGCCTTTTCTTACAGCTGTGTTTCTTTTTATCAGTGTTCTAACATTTAATTTTGCTATTAAATATATTGATGTTTCAATCGGTGCCACAATCAGGAGTTTATCTTTTATTGTTACAGTTGTTCTTGCTGTTTTGATATTTAAAGAGAAACTTTACCTTAAAGACTATATTGCTTTAACCCTTGCTATAGTAGCAATTGTAATATTTGGAATGAACAATAGCAGATAAGTTACCACATATAAAAACTTAAACCGATACGAACAATCTCTTCATCATCTTTATCAAGATTTTTAGCATCGAACACCTTATATTTGAACTTTGTATTAAGTACAATATCTGTGTTCCAGAGCTCGCCAAAACGAATATCAATACCGGCAGTTATTGTTGATACGCTTTCTGGTTGGCCGGGTTCGTATGAACCAGGAAATTCGATATAGGTTTTGTACTCATAAGACCCATTTATTTGTAGAAACCTGTTCTCACCAAAGGTTAATTGTACTTCAATTCCAATTGGAAATCCAATGGTTGTGTTTGAGTTAAAAATTTCTGACAATGGGTTTTTATTTCTGTCAGCCCATGTTTCAAGACCAACTCCACCTTTCACAATAAGGTAATCGAGAAAAAGTCTTGATGAGCACAGGCTAAAAAAACCTTCAATTTCACCGGGTATAATGCTGTAAGTTTCATTATCTTTTGAGAGGTTTTCAAATTCGAGCAGTGTAAAACCTAAACCAAATTTTCTGTGAATTGAAAATACAGATGGGATGTAATGCCTTCTGGCTTTGATTTTATTAATCTTTAATCCTGTGAAGTGCCAGCCATTATCTCCTTCATCGTTGTAATCGAACTCAAACGTTCCAAGTTCAACTGATGTTCCACGAAGCATTGCTCTTCTTGATGGATCACCCATTTTTTGTTTGTAAACCGTTCCTGAAATGTATGTGTAGAGATCGTTATTGTTGTTTCTATCTTTTTTGAATATTATTCCTGTTTCAAAAACTGAAAGGCCTGTGTGACCTGTACTGGTTTGATTGTCTTTTATCTCTCTATTCAGATCATAGTTGCTTATAAGGTTTTCCACATCGACATTAACATCATCTTGTTTTTCCATCTCTCTGATGAATGATCTTACTACACCTTTTGTTTTTGTGGAGTATCTTATGCATATCCCTTTGTTCCAGGTATAAGCAAGCTCAGACTTCTGGGCAATTTTAAAAATATTTAAAATACCATCCCTTGTTTCAGGGTCCTTTAGAGATATTTTATATAGTCTGGTATAGGCTGCTGACCTTACATTATCATCTTTATCATTTAATTCGTCACTATCGGGAAAGTTTTCATCTTTATATTTTTCTGCAAGGAGTGAAAGTTTTGACTTAATAATATCTGATGCAATTTGTGCCTTTGCCGTGTAGCTGTAGATATGTGGGTATACAGGCTTTACAATTCCTTTTTTTATAAGTAGGGATATTAAAGAGTTTGGTGGAGATGTTAGTGTGTTGTAGATTGCTATATCATCATCACCAAGTGCTTCTCCTAATAATTTTATAAGGATTGATCCGCAGTTTTTATTAAAGAAGTAGTAATCGGTTTTGTAGTTTTTTACTACTTTATGCAGATATTTTAACAGATCTCTTTTTTGATTTTTGGTTAAGACAAATTCAAATCTTTCCAGAGTTCTGTTACTTTCTATGGTGTAATGATTTACTGCATACTGGAAGGTATCGACCTGGAAAATAGTTCTAAAACCTCCGGCAAGACCTTTTAATGCCTGCATTGTATTATTGTATAGCTCTTTAAATTCTGCTGATGGAGGTTTAAAGTCTTTGGAGCATGGGTCAAAATTACTTTTGGTAGTGTCATTTTTTGATTTACCACTCTTTTCAAAATATGCATTATTATCTGCAAGCACTGCTATGATAATATCATAAGGATTTTCTGATTTTGGATCAAGTCCGGGATTATTATCAAGTTTTATTCTGAGCATAAGGTGACCTGCTATTTCTGAAATCTCTCTGTCACCTGGTGTTGCATAGATTAGTTCAAACCCTTTTACGGTATCTTCATTAATAGGGCCTATCTCAATTTTATCTTTTGTATTAAGGTCCATAAAGCTCATGAAAGAACTTATGTCCTGATCTATTCTGGGACATACTATCCCTCTTTTTTTAAACTCAGGATTGTCAAGATGGGGTGTGTACTCAGGAAACAGGTTTCTAAAGAAATTGAACTTATCAGGGTTTATGCACTTAATTGATTTTGCATAATAGGTTATTGGCGTTGAGAAAAAACTTGAACCAAATGTTGTAAAATCATCCCTTGGACTATTCAATCCCTTGGGATGTGCAAAGCCTGATAGATGTGTATTTTCTGCACCCATACCAGCAAATGGTATTGGTATTTTTAAAAGTGAGCTCCATTCCCAGGATGATAGTTTCAGCCATGAATCTTTTTCAGAAATATCTTTATTTTCATCAAATTTTTGTAGGTATCTTTGAACAACTGACCTTGCAAGGTATGAAAGGTATTTTTTACTGTCTGCTTCATTATCCGGGGTTACCAGATTGTTTTGAATAAGAAAGATTGCTATCTCTTTCTCTCTTTTGTCTTTAATCGAACCTAAAGTTTCACCAATCTCTTTTTGCGAGAATATTGCTATCTCATCAAAATCAGTACTGCAATCATCATCAAGGAATTCTGAAAAGGTGGTACTAACTTTAGCTAAGCTAATTTGACAGGTATTTTTAGTAAGAGAATTGGGCAAGGTCGTAAGGAATTTATGTAGAAATAATCCCTCTTCTTCAGACCATGGAATGCTCTCATCTTTTTTATCAAGTGACAGACCAAAATCGTTTTCAAGTTTGGTTTTAGTTGAATCAAGTAAATTCTCAGCTTTAATTTCAATGGTAAGAAAAAAGCACAAAAAGATAAGTAATATGAGTGTAAAGCGTTTATGAACTCTTGTTATCATACTTTTCAAGCTCTTTAAAAACGAATGTTAAAACGTTCTTTAATTCATCAAGTGTTGGAGATTGTGGAACAGATGTTTTTACAACATTTGCCAGAAGTTTTTCTTTTATATTAAGCTTTAGGGCGATCATCTTTAAAACCGGACCTTCACCTGAATATGACTCGTTTATCAACTGATCTGCAATGGCAGGGGAAAGTATCTTTGCACTTCTCCAGAAAGAGGTTTTTTTGGATGTTTGATCTATTGATATATCTATATTTCTACTAAATTTTAGTGTCGATTTACCTGATTTATCGGTTTTTTTAAGAGTAGCAGCTCCAGATTCAACGGAATGTTTTGTAGTAAATTTTGAACTCTTTTTGCTGTGTTTTGTTGTAAAATCTCCTACTATTTGAACTTTATCAGTTGTCATTACGGCTGTTTTTAATATTGTATTTTTATATGAATTTTCAGAAACATATGCTGAACCACGTGAAGCATTTGTTGAAATATCTCCTGATAATTCAAGTGGTTTGACAATCGCATTTTCAGATATAATTATTCCTGTGAGTCCAATAACTCCAACTGCTGCTGAGGTTCCATCTGCTATAGCTTTCATCGTTGGTGTGATATAGTCTCTGTAAATCTCTGAAGTGATATAGTTAGACATAACGGCAGTTCCTACAATTATGCTTCCTGTTGCCTTCGAAAATCGAACTATCCCACCCTGTGTTGAAATTTTGGAACTATTATTAACAATTCCGGTAGATATTGAAGTTATATCGGTTGTATATTTAATGGCCGGGACAGTGGATTGAACCCATACAGATTCTACACTGTTTCCGGTTATTCCGCCTAAAATAGCTGAAACATCGATAGTATATTTTGTGGAATTTACAATAGAATCATTCCATATTGTTTTAGAGCTGTTAGCTGAAATTCCTGCCACAACCCCGGAAACATCTATTGTGTATTTAGTAGAATCGATAATGGATTCATTCCAAATAGTCTTAGAGCTGTTAGCTGTGATTCCTGCAACAACGCCGGAAACATCTATTGTGTATTTAGTGGAATCGATAATGGATTCATTCCATATGGTTTCAGAGCTGTTAGCTGTGATTCCAGCAACAACCCCGGAAACATCTATAGTATATTTTGTGGAATCAATAATGGATTCATTCCAAATAGTCTCAGAGCTGTTTGCTGTGATTCCAGCAACAACCCCGGAAACATCTATAGTATATTTTGTGGAATCAATAATGGATTCATTCCAAATAGTTTCAGAGCTGTTAGCTGTGATCCCTGCAACAACACCAGATACATCTATTGTCATTTTGACTGATGGTACAAGTAAATCATCATATGAATAGAGAGAACCCGCAACAATTAAACCAGTCGAAATAGCTGAAATATCAATTGTTCTTTTAATTAAAGGAATAGATGATGAGCGATAGATATAGTTAGAACCATTGATACTACCAGCACTTATTGCCACATTCGTATCAATAATGTTTTTTGACATTGGAGAAATAATATCAAGGACTGTGAATTTTGAAAGGTTTAATGAACTCCTTGATAACCCTGAGGTTGAATTACCGGTTGCTGCAATTGAAGGTTTTATATAATTTTTTTTTAGCTTTTCACTTGTATCAACAGAATATTCTGTAGCTTCTCCAATAATGGTAGTTCCTTTAACAGAAACTTTGCTACTTGGTTTTGTAGAATGTTTTGATGAAAAATCCAGAGAAGTTTTTGAGTATTCCAGTGTAAAATCGTATGTTGAATTTGAAAAATTAAGGGTTGAATCAACAGATGGTAGAGTAGATTTTTTATATGTTGCTTTGCTTGATTTGTTAGTTAAATCTATAGAATCTTCGGAAAGTTCTGTTGTAGCCATGGAACTAGGCTCTATTACTTTTTTATAAGAACTTTTTGTAGCCTTTGTTGATGAAATACCTATAGATTCAAAAAAACCTACTTCACCATATGCAGAACCATTTGCAATGATAAATGCGGTGATCATGAGGTATAAAGTTCTGTATATTGTTTTATTTATTAGATCCATTATTTTATCAAAGTCATATTTAAAAGTTTAGAGGTTTCCCTTTAATTATTTTACTTTCTTTCTGAAAACAAAATCCCCACCCTCGTGTCCCGAATTTCTGATAATACTGTACTGGGGTACCTGGGATGATTTTCCTGCAACTGACTCTTTAATATTTTCATAGAAAAGGTTTTCAGCTGTGAAAAGAGATTCTTTTTTGTTTTTTAACTCTTTAATCAGAGAAGCAGCAAAAATTGAGTGCCCTTCTCCCCCTCCATCAGCAACTGGTTCATTACCACCACTAGCAATAAGAGTTCTTGAATTCCTTCTTAACATTTTATTTATGTACTCACTGTTTTTCATCCCTGTTTTCATTTTAGCAGATGCGCTTCTTGTCAGAGTTCCTGAATAACAACTATCGGCAATAATAAGTATATGCTTTGAAGCGATTCTTTTGATGTTGGTAGTTATAGTATCAGCGATTATCCAGTTGGTATCATCATCTGTTTCTGCATCCACAGGCCACCAGTAAGCTTTATTAACCTGTTTATCAAAATGACCATGACCGGCATAATAGATCAGAAAATGGTCATCTGCTGTAAGTTTTTTTCTATATGCATTTATTGCCCTGCTTATTGATCTTTTTGATCCGTTAATTAACAGATGGGTTTGAAATCCATATGTTTTACGAAGAATCTGATCAATAACCCTTGCATCATTAACAGCAGTTTTCAGATCAGGAAGATGTTCATAATTATTATTTCCAATAATTAATGCATGATATGAACCGTTATTGACCTTAGGCTTTTTAGAACCATCAATACTGATGTTTCTGATTGAACTATTATTATATATATCTGAAGCAACTAACTTAAATTTATTTAACCCTTTCTTTAAATCAACACCAACTTTAAAATGTCCATTAGTATTTAAAGAAACTCTGTTTCCGTTAATTCTCAGAACTTTAATTTTGCTATCATCAGATACTTTTCCAGCGATATAAGTTTGCCCAACACGCCCTCTTAACTTAAGCCCCCTTATAGAAGGAGAATAAATTTCAATTAAAGGAGGTGTTCTGTCTTTTTTTAAACCACTTTTTCTATTAATGCTCTTTGAGACTATTTGTGAATTGTGTAAAAAATCCACAACATCTGTATGCCCACTCTTGTTTGCAAAATATGATGCTGTTTCCCTAAAAGCATTTATATGTTTTATATCTGCACCATTTTTAACAAGAAATTTCACAACACTAAGATGTCCGTTTTCTGCTGCAACTAAAAGAGGTGTATTTCCATGATTATCCCTTGATCTGATATTTGCACCATTATCGATCAATATTTTGACAACACTTAAATGTCCATTTTTCGTAGCTAAATGGAGCGGTGTTTGTAAAAAACTGTTTTTAGCATCAATTATCCCTCTTTTTTTAATAATCAATTGCACCATATTCAATTGACCTGATTTTGAAGCAATATGAAGAGGGGTAAAGCCCGTCAGGTTCTTTTTATTGATCCCGACACCTTTTAATAGCTCGCTATTAAAGGCTTGAACATCTCCCTTCTCAGCTGCATCATGAATTGAAGCGCAACCAGTTAGAAAAATTAAACAAACAGAGAATAAAATTGTTCTAAAATTGTTTTTATACATGACCAAAACCTCTTTTACTTAAAGATGATTATCTAAGAATCACTCCATTTCTTTAAAAGAACTTTTGCCTGAACTTCAAAGAGACTATCCGGATTTAATTTAATAACTTTATTTAGGCAGAAAATAGCTTCTTCATATCTTTCGAGTGCAAATAAAGCTCTCGCCTTAAGTATATAAAATTCACCTTTCTGATCCGGAGTCATATCATTAATATCAGACTCAACGCTTTCAAGTGATTTAACAGCATCTTTATAATCTTTATCAGCTATCTCCTCTCTTGCATCTAAAACATTTTCTTTTGTTAAAAGTGAACATCCGGATAAAAGAAGAAGAATAAGTAAAATTGTAAATATCTTTTTCATTATTAATACTCTCCCTTATTTGATTTTGACCATTTCTTTATTAAGGATCTTGCGTGGGGTGCATACTTACTTTCCGGATACTTTGTATTAATAAAGTTAAGAATAGCTTCTGCTTCATCTACTCTATCAAGACCATACAAAGCATTGGCCCTTAAAAATGCAACTTCAGGTTTTTGTTCAGCCTTTATTCCTGAAAAGTTTGCCTCAGTAAGATTATAAAGAGTATCGTTATAATCTCTATCTTCTAAGTTTCCCCTCGCACTGTGCAATGCACCTTTGGTAATCATACCGCAACCGGACAGGAACATTGTTGCGATGGCAAGTATTGCAAATGGTTTTCTCATTCATACCTCCTTTTTATAAAATTATTTTAATATATTTATTACCAGTTCCAATTGAACGGGATAAAATTATTTGACTAATATAATTATGTCAAACAAATTAGTTCGTAACGTTTTGATTTTACATATTACAATTCCCGTGCCAAATCTATTTAACAGTGTATACTGCTGAATTTAATAATAAAATAGAAAAAGAAGGTGTTTTAATATAATCCAACGACATTGAATGTATACATATAGGCTTAGAGCGGATAAGGTTGTTTTTTATAAAATAACTCATTCAGTAGGAATTGAAATTACTGAATAAACTTTCGGAAAAAATCGATCCTTCATATCGAAGGATTGATTAATTAAGATTTTTATTCTCCAGCTCCGTAGATTTCAAGCTCTGAACCAACCCAGCTATCTGTAACTATAATAACGGGCCTACTCAACATATGATTATCTTTACAAAATCCATAATTACTTTCCCTGCTAAATCCCGTAAAAACAATTAATTCCTTGACTTTATAAGTCTCATTCAGTATTTCATTTCTCTTTTATTTTTGATGAAATTTTAAATATTTTCATTATATTAAACTTTGGATATACTTTTTTTACCTGGCAGGATTCATGAAGAATTACACTAAGAACAAGATAGATAGTACAATTAATTTAAGGAAAAAATTTTTAATTGAATCAGGAAAAATTTTAAAACTCTCCCTTCCAATCCTCATTGCCCAAATAGGTGTAGTTGCAACAGGTTTTCTGGACACAATGATGGCAGGAAATTTTCACGATGATGCCCTTGCTGGTGTTGCTATTGGATCAAGCTTTTGCTTTCCTTTAATTCTTGCTACAAATGGTTTTTTAATGGCAGTAACACCAATAACAGCTCAACTTGCAGGTGCTGACAAATATCAAAAAATAGGTGTATACATTAGAAATGCTCTTGTTCTTGGACTTATCTGCGCATTAGTTATTACATTACTTGTTAATCAGGTTTCTCCAATTCTTAAATTAATGAAACTTAGCCCGCAGGTAACAAAAATCGTTAAAGATTATATAACAGGTATTTCATATGGATTTCCTGCTGTTGCTATATATTTTGCTTTGAAATCTTTTACAGAGGGTATTGGAAAAACAAAGCCTCAAATGTTTATAGCTGTAATAGCTGTAACTTTTAACTATTTTGCAAATGATATATTAATTCATGGAAAATATGGTTTTCCTGTTTTAGGTGGAGCTGGTTGTGGATGGGCAAGTGCTATAACTTTCTGGATATTTTTAATTTTCATGCTCATGTTTGTATCAGTAGACAAGACATGTCGGAAATGTAATGTTTTTTCTAATATTACGCTTCCATCATTTTCAATTACTAAAGAGCTTATTAAGCTTGGATTGCCAATAGGCGGAACGATATTTATGGAGTGTAGTATCTTTGCATGTATTACATTATTTATTGGAGTTCTTGGTCCTGTTATTGTGGATAGTCATCAAATTGCCTTGAATTTTTCAGGGATTATTTTTTCTTTACCTTTAAGTATAAGCATGGCACTGACTATCAGAACCGGTTTTGAAATAGGAGCTGGAAATCCTGGGAAAGCAAGATTTTCATCAATAACAGGAACTGTTCTTGCTGTATTATTTTCTTTTTTAACAATGTTATTCACTTTTGTATTTCCAGAATTTATTGCGGGAATATATACAAAAAATGATGAAATTATTAAAATAGCAGCTTCACTTCTTGTAACAGGTGCATTATATCAGTTTTCAGACTCAATTATGATCACAGCTCAGGGATCTCTCCGTGGATACAAAGATGCAAAAATGACAATGTTTTTGACATTTTTGGCTTATTGGACAATAACTCTGCCATTAGGATACACACTATCCATGACTGATTTGATAATACCGCGTCTTGGCGCAAAAGGTTTCTGGATTAGTCTAATTGTTGGTTTATCAATTTCAGGAATTTTGCTTTCATTTAGATTAAACAAAGTTAGTTTACATTTTTTGAAAAAGAGTTAGGGAATCTCTAATAACTGCTCTTTTTCCCAGCATCTGTTTTGTATTGAGGTTAGAGTAAACATCTTTTAAAAAAACTGAATACTACATTTAATAGAATGAGCATGGGATCAACGCACCTTTACAAGGATTTACCAAAAAACAACATCAAAAACATGGTAATATTTAAAATCATGCCTTGATAGAAAAAAAAGAATAGAGAGAAAGAAGCATGATAATCATTTTGATATTTTTACAATGATAGTAACTATTGGTTCTGTTATTTATGTTTTAAATACAAAACCTTCGAATATTTGGGTTACCTTATCAATATTTTCAATATACTGGGTTTTTAGAATTATTTCTCGATTCTAAGCTTAATTACAACCGAGGTCGTTTAATAAAGAATACAACCTTGCTATTAAAACAAAATCTCTAATATATTTGTTATGAACAATCACAAATTGGACCTGGATATGTCATTTAGAGTGGTATTTCGCTTCAAATACCAAGTCTGATATTCGTCGATGGAGCAGAAATGCATGTTTATCTAAAACGTCTTGTATCTGTTCTGTAGGAGCAATCCCTATAAAATGTAAAATTAAATTTGAAATATCATGTTCATGGAAATCAAGTATAATTTCAAAGTACTTAAGAAATGTTTCTTCAGGACTATCATTAGGGTCGCTATCCATTTGTGTTACCTCACCAGCACCATCATTTGATCGTGACCCCCAAGCCCAATGAGTTTCAGGATGGTTAATCTGAGATTTAACAATCCATATAGGATCTTCAACAGGAATATCTCTTATTTTTGCACCCCAATTTACATCAAAAATTATATGTACTTTAGTCATTGTCCAGTCTCCAAAAAGTTAGTATGCTAATTCTTAATAATAAATATATATGTTTTTGTAAGTAACTCTTTTCACATTCAAAAAAAAAGGTTGAACTAATACAAAATAAAGATATGAAATAGAAATTATGAATATTGTAATAAAAATCTTAATAATATCAATGCTGATTCCAATAAGTATGAAAGCGGCTGCCCCTACAAAAAGAATGTTAGAAGCAAACAATAAAAGGAGAATAGAAATTGCAAGGAATGTGAAAGCTTCCCATGGGTGGGAAAAATCTTTAAAAAATCATATAAATTGCAATTCATCTGTAATAAAATATACTCATTTAAGTACATACAAGCACTTTCCACCTTCAAAATCTCTTGAGGAATTAAATATAACGGCAAAAGAATTTGCCATTGCGATTTCTATACTAAAAAATCTCTGTGAAAAAAATAAACTTTCGCTGCAAAAACTAACATATACAATATACTTATTAACCAATTCAGATTTTGAGCCAGTTACATGTGCCAGAGGTGGTGGGTTAGATAAATTGAAAACAGCAAAAGAATTTAAAATATGGGGCATTGCTTTGATTAATTTAGCTTTATTAGCTAATAAAAAAGGAGTAGATCCCTATATCATATGGAATAAGCATGTAATGTCCACTCAGGTTCATTCAGTTGAAGATATTGAGAAATTTGGTTTAAATCCTCCGGGACAACCTAAATGGTAGTTTGTAGAGTACATGCTTCTAGGAACTAAATATCAGAGGTTATAAAATGGAAAACAAGTTTAAATTTTTTGTGTTAGTTATTGTGCTATTAGCCTTGATTTCTTGTAGTAATAGTCCTGATTTTGAATTTACAAATGAAGATATAGTAAAAATTAGAATTCAGGCATATACATATCCTTTGAGAACTGAGAAGCATGAGATAGTCGTCAGTGATCCAAAAAAGATTGTGGAATTACTTGCTGTTTTTAACAAAGGAAAAATTACAAAGGATCATAAATGCCCAGATGAAGGAACTGTTTGTTTTATCTTAAAAGGTGGTAATGAATATAAGCTTCATTATCTTCCAGGTCATGAGTATAAATATTACGAGTTCAGGTACGGTAAGGATTTGTTTAAGGTGAAACGAAACGTTTTTATCAAAGCTATGAAAAATGCAGGTGTTTTGGAGATATATTTACCCCTTTAATGTTAAATATTAAGGTTGAACTAATACAAAATAGAAAATGGAACCAGGGTATTAAAGTAACAAATGATGAAACTATCAAAATTGCAAAAACAATTGAAAATAATAATTAAAGAAGAAATAAAAAGTAATAATCTTATTGTTTATTGTTATGATTATGTGGGTTGGGTGACTGATCCTTTACATGTTTATATTGAATGTGGTGGTGTCGTAATTTCAGACAATTTTCCACCAGAATGGACAAGTGATGATTTACTTGCTCTTGAAAAAGATGGGTTCCTTGAAAAGATAAGTCACTGGCAAAATCCAAATTTTGATGAACACTATGAAACTACATACAGAGTATATTAAACAACATAACTATAAAAAAACCTTCTTATATTAAGATAGAATTGTGTTGATAGGATTTGAGGAAAGTTAACTATATTTAACTATCAGACTTTAGAATGTATTTAGTTGGGGTGTTCTAAATTATTATTATTCAGGGTGGTTATCTTTGTATAGTTTTTTGTATTGCTCGTTATGGCGTTTATGTTCCAGTTCTTTCTCAATTTGAATTTGTTGTTGCTTCAGTTCGAACTCTTTTTGTTCTTGCTTAGGCTTTGCTTGGTTAAGTTTAAATGTCTCTTTTTCTGTTCTTGTTCCTTTTTTAATTGAGGAATGTGGGCAAGAGAAAGAATGAACGTAACAATGAAAAAAAAGAAAGAAAAAGGGATAAGAAAATTGAAGAAAACGACAACGATTTCGCTTCCACCTGATTTAATAAAGCAAAAAGTTCTATTTCATATCTTATTTTGTATTAGTTTAACCTTAATATTATAAAGCATATCTACAAGAGATTATTCTGGTACTAAGCTTTCTGGAAACCTGAGAAAAATTGAGAGTCAAATCTACCGTTGTCGCTTTCTTAAATACTTTTCAAGACTATGGCACAACGGTAGATCTGCCCCCCCCCCTTTTTTGTTTCCTTGGACGGCCTACATTCCATACCGGTTTATCACGGCGCATCCGGACGTCCATAGCCGTTCCACGCTTAGACTGATCATGATTCAAGAAGGTAAGTAAATATTGCAATCGGGTTTTTATACTTTCAGACCTTAAAAGTATATATTGATATCACCCATAACGATATGTTATTGAATATTAATTTTATATAATTATTATGTATGGATGAAAAATTGACTAAACTTGAAATTAAACACTTAAAGTTAGTAAAAACCATTGCAGAAACAGGCAATATTACTCGTGCAGCAAAAAAGCTTTATATAACTCAACCAGCATTAAGTCGACAACTTGCAGATATTGAAAGCAGGCTGGAAACACCATTATTTCACAGAACTCAAAAAAAAATGGTATTAACCAAAGTTGGTGAAATGGTCTTTGAAACAGCAGCTCCTGTTTTGAAAAAAATTTCAAAGGTTGAACTTAATATCGAAAAACATATCCATGGAGATTCAGGTTTATTGTCAATTGGAGTTCATTGCGTCCTTTGTTATAAATGGCTACCATCTGTGATGGCTCAATTTAAAGAATTATTTCCTAATGTGATTATTGAAATACGAAATTCAGAACATTACTTAACTGAGCTATCAAGTGGAAAAGTAGATATGGTTATTACTTCTTATCCGGTTTTAAAGGAAGGAATCTGTTACGAAGATCTTTTTCGGGATGAGGTTGTGGTTGTTATGCCCGCAGGATTTTACTTAAGTGAAAAAAAGAAGCTTTTTGTAAAAGATTTTGAGGGCTTGAATATGATTGGTTTTACAGAAAAAGCAAAAGACAGTTTCTATATATTTTATTTAAAACCAGCGGGAATTGAACCTTCATCATTTATGAAAGTTCAGCAACCCGAAGCTATCATTGAATTGGTAAAGCAGGGATTTGGAGTTGCATTGTTACCAAGATGGTCTGTAGCAGATCATATTGATAATGGTTCCATATCAGCAGTTTCCTTTTGTTCAGATAATATTATTCTAAATTGGAAAATTGCTATATCAGCTTCAAAGGAATCCACTGCATATCAAAGAAAATTTATTGAACTTATATCTGACCAAGCTTTTGTCAAAAAACTTAATTAATATCGCGATTGCTTATTTTTTATTCTTCTATTAAATATCCAGCAACCAGGATTTCCCCTTACGTTTTACTCCATTTCCAATTGTGTTTAGAAAAGATGATCTAAAAGTATCACTCATCAGTGTTTTTTTTACAGGGTTCAGATTCAAAAAACCGCCAATAAATCCACGCATAAATTTATGTGTAAGCCTGTTTGGATCATCAAATATCTGGTTCTGAAGAGTACCTCTTTCAAGTGACTGTAGTATAATTTTCTCAAATGTGCTTTCTGGAAGTATTATTCTTTTTTCATGTCTGTTTAGTTTAAGAGATTTTGATTTGCAAACCCCAATACAAATACCACACCCAAGACATATAGAGGTATCTAATTTCGCTGTTTTTTTGTTAGCCACATGTTTGTTATCTATCAAGGCAATAGCATTTACCGGACATATTTTTGCACATTTTCCACAACCATTGCAAAGGTCATTATTTATTTCAGACATAAAACCAGATGAAACTACAGAATCCGGATAACCAAATTTACTGATTCCTGCAAGGGCACTGCAACAGCATCCACAACACTGACAAATGGAAGCAATCTCTTGTTTTATATTATCAGCAGTAATAACCAATCCGAATTTTTCAGAATATTCAAGTTTTTTAAGGGCTTCTTTTTCAGTAATTTCTTTGCCAAAACCGTTTCTAATAAGGTAATCCGCTGAAAAACCAAAACTAAGACATGATTCAAGAGGAGTGTTACAATGTTTGTCATCTAAATGATATTTTTCATGTCTGCACGAGCAAGTTGCAAGCGCGTATTTATTTGCTTTTTTTATGAGATAAGATGCTCGTTCATAGTCCAGAATTTCTATATGATCACCAAGACTTCCTTCATGTGGAAGAGTTCTTCTGTTAGCAACTTTTCCCTGGTAATTTGCACTATAAAAAATTCCATCTTCATGCAGATAATTATTAAAAAGTTTAGCAAGCTTTTTGATATCATGGTGTTTTCCGGCTTTCATCTGACAAAACTCATACAGTCCAACAATCATTGGTGAAACCATGTACTGAAATTCATCATTGAACCATAAATCCATTACCAGGCCTTTATTACTCATTTTTTTTAGTTTCTTTATAAGAGTTTTCTTTTCTATTCCGGTTGTCTTGTTTATATGATCTATATTAGTCAATGAGTATGGCATATTCACTGCTATAATAGCTTCTTCTTCTGTATACAACTCACTTAAAAGTTCGAAAAACTGTTTATTTGATGGAGCTCTGCAACTTGTTCCATCTATTCTTTTTGCCAGTTTTTTTATTATTTTTTTACCTGCAGAATGTCCCATAAAAATCTCCTGTATTTTTGATTTATTTGGAAATAACATATTCTTTATAAGTGTGTATAATTCTTTGTTGTTATGAAGGTTATAACGAAAAGGTATAATGCAACGATCGATAGAATTGTGGAATCAAATATTTACTGTTGTTTTCCTAAAAGGCCATTCATAGAGAGATATCATACAACAGCGGCACACTGTATTTGCAGCTTACCACCCTGTATAACTGATGATTAAAACTTTATTACTATTGAATATTTATTAAGATTCCAATCGAAAATCAATAAAAGTATAAAAAATACCGCAATTGCAAGATTTTTGAATAGATTTTTAATTCTAAATTTATTAAAGAGTAAAAAGGAGGACTTAGGCCCTCCTAAAAAAACGACATAAAGTATGCACTATTTTAACAGGAGCGACTATAAAAAAGAGCATGGGTCAAGTCTTGCCCCCTATCTCTTCAATCTTTTTCTATCAGTATCCTTTTCTATGGGTTTGTAGTAGCAGTTGCTTTTTCCGATTGAATACTCTTTTACTTAATCCTTGAAAGACAATGAATGATTTAGAACACCCAACTAAATACATTCTCTAAAGTTCCTCTTATATTTTTTCTGTAGGTTTCTTAATTACAATTTTTATTTTTACAATCATTCAAACATTTGAAAACAAGGAGCTTTGAAAGAATGTATCCGACAAGATTAATTAAAGGAAATTAAGTATTGTTTTACAACTGGATAATTAATTATATTGACATAATATACGAATTATATTAAGTTCCCAAAAAATAATTTTAATGGAGATATTTAATCCGGTTCTTAATATTACTTTTATGAGAACTCGGGACTGTAGATTTAAAACAATTCAAATTAGTTATTATTCACAAGGATTTTCAATCTTGAAGACCTTTGAATAGTATGATGATCACTTTTTTATAAAGAGTGACCTGTATTTTGATGTTGAATCTGCAGAAAATTTATTTTTTTTAACAATCCTGCAAACATTTTACCACGTAAAAAATTCCCAAAATACAGTTCCTCTTTAGCAATAACGAGGTACGTAATGTTAATAAATAGAGAAAATAAAGAAAAACTAAATAATATATTTCTTAAAATGAAACTTAAGAATAATGGAGATGATTCTCCAAAAAAGGAAGCAAAAATTGAGCAGATTCTTGCATATCTTGAAATAATTCATTCCATGGTGAAGAAATATTCGCCTAAGCGGAGGATTGTTTTTGTAGATTGCGGTGCAGGAAACTGCTATTTAAGCTTTCTTGTTTATTTCTTTTATAAAGAAATCGAGAAAAAAAATATTGAGATCCATTGTGTTGATCAAAATAAAAGCCTTATGGAAAAATCTGAAAAACTTGCTATAGAATCAGGTTTCTCCAATATGTATTTCCATTCTGAAGACATAATGGACTTTTCTATTAAAGGAAATGTTGAGCTTGTTTACTCTCTTCATGCCTGTGATACAGCAACTGATAAGACTCTTTATTTTGGGCTTAAAAGCCGTGCTAAAAATATTTTATCTGTTTCCTGCTGTCAGCACAGTTTTAAAAAGAAATTAGGAGCACATCCTTACAGTGGAATTACAAAGCACAGAGTTTTTAAGGATAAAATAACATATATGATTGGAGATTCGCTTCGTGCACTTCTTCTTGAGTCAAACAACTATATAGTGGATATTTTTGAATTTGTATCTTCACGATATACTGATAAAAACGTTATGATTCGCAGCAAAAAAGGAAGTCATAATAAATCTGTTGCTGCTAAAAAAGAGTATGTTGAATTATCTCAACAGTTCAATATTAAACCTGAACTTGAAAATTATATGGGTGGTGATTTTGCATATAAAAAAACTGCTTAATTTTTTTCATTTATTTATTGAGGGGTTTTTCCCCTCAATAAAGCTTTTTTTAATTTTAGGGAACCTCTAATAATTAGAATTTTGGATAAAATACAAGGCATTTCAAAAAATAACGAGCCGATTTTATTACAGTTTTTTTTGGAAATATCAAAGTATTTTGCCAAAAGAACAGTTATTAGAGATTCCCTTTAGGGTCAAAGTAAGCCTATTATTACTTTTACTTAACAAATGCTACTATGTTTGTCAGATGTAGGGGAACGTGTTGTAAACACACCTTTACAAGGATTTATAAAAAATTAACATCAAAACCCGGTAATATAACCTAATTTTTTTACTTTGATTTTCATCTTCTTTCAAATTACTATGGTTGTGTCCGGTGCGTTTTGAAAACCAAAAACGACACCCTACGAAAGAGTTGTCCTATTAATCGTTTGCAATAAAAACAATAAATCTGAAATTGCGCACCCTACTTATAAAGATCATTAAGAGCCTTGAAAAGGTCAAAGGGCTTTTGGAATATCTTCTCTGAAGATAGCAAGTTATAAACATCCTTATTTTCAAGATTATTAACCATCTCACCTAATAAAAAATATTTCGTATCTGCTATTATTAAATAATATGACTTTCTCGCTTCAAAATCGTTTTTTGCTTCTTGGATTTTGCTATAAAAATAAACATTCTTGTTTCTTTCTTTCTCAGGTAGTCTTTTATAATAACTCATAAAAACTCTTATGTAATCGTCAACAAGATTGAAATATATTCTACCATAATAAACTACCTCTTTCGCAGACTCTTCAAGATATGGTTGATGTGATTTGAGCATTATATAAAAGAATGTTTTGCTGATCTCCTTACGTCTTTTTTTCAGTTCTTTATCACTAATCTTACTTTTTAATCTCTCAACCCATTGATTATTATATTCATTGGATTTGGTCAATTCTCGAACAATCTTTACTTTTGTGTTGTGATCATCCAACAAGCTCAACCATTTATTTTTTGATTTAAAAACAGTATTTGAATAGTTCCGTGAACTAACAGACATGGTACTTCTTAGGTATTTATCCCATTTTTTAAAAAAGGATTTTTTTTGTTCTATCTTGGAAAACAGATCTAACATATCAACTTTTTCATTAAATATTAGTGTTGCAGTTGCTGTGGTTGATCCAGTTATCAGCGATATACAGAAAAATACTATGATAAGTTTTTTGATCATTTTAAATACCCCTATTGACTAAATGCTTCTGTTGTTGCAGTCTAAAACTGTTTTAGTTTATATCCGTTCGCACCTTTGCCGCTATCGTGATCAAGTAAATGCAAATGAGCCATCTTGTAAACAGCACTTTTTTGAATATCTGGAATACTCTTTAACGCTTGTGTCATTTCAGAAATAAATAGAATTAGTAACATTTAAATTGTCAAAGAACTATACAGAAAACCTGATAAACAAGGAATGATTTAGAACACCCAACTAAATACATTCTCTAAAGCTACTGTAATGCCAAGAATACTCCAATACATGACTACCATTACTAAGAATAATATTGATGTGTTGCTAATCATTTTAAACATAGTAGTAGTCCTTTTTATTGGTTAAGTAGCTTCTTACCCTTTACCTCATACAATCTAAAAATCTAACCGGGGCCGGAATAACTAAATAAATTTCTCACAATAAATTACGTTAATAAATATGACCCCGGTATTTAACTGCTATAACTATTTGAAATGCTTTTGGATGATATCTATACAGAAAAGAATTGAAATAAGGTATTCTGATTAAGAATACCCTTATTGAGAGGTTGTTTTATTAAGCTATTACGTATTCTATTTCCTGTGAACTTTTAATTTTCTGATAATCCAACCTCCGTTACCATCATACTCTAAAATACTTCGGTAAAAGTATTCTATTTCCATACCGAAGTCGTTTTTTGCGTTCACACACCCGAAAATCTTATGCATATGAATATTTTAAAAAAAATCATTCCGGGGGGTATTTGAGTATTATTAAAGAGTGAATCTCTTAAAATCAAGGGAGGGCTTAGGCCCTCCTAAAAAAAACGACTATGCACTATTTTAACAGGAGCGACTTTATATTAGAGGTTCCCTATGCTTTAATATTACCTGAATCGCTTATCAGAGCGTTTTGTTCTAATTTCTTCTTCACTGGCTTGCAGCCACCCGGAAGAACTATTTTGTACTGAATCAAACTTTTCTATATATGGCTTTATATCCAATAATGGGGTTCCATCAAGTATATCAATTCCCTTTACAAAAACTTTATTACCTTCGATTTTTACTAAGTTAACAATAGATATGCCAATATGATTGGGTCGCAGTGGAGAACGTGTGGCAAATACTCCCCTTGTTTTTTTGTCCATAAAAGGGGTTACATGCATTTCGGTTCGTGTTGCCTTATGAAAACTATACAGAAGATATATATGACTGAAGCCATCAAGGTCCTGCAATCCGTCAATATATTCTTCATCCACTATTACTTGGCCAGTAACTTCTGATGCACCTTTGGGTTGAATAGGCATATCTTCAATTGATTTATAAGGTGAATGTATTATTCCAATTGGATTTATATCATGCATTTCTTTTGTCTCTTTTTTTGTGAATAATCGAAAATAACTGATGTACCGAAGTACTTTTATTTGTTGTGCTTTTTTAATATTTCAAATGAATATTTAATTTGCTTTGCCTTGTGTATTAAAGCCATATCATGCTTAGAACCATTTGTTAAATATTTATTTATTTCAATCAAAAAATCTTCATAGCAACACTTATATAGCATTTCAGTAAATCTTTCTGAATAGTGAGAACCGAAATTAGAGTGACTCCAAATTGTCCATAAAAAATCTATCTGTTTGTCTCGAGGCAATTTACTTTTAATCATTTCGAACTCTTTTTCTATCATAAGCATATGTTTCTCAGGTGAGTAGGGATTTCCACCAACTTTATAATATCGTTCACATTTATCTTCAAAAAGTATTATTTTACCAATGCTTTGAGCTAAGATGTTCGCAGGCTTAAGCGTTTCGGCTTTGGTATTCCCAAGAAATATTAAAATTAAATATATGATTAAAACTCTTTTCATAATCTCACCATATCTTCCAGGTCTAAAATAAAAAAGGAGGGCTTAGGCCCTCCTAAAATACTACAAAATTTAACGCTGCAAATTAAGAAATTTTACGACGCCAACTATATTAACTCTTCAACTTTGGCTAAAGCTTCAGAAAGATTTTCCGGCTTGGACCCTCCGGCCTGTGCCATATCGGGCCTACCTCCTCCACCTCCGCCGACGATAGATGCAATCTCTTTAATAATATTACCAGCCTTATATTTATCTGTAAGATCTTTGGTAACAATCGCAATTAAAAGAGCTTTACCACCTGATGCTGCACCTAAAACTACTATCCCGGATTTGATTTTATCCTTGAATTTGTCAGCAAGGTCTCTAAGTTCAGCTGGTTTTTCAACCTCAACCTTTTTAGCTACAACCTTTATTCCATTAATCTCTTTTATATCATCTTCAATATTATCAGCAGATTTTGCTGCAAGAGAAGCTTTTAACTTCTCAAGTTCTTTAAGAGATGCTTTATGTTCAGTTACAACAGCGTTTATTCTATCAGTAAGTTTTTCCGGAGTAGTTTTAACAAGGTTGGAAAGATCCGTAACTTTTTTGTAAACATCATGCATATGGTCTATTGCATCACTGCCTGTAAGAGCTTCGATTCTTCTGACTCCTGCTGCGATACCAACTTCTGAAAGAATTCTAAAGTAACCTATATTTCCGGTTCTTGTTGTATGGGTTCCACCACAAAACTCTTTACTAAATGGAGGAAGTGAAACAACTCTTACAGTATCTCCATATTTCTCTTCAAAGAGTGCTGTCGCACCTGTTTTAAAAGCTTCTTCCGCACTCATTTCATTAGTGTCAACAGCTACGTTTTCACGTATTTTACTGTTTACGTATTTTTCTATCTCATCCAGTTTTTCTCTGTCAACTCCTGAAAAATGGGAGAAATCAAATCTTAATCTGTCGTGGGAAACAAGAGATCCTGCTTGTTTTACATGATCGCCAAGTACTTCCCTTAATGCAGAATGCAGAATATGGGTTGCTGTATGATTCAACTCAGTCGCAGCTCGTTTTGCTTCATCTGCTATCAGTTCAACCTGAGCACCTTTCTTTACCGTACCACCCTTTACTTCACCGATATGAATAAAAAGTCCTGTTGGGTCCTTTAAAGTTTCTGTTACATTAAGAAGAAAACCATCACCTTTAATTTCACCACTGTCTCCAGCTTGTCCACCGGACTCTGCATAAAATGGCGTCTCTTTTGTAACCAATTCTATTTTTTGTCCTTTGGAAGCGGAATCTACTTCTTTACCATCAGATACCATTGCAAGAATTTCAGATTTGTAAGATAAAGAGTCGTAACCTTTAAACTTAGTTTTTACACCTTCAGAGCTTAACTTTTTAAATGCTTCAGAAAGACCTTCAAAGGAAGTTTTTCCACCACCTTTTTCTTTTTGCTCTTTCATTTTCTCGTCATAACCAGCAATATCTAAGGTGATATCACTTCCTTTAACAATATCTTTGATGATATCAACTGGAAAACCGAAAGTATCGTAAAGTTTGAAAATTACATTTCCTGATATAATTTTATTACCAGCATCATGCATTTCACCTAATGTGTCATTAAGAATTCTAAGACCACGATCAAGTGTTGCAGAGAATCTTTCCTCTTCATTTTTAATGGCGTTAAGAATGAATGCTTTTGATTCAAAAAGCTCAGGATACCCTTCTTTCATTACTTCAAAAGCAGTTTCAGCTGTTTCATGGAGGAACGGTTTTGTTAAACCAAGATTTCTACCATAGCGAATTGCTCTTCTCATGATACGTCTTAAAACATAACCACGGCCTTCATTGGATGGAAGTATTCCGTCACCAATCAAGAACGATGCTGCTCTACTGTGATCTGCAATAACTTTCATTGCCACATCTGTTTCATCACTATCTCCAAGTTTCTTGCCGGATAATCTTTCAACTGTTTCCATGATTGGAATAAAAAGATCTGTTTCGTAATTGGTCTTTGTGTCCTGCATTACGGATAGAATTCTTTCAAGACCCATTCCTGTATCGATACTTGGTTTTGGAAGTGGCTCCATGTTTCCGTCTGCATCTTTGTTAAACTGCATGAAAACGAGGTTCCAGATCTCAAGATATCTGTCACAGTCACATCCAACAGCACATGTTTCCTTATCACAGCCAAACTCTTCACCACGATCGATATGAATTTCACTACATGGACCACAGGGACCAGTATCACCCATTGACCAGAAGTTTTCCTCTTCTCCAAGCCTTACAATTTTATCATCTGGCACGCCCATTTTGTTGTGCCAGATATCATAAGCTTCATCATCATCAAGATATATTGAGATCCAGAGTTTATCGATTGGGAGTTTATATCCTGTTGTTAAAAGATCCCATGCAAACTCAATAGCTTTATCTTTAAAATATTCACCAAACGAAAAGTTACCAAGCATCTCAAAGAAAGTGTGATGCCTTGCAGTGTATCCAACATTTTCAAGGTCATTATGCTTTCCACCGGCTCGAACACATTTTTGAGATGTTGTTGCCATTGAATATTCACGTTTCTCTTCACCGATAAATATCCTTTTGAATTGAACCATTCCGGCATTTACAAAAAGCAGAGTAGGGTCATCATGTGGTATTAGTGAAGAACTTCTAACTTCATGGTGGTTATGTTTTTTAAAATATTCAATAAATAGTTTTCGAGCTTCATTTCCTGTCATTTGGTAACTCCGTTCAGTTTTAATACGTAATAATTTACATCTTATTTATCAATTTTATTTTTTAACTTTTGCCTCTTTCTTTGGTGCTTTAACTTCTTCTACTTTTTTAGTTTCTTCTTTATTTGCATTCTGACCAAATCCAAGTTTTGCTTCTAATTTAGCGTGTATATCCTTATATATATCATTATGTTCTTTAAAATATTTTTTCACATTTTCACGGCCCTGGCCAATTCTTTCACCATTGTATGAATACCATGAACCACTTTTTTCTATAAGATTTTCTTCAACACCAATATCAAGAAGCTCTCCTGTTTGAGAGATACCCTCTCCATACATCAGGTCAAATTCAGCTTCTTTGAAAGGAGGTGCCATTTTATTTTTAACAACCTTTACTCTGGTCCTGTTTCCTATAATTTCCTGGCCATCTTTAATTGCAGCGCTTCGTCTGATTTCAAGTCTCACAGATGAGTAAAATTTAAGAGCGTTACCACCTGTTGTTGTTTCAGGGTTTCCAAATACAATACCAATTTTCATTCTGATCTGGTTGATGAAAATAATAGTTGTGTTTGTTTTTCCAATTGTACCTGTTAGCTTTCTCAAAGCCTGTGACATAAGTCTTGCCTGAAGACCCATGTGGGAATCACCCATATCACCTTCAATTTCAGCTCTTGGAACGAGAGCAGCAACTGAGTCAATAACGATTATATCTATAGCACCACTTCGAACAAGCATATCTGCTATTTCAAGAGCTTGTTCACCTGTATCTGGCTGAGAAATAAGAAGCTCATCACAATTTACTCCAAGACGTTTTGCATAACTTACATCAAGAGCGTGTTCAGCGTCAATAAAAGCTGCAACTCCCCCAGCTTTCTGGCATTCAGCAACGGCATGAAGTGTTAAAGTTGTTTTACCTGATGATTCAGGACCATATATTTCAACAACACGGCCTTTAGGAAGTCCCCCAATTCCAAGGGATTTGTTAAGACCAAGAGATCCTGTGGATATAGTTGGAACAGCAATGATCTCCCGATCACCAAGCTTCATTATGGAACCTTTTCCAAACTGTCTTTCTATCTGAGTCATCGCAGATTCTAATGCTTTTGATTTATCTTTACTCATATCTTCTCCTGTACCAGTTTTATCCAGTTATCTATAATATAAATTTAAAAAAATGATGATTTAAACAAAATAAAGAATTACATGTAAACAAATGTTCGCCATTATTCCGGCTGCTATATCATCTAACATTATTCCTGCTCCACCAGGAAGTGTATCCTCAAGGTATTTCACAGGAAATGGTTTTAAAATATCAAAAAACCTGAACAAAATAAAACCCAGAACTATTGAAAGAGGTGAAATCACAACGCCGGCCATAGTTACGACAAAGCCTGCAATTTCATCAATTACAACACATCCGGGGTCTTTTGTTCCTGTTATCTTTTCTGCTTCATTGGCTACCCACACACCAAGTATAACTAATGCCATCGATAATTGCACAGTTAGCGGGGCAGCGTAAGTTAATGCTATACAAAGTGGAATTCCAACCAGAGTTCCAAACGTTCCCGGTGCAAATGGAATTTTTCCTATAAAACCACCGGTTGCTAAAAACATTATTATTTTATTTTTCATAAACTATCCTATCAACTATAATATTTGGCAAAAACATGTCAAGCCATTGTTAATAAAGCCCATTTGTTTCTTTTGTCAGCAGATCATAAACCTGCTTTAAAGGGATGTTTCTATCTACTGCGAGCTTTTTACACTCTTCATATTCCGGAGTGAGAACAATCGAATCATCCGGTTTTTTTATTTTTTTAAATGATATTTTCCCAAGGGATGTTTCAATTAAAACGATTTCTCTTTCAAGCACAGATCTATCCATTGTTTTATAGCGAACTCCTATGGATGTTGTTTCTGTAAGAATTAAGTCAATCATCTCTTTCTTTATATTTTCATCAGAAATAACAGTAACCTTAGTTGCAGGTCTGTTTTTCTTCATAAATACAGGTGTATAGTAGACATCTAAAGCACCTTTTTTAAGAAGCTTTTCAATCAAATACCCAAAAATTTCAGGATTCATATCATCTATTACAGTTTCAATAACAGCAACCCTGTCATGTAAAATGGAACGATCTTCTTTAGCAAGAATAATTCTTAAAAGGTTTGGTCTTTCGGCAAACCTTTTCTTTCCTGATCCATAGCCTGTTTTTTCCGGTGTTAATTCCATACCTCCAAAAGAGGTGGCAAGTGTCTTAATTATTGCAGCGCCTGTTGGAGTTACAAGTTCACCTTTAATTCCGGAATCTATTAAAGGAACACCTTTTAAAATTTCAAGAGTGGCTGGTGCTGGTACTGGAATCACTCCATGGGAACATTTTACAAAACCAGATCCTGTTGATATTTTAGAAGAATATACCTTTTTAATATCTAAATTTTCAAGACAAAGGCAAGTTCCAACTATATCAACAATAGAATCCACAGAACCAACCTCATGGAAGTGGATTTTATTAATATCTGCATTATGGATTTTAGATTCAGCCACTGCTATATTCTTAAACATTTCAAGGGAGTTCTTTTTGACGTTTTCAGATAGCGAACTTTCTTCTATCAGGTTTTTGATATAACTGTAATCTCTTTTATGACCTGTGTTCTCATCAATTACAATATTTACATCTGTTGCACTAATGCCATTAACAGATGTTTTTTCAATTTTTATATCGAAACAATCTATCAGATTTTTTCGTATTTCATCTCTAATAAAGTCCACAGGAACACCAAGGTCTGTAAAAGCCCCTAACGTCATATCTCCACTTATTCCTGAAAAACAATCAAAGTATGCAATCATATCTTAACCTTTTGAATGTATCTTTATAATTTCAAGGAGAAGTTTAACAGAATCTGTCATATCAGAGACCTTTATAGATTCATCGACACTATGGGCATCTGTCATACCTGTTCCTAAGACTGTTGTGGAAATACCATTGTTAAAGAATATATTTGAATCGGAACCACCTCCAACAACAGCAGGTTTTAATTCATAACCTAAATTTGATGCTGCTTTCTGAGCTGTTAATACAGCAAAATGATCATGCGGAACATCGGTTCTTGGAAAATCCTGAATAACATTGATATCAACATAGGGAAGACCATTATCATAACTTTCACGAAGTTCCTTTGCAACTTCTTCAAAAACTTTTGTTATGCTTTCTGTGACCTCGTTAAGTTTTTTATCATCATGTGCTCTTGCTTCACCCTTTAAAACAACTTTATCAGGCACAATATTTGTTGCCAATCCACCTTCAATAACACCTATATTACAAGTTGTTTCTTCATCAATTCTGCCAAGGGTCAGTTTGGAAAGAGCAAGTCCTGCAACATAGATAGCATTTATTCCATTTTCAGGAGCTCCTCCGGCATGAGCGCTTTTACCATGTACTGTAATTTCAATATTGTTTGCAGAAGGAGCCTTAACAACTATGCCTTTAGTATCCTTTGTATCTAAAATATATCCAAAATCTGATTCAAAAAGATCTGTATTAATGTTTTTAGCTCCTAAAAGGCCTATCTCTTCACAGATTGTAAAAATTATCTCAAGAGGTCCATGCTGGATATCGTTCTCTTTTAAAACTCTCAAAGTTTCAATTATTATAGCAATGGCACTTTTATCATCGGCACCAAGTATTGTTGTTCCGTCACTTTTAATTACTCCATTTTCAAGAACAGGTTTTACACCTTTTCCTGGTTCCACAGTATCCATATGCCCGCAAAGAAGCATTGGTGAAACATCTAAGCTTCCTTCTAATCTTGCTATGAGGTTACCGGTATTTCCACCAACTTTCTCACCGGCATCATCAAACTGAACTGTACAACCCATTGATTTAAGAATTTCTGTTATATATTCTGCAACATCTCTTTCCTCTAATGAAAGAGAATCTATTTTAACAAGTGATATGAAATTTTCTGTTATTCTTTTTTCATTTATATCCATTCTAAATTACCTCAAACTTTTATAAAAAAGCTATTTTTGCTATTATTAATAAATGCTATATCTTTTATAATTTGCCGTTGACAAAATAAACAACAATAGCATATAAAGTTTCATCTCTAAAGTGGAAATGCGCAGCTCACTGGTGGGGCTCTCGGACTTCAAATCCGATGTGGGGCGTTACAACCGTCCCGGGTGGGTTCGATTCCCATGCATTTCCGCCACAACCTTATTTAATAAGTGTCTTAAGAACATGTCCGGTTCAAGTTCGTTTTTTTTGTCGAACTTTTTAAGATTTTTATTTTTTTCAAATCCCATGAAAATAATTCCAATTTCTAATTTATAGTTTATTTTTCTTATTTTTAATAAAAGACTAACATATCGATGTGTCATATAAGGACACGTCGTTTATTTTTTCAAATTTTTTTATTTAAAATTCTGTTCTATTTATATAAGATGACCAGTCACAATTTTTAATAAGGAAATACATTGAGCGAATAAATGTGTTCGAGAGTGTGGAATATTGGAAACAAAGGAGATATAAAATGGGTCTAAAGTGTTCGCATAATGCTTTTACAGGAACTTACTCAGCTTTTAATAGATTCAGACAAATAGTAGCTCATTCAGTTGGAGGAAGTTCGCCTCCTCATTATATAATGAATGAAGATGGTTCTTTTTTTATAAAAAATGATGGGCTTGTTAAGCATGAAGGACTTGATGAAAATCAATTCTATTTTGACAATGAAATCATTAATGAAGAAGATAACCCAGGCTTTTTCATTTTTATGAGACACTCTGATAGTGAAGGTAATATTGCTCCTGACGATTGCATAAAAGTAGCTGATTGTGAGGGGGTGAGTGAAATGAGAATATTATTTAGCGTGGGTTGTATGGAACTATTATGATACTTTTGTGCGACTTTATAGGTACTTACAATGTATAAAGATTTAAAATTATACAATATTTATAATAATAGAAAACAGATTTGAATTTACTTAATAAATACAAATGAAATGAGAATTTTAAAAAAATAACATAACAAAACCCGCTGAAAATCGAACAATTCTTAAATTGGAAATAAACTTACCATTATCAAAACATTATAATAACCAAATTTCTAAAAATAATAATCTTGCTAAAAAATCCCAAATAATAAAGCTTTTATGAAATATACGAATTAATTTTCTACGACAAATATTTTGAACAAAATTTGATTTAAAAAAACATCTGACAAATTACCGATTAAACAATCAAAATATGTTTTGGCTATTCTTGTAAACTATTTTCTTCTATATCTTTTATAAAATTATGTAACTTTTCAGAAAATCTTTCATAACGTTCATCATTATTACCTTTAGTATGATAATAAGTATATTCTATAGACTTTAATTCTCCTTTTGCCCTTTCCCATGCCATTCCCCTCATAACTCTTATTTCATCGCTTTCCATAGATATTCCTAAACTTTGAACTTATTTTAAAGTAGCAACTTAACTCTTTTTTCAACGTTCTCAATTAACATTTGTCTTTCTTCGCAATCCTCCATTTTTTGAATTTTCAATAAAGAGTCGACCAGTAAAGGAATATCTTGTTTTACACTTTTTAAAAGATTAAAAGCAGCCTGTTCGACAGCTTCCATGTCAAAAGCATTGTTTTTATAAACATAAAGCCTAACAGATCCATTAGTAGTTTCAAAACTCATTCCATTATTTGTTTTCATCATATTAAGCCTCGTAAATGAATTGGTATTAGAATTTTTAAACTTACGCCTTTTTCTTTTTCATCTTCTTCAATTTTAACAATTTTATCATGATCAATTGCAGGAACAATCATGACTATTTGTCCTTTATATTTTTCAGAAATTTCACTAAATGTTGAAGGCTTAATATGTTCTGTATGGAAATGCTTCAAATAATAATAAAGGTGATGGGAGGATCTTTGAAATGCATCTTCAAAATTTTTTCCATTTGTAAGTAGATCGTCCAGATCTGGAAACTTAACTTCAACTTCTCCATATCTTTCTATGAAGACACCGCAATAAGATTCTATCTTGTCAGTCATAAATCTAAATCCAATTTAAAATTTTTTTACAATTAATTAATATCTTTTGTTAGGTTTTCAAATTGATTTGCATTTATAGCAACATTAGTCTTCTTTATAAAATATTTTGATAATGATTTAGTATCAATTAATTTTACATCAACTAATATTGTCGCTTCTTTAGTCTTTCTGTTAAATTTTTCAATAGAATAATTTACATGTGTGGGATGTTTTGATGATGAAATATATTGTTGTCCAGACCATAGGGCAGAACCTCCTGAAGTTCCGGTTAAGCCTTTATTTACTTTCGAACGAGGTATGGTGAAATTGAAATAATTGTTTTTATCAGTTCCTACAGAGATACTTACAACCTGCACTCCTTTTGAAGTAAAAGAAAAATCACTAACATTAAGTATTCTCATTAACTTCTTAGGAATTTCTTTTTTTGTTTTTGCATGAATATTATTGTTTGGTAAACTGTCTATGAAAGCTATTAATGATAGAGAAAGGACAATAATAACAGCACAAACAAATAGTATTATTTTTTTCATTTTATAACTCCAATTTTAATATATTAATAAGTTCTACACATTGAATATTCATTTGCATTGTTTATATATTTGCATTTCTCTACATGCAAAGCTTCAAAAGCAGGGGATGTCATTCGGGTACCCATTACAGTTTTATATGAAATAACGGATTTGTATCTACCATAGATTGTTACATGGTTTCCTTTGTTTAAGTTTTTGATAGTTTTTTTTCCACGCTTTGTTTCAATCTTATCTTTAAAGAAGAATCTTTTAGAAGTATCTTTAATTTTAACTACATAATAGTTGTTCATATAGTTTTCAATTATACCCATCATCACATATATCTTTCTATCTGGTCCTTTTATAGGTAAATTACCAGGAATGATGACCTCTTTTCCATTAAAGTTAGATGTCATTAATTTAGCTTCAGGATATTTATTGTAAAGAGCATATATATCTTTTTCGTAGGCAGACTTTTCGGCAAAAATTGATGTGTTAACAAATAAAAACAGGATGAAAAATAATTTTAAACTAATTTTAAGCATTTTATTATAATCTCCTTATTTAAATTAGGATTAATTTTTAAAAAGAATAGAAGTGTGAAGTGCTGATGTCAATAAATTCATAAATATTAATATACAAAGCCGAGTAGGTAATAATACTCATTGACGTGTGAAGAAAGTTATATATTAAGAGGATACAAGTTATTTTTAAAATTTAAAAAACGGTTTTTTAATGTGTTTGGCTAAAATTGATTGTTAAATCCTTGTTTACATAATTTTTTTTTGATAAAAATTTTTAGTGAATAGATTATTATTTCCAACCTAATTTACCCCAAAGAGGTTTTACTTTGAATGATATTGCTAAAGATATGATTGATATTGAAATTAAAGGATCAGTGAAAGATCTTATCAATTTAAGTATTACCAAAGAAAAATCCGATAAGACACACTATGAGCTTTTTGAAAAAGCTATAATGAGGATGGTTTCAGGAACTGGTGCGATAGATTTTGAAAATTTTTGCATTCGTGAAGGTTTTTCAGAAAATCAGATAAGGTATACTAAAGAGAATAGGGCAATAAATGTTATCTGGTTGCATCATTTGTTTTTGAAATATAAAATTAATCCTGCATGGATCATTGAGGGTTTGAAACCAAAGTATTTCGAAAAATCTCCTAAAGGTAGCTATATTAAAAATTCTTATTTTTTCTTTAAATGATTAAAAGCAAAATCAATACGGTTAATAAGTTCTTCAGGATCAACAGGTTTTTTTATAAATTGGATCATATCTGGATTAGGAAAACTGTTTATTAACTTTTTTGAATCAATATCGCTTGATGTTATTATAATAATAGGAAGTTTTTCAAACTTAGAGTTAGTTTGAATTGTTGTAACCATATCGGTTCCTAAATAATATGGCATGTTAATATCTGTAAATAAAAGGTCAAAATTATTAGTATCAAGATCCATATAAGCTTGTTTAACATCTTTGGCTTTTATAACTGCAACATTTTGCATGTTTTTTTCAATAACCTTCTCAAGAGTTTGACGGACTATATTGTCATCGTCTACAACAAGTATTTTTTTCATACTAAACCTTCGAGTTTTGGATTAGGAAGCCATGAGTTGGAGGTATTGAGATACTTTTTTCTTTGAAACTTTAGTGCTGGTAGAGTAGAAGTGTTCATACAGTAAAACTGTAAGGAGTGCCTTTTTTTCGTAAGATATTTTTTTTTTGTTTTCATTAAGAGTTTCATCAATACCTTCAATAACTTCTTTTAAAACATCAACATTAAGAATTGATTCCAAACCTTCAACTTTATCATAGCGGTATGTCATCTTAACTGGGTAAAGACCTTTTGATATGTAAGTTGGATTAATTTTATAAATTTCAGCAATTTTTAAAATCCAACTCGCTGGGAAGATTCGCCTGGAATAACTTTTTTTCACTTGCTCAACTGGAATTTCAAGAGTTTCTGCAAGCTGAGTTTCAGATGATAAATCTGTAACATCCATTATGCGATTAATTGCATCTTCCCAGTTTTGTTTATCAAGAGGGTCTTTTTTTATTTCAACCAAGTTCGGTTTATTTATTGTAGATTTCGATTCAATTCCGAGCAACCATCCTAAATCCACTTTACACACATCTGCAATATATTGCAACTTGTTTAAGGGGATCTTTTCTGAAGATTTTTCATAATCTGATATTGATCTCAAAGAGATTCCTGTTTTTTCTGAAAGTTCATCTTGTTTTAACCCAGCTCTCTCTCTTGCCAGTCTCAATCTGTCTTTCAAATCTATGTTTGATGGTGGATTTATTGATTTTAAGGAATTTGTCTTTTTATTATTTTTATAATGATCACCTTTACCAGTTAGGATCCATTTGAAATTAAAGTTAAACCTTTCATCTAACTGGTCAGCTATTTCAACAGAAATTTTAATTTTTCCACCTTCAATGTCTCTAACGGTATAATGCGGTATATTCAGGAGTTTGGCAAATTTCTCCTGAGTATATTTTAATTTCTTTCTAATGAATTTTAATCGGTCATTGCTCTTCAAAAAAACACCTTGTTGTATAATTATAATATTTTTATTGACTAATGTAGGATAATTCTATTAACTAATTTTATATAATTATATATTTATTTTATATATAAAATAACCAAAAAGGAGTCTTAATGAAAAAAACCCCAAAGGAACTTAAAAATGCTCTCGCAATAGCTGGATTTACACAAGCAGCAATTGCAAGGGAATTAGGATGTTCCCCAATAATGATTAACAACGTTATTCATGGACTATCTTCAAGTTTACGAATCCAAAAATACATAGCAATTCTACTTGGTTCGAAATTTGAAGATTTATGGGACGAGCCAAAATCTCCCGGCCGACCTCGAACCATTATTCCACATCCCCATCTGGAATAAAAAACGATTGAAATGTTCGTAATTAGAACATCTTCACTAATGTACAACAAATCTATTATGATTGTCAAAAAGGAGCATAAATGGAGACTAAAGAGAAGGAAATGATCAGGGCTGAAGGTAGCGAAACTGCAAGACAACACAAAGAATTCCTTTCTGATATGTTGTTAGACAAAGGAATCAGAACAAGGGATGCTGCAGGTAAAATAAATATTTCTGCAGAACGTATGTATAAATACCTTAATGAAGACGCTAATATAAACAACTTTCCTGCTTATCTAATTCCAATGTTAACAAAGATTATTGGTCCTGAATATTTACAGTTTTTATGTGCAGAGTCTGACTACATAACAGTCAAGATTCCTAAAAAGTTCCAGGGCTTTAAAGATACTGTGATGGCAGCAGCTAAAACGCTTGAACTTGCAGGAAAAGCGGTTGCTGAGTATAGCAAGGCAATTGAAGATTACCAGATAGATCATCATGAGTGGAAAAAAATTCAAAAGACTATAGATCCTGCTATGGCATCACTCGCATCATTAAGGAAAATGGCTCAAGCTTTAAAAGTAAGAGAATAATAAAAAAGTTCCCCAATTGGGGACATTATTTATAGGAGGCAAGAATGGAAATAATTGAAAAAACAATGACAAATGATGAAGTTGAGGCTTTGAAAAAGATGGAAGCAATCATAGAACCTAACTTACGTGCATTTTATGTTGTTGGGGCAGCTCTTTCAAAAATAAGATCTTCAAAACTATACAGAGACGATTTTCTTACCTGGAAAGAATATTGTAATAAAAGATGGAACTTAGGTAAAAGTCATGCACATAGACTAATGGAAGCAGCTGTTTTTGTAGAATCTCTTTGTTCCAGCAAGAAGAAAGATTCAATTAAACATGTTTCCGAAGATGAAAATCTTATTAATTATATTGGACACCTTGAAGGAATTCCAGACAATGAAGGGCAGATCCGCCCACTTTTAAAGTTAGAACCTAAGGATAGAGTTGCTGTATGGGAAAAAGCAGTTAACATGTCAGCCCTTGATGAGGTTCCAGTAACAGGGAAATATGTATCTGGAATAGTTGATATGGTTTTAAATGCTCCTAAAATTGAAGGAATAGAAGGTATTCTGGATCGAGTTGAAGGTGAAAAAAAGAAGAAGAAGAAAGATGTGCCTGATGAATTTTTAGATCTGTTTAACACATTAGGTTCAATGATTCTTGAATTCACTGAAAAAAACTACTCAGGTTTAAATAAAAAAAAGATCGTAGAGTATGTTGAAAATCTCTTCATCCTTGTAAAAGGGAAGGCTTAATATATGACAACTTCAAAAAAAACAGGAGCCATAGATTTTATATACGGCCTTATTAAAGAATACGAAATCAAAAAAGAATTAAAAGAAGTAGAGAACCGGGAAACAGCTCAGGAATGTAGACGATGTAATGAATCAGGTGATTGTTGGATTTGTATACTCCAATAAAAAAACAGTAGAAAAACAGAGGAGGTTCAACAAATGAGTACATCAGAAGAATATGTTCAGTTTTCTGAAGTGGAAAAAGCCAGAGATAATAAATTTTTTAAAAGATACATTGCAAAGAGAATATTTTGATTGAAGAAAAAGCCAGAAAATTAAAGTGTATCGCTAAAATTCTCATGCCAGGGATAGATCTTGAGAGTGAGCTTAAAAAGGATTGGCCTGAACTAATGAAGGTATAAAAGGAATCTAAATGAAAACCGTACTTACTATAAAAGAGATATATGAAATTCTTTCAGAGCAAAAGCCAGTGAGTCTTCGCTCTGTAGAACGTCGTGCTCAGAGTGAGGGGTGGCTTTATTTAGAAGGTAAAGGTAGGGGTAAAAACGGAATTGTTAGAAAGTATATGGTTATACGCCTTCCAGTTGATGTTAGGAATGTGATTGCTGTATTTTTTAAAAAAGCAAAAGAGGTAGTTAAGGTTGAACCTCAAATAACAGCACCTGTTAAAGGTAAAAAGCCTGTTAAAAAGGTTTTAAGGGTTCAAAAAGAGAAAGCATATTTAAAAACAGAACTTGCAAAGGCATATGTAAAATCTATAGACAGTGCAAAATATGGACAGAAAGCAAAAGCTAAAAAAATATTTTTTATGTCCTATAACCTTGGTGAAGCTGGAACATTTCCTGATATTTACCGTGAAGTTGGAGAGACAAATGAAAAAACACTTTCTGCCTGGAAAACGAAGTTAGAAAATAACAACTGGGATCCTGAGTGTCTTGTGGATAACAGAGGTTATTATTTAAAAGGTAAAAGGGAAGTAACAAAGCAACAAGCAGAAGTTATACTAACTCTGGTTAGATCACAGTACAACACACCTGGAAAGCCCAAGCTTGAACTAATACGTCAATGTGTTGCAGTTATGAGAGAAAAAGATATTGAAACAAATCTTTCAGAAACTACGTATTTACGATGGCTTAAAGAATGGATTGAGTATAATTATGATCAATGGGTATTCTGGAGACATGGTGAAAAAGGTTTAAATGATAAAGTAATTCCACCTCTTAGCAGGGATTATGACAAGCTTGAAGTTGGTGACATCCTTGTTGCTGATGGTCATGTCCTAAATTTTGAAATGATCAATCCATACACAGGCAAGCCTAAACGGATGATGTTGGTTGCATTTTCTGACTTTAAGACAGGCTTCATCTGTGGATGGGAGATTATGCCAACAGAGAACATCGACAGTATTTCTGTTGCTCTTCGAAGATCAATCCTTCGCCTGGGTAAGATGCCCAAATGTGTTTATATGGATAATGGTAGAGCTTTTAAAGCTACTTATTTTACTGGTGTTAAAAACTTTAACCAGACAAAGCTCCCTGGTCTTTATAGAAAGCTTGGAATTGCAGTTATGACCGCCAAACCATATCATGGACAAGCCAAACCTATTGAACGATTCTTCAGAACATTTGGTGAGCTTGAAAGAATGTCTCCCACCTTTGTCGGTGAATGCATCAATAACAAACCAGTTTGGAAAAATAGAGGAGAAAAGCTCCATAGATTGCTCCATGAGAGAACAACAAGAGGCTTTACACCAACTCTTGAAGATAGTCATATAGTTATTGGTAAATGGCTTGATATGTGGTGCAGAAGAAAACAAGGTCCTGAATCTAAATTAGCAGGTAAAACACCTCTTGAAATATTTGAAAAAGGTGTTGGAACTGGGGTTAATCCTCTTGAACTTAGAGCACTAATGCTTGTTGAAGAAACACGTAAAATTAAACGGCGTGGTATACGACTTTTTAAGAAATGGTATAATCATAAGTATTTATATGGTCGAACTCATAAGGCAATTGTCTATTACGATCTTCAAAATCGTGACTCAATCCTCGTATATGATGCAAAAGATGAACAATTCATATGTGAAGCTGTTAAGCAAATAGGAGTTCATCCTGCAGCTAATATACTTGGAACTGAAGCTGAGCAAGCTGAGCTTGAAAGACAACTTGAATCACAAGAATCATTAAAAAAACAAACAGTAGCCAGTACAAGGGAGATTGTTAAAAAACAATACATTCCTGAGATACGTAAAAGGGTACAGGATTCAGGTTTTGATATTAATGGTAATCAAGAAGTCAAACAGATTCCAGAAAAGAAAAAAGAGCTTACCAAGGATGATATTGAAAAAATAAAATCCGAGGTAAAAGCCCTTGAAAAAATGCAGGATGATGGGGAAGTAATTGAAATAGATGATTATGAACCAACCTGTGAACCTGAAGATATCAATTCAGAGATAGATAAGATGAGTGATACTGACAAATATGAAAAACTCATTGAAATGGATTCATTAGGAGTTCCGTTAACCGATGAGTATAAGGCGTTTATTATCTATTTTGAAAAGACATCTGAATATAAGGATAACAAAAAGTATTTTGAGGAGAGAAGATGCGACCTAATAACTATAAACCAAATAAAATCGGGCTAAAGCGAGCAGGCTTTAACCCGAACAATCATGTAAACATGAAAGGAATAACACATGAAAAAAAAAGTATCACACACACCTATGTTTGTCAAAAACAAGAATGTTCGTCATTTTGAAGTAATGATGGATCGTATGGGAGATTCTACTGAGGGAAGATTTGCAATTAACGTGGGGCCTGCAGGTGTTGGCAAAACAAGAACATGTCAATGGTACGTAATTAACGGTGTTGATAATGAGAAGGGTATATATATCAGGATGCTAAAAATTTGGGGAAACAGTGAACTTGAGTTCTTAAGAGCAATTTGTAAAGAGCTTGGTTCTATAAATCCTCCCCATAGAAAAGGTCCCTGTAACGCAATCATTATGGATTCTTTACTTAATAAGCCAGTTCCAGTTTTTTTAGATGAAGCTGACAGGATGTCAGAAAGGTTTCTTGATGTATCAAGAGACATATCAGACGTGACTGGAGCACCATTTATTATGGTTGGTGAAGAAGGGCTTAAGGATCGTATGAGACGTGATACAAGAGTTTGGAGCAGGACGCATTATGAACTGGAATTCCAGAACATGGAGATACCTGACATTATGATTTTTTTTAAAAAGAGTTCAGAGCTGGAGCTTCCTGAAGAGTGCGCAAATATGATCCATTCAACAACCGATGGAAAATGCAAACCAGGAAATTTCCGAGTTGCAAAGGTAGTTTTATTAACACTTATACAAATTTTAAACAGTAAGAAAACCCGAACAATAACCAAAGAAATAACACAGATAGCAATTGAAACTGCTGTCCAGGGAATATAAATTATGGATACTACTCTTGTTGATCAAGTTCGTACGTTAATGGTGGAATCGGATGATGAAATTGTTACAACTGCTGATCTTTGCTTATATCTAACGCTATCTTCAAGAAGTGAGAAAGCAAAGGTTTATAGTGCTATGAGAGATCTTGTGCGCATGGATGAAGTTGAAAGAGTTTCCCCGGGAAAATATAAGTACATAAGTAAGAAACCTGTTAATTCACTAAGTAAAAAGATGTGGAAGTTACTACGTGCTCGTAAAGTTGTAACTTATGATGACTTTATTGAATTAACAGGTGCAAGCAAAGAGTATGTTCAGGAATGGTGCAGGAAGTTAGAAAAAAGAGGAATAGTAAAAAAATCAAGGGATGAGGATAGAAATAATAAAGGGCAGTTGAAAGGTGGTATGAGATTTGGAAAATATAAAGACGATAAAATCATTCTCATTGAAGATCCTGTAATAATGCCATTACTTGATGAGACATCAATCAAGATGAAAAAGATTCGTGAGAAGAAGAAAAATGATGTTTTAAAAGTATTAAATCAAGCTCAAAAGGCAATTACTCAAGCAGAAATACTGATGGGAGGTTAAAGTGAAATATCAATCACCAAAGATAATCCATATTTCAAAAGCTTTGCTATGTATTAATTGTGACCATATTTTTGAAGGCTCTCTAAATAAGCAATGTCCGGTTTGTGCAAGTCGTTCTGTTCAACTGGTTAATAACTGGCTTGTTCAGGCTTCAGGTATTGTTAATGATCAATTCAGGAGGGTATAAGTTATGGCTAAGAGTGCTAAAGGACTATACCTCATACAAAACAAAACACTTCATAAGATTTTTAATTTTGCAGATATGCCTTACCAGGAGAATAAAGATTTCTGGCTGGAAAGGATAGGTAGTGAAATTGGACGCAAAGTAACTGGTCTTTCTAAATTAACTCTTTATGAAAGAAGAGAGTTTATTGAATCCTGTTCAAAGGATTTCGGAAATCTAATGAATCCATATGTCCCACCAAAGCATAGAGATTGGCAAAAGGGAGATAAGGATGCTCCTGTAAAATCAATTGTAAGACCTATTGAGGTACCTAAAAGCAAGCTTCCTTTAGTTAGTAAGATAAAGGCAATACTAACTGATTTAAAGAGACCCTGGGGCTATGCAGATTCGATTTCTAAGCAGATGTTCCAAGTGGACTTTGTTGAGCATTGCGATATTGAGCAGCTTCATGATGTTGTAAAAGCGCTTGTTATTCATCAAAACAGGCTTGGGAGGAAATATGAATTTTAATAATATTGAGTTTACAAAAAGTTTTGTAAGAAATTACAGGAGAAGGATTGGCAGTTTTCCAAATAAAAATCATCTTTTAAAGCTGATTAGAGGATCTCAAAGAATCCAAAAAGCCAGACGTCTTAAAACACTAACCGGAGAAAATTGTAATACCTTAAGCATGTTCTGGAACATAGAAAAGAAAATAGTAATATTTGTGGATGATTTAGAGAGTATTCCGGTGGCTGTTTCAATGGTTAGCTATATAAAGAAAAAGAAAAAACATTCAAAAAAAAAGACAATGGCAGTCCAATAAGGAGAGATCAATGGCTGAAAAAGATAAAGAAGGTAGATGGATAGACGGATCTGGAAACCCAATTCCCCCAAAGTATATAGATGGGATAGATAAGAAACGGGATCAGCTGGTTGTCAGGTCCATAAAAAATGCTCTTAAATTAAATGAGAGAATAACTACATTTAAGGCTAAGGTTTTTGATGATATTGAGTCATTTCTAAACTATATTGAAGAAAGGTATAATGTAAGTGAGCGGACTAAAGGTGGAAACAAGATCTACACCGATTTTTCTAACACAATAAAAGTAGAAGTAAAAGTTACAAAACATATTTCCTTCGATGAAAGATTATCACTCGCAAAATCAATAATTGATGAATGCATAAAGAGATGGTCTGAAACAAGTCATGACAACATCCGGGTTCTTATAGAACAGGCTTTCATAGTTGATAAAAAAGGTAATCTGGATAAAGACAGGATCCTTGGTTTAAGAAAGATCAAGATTAAGGATAAGGACTGGGTAAAAGCAATGGGTATTATATCTGATTCAATTAAAATTGATGGTAGTAAAACCTATATTCAATTTTACCACAAAGATAAGAGTGATAACTGGGAAACTATACCTATCGATATTGCAAGATGTTAATAAAAGGAGTTTAAAATGCCAAGACATATGAGTTTTAGCTTAACAACACACCAAATAGAAAACAAAACTAAAACTGTTACCCGAAGGCTTGGTTGGGATAAATTAAATAAAGGTGATTTAATCATAGCTGTAGAAAAATGTATGGGTCTAAATAAAGGCGAACGTCATGTTAAGATTTGTACAATAAAGATATTGAGTAACAGAAAAGAGCCTTTATCGTTAGATTATATAAATTCTAAAGAATGCTCATTAGAAGGTTTTCCAGAAAAAACTCCACAAGAATTTATTAAAATGTTTACTACTCATAATGATTGTAAAATTGGTCAAGAAGTAAACCGAATTGAGTTTGATTACATTTAATCAATTTACAAGGAGGCTTTAAGATGAATTTATCCAAACAAGAAATAACTAATCAAATTATAGAGATGGTTCATGAGATAGATGCAAATAGTATTAATGCAAACATAGTAATAAAGTCTGGTGAGGAATTTATGAATGATATCACTGTTAATACCTTATTCAGCGATATTTGCAGTATTACAAATGATAAACTTGATACTATTGAGATAAATCAAAAACAAGCAATTGTACTTATTAGTTACCTTCAAAAATGGGTAATCAAGAGTTCATAGGAGAGATTATGATTCAAATATTAGTACGTATAATCTTAACTGGTGTGATGATTGCTATTTATAGTTCAATTACATTTATTTCAATTAAAGGTCTGGTTTCATTTATTCCCAAGGCAGGTACGATTATATATTTTTTTGGGGCTGGATTTGAAGCCGGAAAACTTGTTGTTCTTATCTATATTCACAGGAGATGGGGATCATTCAACTTTTTGAAAAAGATGTACTATCTTTTTGTTTCCGTTGTTCTTGTATCCCTAACTCTTGTAGGTATGTATCTATTCATTACTGACTCTTATTCAAAATCTACAGTAAGTGTAAGGTCTATAAAAACTGAACTTGCAGGTCTCAAAACAGAAAAAGAATTTTTATTAAAACAGATCAACTCTGTTGATTTTGATTTAAAGGCTTTACCTGCTAATCATGTAAAGAATCGATTTAAAAACAAAGATAGATCAGGTTATAAAGAAAAAGAGCAAAGAGTTTCTGAAATCCTTAAGCGAGAAACTGAACTCAAGAAAGAAAAAGTTAAAAAAGAAAAAGAACCTTTAAGTACAAGTAAAAACAGTTTTGAAAAATGGTATATTTTAATTTTAGTCATCGCTTATGAGATGCTTTCAATAGGATTAATTTTCGCCACTTCAGATGTTTGGCAGAAAGATAAAACAGAAGATGATGAAAATGAAACTTTTAGCCAATCGGCCGATATGGAAAATCGGCCGAAAACTGGCCGAAATGAAGTTCAGGAAATCGGCCGAAAATCAGCTGAAACAGAACCCGCTAAAATCGGCCAAAACGTGGAAAGTGGTGTTAATAAAGAATCGGCCAATTTAAATAAATCGGCCGAAATTAAAATGGCCGAAAATCAGCTGAATAATAAACCAGCCAAAATTGGCCAAAATGCACAAAATGTTAAAGGAAAATACCTGATCAGTTTTCAAAAAGAGTATCAACTTTCAGCCGAACAAATAGCAGATATTACAGAAAGAAAAAAAATTAAAACGGTTGAAAGTTGGTGTGAAAATCCAGACTCAATTCCTGATAAAGCTATTTCAAAATTAAAAAACTGGCACTTAGAATGTAAAAGTCAAAAGCTGAAATTAGTTCAAGATGTATAAGGGAGACTAACAAATGAATAGAGATGAAATGATGATAATTGGTAAAATAGTTGATAGGTTCCAAAAGCTTTTTCCTAAATCAGATCGCACAAGCAGGGTAATGGATATACACGCATGTCATAATGAATGTTGTAAACTAAAGCTCGAAGACTTGTTAAATGCAGAAAAAGCAGATTTTATTCATGATGTTCATGGAATAGCTGATAATTTGAATCGAGACACAATTGAACTCGAAAATCATTTTCTTCCAAGGTATTCAGTATAAGGAAAATCAATGAAAACGAATCAAACTAAAATAGATCAATATACAGATAAACTTCTAAAGGTTCTGACGGATCCTGAAGATGTCTATGACTTCATTTGTGCTTTAGCAAACACAAGAAGCAGACTTGAAAACAAGATAGGTGCAGATGTTTTTAAATTGTCTGTTGAATCAGTTATAAATAAATCGAGGTAAACAAAATGAAAAATGAGTATGTATACAGTAGGTGTTACAACGAAACAATGAGGATTGATGAGATAATTCATTTAGTTGGTGCAGCTGGTGCTCATCAGGCAAGTGGACAGTTATTGGATTTTTTTACAGATCATACAGAGGAAGAAATCACAAGTATTTTTGGTGAAAAGCCAAGAATGATAGATTCAATTGAAGAAGATGGAGATAAATACGAAGATCTTGCAGGATATGAAATAAACGACATTATTACTGAATTTATCAATGATCAAAAACAGGGTTTTTTAGTTCACTTTGCTACTCCAGTCTTTAATGATGGATCATATTCCTGGGGTCGTTATACTACACAATGGATATATGCTGATACCTATGAAGAGGTCTTTAAAAAAGGTTTGGATTTTGTAAAAGAGTGTAGGAATAAAGGTAAATAACATAGCCCAATATCGGCATATTGAGTAATGGAGGATATATGATTAACAAAGTTCACTGGGTTTTTGAGTGTGGATGCAACTACGAAGGAGAATATTATCTGTTTTATGGCAGAAGACAGTGCAAAATCCACAAAAAACCAGCTGCATTTGAGGAGATAATATGTCCATGTGGAAACAGGTACTGGATATTCACTAATGGTAGAAGCCCTATTTTTTGTGATTCATGCAGAGATGAAAATAATAAATATTCAAGACATGAGGAAAAATATGCAATTTGATGAGATTATAGAATTAATAGAAACCTATGATGATAGCGAAAATTATTTAATTAAACTATTATCCAGTCTTTTTGATTTCTTACTATGAAAACTGAAGAATGCTTAAATACAATGCTTGAAGCATCTGGAATTCATGCAAAGAGTTCTTATGCTCCTGGTGAAGTATGTAAAATTCTTTCAATATCTGAAAGGTCTTTCTATCGATATATTGAAGACTATGAACCTGATCGGGATAACAATCCAACAAATCCAGCCTCTCTCTATTCATATACGCTAAGAACGAATAGAAGAGTACCCCACAAAGAACTCCTAAATTTTATAAGTCGCAATACTTCTTACCACAGAAAGAATGCTGATCCTGATCAGCTTCTTCTGTGGGAAGATGAATAAAAAAACATAATAGACTGCCAAACCCTGCCAAACCCGACCGACTTTTCAATTAAAATCTGTCATTATTCAATCAAAATAGAACTCATTGACTCATATAAAAAAATCTCTCAAAAGGAAGTAATATGAAAGGTTATCTAATTAGGTTTAAAACATCTGATCAAGGGACGTTTGGAAAGATGTATATACCTAAAGTTGGTTTTGAATGCTTCACTGCCGAACTTCCTTTTCGAGATAACAAAAAGTGTTTTTCATGCATTCCTGAAGGAAACTACAAAGTTGTTTATTATGAGTCAAAAAGAAGAGGCCCTTGTTATCAAGTAACGAAGGTTCCCAACAGAACAAGTATTTTATTTCATTCAGGTAATTTTGCAGGTGATGTTGATAAAAATTTTTTAACCCATTCAAAAGGGTGTGTTTTGCCTGGAAAATATATGGGTTCGCTTAGTAAGCAATCAGCGGTCCTCTGCTCACGGTACACTATGAGCGATTTAGTCAAAGCTCTAAATAAAAGATCTTTTAAGTTAAAAATCATTAACGATATTGGAGGTTTTGAATGTTAACTTCGCTTTTTTCAGGTGGCTTAGTTGGTGTTTTAGGTTCACTTTTAACCAATCTTTTTGACTGCTTTAAACAAAAGCAGAAAGATAATCAATCAATAGCTTTAAGAAAAATTGATTTAGAGATGATGGATAAAGAATATAGCTGTAGGATTCATAAATCAGAAATAGAAGCAAATACATCTATGGAAGTATCAGCTGATAATACTTTTCTTCAAAGTTACAAACACGATACCAAATCATATTCAAAAGGTTTAATTTTATCATGGTTTGGTAAAGCTCTGTTCGTTTTGGTTGATGTTGTTAGAGGGTTGATTAGGCCACTATTAACGCTGTACTTGATTTTCTTGGTTTCTAAGATTCAGACAGATGTACATGCTTTAATTGTTAAAGCAGGTGTTGACGTAGTTGTTACAGCTGAAGCCCTCGAAATATATATGAACATAGTAAAAATGATTTTGTTTTTATCCTCCATGTCTATTAGTTGGTGGTTTGGAACCAGGGGTAAAAAACAAAAATAAAGAATAATAATATAAATTTCAACCAGGAAAAGGGATCAATGGTCGAAACTGAAAGAATAAAAAAACTAAAAAGTTCATTGCTCGAATTCCTTAATGGTAGAGGTCAGCAGCATTATACAGAACTTACTCCACTTGAGAGAAGCATAGTTGATCTTGTTCAAGCTCTATATACAAAGCTTGACCAGCTTGCTCTTAAAGAAGAAGTAAAGATCTCTCCGGCAGACAAATTGACAAATAGTCTCCTTGAAGCCGTTACAAGGCTACAGGGTGGTAAGGTCACTGCTGATATCGCTGATGATTTTAGTGAAGTTCTTAAGCTTCTTGATCAGTCAGCAGATCTATCAAGACAAAGTAAGACTTTGAAAGATAGAGCTGAAACTGAAGCTTTTGGCCAGAAGTCCAGGTCAAGTCAATGAATTTTCCTGGTTTAGTTCACAGCAAAGAAGCTGCTCTTGTTTTGAGTTTAATGTTTAACGCAATACAGCTTGCTGCAATCTGGAGGTTATGGGTTAGCAGAGAGGCATTAAGCGATAAGATAACAGGGATGGCCACAGACCTTGTTCGGGAACTATCCCGGATGATGCTTAAAAGGGAGGATTAAATGAGAAGATTTTTATTAATGTTTTGTTTGAAAAAGAAGCTTCGTGATCTTCGTTTAAAGCTTAGCCTTCTTAATCTTGAAAAGATGATCACTTCTATCCAGGAGCAAAATGGCACGCAAAGAATACAGTCTGGAAATACGATATAACGCTGAAGATCTCTTTGTTGATTCTGGTCTCACGTACAAAGAGATTGAAAAAGAGCTTAGTGTCGGCATTAGCACTCTTAAAAGATGGGGTAAAGATGGTTCCTGGTCAACACTTCGAAAAGAGAAGATTAAGAATAGTAGAACTCTTAAAGAGAACCTTAGAAAGCTGCACATAAAACTATCACAAAGAGCAGCAGATACAGCAAATCTTGAAGATATATATGGAGTTATAAAACTTGAAAAGCTTAACCAGGACGAAAGAAAACTCAAGGCTAAAAATCAGCAGGAAACAGTTGATATTGATTACCCGAAACTGGGTTTAGAGTTTCTTGAAACTTTGGCTGAAGTTTTAAAAGAGCATGATCCAGCAGGTTTGAAACTGATTAGTAAAAATTTTGACAGAATCGTTGATAAATTCAAGGAGCGTTATGCGGAAGCGTCCTAAAATTACAGAAAAAGGGTATACAGATTGGGCAGATCAGCTCAAGAATTGGATTACTACTTCTGTAAGTCCTTTTGAAGACGATACAAAAGAGAAGAAAGAAGCTCGAATTGATCGTGCAAGATGGGACAAACTCTTCTTTATGGAAACATACTTACCACATTATTTTTCAAAACCGTTTGGTGAATTCCACGATGAGTGGGCCGAAATCGGTGATATTGAAGATGATTGTGCTCTTGTTGCTTGTCCAAGGGAACATGGGAAATCAACTTTCTTTACATTTGGTGATCCGCTGCATGACATATGTTTTGAAGAAAGAAAATTCATAATAATCATATCAGATACAAACGATCAAGCCACAGGTTTTACACTTCCTATCAGGCTTGAACTTGAAGATAATCCAAGAATTCTCCACGACTTCGGAAAGCTAACAAGCAAGACCAAATGGACACAAAGTGATTTTACGACTTCAAATGGTACCCGTATTCTTGCCAGGGGAAAAGGTGAAAAAGTTAGAGGTCTTAAAAACCGTGAACATAGACCTGATAAAGCAATTGTTGATGATTTTGAAAACGATGAAAATGTAGAGAATCCTAAATTAATTAAAAAAGGTCTCAAGTGGCTACGGGGAGCTGTAATTGGTTCTCTTGGTGAGGGGTTCTGTTTTATTATGGTTGGAAATTTATTCCATCCAAAAAGTATTTTATCTCAACTAATTGCAGAAAAAGATGAGAATGGAAAGAAACGTTATCTTTCATATGTTTACAGTGCCATTATTAATCCAGGTAAAAAAAATCAAAGGTCATTATGGCCCGAAGCATGGCCACTTGATAGATTATTAAAGAAAAAAAGTAAGATGGGTTCAGTCTCTTTTAATGCAGAAATGCTCAATCTTGTTGGAGCTGAAGGAAGCCCATTTCCAGAAAAATGGCGTGTATTCTATACATCTGATGATATTAAAAATTTAGAATTAATGGTTGCAAGCTTCCTGGATCCTTCTGCAAAGTCCGGTGAAGCTAATGATTATAAAGCTATTATTACATTTGGTCTTGATAGAAAAGCTATGATTTTTTATTGCCTTCATGCCTGGATTAGACATGCAACACCTGGAGAGATGTTTAAAGCAGCTTATCAAATCAATGATGCATATGGTGGAAGGATTGGAATTGAAGACAATATGCTTGAAGACTTTCTTCATGAAGCAATTATTAACTATGCTCGTGATGTAGGAAGATATTTACCCTGGGAACCTGTACATAATACATCCAATAAAGAAGCAAGAATAATCGCTACATTAGCCTATCTTATGGAGCATGGAAAACTACGCTTTATTGAAGGGCATAGTGATCAGGATCTACTTCTTGAGCAAATGCTATATATTCTAAATAAGAACGTTAATGATGATGGACCGGATGCTGCTGAAGGTGCATTAAGGCTTCTTCAAAATCCAATTACTAAAATGATTACAGATATAGGACCTTCATTTGTGGAGGTTAATCTATGAAGTTTTTCAGCAGAAATAAGAAAATTGATGTAAGACCTGGACACCAGTCTGAATCAGATGACGACACCATGATGAAGAGGTTATCAAGCTTTTACGGTATTACAGAGCCAAAGTTTCCAGTTGAATATTTACCAGTTCTTGAGCAACTTGCAATCTTCAATCCTGATATATCTCAGGCTTTAAGCATAATAGTAAATTTATCAAACACAGGTCATACAATAGAAGTTGATTCAAACAAAACAAATTATGTTCTTGATAGAATAAACAGTCAGGCAAGTAAAATTTATAATGTTGGTGGTGGTGTTGATGGCCTTATTAATCACCTGATAAGACAGGTTGCTTTGATGGGTGCATTAAGTGCTGAATGGGTTATCGAGGATAATATTTCAAATGGTGTTAAGGGAGTCGTAATACCACCAGTAAGAACTATCAGATTTAAGAAGGTCGATGGAGAATATAAACCTTTTCAGAAAACCAGTGGGAACTTCCAGAACAGCTATATCGAGTTAAATCCTTTTACTTATTCTTACTCACCCATCCAAACTATGGATGGTAATCCCTATGGTGTACCTTCATTTTATGCTGTTTTAAGGAATATTGAAACTCAGCTCGATGCAATAGGTGGGTTTTCAAAGATAATTAAAAAAATGGGCATTTTAGGCTTTACTGATGTTTCAATGGATATACCGGATCAACAAGCTGGAGAATCTGATACTGGATATAGATCAAGACTGCAAAACAGATTAAATGATTATTCAAAAGCCTATGAAAAAGGACTTAGTCAGGGGGTTGCGGTTCACTATAAAGACCAGGAAATTAAACATAATTCAATTTCTGGCACTGCAGGAGCTGCAGCAAAGATAATATTTAACTTGAATGAAGAACAGGTATTTAGTGGTCTTGATCTTCCACCAAGCATGGCAGGAAGAAGTTATTCAACAACAGAAACTTTTGCTGGAGTAGACTATAAAAGACTTCATAAACGCCTGTCCAATAATAAAAGAGTTGTAAAACGCTTTGTTGAAAAGGGCTATATTCTTGATCTTAATCTGATTGGAATTGATGCAGGTGTATCTCTAAAATTCAATGAAAGTGGTGAGTTTAAAGAAAATGAGAAAGTTGAGAATGAAAGTAAACATATTGATAATGTTATAAAGAAACAAAATGCAGGATACATAAGCATTGATGAAGCTGCTCAAGAGTTAGGTTATGAAAAAGCTACTGGAGAACCTAAACCAGTTGATCCTGTAACTTTTAGCTATAATGCTGAAAATGAGAAGTATGTTTTTGTTCCAAAAAGAGTTCCTGAGATTACTTTAAAAAAAGATCTAATGAAGAGCTATTCAAAAGATATAGCTTCACTTATGCGATCTGTTGAAAACAAAGCTGCTGTAACAATCAAAAGCATACTAAACAAAAAGTATAAAGCTGAAGCCTTTGCAAAAGCAGCATATAAAGTTTTTTCAAAATCCATATCTAAAGCAGTAAAACAGTCTAATACTGCAAAAACAATCAAGAGCTATACCGAAGATGCCTGGAAGTTTCACAGATTTGAAGATAAGCAATTCAGCCTTTTTTCATCAAGTATGACACAGGTCAGAGCAAATGAAAGAGCTACGCTTAATATCACAAAAACAATTGATAAGAATGCACTTCGTTATATCCAGGCTGTTGATACTCATTACTTTGGAAAAGGTAATTATCTTGCTGATAATACGGATGTGTCCAAAAGGCTCATATCCTGGTTAAGAGAAGAATACATCAGCAAAGGTCTAAATATTAAAGATGAAAAGACTCAAAAGGAGTTTATTGCATCTTTTCAGGAAGTAGTAAAACAAACATCCTGGAAGAAGATTGAGCAGCTTGTTGATACAACCATGAACAGAATCCAGAACATGGGGCAATCTTTAAGACTTTATGAAGCTGGTTTTAAAACATATGAGATTGTTGGACCAAGGAGTGGTGCAACATGTGAATATTGCAAAAATATGGTTGGAAGGATTTTCAATGTAGAAGTATCAGTCAGAAGACTTGGAAATATTGTTGGTAAAGGTTTTGAAGATGTTAAAGACTTACCACCATTCATAACAGATAAATACAAGGTAGAGGATCTCGAAGGGCTATCTGATAAAGCCCTTCAAAAAGCAGGTTTTGACTCTCCACCATTTCATCCACTTTGTAGACACAGAAAAGCAGCAAGGGATTAGGAGAATATTATGCCATTTGAAATTATAGATGAAAAAAAAGGTATCGCTAAAACGAACTTCAGTATTGATCTGGTTGGCAATAACTCTGTTTCTGGAGAACCTATTCAACTTTCTCAGCAAGATGAAGAAAACGAAAATTCAAGTGATGAAGAGTTTTTCAGAAAAAAGTTCAGGAATCTCTCAATGACAGTTACTCCCAGTCGTTTTTTTGACTTTACAGAAGAAGGGATGCTGAAAAAAGCTGTACCTCTTTTTGAGAACCTTACTATATACGCAAACCATAACGCAGATGTTAACAACTGGAAGGGTTTTACAGAAAAGCCATACTGGGATGAAGAAAACGATCCACCAGGTGTTAACTCAACTTTTGTATTCGATAAAACGGTTGATTCAAGACTTGCAAGGGGAGTTGAGATTGGAGCCTTACGGTCAGCTTCTGTAACAATCTGGTTTAAGTTTAAAAAGTCCCATGAAAATCTTAGATATTATTATGATCATATCGGAACTGAAGTAGATGGAGAACTTGTACGTCTGATCATTACCGAGATTACTCAAGTCGGTGAAGTATCGGTTGTATACGCAGGAGAGGATCCGTTCGCAAAAGCTTTAACAAAAGACAACAAAAAACAAAAATATAAAGGTGAAGAGATGAAATTATCAAAAGGAACACTGGAACTTTTAGATCTTTCAGAAGAGCCTTCTTCTGAGTCGTTTGAGAAGACATTGAAACAACACTTTGAAACTCAAAGAGGTCTAAAATCTGAAGTAAAAGCCCTTAAAGTAACTGCTGAAATTGGTGAAAATCATCTTTCTGAAACAAGAGAGAAAGCAGTAACTCTTTACAAAGCTTCAAAGGGTGAGTCATTCAAGCAGGATTATATCGACAAAGTAATTAAAACGGCTGACCTTGAAACAGCAAAAGCATTTGTTGGGGAGTTCCAGGAAACAGTTGATGAAAAGGCTCCACTATCTTGTTTAAAGTGTGGAGAAAAACTGTCAAGAAGGTCATCCAAAGATGATGACGACACTAAACAAAAACCCCAAAAAGATATTTCAAACTTTAAAATTTCATAAAAGTTTGATTGTCGGATTTTAAGGAGAGATCTATGTTTGATGATGTAGCATTTGATGGAATTGGAATTAGTGGAGTAACAATGCTTGCTGCAAATGCCGTTGATGAAACAAGCATTGGTAAAACTGGAAAAGTATCTGCAGCAAAGACAATAGATCTTTGTTCAGCTGAAGACAGGTTTTATTGCAGAATTGGTCAAGTTGATAAAGAAGCTGGCATTTTAACAGCTGAGCGAACTGGTATTCAAAAGTTCAGCTATTCAGGATCAATTTCAGCTGGTGATAGAGAACTTGTTGCTGATGGGTCTGGTGGTGTTAAGGAACCAACTACTGCAGGAACTGGAACAATTTATCATGTTCTCGATGTAGATGATGTAGCTAAGGTTCTATATCTTGACCGTGGATAACCTTAATAAATAACTTTTAGAGATCTTTAAAGGAAATAATACGATGGAAATAGCAAAAGAGATGTACCAGGAAGCAAGAAATAAAGGTCTTACTTTTTCAAGTCTTCTGGCTCTTGAACGTCCGAGTTCATTGGAAGGATTAGATGCTTTTGAGTTTGCTCTATATGAGAAAGACATCAATCTGAAAACTTCAACAGTAGAATCATTTTACCAAACTAAAGAGAATAGCGTTTTACTACCTGAGTTTATTAACAGGAATGTTCGTATTGGTATTGTTGGATTAGGTGCAAAAGATCTTACATTAGAAGACCTCGTTGCAACTGAAACAGTAATCGACTCCGGTGTTTATGAAACAATAAAGGCGGAGTTTGATAAAAAGCAGCTTGATTTCAAGAAGATTGGTGAAAGGGCTAAGTTTCCAACAGTTAAGATGGATACAGGTAAAAATTCAATTAAACTTGCCAAAATTGGTATAGCTTTTAATGCTTCTTATGAAGTTCTTAGAAGAATGAAACTTCCTCTTCTTGCAATTCATATGCAGTTAATCGGTAAAAGACTTGCTAAGGCAATGGTTGCCTATGCAGTCCATGTTCTCATTAACGGTGATGGAAATGCAAACGCTGCTGTTAAAACTGAAAGCCCTATAGATTACGACAATCTTATGGATTGGATGCTTGATATGGATAATTGGGAAGCAACGGTTTGGTTTGCAAAGAAAACCCTTATCAAAGAGATTTTCAGGCTTCCTGAATTCAAAGATTCAAGACTTTTCGATACAGCAAAAACTGGAACTCTTGCGACACCATTTGGATACGATATGAAAAAATTCAACTGGGATGAGACAACACTTTGTGATGATCAAATTGTCCAAGTTGATAAGTCTGCTTCACTTGAACTTGTAAAAGAGAATGGTGCTGAACTTATCGAAACAGACAAAATAATTAATGGGCAATTTGAAGAAACTGTAATTAGTAAAATTTTTGGTTTCTCAAAAATATTTACCGAAGCAGCATTGGTCTACGGAAAGAAGGCTGCCTAAGATGGCTACAATTCTTAAAATGGTCCAGAATCGATTGCCGGATGAAGCTGAAATATTCGCTGATTCGGTTCTGGACTTTATTGAAGAGAACCAGGCTAAAGTTGGTTTAGATGGAATCAATGAATCTGAATTATCAACTCTTCAGAAATCATTGATTGCTGATAAAACGGCAAAGAATCTTATTCTTCCGGCAATGAGTAGATATAAAAAGGATCTTAAGAATGCTGAAGGTGAAGGATCCGGTACTGCAGAGTGGGTGGATAAATTAAACTTCCTGAAGCAAATGAAGAAAGACCTTGAAGAATCTATCCAGGAGAATGAGAAGTCAGTTTCTGGAACAATAACAGATAGAGGTGTTGCAATGAAGTTGGTTGAATAAATGAAAAAAGCTAAACAACTAATTTTAATAGAAAAGAGTGTTTTGATTGATGAAAATGGTGACACTTATGATGACAACAAAGCACCTTTTCCAGAAATACAGATTGCAAAATATACTATGGTTGGAAACAGTCCAGGTCATAAAAAGGCTAATCAGATTGTTGAAGTTGTTCTTGGACCTGAAGTTAAGGAGCTTGGTTAAATGAGTGATCTATTAACAGATAATGATGTTCAAGCCTTTTCAGAAGCCATGAGAAGTATTTCAGATACTTTTAGAAAGTATCCTGTAAATTTTGACACCATAGAACTCAAGGTCGGTATCAAAGATATTACAAAAGGTCTTAGAGAAAGAGAAGGCTATTCTGAAACAGATAAAGCTTATTTATTATCTATTGATTATGACTACTTGAAAGAAAAAAACCTTATTGATAGTGAGGGTTTGCTAATAGTCTATGACACTCCGGTAACAATAGATTCCGAACGTTACAGTATTATCAATATAAAAAATGGTTCAGTATTCAGAGACAAAGTAATGGATATTAAAATCGAGGTGGTTAGATGAAAAAAAAATCAGTAGTAATACCATTCATTATTTATCTGGTAGCTTTATTAATACAACATCATCAATACAAAATACTTAAAATTGAGACAAAACACCAATTAGAACAAATGGAACAAACTTATCAATTTAGAGAACTACTAATTGAGCTTAAATATCAAAATATGGTGAAAGATATGGGCGTAAACCTCACAGGTGACTGGGATAGAATTATTAGAAACCTTGATAATATTGCAAATAAATTTGAAGGGGAATCGTCCAGGGAAATTGGAAAAGGACTTGGTTTGATTGAAAGAAAAGTTCTTAAACATATAGATTCTCAAGATCTTGGACACCAGGAACTATCTCCAGAATATGCAAAACAAAAAGAAAGAAAAGGCCTCGATCCTGACATTTTGAGAGCCAGTAACCAGATGTATGAAAACATAACAACGCACCAGGAAAACGATTTTGAAGGTGCTGTGGGTGTAAATAGAGGCGTTAAAACTAAAGATGGTGAAGATCTTACAGACATAGCAATTATTCATGAGCAGCCAAATGATGATGGATCAAAAATACCTGCTCGAAAGATCTGGAAACCAACATTTGATGAAGCAAAAGAAGTACTTCCAGAAAGCATAATGGGAGCCACCAAGAGGATGTTTAATGATTGATGCTGTTAAACAATTTATGAAGGATCAATTTTCAGAGCTTAAGCTTCCTGATGATTCTACGCCTTATACTGAAGATAAGGTTTTCTTTGGAAAGATGAATAGGAACTTTCTTAAAGATAATAAGTATGGGGTAAACTGCTTTTTCCTCCAGGATAGAAAGAAAAAAGATGGCAGTATTATATCAGAAGAAAGAGATCTTGAAGCTAAAAAGATCATATACAACCGCAAAATTTACGAAAGAAAGATATTAACAAGATCATTAATCTATGCAGAGTTTGACGAATTATGGAGTCTTTGTGATCAGCTTGAAAGTAATATTGTGGCAGGGCTTAGAAACATTCCTGATAGCAAAAACAATAATATAAAAATTAATCTTCAAGACTTAACTCGTCCATGGGATGCAGACCGAAAAGAAGATCGGTTAAAAAGGCATTCATCTTGTGCAATCGTACGAGTTGAGTTTGAAGGTGGAATATATAAAACGGAGTCAGTTGGGCTAATCAAAGGGCTGGCTGAAATTAAATTATAGGAGGCAAGATGGCAGCACCTAAGAAAGCAACTCAAAAAAAGAATAATGAAAAACCTGAAGAATTAAAAACTACAATGGATGTTGCACATCCAAAGTTATTTCCGTTTGAAGATTTTACAATCAATCTTCCTGGTTGGAAAGCTGCAGCTCTCAAACAATCAAACAACTGGAATGAAGGGAAACAGATTTCCGAAAATGAGTATAAAGCTGCCGTTGCTCGTCTTGACTCAAGACCAATGGGTGGTGGGATCTCGAAAGGTTAAAATATTATGGGAAATGTAACTGAATATATTGTTGATGGTACAAGTGGACTTTCTCCCGATACCGGAGGTTCTTGTATAGCTGCTGGCGTTTGTAGCCTTGGAACCGTTGGTAAAGGTTATCTACTTGGAAAATCCTCTGATATTAGAGGTATGCTTGGAGTTGGTCCGCTAACTCGTGCTGTTGAAGATTTTTTCTCTTGTGCAGGTCAGAATGCAACTATTATTGCAGTCCCAGTTGCAGGAATGCCAGGAGGATACATCACACCTCTAACACATTCCGGGAGTGGACCTGATGCTTCAATTTCAGGTGTAGCTGCAGAAAATGCAGAAATTGTTGCTGAGATTGTTCTTTCTGGAGCATTGGGAACTGCAACTGCAAAGATTTCTGTGGATGGAGGTTTAAACTTTGGAGATGCTGAAGTGATACCAGTAAGTGGACAAGTTCCTTGCGGATCCTCTGGATCAACACTCGTTTTTTCTGGTGAGCAAATCACAGGAGATACTTATAGTTTCTTAACAAGAGTACCTATTGGACCAATAACTAAAATTGGAACTGGTCCAGATATTAAAGTTGAAGGAACAATTAAAGCTGCAGCAGATGTTGTTATCAGGATTACTGAAGGTGGTGAAAGGAATGTTGCGACATATCAGATTTCTACTGATGGTGAGGATAATTGGAGCGTCCTAAAAACAGTTCCTGTTGATGGTATAATCACAGTTGATGATACTGGGGCAACTATTACTATTCCAACAGATGCGACTGTAACAGGAGATACTTATAAATTTACTCTTAATGCTCCAGTTGCATCAATCAGCTCTGTAATGACAGCTTTGGAAACACCTCTTGAGTTATATGATGTTGAATTTGTTCATGTGGCATGTCCATCAGATGCAACTGATTGGGCTGCAATGGGTGCAAAAGCGGATGAACTTTGGAATGATCATAGTCCAACTTTCTTCCTGGCTGAAGTAAGGAATCCATTTGATAATGAGGATATTAACGATTGGACAGCTTTTTTAATGGCTGAAAAAAGTAAATACTCTCATAGATTTGTTTCTGCCTGTGCTGTCTTCGGTGAAATATCGACTACAAAAGATCGGTTGGTTAGAAACTGGGGAGGACTTGCATCCGGTAGAATAATGTCTCTTCCTGTTATGCGAGCAATGGGTAGAGTAGCAAGTGGTGGTATTACTGCAGGAACTCTTCCTGATGCTTACAATTCTGCAGTTCAAACAACTCTTGAAAAGAAAGGTTTTCTAACTGCAAGGAAACTTAAAGGACTTTCTTCAGCTCACTGGGGAGATGCAAAAACACTGGCTGATATTACCAGTGATTATCAATATATAGAAGTCCTTCGTGTTGCTTTTAAAGCTATCAGACTTGCAAGGCCAGCAGCTTTAAATAGTTTAAATGATGAGGCTGGAGATCCAAAATCTGGTGAAGCGACAGGTCTGGTAACTTTAAAAACTAATGTTGAGAACGCTATTTTAACAATGAACAAAGCAATTCCTATGGAGCTTGCAGGGGTTGTTGTAACAATTCCTGAAGGACAAGATATTGTAAATAATGGGGTTGCTGTGGAGATCGAGCTTATTGGTATTCCAATAATGCGTAATATTAAATTATTCCAGAACTATGTGTATGCTGGCTCTGTTCAGGATCCACGATAAGGGGAAAATTATGATAAACGGAATCGCATATGACTGGGAATCCATAGATATCTTTGTAGTCCCTATGGGTACTTCTGTATCAATCACTGAAATTACATATGAGGATAACAGAAAGATTGAAAATATATATGGCAAAGGGCCTATCGCAAGAAAAAAAGGTCGTGGGAACTATGAAGCTTCTATGAACTTTTCAATAGATAGAGAAGAATATGCTCTGCTCCAGCTACTCCTTGGAGGTTCTGTATATAATCAAACTTTCTTTGTCATTGTAAACTATGCAAATGATGGTCAGCCAACATTTACAGATATTATCAATGATGTTGACATAACTAAACAAGCTACTTCAGCAAAGCAAGGTGACAAAGAGGTTGGAAGAATGAAACTTGATTGTAATGTTGGAAGCCCAATCCTTTGGAACGGATTACCAGCAATTTTTTAGCATTCATTAATATAAATTAAATAAGGACATTAAATAATATGGAATATCCAGAAGAAGTGCAGAAAGAGATTGATAAAGGTACTGAAATTCTCAAACTTACTGGTGAAGAGGATGATATTTATTACTTCAAGAAACCTAAAACAGTGGATATCAACAGGTATCTTGGTACCGTTGCTAAAGGTAAACTTGCCAATGCAGAAAAAAATTTGATTTATGAGTTAGCTTTAAAACCAACTACAACAGAAATTCAGGCAGAATTTAAAAAAATGCCTGGAAGATTGGTTGCATTAGGAAATTCTCTTAAAACTGCTGTAGGCATAAACGAGGATTTTTCCGTAAAAAAGCTGTAGATTCCTGCACTGAAGAATTTGATAAGAACTGGGTCGATCAGGCCCAGATCTTAATAAAAAAATATTTGCAGGAAGAGCCCTTAGAAGACTTTGAAGAGTTTAAAAAGCAATTTGCAAAAGCTTTGTGGATGGAAAAAAGGGAAGTGGAAAATTTAACAGCTGCTATCCAGAAAGCTTTTTCAGAAAAGTAGAACATGAAGAAGTAAAGCTGTTAAGTGCTAAACAGCAAGCTATAAAGAAAATAATGAAGATGAAAATAATTGTTACTATTAAAAATAAATTCATAAGTTAACTATGCCACAGGGAAGTAAAAATGGAAAGTATATTCAAGCTTGGAATCCTACTATCTATTATCGATAAAGTATCAGGACCTTCTAAAAATATTGGTGAAGGAATGACTGGTTTAAGAGGACGAATTCTCTCTTTAGGTCCTGCCTTTTCTAAGTTTAAGAAATGGGGAATTATAGTTGCTACCGTGGCAGCCGGGTTGCTCACCATGTTTTCTTCAACAGTGACAGCAACCATTCCAACACAAAAAGCGTTGGGAGAGCTAAGCTCAGTCGGAATTGAAAATCTTTCAGCTCTTGAAACTGCAAGTACACAATTTTCAGGAAACTGGAGTGGTACAACAAAGGCTGAGTTTCTTAGTGCTGCTTATGATATTAAATCTGGTATCTCAACTCTTTCCGATGAGGGAGTGGGTGAGTTTACGAAGCTTGCTGCCCTAACCGGAAAAGCTACAAAATCAACAACTGCAGAAATGACTTCTCTTTTTGCAACTGGCTATGGAATTTATAAAGAGCAATATGAAAACATTTCTGATCTGCAATTCGGGCAGTTGTTTTCTGCCGGAATTGCTGCGTCTGTTAAGAACTTTAAAACAACAGGTTCAGGGATGAGTCAGGCTATCTCAGCTTTAGGGGCTACAGCAACAAAGGCAAAAATACCTCTGGAAGAACAGTTGTCAGTATTAGGAATGTTGCAACAAACAATGAGTGGTGGTGAAGCTGGAACCAAATATAAAGCTCTTATGGGTTCTGCAGCTGCTGCAGGTCAAAAGCTTAATCTTAGTTTTATGGATGCTAATAATCAGCTTCTTGGTATGCCAGGAATACTTAAAACGCTTCAATCTAAATATGGCAATACCCTGGATGCTATGGAAAAGCTTGAAATTCAGAAAGCTTTTGGAACTCAGGAAGCTGTAGCTGTTATAGATTTAATGTATAGCAAAGTTGATGCTTTAGAGACAAATATTCACTCTATTTCTGGTGCTATGGATAAAGGTACCAGTTTTACAGAAAAGATGGCCGGAGCTATGAATAAAGATATTGGATCTGGTATACAACTCTTATCCCAAAGATTTAATAACCTTCTTGAAGTAATCGGAAATCAGCTTATTCCAATTCTAACACCACTATTTGCAACAATTGGTGAAATAATAAATGAAATTATTACATGGTCCCAGGCTAACCAGGAAACAGTACAGGTCATTACAATTGTTGTGGCATCATTAACAGCTTTTGTATTCGTTGCCGGAACTGTTGTTGCGGTTTTAGGTTTGGTTGGTGTTGCTACCACACACGTTGCAGTAGGTCTTAAAAGTGTAAGCTTAGGAACTGGTGCTATGAAAAGAGCTTTTTTAAGATCAATTGTTGCTTCAAAAGCTTTTATTGTTTCTCTATGGGCGAAAACAGCGGCACTTAGAGCTGCAGGTGGTGGTATAATATCATATGCAATTACACTTGGTACCTCTTTTTTAGCTGCAATTGGTCCTGCAATTTTAGCAACCTGGGCTTTTACTACTGCTCTTCTTTGCAATCCTGTTACATGGATTGTTCTTGCTATAGTTGCAGCAGTTGGATTGCTTATCTGGGCATTGTATGAACTTTACCAGAACTTTGATCAGGTTAAAGAGGCTGTTAGTAATTTTGTAAATACAATTAAAGAAGGAATTAACGAAGCCTGGAACTGGGTAACGGGAATTATTCCACGTTTTTATAATAGTGGAAAAGCTTTGTGGGGAGCTTTTACTGATGGAGTTAAATCAAATCTATCAGCAGCTAAAATTGCTGTTAAATCGGGTCTTACAAGGTTAAGAAATCTTTTACCCTTTTCAAATGCTAAAGAGGGACCATTAAGTAACCTGACTGTTTCTGGTGCGAGCTTAATGACAACATTTGCACAGGGTGCAGAATCTAAATCTGGTGCTCTTAAAAAAGTCGTTAAAACTGCAATGGCGGGAGCTGGTGCAGCAATGGTTATTTCTGGCTCTGTTACTGCTAATCCTGGAAATCTTAATCTCAAACAGGAAATACCCAAAATAGCTGCAGAGAAATCAGGTGAAGTACAAAAAGTAAGTAAATCTGAATCAAAGCACATAGATTTAACTATTGAAAAGCTTGTACTACCACAGGTTAAGGATGCAAACGATTTAATGAAAGAGCTTGAAAAATTAGTGGAGACTCATGATGAATAATCTCACTTATGAAGATGGAATTGTGAAAGTCGGAGGAACTGAACTTCCTGGTGTTTTAAAATCAATTTCTGTTTCTGGTGAAATTAAATGGGATGATGTGGATAAAGAAAACAGTTCTGGTTCTGTAAAAGTTCCAGTTAAGTGGGATGATGCTGATGTATCTATTACCATGATTTTGCCAAACGATGAAGACTCTGATCCCTATAAAAAGCTTAAACAGATCAATAAAATTTTTAAGAAAATAAGCAGTAAGAATGACCCTAAAGTTTATAGAGTTATAAATAGGCATCTAAAATCAAGAGGATTGTCAGAAGTCTATTTTTCAAAGCTTACCTCAAGAGATGATAATAAAAGGGACTATATTGAAGTGAGATTAAGCTTTGTTGAATATAAACAGACAATGAGTAAGCCAAAAAGTCCGAGAAAAACAAGTATTCCCAAAAAACAAACATCGTACCTGGATAATGACATTATCAATAATGGAATAGTTGAAAAAATTGAATGGACTGAGGAGGTAGGTGAATAGTGCAGGGATTAGAGTTTAAAATAACAGTTGGTGAGTTAGAGTTTTTTGATATCCAGAAAGTATGGGTTGAATCATCACGGTATAGACCTATTTCACTTGCTGGAATTGTAGTCGCCGATACATCAAGAGAGGTCTCAAAACAAGTCAAGAAACAGGACATTGTATCAATTGAATTTGGGCATAAAGAAAAAGAGAAGGTTTCCTGGACTGGAGTAGTAACTAAAATAAAGCCTACTGATAAGATTGATGAGATAGAGATATGTGCTTCAGCGAATCTTGAGCTTATTAAAACATTGGTAAATGAAAGCTATGAGAACGAAACCCCTGGTGCAATTGTAAAAAATGCAATTAATAAATCTGGTCTTGTTCCTGGAGCAATTGAAGATCCTGGAATAGCTTTGAAACACTTTACAGCTGATTCCATTCCTGTTTGGCAAGTTGCTCAGCAATGTTTAAACACCTGCAGGTTATCCAATAATTTACCCCTTGAAAACTGGGCACTCTGGACAGGAAAAGATGAAAAAATTAATTTCTCCGGAGATTTTGAAAAGCCAGGAATAGAGATAACTTTTGAAGATTATTTGATCAGAAACTCATTAAATTGTGGTTATGGAAGACACAGAATAGAGGCGTTATTATTACCTGAACTCCATAGCTCAATGGAATTTTTAATGAATGACTCATTAAGAGATTTTGAATGGTTATGTAATGCTCTTGATGTTCGCCATGAAATAGTTGGACCAAAGGCAAGAACTATAATTGATTATAAGGTGGTTTGATGGAATCCGATCTGAAAGGACTTTTAAAAAGAGTTGTTGAACTTGTGATGCCTAATTTACGTAGTTATTACAGGTTACCTCACAAAGCTGAGGTTATTAAATCGTATGCAGCAGATGGAAAATATTATGCTGATGTTCGTCCACTTCTAAACAATGAACAGATCAATGAAAATAGGCCAATTCTTACTAAGCTTGAGATACCAGTCCTTATTGGAGGAAAAGGTAAAGGAATTATTGGTCCTCCGTCAAAAGGTACTAAATGTGTACTTTCATACTTTGATGGGGATCCTAATTATCCTTTTATTTCTGATTTTAGGTGGAAAGATAACGGATCTCCGGTTTGTGAGCTTGAAGCCTTAATAATACAGAAAGAAGATGGGGTCCATATTAAGATAGATGCTGAGAAGAATATTAAACTTTTAACCAGTGCTGATGTTTCTATTGAATGCGTCAATATTCAATCAACATCAGAAACAGTGAAGGTTGATGCTGCAAATACTGTTGAAATTAATACAAAAGAGGCGGTTGTTAATACTGAAAAAGCATTAGTGGAAGCCACAGAAAAGGTAGAAATCAAATCACCTGAAATATTATTGGGTGAGGAGGCTACAGAAAAGATTGTTCATTCAAGCAGCCCTTGTCCAATTTTTGGTATAAATCACCCTGGTTCAGAAATTTGTAAAGTGAGGCCATAATGGCAAGAAAAGATAGTTTATCTGAAAAGATACAGGCAAATATGAAGGCTGTTGGACTTGGTAGTGATGATCCAATTTTTATTAAGTGGTGTGATGCTATAGCTGATGCTGTTGTAAAAGAATACGGACAATCAAACACAACTGTCATTATTCCGGCAGTTGGAGATGGTGAAGATCAAACAGGGTATATCGATTAATGGATATTTTTGGACAGGATATAAAACTGGATGAATATTTAAATGCTGTTGTTGCAGCAAATGGAGAGTTTGTTCTAACGAGTGGAGCCGAAACAGCAGTTCAAAACATAATTATTCGTCTTGCAACTCCACGAGGTAGTCTTTTTTATGATTCTGAATTTGGGTCATATCTTCATGAATTTATTTATGAAGAAAACACTCCAACAAACAGAATGAGTCTTGAAATAGAAGTTACAACAAGGATTGAAGAAAGTAACCAGGTTATTACCGGATCAGTAGATGTTGAAATTTTCAGATGGGATGAAGAAGGAATCGATGGAAATTGCAGTTTTGAGCTTATTAATGATGATCACACTTATAATCTTTCAATGGGCTGGATCACAGAAAAAAAGGAGCTATTGATTAAAGATGTCAATACCTATTGATAAAGACATAGATGATATCAGACAAGAAACTTATGATTTTGTTGAATCTGTCCAGGAGGAGTATGCAGAAAAAGGTTGGTTACCTACTCGCTTGAATCTTGAAAAAGGTTTGCTTAGAGGTCTTATTGAAATTTGGATATGGGCCTTAAATCAGGTTTATTTCCTTTTAATAACGATTCTTAAACAGATTGATATCGATAATGCCAGTGGGTTGTGGCTTGAGCTTATTTGTAAAAATGTTCAGGTTGAGAAGAAAGCAAAAACAAAAGCCATTGGTAAGGTTGTTTTTAATCGATCTGAAACAACGGGTAACTGCGTAATTAAAAAAGATAGAATTGTTAAAACTAAGCCCGATGGTAATGGTTTGGTTTTTAGGTTTGTCTCAACAGAAGAGGTTGTTATTTCTGAGGGAATGTCAGAAATAGAGGTTCCTGTTGAAGCTGAGGAATATGGACAAAACAGCAATGTTGTTGCAGGTCAAATTGCTGAACTGGTCACTCCTGTTGATGGTATTGATTCTATAACAAATGTTTCTGACTGGCTTACCAAAGAAGGCACAGATGAAGAATCAGATGATTCGTTGAGAGAACGTTACAAATTAGCCTGGAAAGGATCCGATGGTTGCACAAAATACGCCTATGAAAAGTGGGCATTTGAAGTAACTGGTGTAAAATCTGTATTAATTGAAGATCAACATCCACGTGGCCAGGGAACTATTGATATAATACTTTTAGGTACCGCAGGACTTCCATCTCAATCTTTGATTGATGAAGTTAATGCAGTAATTGATGAAAAAAATCCAATTAACGATGATATCCTGGTAAAAAGTCCTGAACAAATTATAGTTGATGTTGTTGCAGAGATTGAAGGGACTTCTGGAACAAGTTTAGATTTTGTTTCTCAAGGTGAAAATATCATTTCTGGTATGTTTCCTCTTAATATTGGTGAGGATCTAACCCTTGATCGGATCACGTCAGCATTAATGGCCATTAAGAATTCCAAAAAAATTAATATTACAAGTCCGGTTACTGATATTGAAGCTGATAACCAATCAATGGTTGTCATTAATAGCTATAGCATTAGTGCTAAAATTGTTGAGGCTTAGATATGCTTTGGAACTATTTTAAAAAGCTCAATTTCATATTTACATCTTCCCAGGATGCTATTGAAGTATTGCTTAAAGGTGGATCAAAGTCTCTTGATAAAGCTGCATCAGATTTTGTCTGGCTTAGAAAACAGTTTTTTCCTGAACTCTGTGATGAAGATTACCTTATGAAACACGGTAAAAACAGAGGAGTCCTGCAAAGAGAAAATGAACCTATTTCAGACTATAGAATTCGAGTCTCTAACGCTTACACCAGAGGTATTGGCGGTGGTACTGAAAAAACGATGAAAGATATGATGAAGGATTATGGTTTTAATAATCCTGAAATTGTTAATTTGAGAGCCGAAGATCCTACAAAGTGGGCTGAATTCAGAGTTGAGTCTGATGGTGGAAATATTGATGATCAAAGGCTTAAGAACCTTATAGTAGAAATTAATGAGCTTAAACCAGCTCGCAGTAAATTGAATTCTATTCGAAAGAATAGTGAATATAAAAATGAAATATTTGAGGGAGCATTAATCCAAAAATACACAATAAAAACCCTTAAGTCGGAGATAATATGAGCTATACATGTGAATTAACAGCTGCAGGAATTGCCTTGGTTGCAAAAGCACAAACCGGAACTGTTATAAATATTTCAAGAGCTGAAATTGGCAAAGGAACTCTATCTGGTTCAATATCTGATTTAACAAGCTTAATAGATCCGCAGTCAGTTACAGCAAATATTCAAAATAAGGAATATGTTCCTGGTTCTAATGCAAAAATTACTGTTACCTATAATAATACAGGAGTTATAAGTGGTTTCTATGTTAAAGAAATTGGTCTTTTTGCCATAGATCCTGATGAGGGTGAAATCTTATTTTATTATTGTTATACGGATGAAGCTGATTATTTACCAGTAGAGGGTAATTTAATTGAGGAAGTTGTTAATATTCTAATTGCAGTAGGTAATGCTTCAAATGTAACAGCTCAGATCTCTACTGAAGGAAATGTCATTAAACAAGATTTTTCCGCAAACTCAATTTTAAAAGCAAATATTGATAATAGTCCTGAAATGCTACTTGTTGGTGAAGATACTTTTGTTGGGAGAAAGGCAGGTGGAAATATAGAAAGTTTGACACCCAATAATACTCTTGAAATAATCGATAAAGCTACTAATAAATCTTTTATTGCTGCTCAATCTGGAATTGTACTTCCCTGGCCAACTTCAAATGTTCCAGAAGGTTTTTTAAGTTGCAATGGTGCATCTGTTTCAAGAACTACATATGCAGATCTTTTTGCTGTGATAGGTACTGAATATGGAAGTGTTGATATTGATAGCTTTTCATTGCCTGATTATAGAGGTGAATTTTTGAGAGGTTGGGCGAATGGTTCAAATACTGATCCAGATAGAGACTCAAGAGACAAATCTGGTATTATTGGTGATAATGTTGGTTCAAAACAATCTTCAGCTATGTGGGGCCATAAACATAATACATTTATTGATAACTCACAAACGATCGGAAGTCCATTCACAGGTTTAGTAGGTACTGGAAATGGAGCAGGTCAGGACCATCCTTCATTTGGTCCAATAGAGGATAATAATGGAGCTCCTAATATATCAAGTGAATCAAGACCTACAAATATTTCTGTTCAATTCATCATAAAAACTTAAGGAGTAAATAATGCTTAAGAGCTATTCTTATGATAGAGAAACTGGGGTTTTTATCAGAGAGAGTTGCTATACAAAAAATCATAAAAATGAACCTATTATAGCAGCTTTTGAAACAATAGAAGAACCTCCAAAAGTGCCAGGAAATCAAGTTGCAAGGTATCTTGATGAAGAAGGCAATGTTCCAAGTAATCACAATGTTGAAGGGAATTGGGTTATTCATGAAAATTTAATTGGAACTGAATTCTATGAAAAATCAGGATTAAAAAGGAAAATAACTGAATACAATGAGGTTGTTCCAGAAGAAGCCTTATTATCAGAACCTCCTGAATTTAGTGACACTCATGATGGCAAAAATTGGATAATTGACATTGAAAAAATGAGAGTAGAAAAAATTAAAGATGCAGCCCTAATCAGAAAGGAAATAGAAATATCTGGAATAGAGATCACTGGTATTTCTTGTGATAACTTTAATCTTGATACTGACGATGCTGGTCAAACCAAAGTGACAGGGGCTTATATTCTCGCTAAAGACAATGTCGGTTCATCAGATATAACTAAATGGTACACTCTTTCAGGTTGGAGAGACGTTACTAATGCAGATATTGTAAAGATGGGCGAAGAAGCAAATATTCATGTTAAAAAAACATTTGAAGAAATGGAAAGAATTGAAACAGAAATAAACGCTCTTTCTACAACAGTTGAAATCGAAAACTATAATATTGAATTTAATATGAGTTGAGAAAATAAATGAAAAAACTATTTTATAAGATAGGCCTTATAATAGCAGTTTGCGTGATGATAATAGCTTTTCTAATAACAGGTTTTATTAATTTCTTAGTATGGCTTTTCGATGATAACTGACTTGAAATGAGATCACCTTTAGATAGCGCCAACTATCTAAAGGCGAATGGCTGCCTTAACAGACCAAACATCTAATATTAGACGATCTCAAGCGATTACGAACTCTTATACCAGATTAATAAGGAACTGACAAATGGACAGCCCATTCGCATATATTGGTGGAAAATCAAAATTATCAAATCAAATTATAGAACGATTTCCAGATCACAAATCTTACATCGAAGTCTTTGGTGGAGCTTTATGGGTATTCTTCAGAAAACCTGTATCAAAATACGAAGTTGTAAATGATTTCGATGGTGAACTTATAGCATTCTACAGAGTGATTCAAAACCATTTAGAAGAATTCTTAAAACAATTCAAATTTATGCTATCATCAAGAGAATTCTTTAATGATTGGAAAGATCAACTTGATACAAGAGGGTTGACAGATATTCAAAAAGCTGCAAGATATTATTTTTGTCAACGCCAATGCTTCGGAGGTAGAGTTCGAAATAGAACATTTGGCGTTGTTCCAGAAAGTTTGCCGAGAATTAATTTAATAAGAATGGAAGAGGAGCTTTCTGAAGTTCATTTAAGACTATCACGAGTTGTTATTGAGAATTTAGATTATGTTGACCTTATAAATAGGTACGATAAACCAGATTCTCTTTTTTTTCTGGATCCACCTTATTATAAAGCACCAACTTACAAACACAATTTTCATAGTCTGGATGATTATGAAAAGATTAATGAAAATTTAAAGAATATAAAAGGTAAGTTTCTTTTAAGCATAAATGACCATGAAGCGATCAGAGAAATTTATAAAGAGTTCAATATTGAAACATTAAATTTAAAATATACTGTGGCCAAGGATAATCAAAAAGATGTGACTGAATTATTAATCAGTAATTTTAAAATTGAAAAACAACAGTTAGAATTGTTTTAAAATTCTCATTTTATTTGTTCAATTTTCTGATATATTGAGTCGGCTTACACTGATGATCTTGAAAAATATGTTTTACCAAAAGCAGACAACTACGTTGCCGGAGGCCATCTTGAAGGTACTGGCAGTGTACATGAAGTGACTTTGAAATTTATTGAAGGGTGTCGGCTTGCTGCTAAAAATGGTGAGTATTTAGAGTTTGGTTAATATATTATAGGTGTCCCCCCCATCTGTCACATTAATATGATATCCTAATATAATGACTAATAATGATGGAAATTTTTATGAACCAGAAAACCACCAGTTCATAGCTGAACCCCTTGACCTCAATAAAGAGCTAATAAAAAGGGAGGTTTCAACATTTTATGTTCGGGTTTCTGGTGATTCTATGACCGGGGCCGGTATTCATGATGATGATATTAATTGTAGATAGATCTATCTAGCCAGTTGATAAGAAAGTTGTCATTGCTATTATAGATGGAGATTTCACTGTAAAAAGATACAGGGAAATCGATGGTAAGATTTCTCTGGTTCCTGATAATGATAAATATTTTCCGATTGATGGATCAGATATTGAGATCTGGAGTTGTTACTTTTGTTGTTCATCAATTATAATTAAATACTTGGTAATGATCAGGCAACAAAAATTTTAGCTGAAATTAGATAAAATAAAAGGTATAACTTTTTAGAAGCTCATATTATAAAATAATATAGGAAATCATGAAAAAACTACTACTAACAATGTTAATACTCCTTATTTCAACCTCTGCTTACTCAGCAAAGTACAATAGGAAAAACTGGAAACATTGGATAGATGCAGATAAAGACGGTCAGAACACAAGACATGAAATACTGATCCGGGATAATGTGGGAAAACTAAAATTCAAAACAAAAAAGAAATGTAAAGTTGTTTCAGGTAAGTGGATATGTCCTTACACCGGAAAAACTTATTATAAAGCTTCTGATATGGATATTGACCATATAGTTCCTTTAAAAGAGGCGTGGAGATCTGGAGGGGCTGATTGGTCTAAGGAAAAGAAGAGAGCTTTTGCTAATGATCCAGAGAATCTGTTAGCTACTGAGGATAATGCTTATCAGGCTAAAGGAGATAAATCTTTTGTTAAATGGTTACCAATAAAGCCTTACTGGCAAATGTATGCTATAAAGTGGATGCAAATAAAACAAAAATATGGTCTAAAATATACAAAAAAAGAACGAAATATTTTAAGTGACCTGATGGGAATAGATGTTCCAACCTATAACAAACAAGCTGAAATTAAAGTACGAAAGTACTAACAATAACATTTTTGTAGGTTAAAATAATTGGGAAACCAGAATCTCAGAAAAATCAATTTAATAAAACAGCATTAAATGCAAACTTCGTATACCTCCATAGTGCACACTTACTTGCTCACACAACTGCCTCATCTCATAATCCATAACAAAATCAAATACATCCTCATATGGCATAGTCATTGCTGAATAAACAATTGAGTTTAACCAAATTTATAAGTATAAGAAGTTAAAAAGGAAAATTCATAATGAAAAAATGTATTATAGTTTAGTTATGCTACTAATCGTTACCACAAATAGTTATGCTGCTTACGTTTCAGGATTACGATTGAGTAGGTCTCAAACTATTACTTTTAGCCCAACATTATCATCAGTATATACAACTGAATATTCCAAAAAAGGGAGTCGCGCTTCATTAAATAGATTTGTAGCAGATAATCTTAATAACCTTGCTATTGATATTGCAAAAGGTTCAGGTGAATATATAGAAGCCCTTGCAGAAATAAAACAAATAACAAAGGATGATAAGGAAATATTCTTTGCAAACCTCAAATCAAATTTTGATAATATTTTCCCATCATCAGAAGTTGATCACAAATATGTAGTAGATAAGATTAATAAAATTAGTGGTGCATAGTATCAACCTCAGTGTTGAGACTTGAAGCATTATTGAATAGAATAAAAAGGTTTAACATTTTTTTTAAAAATAACTTTTTAAAGTTCCTGTTCAATATCAACTTTTGTGGCTAATCCTAAATCACCAAGTATTGAATAAAGGGCTGGTATTACAACAAGAACCAGACAGGTTGATGCCATTAGTCCAAAAACAATACTTGTTGCAAGTGGAATTAGAATTTGAGCCTGTAAACTCTTTTCCATTAGTAATGGTATCAGCCCGGTAATTGTTGTGAGTGAAGTCAACATAACAGCACGAAACCTGTCTCTTCCTGCCATAACAGATGCAATTGAAACAGATACGCCCTCATTTCTCCTGAGTTTTATAAATTCAACAAGAAGTATTGAATCATTTACCACCACACCTGCAAGGGAGGCAAATCCAAGCAGACTTGGCATTGACAGGTCAAGTCCCATTAACAGATGCCCCCATACAACCCCAATCATTCCTAATGGAATAGCGATCATAACAACCAGAGGTTCAACATAACTTCTGAATTGAAAGCTAAGAAGTATAAAAACACCAATTAGTCCAATTATAAATCCCCTGATTAAAGATTTACCTGTTTTAGCACCCTCTTTAGATTCTCCCTCCTGAGTAACTCTGATATTAGGATATTTCTTTAAAAATTGTGGCAAAAACTCTTTACTAAAAAGAGCAACAATCTCAGCCACATTAGCAACCTCTGTATCCACATCACCTGTTACTGTTACTGTTCTTTGTCCGTCAACAACAGCAATTCTTGCATAACCTCTTCCTGATTTTAAGGTAGCAACAGCACTCAAGGGAACTTGTTTTCCATCTGGTAAGGTTACATGGAAGTAATCAAGGTCAGCCAGGCTGTTTTGATCTACCTGTGGCAGTTTTACATCTATTTCATAGGATTCTGATCCTACCTGAATTGTGCTTGCTGTCTTTCCATAAAAGGCACTTCTTAGTTGGCTTGCAATTGTCAGTGCATTTAAACCAAGACTAGCTGCACCCTCTTTCATCTTTATCTGTATCTCTGGTTTTCCAGGTCTTAAATCATCAGAGATATCAGAAACACCCCGAAGATTTTTAAGCCAGCTCTGTACCTCATATGAAGCCTCCATCAATTCATTAAGATTATCGGCTCTAAGTCTTATTTCAAGTGGGTTTCCAGCGGGTCCAAAAGAGGGTTCTCCAAATTTTAACTGAAGTACATCAGGTAAAACACCAATTTTTGTTCGCCACAGATTTAAAATATCATCAATTTTTGCTTTTCGAACTTCTGCACTTAACAAGTCTACTGTAAGAGTTGCTACATGTGACCCTACTTCATGTGCAGCTGTATTTTTATTGTAATAAACAGCTGTATGGGTTACAAGGTTTTTATTATCGGGCTGATTTGGTTTAAACTCTTTGTTTACCTCACCAAGAGCAATTAACATTTTTTCTACAAACATCTCTGTTTTCTTTAATGGAGTTCCCTGTGGCAGAAGGATTTTAGCTTCTATAATATCTCCATCAATTGCAGGAAATGCCTTAAATTTAAGAATACCAGATGGCATCATTCCTATGGAAAAAATGAAACTACTGATTACTATAGTCAAAGTAAAGTATCGAAATTTTACTGCTTTGTCAGTGAGTTTTCCAACAACATCTTCTCTTATCCATTCAATTTTCTCATCAAACCATTTTCTCAAAGAATTTCGACTATCAGGATCATAATCCTTAAGTGAATGACTAAGATGGTTGGGAAGAATGCAAAATGCTTCAACAATACTAACAGCAAGAACGATGAGCATTACCACAGGCACAACTTTCAACACTTTACCAATAGAGCCTGTTATATATGTGAGTGGGCCAAAGATACAAAGTGTGGTAAGAAACGATGACATTACACCATTTTTTACTTCTATTGTACCTTCAACAGCAGCTCTTAACGCAGATTTTCCCTTTGCAAGGTGTGTTGCAACATTTTCTGCAATAACAATTGCATCATCCATCATTAAACCAAGTACCAGCAGAAGTCCAACCATGCTTAACATATTGATTGAGTAGCCTATATAAGAAAGAAAGAAAAAAGCACCCATAAAGGAAACAGGAAGACCCATTGCAACCCAGAATGATAATTTGAAATTAAAAAACAACCAGAGTGTGAAAAAAACAAGAAGAAGTCCCTGCCACCCATTTGTAAACAGCATCTGAAGTCTGTCTTTAACAACAGAAGTCGCATCCTGGGTAAAAGAAAATTTAACATTAGGTGGTTTTCTCTGATTCTCTTTTTCAAAGAACATTTTTGCAGCAGCCAATACATTGAGAGCATCCTGAGATTTAGTCTTTGAGATTTGAATAAGTCCTGCCCTTTTTCCATCAAACAGATACTTCTCTTCAGTGAGTTCAAAAAGATCGTGAATTTCGGCAATCTCTCCAAGTTTTATTTCAGCACCGGAACTGCTTGAAACAACTATGAGGTCCTGAAAAGATTCAGGGGATTTACGTTCATCAACAAATCTTATGGTAACTTCCTGATCAAGAGCTTCAATTGCACCTCCGGGAAGGCTGACACTTTGGGATTTTATAACACCAACTATCTGATCAAGAGACAAACCATACTGCATTAAAGTCTGAGTTGGTATAGTGATTCTAATCTGATGGTCTGAAAATCCACTTATTTTCACCATGGAAACGCCATTTTCTCTACCAAGCCTCTTTTTAAGATCTTCACAATAAGCTTTGAGGTCTGGAAGTGACATGGGGCCTGTAACTGCAATAGAAACAACAGGATCAGTTGTTCCAATCTCTCTGATAATTGGAACATCAGCTTCATCAGGAAAGTCAGATATGGCTTCCACTTCAGTTTTTATGTCATTAATAAAAGTCTGAAAATTTCGTCCCTCTTCCATCTCTATAGTAACAATTCCAATACCTTCTTTAGCTTCAGAACGTACTTCCTGAACATAGTTAACCATATCCACAGCATCTTCAATTCGCTTACAGATTGATTCTTCAATATCTTCTGCAGTTGCTCCAGGGTAGATTACTGAAACCTGAATCATATCTGCTGAAAATTCTGGAAAAGTTTCTCTTTTAAGGGTTGGTAAGCTGATAATACCAATAATAACTAATACTAACATCATTAGATTTGCTGCTGTTGGATGGCCTCCAAAAAACCGAATCATAATTATCTCCGAATGTTTTCTAAACTTTATTTTTTAGACTTTATGCTATTTTATATCAGTCAAACCAGTTGCTTCAGCTTCAAGGTTTTGTTCGATCTTTTTATCTTCAATAGGTTTAAGAAGCATTCCTTCTATTGCGGGAATAATATCAGAAACTATTAGCTGGTCTCCCTCATTAAGGCCTTCTCTGATAACATAAAAACCTGTTTGGGATACCGTTTTCATGACTTTCCTGCGAATAAGTCTGTTATCTTTATCCACAATATAAACAAAATCTCCGTGAAGTGAGGCTCTTGGAATAACAATAGTATTTGGCTGGGGTTTTCCTGATAATTCAACCTCACAATACATGTTTCTTACAAGTGGAGGTCTTTTTCCCGGAATTATTTTTTCATAGGGATTATCAACAGCGACAATAATTCCCGCTGTTCTTGTTTTCTGATCGAGAGCAGCATCCGGTCTTGAAAAACGACCTTTCCAGACAGCTATGTACTGACCAGCTTTAAACCTGACAACTACAGATAATCCAATTTTGTCTCTGAATTTTGGCAGATCAAAAGCAGAGAAATTTTTGTTTTTTGTGATAGAGCTAATCATACTGAAAAACTTTTCTGTAGGAATTTGAGCTGCAATCTCAGCAGTTTGAGTTCCATCAGCAGTTATAATTACCTGGCCTTTTTGTACAAATTGAGAGATCTGCAGTTGAACGTCTGTAATCCTGCAATCAAAAGGGGCTCTGATAACTGTGTTTGCAAGATCCCGTTTTGCATTTTCAAGATTAGCTTTATTCAGAGATAAAGAAGCCATAAGTTGTTTTATATTTGATGGAACAAGATTGATACTATTTGTTATATTCTGGACTTTTAAGAGCTGTGAATTATATTTTTGGGTTTCACTTTCAAATGTTGATGCAGGGATTATCTTTTTTTTATACAATTTTTTTTGACGATTATATTCATCTTTACTAAGCTTTAGAGAATTTCCCTCAATGGAGAGTGTGAGCTTAAGGTTTTTCTTTTCTGTTTCAAGTTGGGATAGCTTTGCTTCAACTTCAGCTATTGAAGCTTCCATCCGTACAATTGCGAGTTGATATTCCTTAGGGTCAATTTTAGCTAAAAAAGTTCCTTTTTTACACAAATTACCATTTTTAAGGATCGGATTTGTCTTAACAATTATTCCACTAACCTGTGCAACTGCTTTCCATACATCGGAAGGTTCAGCTTTGCCATACCCAATGGCTCTTGGAACCATATCAACTTTTTTTATTATTATAGTCCTGACTGGTTTTGATATTTCAGTTAGTTTAAGTCTCTCAGGACCTTTTTTAAACATTACCAAAACAATTACAATCAGAATTGATAATATAAGTGGTAAAATTATCAATAAATTCCTGCGAGACCATTTTGATGTTGAATCAGACATTTGAACAACTCCTGTATAAAGTATCAATTTATAAGCATATTTTAGCAAACTAACCAGTTAGTTAAAATTATTGGTTAGAATTGTCAACTATTAATTTTGGAACAATATTTTAAATATTAAGTATTAGAACAATATATGGCAGCTTCTAAAATCTGTCGTTTTGAGCGAACAACAATAAACAAAAAAGGTTTAATTTAGATCACTTTGTGTTTTCAAAATAAATAATAGTTGTTAGATTTCCTGAATTTTAAAATGGGTTTTCTATTTATTTTTTTAAATATAGTATTTATAATTAATATTACTTTAGCAAGTTTCTTATCAAATATGTACATAAAAAATAATATTATGGTGGTTTAGATATGAAAACAGCTTGTCACGCTTGTGGAGTTGTCCTTAGTATTGAAGATGACAATGGTTACAAAATGGTGTGTCCACAGTGCTCAACTGTTCTTTATGGCAGAAATATAAACATGTTTTATGCATTAATGTTTAGTATTACTTCATTGCTTTTCATGTTGCCGGCAATGCTTTTTCCATTTTTAGAGATTCAAATACAAGGTAACAGAATTTCAGCTACTCTTTTTGAAAGTGCAAAAGTGCTTAATGACGATGGTTTGCGTTTAGCTGCCTTGATTGTCATATGCACAGCTTTTTTGTTTCCACTAATTTACATGACATTCACCGCGTATCTGTCCTTTGATTCTATTGTAGAGTTTACAATGCCTTTATCAGATCAAACAGCTAAAGTAGTTGAATCTATGAAACACTGGCAGATGATAGATGTCTTTATTATAGGTATACTTGTGAGTGTTGTTAAACTTGTTGGTATGGCAGATATTAGTCTGGGCACAGGTTTTTACATGCTTGGATGTGAATGTTTTTTTATGATTTTAGCAGGTTCCTATTATGAAAGTAGACAGTTCTGGTTCAAAAGATAAATGGGTTAATGATATTGAATTTGGTGGGCTGCTGTGTACAGATTGTAAAACCCTTATAATATCAGCTTCTGATGAAGCGGATTGTCCTGAATGTGGCAGCCATAACATCAGGAGAAAGAAGAACAGTTTAAGCAGAACATGGGCCCTTACTTTAGCTTCTCTGTTTTTATACATACCAGCAAATATTCTTCCAATAATGGATGTACAGATCATGGGACAAAGTTCTAAAAGCACAATACTTGGAGGTGTTATTGAGTTATTCAACTATGAGATGTATTTTATCTGTATAGTTGTTTTTGTGGCTAGTTTTGTAGTTCCAGTATTTAAAATATGTTCTCTAATGTATCTGCTAATAACTGTAAACCGAAAATCATTATTAAATAATAAGCAAAAAACAAAACTCTTTTCACTTGTTGAACTGATTGGAAAATGGTCAATGCTTGATGTTTATGTGGTTGCTGTAATGGCAGGCTTGATCAATCTTGGTTTTTTACTTAAAACAACAGGTGGTTATGGCCTGATCTTTTTTGCTTCTGTTGTTGTTTTGACAATGTTAGCTTCACACAGTTTTGATACCCGGTTGATATGGGATGAAGGATAGGGAAGATTTATGAAGATTATTCCTGATGCACTGAAAATAAAAAAAAGAAAATTTTCTCCGGTATGGATTACTCCAATATTAGCATTAATTATAACTTTATGGATTGTATATAGTGGGTTTATAGATTCTGGTAAAGAGATTACGATACAGTTTGATTCAGGATCAAATATTATAGAGGGAAAAACACTTCTTAAATACAGGGGACTTACAATTGGTAAAGTTGTCCGTTTTGATATAACTGATTCCTTAGATAAGATTGATGTAATCATAAGACTGAAAAAAGAAGCAGAGCGGGTTGCCACTGAAGGGGTGAAATTCTGGATTGTAAAACCAAGACTTGGGCTAAACCAGATTACCGGACTCGAAACAATTATCTCAGGTACATACATTGAGATGCGACCTCCATCCTATGATAAAAAAGAACTTATGAATCTTAAAGAACAGGACCGATTTATAGGTCTTTCCGAACCACCTGTAGATATGTTTTTAAATAATGCATTTCCAGTTAATCTCATTTCAGAAAAAGACCCTTCCTTATATAGTGGGATGAGGGTTTATCACAATGGAATAGATGCAGGGCAGGTAATGTCTGTCAAGTATGATGAAAAAGCAAAACTGTATAGAATAGTTACCGGTATTCTTAAAAAATATAAAAAGCATTTCAATTCAAAGACTAAATTCTGGAATGTCAGCAAGTTTGATCTTAAATATGATTCAGCAGGATTTCATTTCCAGCTGGATTCACTTAATTCAATCTTTCAAGGCGGAATAGCCTTTAATAGCTCAAAGAACAAGCAGGAGAATAAGGTAAAGGAAGAATTTATACTACATGCAAACTACATGGAGACACTGCTTTCACCCAGGAAAATATTGATCCATATGCCTGAGAGTTATGGAGTGAGGCCTTCAAGAACTCCTGTTATGTTTAAGGGGTTACAGGTTGGACTTGTTACAGATCTTAAGTTAAGCACTGACAAAACAGAAATATTAACAACCCTGCGTATGAATACTAAATATGAGTATCTGGTAAAAGAGAGAAGTAGGTTTTTTATAGGCAGGCCGGTTGTGTCAGCAAGTGAAGTTAAAAATCTATCATCTCTGGTAACTGGTGTTTTTATTAGTTTAGAAGCTGGTGAAGGAAAGATGGTTTCTGAATTTTATCTATCTGAAGATTCGCCAATACAAACTCCTAAAGGTTCAGCAAATATAACTATAAATGCTAAGGAAAAAGGATCTTTGGGTAGAGGTTCTGGAATTTACTATAAAGGAGTAAAAGTAGGAGTGATAAAAAACCATAAACTTCAGGGAGATGGTTTGAAATTTTTTGCAATTATATACCCTAAATATAGAAATCTTGCATCAAGTGAACTTTTTTTGTGGGAGTCTGAAAGTGTAGATATAAAATTTGATGAGAAAGGATTAAATGTTAAGACTGCAAAAATAAGCAGTATTCTGGAAGGTGGGGTAACAGCAGGTTTTTTTAGTAAAAATAAAGGAACTCTTCTAAAAAAAAATAAAGAGCTAAAATTATATAGTAATAAAGGCTCAGCAAAACAGGCTTTTATAGCTACCAGAGGTATTAAAAAAATAACTATGATAACAGATGATGCCTCTGGCATTTATAATGGCGCACCTGTTATGTATCGGGGAATAAAAATAGGTGAGCTTGGAACCCACTCTCTAAACAAAAAATCAGGTATTATTAGAATTATTGCCACAATTGAGAAGGAATACAGATATTTAATAAAAGATAATGCATATTTTTGGAAACTTGGTACTGCTTCTGTAAATATAGGAACAGATGGATTAAGTATTATGACTCCGGGTATAAAAGAACTTATCAAAGGTGGGGTGGCATTTGATTATAGCAAAACAAATCTCACTGATAATGGAAGTTACATTTTGTATAGTGACAAAAAATCAGCAAAAAAAGCTGAAAAAATAGCATCTGTGGGAAAAATAATAAAACTCTATTTCTCTGAAATAAAACCTCCTGATGAAGGAATTCCCATATTCTATAAAGGAATGAGATCAGGAGAAACCTCAAAAGTAGGTTATGACCAGAAAAAAAAGATGTCATATATTAATGTTTTAATTGATTCTGATTATACTAAAACAATAACTAATTCAACAAGGTTTTGGATGAATTCAGAAGTTCATGTACAAACAAATGGTGCAGGCTTTAGTGCAAAAATTGAACCTGTTATAAACTATATAAAGGGTTCTTTAAATTATGAAAATTTTCTAAGTTCCAAAGGATCTGACAGGCTTTATAAAAACAGGTTGTCAGCAGAAAAACCGGACTACAAGAGAGCAACTGTTAAATTAAAACATGGTCATAGTCTTAAAAAATTAGCTCCTGTTATGTCAAGGGATCAAAAGATCGGGTATGTGGAGAATATAGAGTATAGAAATGGAAAACCACAGGCAAATATACTTATTAAAAGTAAATTTAGTGGATACTTAACTAAAGGAGCCGTTTTCTGGTCTGAAAATCTTATTGTTTCATTTGATGGGGTAAAAAATACGGACTCCATATTATTTGGTTCAAAGATAATGATGCTCCCTGGTAATGGTCCTTTATTAACAGAATTTACAGCTCTTTCCGAACCTGCATCTGTTTATAGAAATGCTCCCGGACTTCATATTGTGTTAACGGCACCCACAAGAAGCTCACTTGAGGTTGGATCTCCGGTATATTACAGGCAGATACCGACAGGAGCGGTTGAATGGATAAAACTTTCTGATATTGGTGACGAAGTTGAAATTGGTATCTACGTTCAGGAAAAATTTTCTCACCTTGTACGGAGTAATTCAGTTTTTGTCTCTGTTAGTGGTATAGATGCAAGTTACGGGCTTGTAAGTGGGTTTAAACTTAAAACAGATTCTCTAAAAGCTATACTGAAAGGTGGAATATCTTTTACAACAGAAAAGAAGAATACTGCTTCAGATTCAAAAAATGGGGATGTTTTTAAGCTTACGGGACTCTAATAACAAGGGAACCCTTAGTTATGTCGTACTGATAAGAATAAAAAAAGCTGATAAAAGATAATTATCAGCTTCTTAATTTTATATTTTGTGAAAACCTACATTATTTCAATCGAAAGGTCTTTTACTTTCCATTTACCTTCAACTTTAACAAGATTTACAACTTCATTTACATCATATGTTTCCACAAGAGAGAACAATCTTCCAACTATTGAATAAAGAGGGTTTATTGATCTGCTTCTTTTTCCTATTATATTTACCATTGCAGAAGAATCACTCTCTTGAAGAATCTCTGCTTTCATATCAAATAGAGATGACTTAAGAAAACTTCGTTTGTAACCCATATCTTTACTTTTTTTGTCCATTTTATTAAAGAAAATATCTACAATTTTATTTTCATCTTCATCAACTTTACACTCTTCAGAAAGATAATTTTCAAAAGATTTATCAAGATCATAGTATGCTTCTGCAAATTCAAGGGCTACACCTTTTGGTGTATTCGTTTCTGCAAATGCGTTAAAGTTAAGAAAAAGGGTTAGTAAAACTACCATTGTTGAAGTGATTAGACCTTTCATGTTAGTCATTCTCCTTAGGTTTCAAAATCATTATATTTTAATTAAAGACTTTTTTATTTGAGCAATAATTTAATAGCAGAATATGCAGGCTTGCGCAATAGAGAGGATAAAAATTATTTAAACTTGAAAAGGGACATAAGTCCCTTTTTTATATTTGATTTTTCTTAGAGTACACCGCTTATTTTTTCACTCAGAATATCTGGTGTGAAAGGTTTTACTATAAAACTATCAGCTCCTTCTTTAATGGCATCTAAAATAAACTCTTTACGTCCTTCTGCAGTTACCATTATGAAGGGTATATCTTTTAATTCACCATTTGCTTTAATACTTTGAAGTACCTCAACACCAGATGTATTAGGCATATTCCAGTCGCACAGAATTAAGCCGAATTTTCCTGTTGATATACTTTGCTCAAGTATTTTTAAGCCTTCTTTTCCATCTTCAGCCTCAACAATTTTTTTAAAACCAAAATCTTTTAAAATATTCCTGATTGTTCGTCTCATAGAACGGGCATCATCTATAACCAACACAGAGACATCGGTATTCATGTTTAATCTTCCTCAGCATGTAATTTTAATAATAAGGCTCAAAATAAGCATCGAAAAAATAGTTAATTTAACTTTTCATCTTTACTACAATACACTAAATACTATAGCTGATTTGGTCAAGAACTAAAACATAAAACTTGATAAATCTATTATCTTAGCTAATTAAATTTTTCTTAGTACGAATTGTTCAGGGGATTACGTAAAACAATTAACTTAACAACAACATATCAAAGATATGTATTTTAAGGCTTTTAAAATAAGAACTAAAATGAAGTAATAATATGTAAAATTAAAATTTGGAAATCTCTAATAACTGTTCTTTTGGCGAAATATTTTGTTATTTCCAAAAAAAACTGTAATAAAATCGGCTCGTTATTTTTGGAAATGCCTCGTATTTCATCCAAAATTCTAATTATTAGAGGTTCCCTAAAGACATTTTTAAAAAAATGGAAAAAATTAAAGATGTTTATTTATTTTGTCGAAAGTAAATCTGGTTTATGTTTTTATATTCATATTAATTTATAAGGTTTAAAGATGAGATTCAGATATATATTTATGTTATTTTTTATTTTAGTAAGTGATCTGTCCTATGCAAAGGGCCTGAAAAAAATGGGTTCTTTTTTAACAAATAGCGACAATGCTATGAATGCTAAAAAGAGATCAAGTGTTGTATTACATGGAGAAACAGTACATTTTTACTTTAAAATCGGAAATATTCTGTTTAAAAATGCAACAGGAGCTCCCTATGAAATAAAGCTTGAAGTAAGAAGGAATATGAAACTTGTTATCAGAACAGGTTGGATTTTGAAAACCGCAGCGGAACCCGATAGCAGTTATGATAATAAATATCTTAAAGAATATGCAAATTCCAATACAAATATTCATATTGATGATGGTTTTAGAACAGGAAATTACACAGCAATAATTTTTTTTAGAGATACAAATACCAGACGTGAAACTGAGTTTTCATATGGATTTAGTTTAACCCGTAAAGATCTGATGAGAAATTATTTAAGGGGTGATGTCACAGGATTGTATGACACAACCTGGGGAACTTTGGAACTGATTCAGACAAAACATAGAGTAAGAGGTTTTTTTAAGAAAAATAATGGAAGATTAGAAGGATATATAAAGGGATATAAAATGTGGGGCAACTGGGTGATGGAACCGAGTTACAGGCCTCCTTTGGATCTGGGGCAGTTTGTTTTCGAATTTTCAAGGGATGGTAAAAAAATGTTTGGGCAATTTAGAAATAAGAAAAAAAGAGTGTGGTATAACTGGGAAGGATACCTTATTGATTAATCAAATATAGGGAATTAGAGATCCCCATAATCTTATATCTTTATCTTTTAATTATATGGTGATAAATACTTTTTATTTTATAAAGGGAACCCTCTAATATTTAGAAATTTTGGATGAAATACAAGGCATGATAAAAAATAATGAGCCGATTTTAATACAATTCTTTTTTGGAAATAACGTAGTATTTCGCCAAAAGAGCAATTATTTGAGGTTCTCTAAAGTTTAAGTATGAAGCTAATTCTGTTACATGGCCCTCCGGCAGTGGGTAAATATACAACAGCTAAATCACTATCCAGTATAATACCGGCTAAAATATTACATAATCATTTAATAGTTGATTTGTCGTTATCTATCTACGATAATTTTGGTGATGAAGATTTTTTTGACTTCAATACAGAATTGAGGTTAATGGCAATTAATAAGGCTCTTGATCTGAATTGTACATATTTAGTTATGACTTATTGTTATTCATATCCCCACGACAATTCATACCTTGAAAAACTTTTAGTATTTTGTGATAAGAATTGCGTTGATTTAAGACCTGTTCATATATCCTGCGATGAGGATATCCTGTTTGAGAGAGTTCAGGATGAAACAAGGATTAAGACAAATAAAGTCTCAGAAATCGAAGTTCTTTCTGATTTATTGGAAACCAGATGCTACACAGCTATAAATCATAAAAATACTATCTCATTTAATAATAGTAATATTTCCGTAGAGAATATAGCTAAAGAGATAGTTTCAAGAATTACCTTTTAATGATGATAAATTATGAGTGATATGAAAAAAGAACCAATCTATGTTGTTTCGGGATATATGAGATCCGGAACTTCAATGATGATGAAGTGTCTGAAAAACTCAGGAATGAATGCCTGTTATAATAAAAAGAAAGATGATGTTCTTAACAAAAAATATGAAAGGGATGGATATAGACCAAATCCGGAAGGCTTTTATGAACTTGGTAGAAAGGAGTTCAAGGTACATGATTTTGCTGAAAGATATGCAGGAAAACTTATAAAAGTCTTACATTGGAGACTTGAGACGCTTCCAGAAGCAAATTACCGTGTTATATTTATGAAAAGAGACCCAAAGGAAATTGAAGTTAGTTATCTGAAAATGTTTCAAAGAAGACCTCCTTTTGTTTTACAAAAATATGAAGAGCTTGTTGAAGAAACGGTAAAAAAACTAAAAGCAAGGGATATTGATGTAATCCTTGTCAATTTTAAAGATGTTATTGATGATTGCTCTCAAGTTTTTAAAGATATTCAACTGAAAAAATGGCCGGTTTCAAATATTGAAAATGTTGTTAAATCTGTAAATAGAAAGCTGTACAGATCAAAAGCAGAAAACCTGAATGATACAAGGAAAGAAATTCCAAACCTCCGTATTGACCTTCCTGATAATCTTGTGAAATAAAAATAATATGGTAGAAAAAAAAATATATATTGAAGTCGCAGTAGCTCTTCCACTTTTCCAGCATTTTACTTATCTCGTTCCACCTCCTTTTCATAAGGAGACTGAGATAGGCAAAAGGGTTCTTGTTCCCTTTGGTAAAAGGACTTTAACAGGGTATATAATAAATATCTATGACAGTTCAAATGGACTTGATAATATTAAAGAAATTATTGATATTCTTGATGATTCTCCACTTTTTCCGGAATCGATGATTAAAGTTTTTAAATGGTTATCAGAGTACTATATATTTCCATTAGGTGAGGTTATAAAATGTGCACTACCAGGAGGGATAAATATTACAGATAGATCCTTCTTAAAACTGAGCAAAAGTGGACTAAGGGTTTTAGAAGGATTTGGGGATAGTAAAGAAGGTCAGATTTTAAAAAAAATTCAGAAAAATGGTCTAAAGAAAAATATTATCAATAGTCTTGATTTTAAGGTTACAGAAAGCGATATTAGAAAACTCAAAAGACTTGAATATATTGTTGAAGAGAAGAAAGTTAAAAGTGCAATCAGTAAGAAAAAAACCTCGCGTTATATCAAACCCGTTAATTCTAAAAAATCGTTATCTGATCTTACTCCAAAAAGATCTGAAATTGTAGAGTATCTTAGAGAATCTGGTGAAATATCTGTAACACAGCTAAAAGAAATATTTCCAACCATAAATAGTTTTATAAAACCACTCGAAGAAAAAGAATTTGTGGAAATCTTCCAGAAAGAAGTATACAGGGATCCATTTGGAGAGAAAATAGTTCAGGATAGTGCTAAAGATTTAACTGATGAGCAGGAAGTTGTTGTTGACGAAGTTGTAAACTCCCTTGGTAAAGGATTTAAAAGTTATTTACTTGCCGGGGTAACCGGAAGCGGTAAAACTGAAGTATATCTTCAAATAGCAGAAAAAGCATTAAATGAAGGTTTTGATGTAATCGTTCTGGTTCCTGAAATTTCACTTATATCTCAGACTGAAAGAAGATTTAGGGCAAGATTCGGTGATAATGTTGCTGTTCTTCACAGCGGATTATCACATGGAGAAAAATATGATCAATGGAGAAAAATAATTAATAAAATGGTTTCAATCTCTATTGGTGTCAGGTCTTCTATATTTGCACCTTTTGAAAATACAGGGTTAATTATAGTTGATGAAGAGCACGATCAGTCATACAAGCAAGACAGTACCTTAAGATATAATGCGAGGGACCTTGCACTTGTGAGAGGTAAAATATCAGATTGCCCGGTATTATTAGGCTCTGCAACACCTTCTATCCAGTCATCATTCAACGTTATTAATAATAAATTTACTGAACTTACTCTATCAAAAAGAGTAAACGACATGCCCCTTCCACTTATAAGTGTGGTAGATTTGAAAAAACACAGGGATGCAAAGGGTATAAGAAAATATGTAACTCCTGAACTTATAAATGCTATAGGAAAAACCCTTGAAAAAAAAGAGCAGATAATGCTTTTCATCAATAGAAGAGGTTTTTCCACTTATCCGGTTTGCGCAGATTGTGGGGAAACTATTAAATGCCTCGATTGTGAAACCTCTTTAACCCTTCATAAGAATGTTAACGCATATAAATGCCACCTTTGTGGCTACTCAAAAGCTTCTGCATCAGGTTGTTCAAAGTGTGGTTCAGATAAGATAAAGCTCCTTGGTATTGGAACAGAAAAGATAGAAGATCTTATGGTTTCAATGTTTCCAAATGCCCGAGTAGCAAGATTGGACCATGACACAATAAGGGGTAAAAATTCAATTGTAAAAATTTTAAAAAAGATGAGAAATCATGAGATTGATATACTTGTAGGTACTCAAATGATTGCAAAGGGTCATGATTTTCCAATGATAACTCTTGTGGGAATACTATGTGCCGATATGTCTCTCAACTTTCCGGATTTCAGGTCTTCTGAAAGAACGTTTCAGTTGATAGCTCAGGTTGCTGGCCGGGCAGGAAGGGGTACTGTTGAGGGCCAAGTAGTTCTGCAGACATATAATCCTGAACACTTTAGCATTGAATCAGCAAAAAAACAGAATTTTAAAGAGTTTTTATCAAAAGAGTTATATTTCAGGAAAAGTTTACAATTTCCTCCATTTACGAGGATGATACAGATAAAAATATCCGGTAAAGACTTAAAAAAAACAAGATCTGTTGCTGAAGATATTGGGGTGTGGTGTAAGGAGCTCGTTCATAGTCATAGAAAACATAAAATTGATATTATGGGACCTGCTGAAGCACCTTTATCTAAAATAGCAGGAAGGTTCCGATGGCAGTTGCTATTAAAATGTTCAAATACCGGGTATTTAAATCATTTTGTTAAGTGTTTGAAAAATGGTTATTTTGGTAAAGTAAATAAAGTTATCAGAGTAACAATAGATGTTGATCCTTTTTCAATGATGTAAAAATAACCTCCAATCTTGACTTTTACCCTTTTATAACTTAGATAATTGTATTGATATTTCAACCTGACTATAGCGAACATCTGATAATTAGAATTTTTGATGAAATACAAGAGCTGATTCGTTTATAAAAAGCTTTTATTTTATAAAGTTTACAGTTTATTTTGGTAAAACGACGTATTTCGCAAAAAAGAGCAGTTTTTAGAGGTTCCTGAAATGAAAATATCAAAAAATTAAAGATTTTTGTACATCTAAACAAATAGGAGTCCTTAATAAGATGAAAACTTATAAAATTAATGTTTTATTATTTATATTTCTTTCAATATTTATACTTTTAAATGCAAATGTGTATGCATCTACTAAAGCACCTGTAGTTGAGCTTGAAAGCAATGTTTATGAATTTAAACCAGTTATGGAAGATACAGAAGTTGTCCATGATTATATAATAAAGAACAGAGGAAATGTTGTTCTTGAAATAACAAAAGTTGAACCAGGCTGTGGATGTACAGCGGTTTCATATACAAAATTTATTCCACCGGGAAGTGTAGGGAAAATAACTATTAAGTTTGATACTAATGGTTATGGTGGGAAACCAGTATCAAAATCAATATTGGTTGAATCCACAGACCCTAAAAAAGGAAAATTCTACCTTAAACTAAAAGGGTCAGTAGAAAGTTTTGCGGATATTAATCCTAGAAGGGTACGTCTGATTGGAAATTTTAAAGATAAAATAAAAAGCGAAATCAGAATAATTTCAAAAGAGAAATACCCTTTCAAAATTCTTGAAGTTAGTATTAATGATAAAACTAAAGTAAAATTCACACTAAACAAAGTTAAAGAGGATAAAATCTCAGAATATCTACTTGTGGTGGAAAACCTTTCAATGAAGAAAGACAGGTACTTTGATACTGTTACAATAAAAACAGACAGTAAATTAAAACCTGAAATTTTACTTCCGCTTAATGCTATAATTTTCGACAATTAAGATTTGGAAATCTATTTAATTATGGATTTATTGCGTAGCTTGCCGCCGCTTGAGGCGTAATAGCTTTGTGGCATAATATCCCGCTGCTTGCGGCGGGAATTTTTATTAAAGAGTTAATATGCAGATAGATAAAATAAAAGCTGTTATTTTTGATTGTGATGGAGTTTTGTTCAATACTATTAAAGCGAATGAAACTTACTATAATATGGTTTTAGACCATATGAAAAAACCACTTCTAAGTGAAGAACAATTAAAAAAAGTTCATATGTTTTCAGTTAATGATTCAATGAAGTATCTTTTCAAAAATGAACCAGATCTTCTTGAAAAGGCTATGGAATTTAAAAAAACAATAAATTATATTGATCTTTTACCTCTATTAACTGAGGAGCCTTATCTTAAAGAAACTTTATCAAAACTAAATGATAATTTCATTTTAGGTATTGCAACAAATAGAACCAATACAATGGATATTTTATTGGAAAAACATGATCTTGAACACTTTTTCAAAATTGTTGTAACTGCTTCAAGTGTTAAGAATCCAAAACCAGCTCCTGATCAGCTTTTTATGATAATGAAAGAGCTAATGCTTGAAAAGGATGAAATGGTTTTTATCGGAGATTCTATAACTGATTCAAAGGCAGCTTCATCAGCAAAGGTTCCATTTATTTCTTATAAATATAAAGACGCTGAAAATGCTGTACATAAAATCAATGACTTAAGGGATATTTACAGGTTACTGGCATAGCTTTGCTTAAAAAAAAATATTATTATCACTTTTAAAGTTTGACAAGAAATTATAATAAATGTAGTGTCTGTCGAATGTTAAATTTTGCCCAGGTAGCTCAGTCGGTAGAGCAGGGGACTGAAAATCCCCGTGTCGGCAGTTCGATTCTGTCCCTGGGCACCAACTCGATTTATAAAAGGCTATGTTTTTTAAACATAGCCTTTTTTTGTTTTTATGCTATGAATTTAATAAATAAATAATGACCTGTTTTTAAAAAGAGGTGCAGATGAAAAGAGTTATACTTTTACTAATTATTATTTTTGTATTTGGCTGTTCCACTAAAACAAAGGATATAATAAAACACGAAGAAAAAACTGATTATGTTGAGAAGAAAGATATTGCAAAAAAGTGTGTTAGTGGAGATTGCAAAAATGGAAACGGTATTTTTCTGTTCAATAATGGAATGGAATATACAGGTGAATTCAAAAACAGTCAGTTCTCAGGTAAAGGTACTTTAATCTTTAAAGACGGTACCGTTTATAACGGAAAATTTGAAGATAATCTATTTGAAGGTCATGGCACTTTAGTTTTTACAGATGGAAGAAAATATACAGGGAAGTTTGAAAAAGGAAAAAGGGACGGATATGGAATTTTAGATTTCCCAAGTGGAACAAAATATGTGGGACAATTTAAAAATGACCTGACAAATGGTTATGGTAGTATGATATTTGCTGATGGAAGCAAATATATGGGTATGTTTAAGGATGGAAAAAAGCATGGAAAAGGTACAATGATTTTTTCAAATAGTGCCAAATATATTGGTTCATTCAAAGATGATAAAATGAGTGGACATGGTACTATGATCTATGCTGATGGAAATCTTTATGTTGGTATGTTTGAGAAAAATCTCTTCAATGGTAAGGGTACAATAACCTCTCCCGATGGTACAAGTTGTTCCGGTCAGTTTAAAAATGGTGTCCTGACGGGTAAAAGTGATGTTATCTATGCTTCTGGAATTAAGTATTACGGATATCTGAAAAAATTTAAAATGACAGGATCAGGAAAATTAATACATCCTGATGGTACTATCTATAACGGTGAGTTTGCGGAAAACCAGTATCATGGCAAAGGTAGAATAAAATATCACGATGGCAAAGTTTATTCAGGTGATTTTCTGAAAGGACTTTATAATGGATCGGGAGTGATGATTTACCCAAATGGACTCAAATATACCGGTGATTTCCATGAAGATCTGTTTGAAGGTATAGGGACAATGGATTTTCCTGATGGAAAGATATTTAAAGGCAGGTTTGCATCGGGCAAAATTGCAGGTGCTGGAATCTGGTTCTTCCCTGATAGAACAGTTTTTGAAGGTGAGATGATTAAAGGGAAAAAAGAGGGAAAAGGAAAAATCACATTTCCTGATAAGGTTGTGTATACCGGTGATTTTAAAGATGACAAGTTAAGTGGAGCAGGAATAATGGTTTATCCGGATAAAAACCGTTATGAAGGTCTTTTTGTGAATAACAGGAAAGAGGGTAAGGGTAAATGGTTCTATCCTGATGGTGGTATTTATGAAGGTCTTTTTAAAAATGATGTGCGATCCGGACGTGGAAAATTAGTAGGAAGTAATGGGTCTGTATACCTTGGAGAGTTCGGAAATGATAAGAAAAATGGTTTTGGTGTACTTACAGCAAAATCAGGTTCTGTATATGAAGGTGGTTTCAAAGATGACCTTAAAAATGGCATAGGAAAATTAGTACTTAAAGATGGAGAGAGTTATAAAGGTACCTTTCTGAATGACCTGAAACATGGAAAAGGGTTATGGGTTTCAAGGTACGGAGATAAGTTTGAGGGAGCGTTCAAGGAGAATAAAAAGAATGGCTTCGGTGTAATGGAATATAAAAACGGAGATAAATATTCCGGGACTTTCAAGGATGATATCAGAGATGGAAAAGGAATTCTTTTCTATACCATTGGTGACAGATATGAAGGTAAGTTTAGAAATGATGTAAGGGATGGAGCAGGTACCCTCATTTTTGCCGACTCTTCTAAATATAAGGGACTATTTGTAAACGATTCAATGGAAGGTAGTGGGACTCTGACATTTAGTAATGGAGCCATTTATACAGGAAATTTTAAAAGAAATGTAATGCATGGGGCAGGAGAGATAAAATATTCCAATGGCTCTTTATATAAAGGTGAATTTAAAAATGACCTGATTGATGGAGCAGGTGTTTTTACAGCAAATGATAAGACAATATATAAAGGGAAATTTTTAAAGAACAGAATTGATGGATCTGGAGAGATGATAATATCTGACGGTTCTGTCTATAAAGGCGTTTTTACTAATAATTTAGATGATATAAAAAAAATTAGTTGCGCTGCTTATCATTTAATAGATCTTAAAAAGTATAAACTTAATACAAAAGGAACCTGGTTTTCAAAGAATGGATACAGCTATGAGGGTGAATTCAGAAAATCAAAATTTAGTGGAAAAGGTATCTTAAAATTTCCTGATAATACTTTTTATGCAGGAATGTTCAAAAGCGGAAAGTTGATTGGGATAGGGATTTCAACTTTTAAAAATGGAAATATCTATAAAGGAACTTTCAAAAACTATAAGATGGATGGTTCCGGATCTTTAAAATATGCTGATGGAAGAGTTTATACGGGAGAATTTAAAAACCACAAGTTAAGTGGGATTGGTAAACTAACATATTTGGATAAAAGAATTTATAGTGGTAGTTTTTCAAACAATCATTTCCATGGAAAGGGCATATTTACACTAAACGATGGAAGAATTTGCAAAGCTCTGTTCAAAAATGGGAAGATGTCTCCAAATGGGAATATAACATTTACAGATGGAAAATTTTATAAAGGCGAGATCTTTGATTATAAGATGAATGGAAAGGGAACTTTGAAACTGGTTTCCGGTGATATTTACAAAGGTAGTTTTATTAATGATCTTTATAATGGTTTTGGGGTTTTAACTTTTAAAGATAGAACGGTCTATAAAGGTCTTTTTAGAAACGGCAAGTATGAAGGGAAAGGTAAGATCATCTTTTCTGACAAAACTGTTTCCGGAATCTTTAGAGGTGGAATAATAAATTATAGCACTGTTAAATTCAGAGATGGTTCATCATACAAAGGAAATTTAGAAAATTATAATATGAATGGGATGGGAACACTTAAATTTAGAAGTAAAGTATACAAAGGTGAATTTAAGAATAACAAATTCCATGGAAAAGGTGAATTGTCACAAAAAGGAATGACCTACAAAGGATACTTTGAAATGGGTAAATTTAGTGGTGATGGAACAATAACATTCCGTGATGGACGAATTCTTAGTGCAGAATTTAAAAACGATATGATAGATGGTGATGGAAAGTTAAACTTTTCAGATGGTTCCAAATATATTGGTGAATTTAAAGTATACAAAATGAATGGTAAAGGAACTCTTTTCAAACCAGATGGTACTATTTATAATGGATTTTTTGTAGATGATGTTTTTGAAGGAAAAGGTATCATTACCTATAGTGATGGTGAAAAATATGAGGGTTTTTTTGAAAAAGGTGCGTATAATGGTAAAGGAATATTGAAAAAACCAGATGGAAAAACTTTTAATGGTACCTTTAAAAATGGGAAATATTTAAATTAATGAAAAATCTTATTATCACCCATCCAGGAAAATCTCATTTTGATGAATTTTGTGCAGTATCTTTAATTCTTGCTTCAAACAAAGATGAAGAGTTTGTTGTCGAAAGAAGAGAACCATTAGTAGAAGAGCTCCAAAACCCGGATGTCTGGATTGTTGATATCGGAAATGTTCATAATCCCAAACTTAAAAATTTTGATCATCATCAGGATCTGTCAATCCCTGTAAGCTTTGTTCTTGTTGCAGATTATTTGGGCCTTACAGATAGTTTATCAAAACTTTCATTTTGGTCATTTAAAGATAAAATTGATAGATTTGGGCCGGTTTACGTTGCAAAAGAATTAGGTGTTGAAAGTTTAGCGACAACGCATAGTCCAATGGAGGTATGGCTGTTAGAGATGTTTGAGAATAAAACATCTGAATCCATAGGACTCATGAAAGATTTTGGAACTCATATTATTAATAAAGCCAAAGAGTTATCAAGCCAGTTGAAATTCTGGGAACAATGTGAAAAAATTGAGGTAAAAAATCATATAGTGATCTTTGGTTTGACAGAAAACACTAAGGGGATAGAGGAATATATCAATAGTATGAATAGACCTGCTTCCATATGTGTTAGTTATGACAACAGAGGTGATGGTTGGAAGATAAGAAGGCATAATGATTTTAAAGGAGTGGACTTTTCGGTTCTTGAAGGACACCCTGATATTCAGTTTGCACATAAAGGTGGTTTTATAGCAAAAACCAATAAGAGAATTAGCAAAGAACAACTTATCGAGTTCATCAAACTTGGAATATCCTGATCAAATATAGGGAACCTATACTAACTTTTTTTTGGGATAACGAAGTATTCCGGAAAAAGAACAGTTATTAGAGGTTCCCTGTAAAACTCTCAATTCTATAGATATATTTCATTAAATCTTTCTTAAAAAATTGGTTACATTACCAAAAAAAAATGTTAATAACGCCTAACGAAAATCATTTTTATTCAAAATTATAAAAACAGGGAGATCAACATGAGCGTACATGTTGCGGATCATCCGCTTATTAAACATAAGCTTGGACTTATGCGCCAAAAAGATATTTCAACAAAAGATTTTAGAAACCTGTCCTCTGAAGTTGCAAGACTTCTTACATATGAAGCAACAAAAGATCTTGAAACAGTTAAAGAAAATATTGAGGGCTGGGCTGGTACTGTTGAAGTTGAGAAAATTAAAGGTAAAAAAATAACAATTGTTCCAATTTTAAGAGCTGGTCTTGGAATGATGGATGGAGTTATAGATCTGATACCATCAGCAAAAGTCAGTGTTGTTGGGTTTTACAGGAATGAGGAAACTCTTATGCCTGTTGAATACTATGTAAAGTTAGCCTCTTCAATTGAGGAAAGAACTGCTTTGATATTGGACCCAATGCTTGCAACAGGTGGAACTTTGATTGCTACTATTGATCTTTTAAAAGAAGCTGGTTGTAAGAATATCAGAGGGCTATTTCATGTTGCAGCTCCTGAAGGAATTAAGAAAGTTCAGGATGCTCACCCTGATGTGGATATTTATGTAGCATCTGTGGATGAAAAACTAAACGATATTGGTTATATTTTGCCAGGTCTTGGAGATGCCGGAGATAAAATTTTCGGTACAAAATAGTATAAGGGGAACCTCTAATAATTTATTGAAACTTTCAGGAGGAAGTATGGAAGACGTTTCATCAACTGAATATAAATTTCAGGGTAAAGATAGTTTACTCGGTGCTCAAATGCTTTTTGTTGCATTTGGAGCCCTTGTTTTAGTACCTATTTTAACAGGATTAAATTCAAATGTAGCATTATTTACAGCTGGTCTTGGAACTTTAATTTTTCAGATTATTACAAAAGGTAAGGTTCCTGTCTTTTTAGCGTCTTCCTTTGCATTTATAGCACCTATTTCCTACGGTGTAAAAACATGGGGGATTGCCGGGACCATGTGTGGTCTTGTTGCTGCAGGTATACTGTATATTCTTTTAAGTGTTTTAATCAAATTAAGAGGAAGTGATTTCTTAAAAAGATATCTTCCACCTGTTGTTACAGGCCCTGTTATAATGGTTATTGGCCTTGTATTAGCTCCTGTTGCAGTAGGTATGGCTACTGGCAAAATTGGTGGGTCCAAATTAGTTGGTGATAATGCACTGATTATATCTATGGCAGCTCTTTTTACAACTGTGATCATTTCGATCTTTACAAAAGGTTTTTTGAAATTAATACCAATTCTATGCGGAATTATTGCAGGTTATGTTGTTGCATTATTTTTTGGTGCAGTGAATTTCACATCTGTAATAGAAGCTCCCTGGTTTGCAATACCTGATTTTACTTTTCCAGTGTGGAATTCAGATGCTATTTTTTACATTGTGCCAGTTGCGATTGCACCTGCTATAGAACATTTTGGTGATGTTTTAGCAATTGGATCTATTACCGGAAAAGATTATTTAAAAGAACCTGGTGTTGATAAAACAATGTTAGGTGATGGAATTGCAACTTCCATTGCTGCATTCTTTGGTGGACCACCAAATACAACGTATTCAGAAGTTAGTGGTGCAGTAGCTCTTACAAGAGCTTTTAATCCTGCCATTATGACCTGGGCAGCTATTTTTGCAATTTCACTTTCATTTGTGGGAAAAGTAGGTGGATTTTTAAGTACTATACCAACACCTGTAATGGGTGGAATTATGATACTTCTTTTTGGTATGATTACAGTAATTGGTTTAAATACATTAGTAAGATCGGGAGACGATCTGACAAAACCAAGAAATCTGGTTATTGTATCATTGATATTAGTATGTGGAATTGGTGGTATGGTTTTAGAAACAGGCTCATTTAGTATTTTTGATATAAGCGTTAATAATATCAAGTTAGAAAAGATAGGTTTGGCTGGTGTAATAGGAATAGTTTTAAATCTGATCTTACCAAAAGAATAAATAAAAAAAAGCGACTTCATTGAAGTCGCTTTTTTAATTTTATAATTCTGTCTTTATTTTTCTTATAAATCTATATATATCTTGCCTCAATTGGAATATAATCATATTTTTTATTTCCTGTGTAGATCTGTCTGGGTCTTGCAATTTTCCATCTGGGATCCTCTGTGCTTTCAATCCACTGAGAAATCCATCCTGGAAGCCTTCCAATTGCAAACATAACTGTAAACATATTAGTTGGTATGCCAATTGCCCTCAGAATTATTCCACTGTAAAAATCAACATTTGGGTACAGATTCTTTTCGATAAAATATGGATCGGTTAGAGCTGCTTCCTCTAATCTTTTGGCAATATCCAGAAGTGGATCGTCCACATTAAGTTTTTTAAGAACTATGTCACACATCTCTTTCATAATCACAGCCCTTGGGTCAAAGGTTTTATATACCCTGTGACCAAAACCCATTAGTCTGAAATCACTGTTCTTATCTTTCGCCATCTTCACAATTTTGTCCACCGGAATATTTCTCTCGGCAATATCCTCCAACATTCTAATAACAGCCATATTAGCACCACCATGCCTAGGGCCCCAGAGGGCAGCTATTCCTGCAGATATTGAAGCGTAAAGGTTGACCTGTGCACTTCCAACGACCCTTACAGCAGCAGTAGAACAGTTTTGTTCATGATCAGCATGTAGAATCCAGAAAACATTAAGTGCTCTGACAACATCTTCATCCATGGTATAAGGCTTAACAGGGCCATCGAACATCATATTAAGAAAGTTCGCACAATATGATAGATCGTGTCTTGGATAAACAACTTTGTTACCCCTTGAAATTCTAAAAGACATTGCTGCAAGGGTTCTTATTTTTGAAATGAGCCTGAGTGTTTTTTTGTTTACAGCTTCCTCATCATTTTGCATCTCCGGATAAAAACTTCTAAGAGAACCAACCATTGCAGATAAAATTCCCATTGGGTGAGAATCCCTTGGGAAATGCTTAAAAAAGTCCTGCATATTTTCATGGATCATTGAATAATCGTTTAAAAGAGTCCTGATCTCATTAAGATCACCCTGTGAAGGAAGGATTCCATTGATCAAAAGATACGCTGTTTCGACAAAAGATGATTTTTTTGCAAGTTGTTCTATTGGAATTCCTCTATAGCGTAAAATCCCTTTATCACCATCCATATATGTAATACTGCTTGAACAACTTCCGGTACTTCCAAACCCCGGATCATGTGTGATATATCCTGTTTGATCTCTTAATTTAGTAATATCGAAAGCTTTTTCCCCTTCACTTCCAATGATTACAGGCATTTGATATGTTTTTCCCTCTATAACTACATCTACAAAACCAGTCATAATATCCCTTTTTGAGTGTAAAACTTTTAAAGTTTTGTTAAAAGTTAATGATATAATGAAATTACTCAAATAATATTAAGAAATGAGTAATTTTTTATTTGATTTTTTAACTTACAAGTGAATGTAAGTGAAAATTGGAATAGTTAATATACACGTATACTTATGTTTGGTCAAGTCTGTAATGAAAATATATAAAAAGGGGTTGTAATGACACTAAAAGAAAAGATCAAAAAAAGAATTAGTATAAAGGAAAATGCTAATAAAGTTTTACGGTCAACTCTTAAATTGACAGATGGAATCAAAAAAATTGATAAAGAATCGATGGGAGCTCTTTTATCATATAGTAAGTTTGAGAAAAGGGTTGAACGTGATCTTGAACTATATGTTTTGGGTGAAAAAGTTCTTGTTCTTGATAATGAGCTTCCAATATACAATACAGATGTGGCAGATGTTGTCGTTCGTAAGAGTCCAATACTAAAAGAGATGGTTAAGATCGGGAACATTATTAAAATTTTATGGGATAGCAATGTTGTATTCAGCAAAGGAAAAAAAAGCGTTGAATATATAAGGGATGAGTGTCTATCCGGAATTGTTATATCCGGAACAGAAGAGGAGCTTAATGATATAAAATATGAAGCTATTGTTTCTCTTGAATCATCAGATTTTGATGAAATAATTAATACTCTTAAGTTTTATTCTGAACTTTTAGGTTATGAAAAACTCACTAAACCGTATTTTGCAAAAGAATCTACTATTTTTGGTGAAAAGGATGATGACAGCGCAGGTCCTTTTATTATTTATAACTCTATAAAAAATGAGATCTGGTTTTATGATGAAAAGATTGAAAAAATTAACAAGGAGAAGGTTAAGGAGTTACAACTTATAGCTTCAGGTTTAAAGAGATCAGTTTGCAATGGAAGAGATGTTTTTGAAGAGCTTAATAAATTAAGTGTAAAAAAAATATAAAGAATTTTAATAAAGAAACCGATAAATTTCTATATAGCTGTGGGTGTGAAAAAGATCATAGATGTGATCTATTTCATGGTAAATTGTTTGAAATTATTTTATCATTTCAAACAATATGGTAGTATTTATGGAGATTTTTATGAAGGTTTTGGCAAAGAAGTATAAAAAAAAAGAAAAATCTGTTAAAAAGAAACCATTAAAAAAGAATTTAGCATCAATAGAAGCTTATATTCAGCTTCTTGAGAAACAGGTCAAAAGTTTCTCATAAAAATCGGATATTTGATTTTTAGATTAATTTTTAAAATTAAGGTCTGATTTAAACAAAACAGGAGGAAAAAATGAAACGATTAGTTTTTTTATTAAGCATAATTGCATTTCTTACAGTACCAACTTCATCCTATGCTCTATTAGGGTTTGGTGTTGAGGGAGCCATTGGTATATCAAAATCCAATGCATCCGGAAAGTTCAGTTATAAGGAAGATTTAACCTATGATCTGGAATCAAATATGGGTTTTGATGATACTGATGATGAGAAGGAAACTGCCAGGATAAAATTATACCTGCCACTGGTTATTCCAAATGTATATTATCATCACTATGAAATGAATTTTGCTGGTACTGCTGCAGCTTCATTTGAATATGCAGGACAAACAATAGCAGCGACTACTGCAAGTTCACTTGACATTGTGGTAGATGATTACGCACTGTTTTATACTATTGCTCCAATAAATTTAGCAACAGCCGGTATTGTAAATATTGAAGTTGGAATAAATGTAAGACTGCTTTCAATTGACGCTGAAGTTACTGGCGTTACTGATGACGTGGATTTCAGTGTTCCGATCCCTCAGATTTTTGCAGCCGTCCAGATTGATATACCAATGATTCCTATCATACTTCATGGTGAATACAGATCATTATCAATTGATGATGATAATGAATGTACCAGTATTACAGGCAGGCTTGTTTTAGAACTTCCTATTCCACTTCCTTTAGGTGAAGTTTTTATTGCTGGTGGTTACACAAAAGATATATATAAAATTGATCATGATAATGTTAAAGCAGACACTGAATTTGAAACATATTTTTTAGAACTTGGTTATAAATTCTAATAGTTTAGGGGAACCTCTAATAATTAGAATTTTTATTGAAATACAAGGATGAGAAAAAATAACGAGCTGATTCGTTTATAAAAAAGCTTTTATTTTATAAAGTTTACAGTTCTTTTTTTAGAATAACGCAGTAGTTCAGCCAAAAGGCAATTATTAGCGACTCCTCCAGAATAGATAATCTGGAACCTAACTGCCTAATAACACATAATATATAAAAAGTGTTACTTAGAAGAGGTTCCCTTTACTAAAAAAGAGATAGTATTGATAATACTATCTCTTTTTCTTTTCCCAAATCACTTCTTACTAAATAGAAAACACCTCTTTTTAACGAATTCTCATCATTTTTTTTAAGGTAACACCTTAAGTGACCGATATATAAAATAAAAGACATTTTAAATAGAGGAGAGGAGGTGAAAAAGATGATGGATTTAGTTAAAGGAGCTTCAAAATTTCAACAGGCAAAAGTATCTAATGATGTAAATAATGCTGTTGTTAGAAAATCAAAAGAAGTTATGAAAACAAAAGGGGATCAGATTCTTCAGCTCATTGAATCCTCCGCAGTTGATCCTGATATAGGGCAGAATGTTAATGTAGTTGTATGATATATAAGTAAATTAAACTTCATTATTTTTACCATTCTGGCTCAGGAGATATATAATTGAAAAATTATTAAGAAAGGCAGATAGAAATTAAAAATATCTGCCTTTATTACTTTTCCATCCAAATACATCTCATCCTATCAAAAGAATGCAATCATTTTATATTTTTATTTCTGAAAAAAAGTATAGGAAAATAGTGATTATTCATGTATTGATCCAATCAAGTGTTATACTGATAAAAAATATAATCCCTTTTTACCTTTAAAGATGTTTTTAAATTGATAAAACTATTTTTATTTTATATTTTGAAAATATAAAAAATATCAGCAAAGGATTAAAAAGCTGGTGGATATGGCTGAAAAAAAAACATATGAAGATCTTGAAGAAGAGATAAAAGAACTCCTTAAAGAAAGAGAGTTGTATCTTCTTACCGACAAGGCACTTAGAGAAAGTACAGATGTAATAAATAATATTTTATCTGCATCTCCTATTGGTATTGGTATGCTTGAAAACAGGATTTTTAAACATGCTAATAAAACAATGATGGATCTTTTTAAGTGGGATAATTCCGAAGATTATGTTGGCAAAAGCACAAAAATAATCTTTATATCTGAAGAAGACTATATTAAAACCGGTGAATTCGTATATAAAAATCTTAGAAAGAAAAATAGTGTTCAAATAGACACTCCTCTTAAAAAAATGGATGGAACACAATTTTTTGGTAATATAAAGATCAGTACTCAGGATTCTAAAAATCCAATGAATAAGACCATAATAACAATATCTGATATTAGCAGGCGAAAAAGAACAGAAAAAGAGCTTCTTGAAAAAGAGAAACTTCAAGGTGTCATTGAAACTGCAGGTTCTATTTGTCATGAATTAAACCAACCGATCCAATCTGTGTTTTTCGAGTTTGCGGAGCTTAAATACAGGGGGATTGAGGATAAACTGATCAACAGTTCCATCGGAAATATGAAAAAACATATTGACAGAATAAGCAATATAGTCAAAAAACTAAAAAACATAACTATTTATGAAACAAGAGATTATGTTGATGGTAATAAGATTATAGATATTGATAAATCTTCAACGGAAGAGTGACAATAACATTGTTGTTTAGTTTATGATTATTATTTCAGATTCCCACGTCTCAAATGAAACCTTCGATGAATTCTTCGATATGCTCCATATGATCGAAAAAACAGAACATTCAGTAGTTTTTTTAGGAGATATTTTTGATCTTTGGATATCGATTCCCCGGTATGAAAGTTCAAATCACAGAAAATTCCTTAAATGGTGCAAAAAACAGATTAAAAAACGTTCAATAGGTGTTATTGAGGGTAATCATGAATTTTTTGTATCCAGATGCCATGGAGGCAGTTTCACATGGTCAAATGAAGAGGAATTCATTGAAAATGATGTGGTTTTTATACATGGTGATATGATAAACGTAAATGATAGTGGTTACAGGCTGCTTAGAGTTCTTTCAAAAAATATTTTTATGAAAACATTTTTCAGATTCCTTCCCTATGGAGGGCGGGTGATTAACTGGCTTGAGGAAAAAATTGGTAATATTAATCCTAAAAAGAATTATAATCTACCTGATAACGACATAGATGAGTTTGCTGAAAAGAAATTCAAAGATGGTAATAAAATAATTTTAATGGGACACTTTCACCAGTCAAAGACCTACAAATATGATGATAAAAGGGTCTTCCTGTTACCAGACTGGTATACAACAAAAAAAATTTCTTATCTTGATATAGAAAACAGAAGTATAAAATCAGATACTTGTGAAAATATTCTGATTTGATGGAGTTTATTATGAAAAAGAAGCAGAGAATATTGGTATACCAGCAAAATGGTGGCGGAGAAAAAAAGATCGCAGCGTTAAGTGAGTATGGAAAAGATCTGTTTGATATAAATATTTTTAATATTGACCAGGCACTTCCAGAGGTGCTTGATGAAACTGAAGATATTATTGGTACAGAAATCGATGCAGATCTGGTATTGGATTTTCTAAAACATCCTGACCTTTCATATGACCTTGCTGTTTTATGCAGAGATCTTGAAATTCCCATTGTAGCATCCAGTAAAAAAACAGAGATAAAAACTGCTATAACTCCTCCCACTTGTTGTTATCTTCCGAGAATGGAAGGGCTGGGACACTATGGAGAACACTTTGGAGCTCCTGAGTACAAAACAGAAGTTGAAAATGGAGTTATTCAAAGTATTGAGGTTGTCAGAGGTGCTCCATGTGCTGCAACATGGCATGCCACTAAAAAAATGATAGGGATGAAAGTAGAAGACGCTATAGTCAGAATGGGAGTGGAATCTCAGTTTTTCTGTAGTGCAAACCCTGCTGGATGGGACCCGATTTATCAAAAGAGTCTGGTTCATATGGCCGGAGATATTCATAGTAAAGCACTTGAAAAATCTATTAAGGGCTAAATCAGTGAGATTAATAGATAATGAGAACCCAATTAAGGGAATCTCTAATAACTGTTCTTTTGGCAAAATACTTTGTTATTTCCAAAAAAAACTGTAATAAAATCGGCTCGTTATTTTTTGAAATGCCTTGTATTTTATCCAAAATTCTAATTATTAGAGGTTCCCTTAATTATCAAATTTGCTCCAGTTTATCTCAATAATTTAAAAATAAATTAATCTCCTCTGCAATAGAACAAACCAAAAAAAGGTGTCATTCCAGAACGCTACAAGAAACTTGTTTTTTTGGAGCGTGAGGCTGTGTATCACAAAACATTTTTCTCTATTTCAGAGTGAAAATATTTTTTATCAGGTCTTTTGATTTATTCACTCAAACAGTCGTCATTTCAGAACCTGATTAAAGCTTGTTCTTAATCAGGAATCAGGTCGCTTTTAAAAACTATAAGAAATAAAAGGCTTTAATTTTATTTCTTCTTCCGGTTTTATAAGCAAATCCAG
>JAAELO010000296.1 GCA_024226555.1 Desulfobacterales bacterium | reverse complement strand
CGATCTGGTTCCCTAAAGTTTAAAATTAGAAATCAGAGTAAAAAAGCTGAATTGTTTTAATTCAGCTTTTTTTTGTTTTTAATTAGAGGTTCCCTATAAACAACTTTATTTTAATACACCCTTTATAAAAATATCTATAGCTGTTTCAAGAGTCTCCATTATAAAATTCTTATCCTCATTTAAGAATTTTTTGCTATCCTCCCAAAGTACAACACCTGAATAAATTGACCAGAAAATATCAGCAAGCTCATTAGGATGTTTTTCTATAAAAACACCCTTATTTATCCCCTCATCAAAAATCTTAGCAAGGGTTTTTAGGGCATCCCGTGATAATGTATCAATTCTTTCAACAAGTTTCCGTGTAAGGTGTTGAAATGTTTTCCTTGTTTTCAGATGAAACAAACTAACAAGTAGATCAGGGTCATAGTTATAAACTTCAAAAACTTTTTCTTTCAAAGCGTATAATTTTTGTAAAGGATCCAGTTCCTGATTTTCAACAACCTCATGAAGTTTATCAGATAAGAATTCAAGTATTTCAACTGACAACGATGCATCAAGCTCATCTTTATTTTTAAAATATAGATAAAGAGTACCGGGGCTAAACTCGGCTTCCTTTGCTATCTCTTCCATTGTTGCTTTACTGAAACCTTTTTCTGAAAACAGTTTCTTTGCCGCATTTAAGATCAGACGTCTTTTTTGCTCTTTCTCTCTCTCTTTTCTACTTTTTATACCCATTTTCCAAGCCTTGAACAACACGAATTAAATAAAAGTAAATAAATCTGTAATTGTACTGTATTAATAAATATGTTATATCATAATTATGTTTGTTATTCCACTTTTTAGCCCAACCCTTAAAAATTAATCATTAACAGGTGACTAATATGACCTCCAGATATTGGACAGATTATTATGTAGAGAACAGAAGGAATGTCCAGGATGCTGTAAAACTTATAAAGTCCGGACAAAGAGTTTTTATCAGTTCCTATTGCAGTGAGCCACAGCACCTGATCGAAGAGCTTGGAAGGAAAGCTAAATCTTTTACAGATATTGAAATTGTTCGTCTTTTCAGTAATGAAAGTACTCCTCTTTCTGAAATGGCGAGGGAGTCAAGTGCACAGAATTTTAACATAAGATCTTTCTATCTTGGTTCAGCAAAGTCAAAAACATTTGAAAATAACAGACGTTTTATTACACCTATAAATCTATCTGATATTCCAAGGTTATTTAATCAGAAACTATTACCAATCCATGTTGCCCTTATACAAGTTACACCTCCGGATGATTTTGGCTGGATGAGTCTTGGAGTTTCTGTTGACATCACCTTATCTGCGGCTCTTAGTGCTGACCTTGTAATTGCACAGGTTAATCCTAAAATGCCTCGTGTTTTAGGAAGAAGCTTTATACATGTAAACGATGTTGATGTTTTTATTGAACACGAAGAGGATATAATTACAATTGGCGAATATCCTGAAGATAAAACAGCCGAAATGATAGCACTCCATGCATCAAAACTAATTCAAAATGGTTCAACTATGCATATAAGTCTTGGGGAAGCGCCCCAGGCAGTTCTTTTAGCACTTTCAGAAAAAAATGATCTTGGAATTCATGGACAGCACTTAACAGATGGTATAATGCACCTTGTATCAAGAGGTATTGTTAACAATAAGATGAAAGGTATCAATGAAGGTAAAATAATTGCAAGTTGTGCAATTGGAACACAACACCTTTATGAATTCCTTGATGATAATCCAAGTATTGAATTTCACCCATCAAATTATGTGAATGATATAAATATCATCTCTCAGAATAAGAGAATGGTATCCTTTAATGTCGCAATGGCAATTGATTTAACAGGTCAGGTTGCTGCAGATGGCATGACATTTAATAATTTTTCAGGTGTTACAGGTATGCTTGAAACTATTAAAGGTGCTTTAAGATCAGATGGTGGAAAAGCTATAATAATGCTTAAATCAACTTCACTAAAAGGGACAGCAAGCAGGATTGTGCCATCTCTTAATGATACCGCAGTTGTAGTTCCAAGAGGTGATGTTGAATATATTATAACTGAATATGGAGTTGTAAATCTTTTTGGAAAGAGCCTTCAAGAGAGAGCTATAGCCCTTATAAGTATCGCGCACCCTGATTTTAGGGATGAACTCTTTTCAGAAGCTAAAAAAGCAGGTCTTATAGATTCAAAAAGAAGTCAATCGGATTCTATCCATGGAATTTATCCTTTGAAGCTTGAAGAGCGAAAGATGATTAATGGTGAAATTGTAAGGTTCAGACCAGCAAAGCCAGTTGATGAGAGAAGAATTCAGGAACATTACTATAGCCTTGATAAAAAAGATGTTGTTTCAAGGTTTTTCTATGAAAAGAAAAGCTTTGTGCATGATGAGGTGGATTTTACGTTTGAAATAGATTTTATTAAAGATCTTACAATTCTAGGACTCACCGGAAAATTTGGTTTTGGTAAAGTTATAGCTGTTGGTGAATATCTACTTGATCCAACTGATAATATGGCTGAAGTAGCTTTTTCAGTTAGCAAAGAGTGGCAGGGTCACAAGATAGCAAAGTGTCTCCTTGAAAAACTTGCAAAAGCTGCAAGAGAAAATGGGATTAAAGGTTTAAAAGCTTATACATCTCCAAATAATAAGGGAATGATAAAACTATTCCATACACTTGAAAATCAGATTCAAACAGAGTATGAAGATGAATTTCTGGTTTTGAAATGTACTTTTTAAATTGTTGGGGATTTAAGTGAAAACGTTAATACTTACCGAAAAGCCATCTGTAGCCAGAGATTTCTCAAAAGCTATATTAAAAAACCCCAGAAGAAAAGATGGTTATATTGAAGATGACAAGTACATCATCACCTGGGCTGTTGGTCACTTGGTTGAACTTTTTGAACCAGATGATTATGATCAAAAATGGAAAAAGTGGAATTTTGCAACCCTTCCTGTAATACCTGAGAGCTTTAAATATAAACCCGTAGAAAGAACCAAAAGCCAGTTAAAAACTATAAAAACCATTATTTCAAAAAGTAAAATAGAAAACCTTGTTATTGCCACTGATGCAGGAAGAGAAGGCGAGGTTATCGCAAGGACCATCCTTATTGCTACCAAATACCTAAACGAGAGTGGTGAAGGAAAGGTAAACATTTCAAGGTTCTGGACCAGTCAGGCTTTAACAGCAGAAGTTATAAAAGATGGCTTAAATGACCTAAAACCATCCACATCATATGACAGATTGTGGAAAGCAGGGCAATGCAGACAAATTGCCGACTGGCTTGTGGGAATGAACAGCAGTCGTGCAGCCACTCTCAAAATGAATGATCTGTTCTCTGTGGGAAGAGTTCAAACTGCTGTTTTATCTTTAATTGTTACCAGGTGCAAAAAAAGGGAAAATTTTAAACCAGAGCCTTACTATCTTCTCTATTGTGAATTTAGAAATATAGAAGGATCTCAGAAATATAAAGGTATATGGTTTAAAAAAAATAAAACAAGATTTAATACACTTGAAGATGTCAATGCTATTAAGGATATAATAACAGGCAAGGATGCTCTTGTAAAATCTGTCAAGAGAGCTAAAAAGAAGCAACCACCACCCGATCTGTTTTCACTTACTGATCTGCAGCGTGAAGCTAATACCAAATTTGGTTTCACTGCAAAAAAAACCCTAGATGTTGCTCAAAATCTGTATGAAACAAAAAAATGTCTTTCATACCCAAGAACTGATTCAAAAGTTCTTGGTAGTCAAAACATAGGTATGACAAAAAACCTTGTAGTTAAGTTCAGCAATATCTACAAAAAATATTTCAATGGTGTGGATTTAAGTCTTGTTAGTAAGAGTAATAAAAGAGTTTTTAATGATGCAAAACTAACAGATCACCATGCTTTAATACCCCTTAAACCAATTCCAAAAGATGCAAACGAAGATGAAAATAAAATATTCGGCCTTGTAATAAAACGATTTGCCGCTGTATTTCATAACCATTGTGAATTTGAGCAAACTGAGATCGTAACAGAATCCTGCGGAGAAACTTTTAGAACAAAGGGTAAAGTAATCTTAAACCCTGGATGGAAAAACGTATACAAAGATGACAAAGTTATCAAAAAGAAGAGTGATGAGGAAGACCAGGAAGATCTTCCTAAAGTTGAAAAAGGAGATAACTTTAACGTTCATAAAACTGATATTAAAAGCAAAAAAACAACACCCGATCCTTTCTATACTGAGGCTACCCTCTTAAAAGATATGACAAACCCTGGTAAATATGTTGAAGAGAAAGACCTGAAAAAGATTTATAGGGGAGAAACAGGGTTAGGAACCCAGGCCACAAGAGCTCAGATAATTGAAACTTTAATTTTAAGAAAGTATATTGAAAGGGTAAAGAAAACTGTAATTGCAACAGATAAAGGAAATATCCTTATTGAAACCCTTAAACAATTAAAATCGGCAAAACTTCTTGTTGCTCCTGAGGAAACGGCAAGGTGGGAGATGGAGCTTGAGAGTATAGCTCAGGGTGACGCAGAAAGCGCACCTTTCATTGAGAATATTAAAATGTTTGTTGATAAAATTGTTAATGAGTTTAAAGAGATCGAACCTGTGAATTCAATCCATGACTCAGCTAATTCAATTTCAGGTTGCCCCGCCTGTAAAGGGCAGGTCATTGAAAATCAAAAAGCTTTTGGTTGTTCAAACTGGAAAAGTGGATGTCCTTTTGTTATCTGGAAAAAAATTGCAGGAAAAGATATTTCACAAGAGATCGCCATCCAGTTAATAGAGAATAAAACAACAAAGGAAATTACAGGTTTCAGTTCAAAAGCTGGCAAAAAATTTAATGCAAAACTCAGAATATCAGAGAAAGATAATTGGAAGGTAACTTTTGGATTTTCAGATGAAAAACCAGTGAAACCCAAAATACAATATGAAAACAAATTTGGATTATGCCCCTCTTGTGGTGGAATAATAATAGAGGGTAAAAAAGGTTATGGTTGTGCAAACTGGCCGGAATCAAGTGGAAGTTGTAGTTTTGTAATATGGAAGACGATCTCTGGGAAAAACATTAATGAAGATATTATCAAGATATTACTTGAAGGTAAAGAAACTGAGGAATTAGTTTTTAATCCAAAAACAGCCGATGAATTTAAAGCCAGATTGAAACTTACTAAAATTCCGGGAAATATCACTTCCAAAAAGCATAAAACTAACTGGGAAACGTCCTTTATCTATTAATAAAACTTTGAAAATTAATCCAGGTCAATCGTTTCTTCTCCCTCGCCATCATTTTTGTCTACTACATCAATCTGATCCAGTTCAATATCACCTTTCTTCTCACTACTTTCACTTTCAACCTCAACATCTTCCACTTCATTTTGTTCATCGCCTTCTGGAAATTTTTTCTCTTTATCTTCAAGTTTCTTTTCCCAATTTGTCAGCTTTACCTCTTTGTCAAAAAGACTCTGAATTTTTTCATTTAACATAACTTCTATATCTTTTAATCTTTTCCTCTCATTTTCCAGTTCCTGTTTTTGTTCAGTTATTTTTTGTTTTTCAGAAACAAGTTTCTTTGTTGTATTATTTAAACGTTCATTTTTTATATTCTGGATGCCTTTTTTAATTTTATCTGTAATTTCATCATTTTTTATATTATCTAGAATTGACATATCTATACAAAGGCAAACACCCTCAGTCTTCGCTATAACAGATGCTGATCTCTGGTCTGCATCCAAAATACTCATCTCTCCAAAAACTTCACCGGGAATTGTAAAGTAAGTTATAATGACGTTTTCTTTTACTACAGCAAATTCACCTTTTACGATCCAGAAAACCCAGCTATCAAAATCACCTTCATTTATTACGATTTCTCTCTCTTTAAATTTCATCAGTTTTGCAATATTACGCTGATAATCCGACCCTTCCTCTCCAAGGATACTTTTGATCTCATCCTTATCAAGCTCAACAAGTATTTGAAATTTACTAATTAAATCTATTGTGTCTTCACTAATAAGATTGGATTTTATTTCCTTTGGCATTTTTAGCTCCTGAAATTTTCTTTTGGTGAGATACACAAATCTGCGAAATTAATAATGAATTATAGCAGGAAAAACTATTAATGGACAAGATAAATCAGTAAAATCTTTTATTAAATACGCGATTATAATAAGATATATAAAAAATGAACCCTGTCCACTTTTTATGGAGAAAAAATTATGAATACTGAAGAAGATGCAAATACGAAACATGGACATTACTTTCTCTTTTTCCTTTTGTTCTTAGGTATTTATACATGCTATGGAATTTTAAAACCATATCTTAATCCAATAATAATAGCATTGATCCTTGCTGCGGTAATAGGTCCTGTGCATAGAAGAATTGAAAAAAAATTAAAAAATAAAAAAAATATTGCAGCAGGATTATCCTGTTTGCTTTTAACATTTGTCGTAATTATTCCATTTACAATAGTAATGATTGCTCTTTTTAAACAAGCTGCCGAGCTCTTTATAAATATCAATGAGTGGGTTAAAGGTGGAAATCTTACAAATTTAATTGCTACTCTGAAAGAGTTAACACCTGGTTTGAAAAACACCATACCTGGTTTTGATAAGCTTGATTTAGAGGCTATTTCACTTGATGCAGGTAAAAAATTTGCAGAATTTATATTGGGATATGGTAAAGAATTAGCAGGTGATTTAATAAGTATTTTTGGTAGTTTCGCATTGATGATATTTTCATTTTTCTTTTTTGTACGTGATGAAAAGGAAATTTATGAATATGTGCTGCATTTGGTTCCATTATCAACCAGCCATGAAGATGAAATACTTAAAAAAGCAAATTCTGTTTCAAAATCTGTACTCTTAGGAACTTTTGCAACAGCAATTGCACAGGGTGTGGCAGGAGCAATTGCTTTTGGTATTGCAGACCTGCCATGGTTATTCTGGGGTGTAATGATGGCTTTTGCATCATTGATTCCTGTGGTTGGAACTGCATTAATCTGGATTCCTTCAACTATATATCTTGCTTTAACAGGACATACGGGAATGGCAATTTTTGTGTTTATCTGGTGTGTTGTCGTTGTTGGGGGATTAGATAATGTTGTCAGGCCGCTTTTTATGAAGGGTTCTGCCAATATGAGTACTTTTCTGATTTTCTTTTCAATTTTGGGAGGTATAAATTTTTTTGGTATGATAGGTTTGATATACGGTCCCTTGATTTTCGGATTGGTTATGGTACTTCTATATATTTATAATCTGGAATTTGAGCACTATCTTAACAAACAGGACAGTAATTAAAAATAGGATTATATTTGCATGGCTTTCTTGACACTTGAATCCATGATTTTATATAATGAATTATGAATACAATTCAGTAGTCTTTAAAGTATGTAAAACAAGGATTTTCAGTGATGAATAATTCCAGTATTAATGTTCTTATAGTTGATGATGAGATCTCAATTCGTACAAGTCTCAGTGAGTTTTTACAGGATTTCGATTATCAGGTTGATTCTGCAGAAAGCGCAGAAATAGCTCTTGAAATGATTTCTGCTAAAAAATATAATGTTGTTATTGTAGATCTCAGATTACCAGGGATGAGTGGAGATCTTTTGATAATCAGATCATCTGAAATAGATCCTGCCATAAAGTTTCTGATCCACACAGGTTCTGTAGAGTTTGCACTTTCAGAAGATCTTGTTAAGCTTGGTATGACAAAGGGTAATATCTTCCTTAAACCCATGCCGGATCTAATGAAAATTTGTGACTACATCGATAAAATCACAAAGTAACATATTATTGGGAACTTCTAATAATTAGAAATTTGTTTGAAATACAGCGTTTATAAAATCTCTGTATGAGAAAGAATAACGAGGCGATTTTACACAGTTTTATCTTTTAAAATAACCTAAGTAGTTCGATCAAACAAAACTAAAGCCTTTTGTTTTATAGGCAGTTATTAGCGACTCCTCCAGAATAGATATTCTGGAACCTAACTGCCTAATAACACATAATATATAAAAAGTGTTACTTAGAAGAAGAGATTCCCTGTTAATACTTATCAAATATTCTTTAGATAATACTGAAGGAAACATAATCAGAGGTTTCTTTTATGTATTAAAATCATTCACCAGATAAGGAGCAAAATGAAACACTCAACCAAACTTACAAAATCAAAAATTCTGGCCACTTTAGGCCCTTCAACAAATACCATGGAAGATATAAGAAAACTCTCAGAAATTGGTGTTGATTGTACAAGAATAAATTTTTCCCATGGTGATGCAGAGCAAAAGAGAGAAATATTTAAGAATGTTAGAGAAGCAAATAAGAAATTAGCAATACTCTGTGACATACAAGGTCCTAAAATCAGAATTGGGGAGATGAAGGGAAAAGGATCTCTATTAAATGTTGGGAAAAATATTATTGTTACAACGGAAATTATAGAAGGTGATGCTGAGAAGGTGACAATATCCTACCCTGAACTTCCTAAGGAAGTTGAAAAGGGTGAACTGATATATATAAACGATGGTATAATATGTCTTGAAGTAGTTGATGTAAAGGGTAATGAGATAAACTGCACAATTATGGCAGGAGGGCACCTTACCTCAAGAAAGGGTGTTAATCTCCCATCCACAGAAATCTCTTTAAGTGTCCCTACCACAAAGGACAAAGAGGATTTGAAATTAATTGCTGAGCTTGACCCGGAATATGTAGCAATATCCTTTGTTAAGAGCGCTGAAGATGTGAAAAATATAAGAGATCTGTTAAAGAGTTATGGAAATGGTCAAATTAAGTTGATTGCAAAAATAGAGCGTCCCGTGGCTTTGGAAAATTTTGATTCTATTTTGGAAGCATCTGATGGCATTATGGTAGCCCGTGGAGATCTTGGAGTGGAAATTCCGCCAGAAGATGTAATTCCTGCACAAAAAGAGATGGTTCGAAAATGCAACATAGCGGGAAAACCTGTAATTGTAGCAACACAAATGCTTGAATCCATGGTCAAAAACCCTGTTCCAACAAGAGCAGAGGCATCTGATGTTTATAATGCAATAGCCGATGGTGCAGATGCAGTAATGTTAAGTGCAGAAACTGCATCGGGAGATTATCCTGAAAATGCTGTGGCAATTATGGAGAGAATAATAAGAACTTCAGAATCATTAAGTTTATCCAGTAAGGATCCTGATGATTATGACTCAGATAATGAAACTTATTCTGAAATTATTGGACATCTTGTATATTCAGCATCAAAAGAGTTTTGTGAAATGGATTGTTACAGTGGTAAGATTATATGTATCACTGAAAGTGGGTATACAGGTCAGATGATATCAAAATACAGACCATTTCTTCCAATAATTGGAATTACTTCAGATATCAGAGTTTCGAGGGAAATGAAGCTGTTATGGGGTATTGAAGCTCTTTTAATTGAAGACCTCCATAAGGAAACAGATCCATTTGCAAGAATAAAAATGTCCGTTAAGCGCTGTCTGGAAGAGGATTATATTGATGATATTGATCAGATAATTGTCGCAGGAAATATATTTAATCTTAAATCTCAAACAAATATGGTTTCTGTTTTTTCAGTTAGTGATGTTATGGGTTAAGTCGTTAAAGTGAACCTCTAATAACTGCTTTTTGACCGAAAAAATTCTAATTATTAGAGGTTCCCTATATATAGAAGTGTATTATATAAGGTTTAAAGTTTCAGCTATTATTTGTCTGTTTTCTTTAAACCTTTTACTTTTATGCCCTGGGTTATAAGTACCTGTGAATATTTCATCTGATACTATTAATACCGCTGATGCTTTAATTCCTCTATAATTGCTTACAGTGAGAAGAGCAGATAACTCCATTTCAACAGCGCTGGCTCCCTTTTCAGCAAAAGCTTTAACTTTTTCAGGAGTTTCTCTGAAAACACCATCGGTAGTCCATATTTTTTTGCTTTTAAAATCGATATTTTTATTACTAAACAGATTTCTTACTTTATCGGTTAATTCGTAATCAGTTTCCACATAATCATTAGCGATATAATTTTTTGAGGTTCCCTCATCACAAAAAGCTCCTTCAGGAATTACAATATCACCAATTTGAAGATCCTCGGAAATAGCTCCGCACCAACCAAAAAAAACAATCTCTTTTGCACCCCAGCAGATAATATTCTCAATAAGCATAACAGCATAAGGGGCACCCATAAAAGGGCCTATTACTGAAGGTTTCCCATCTTCATGATAAAACCTGCTCATATAGATATGCTTGAAACTGTTTTTATTATAGCCAGAGGATTTGGTTAATAGCTCGAGGTCTGGCTTGACTGCAACCATAATAACGGGATCTTTTGGATTTAGTTTTATTTTGCCTGGAAGGGGTTTTAAAATAGCATCCATAGTTCTGAAATTTTCTTTAAGAGAAAGTTTACCTGCCAGAACAAAATTCCGACAGGTACGCAATCTTATTAATTTAACCCATTGGGTCGGCTAAGTCTGAAATCTCTTCTTTGATTTCATCAATAATTTCATACAACCATAAAACATCTTCAACAGTTAATCTACCTGCTTTTGAAGGTGCTCTGTCTGTACCATCTTTCTTCTTAAGAATTCTTGGACCTATCTGAAGTTTAGGCTCACCTTCTCCATATTTATGGATAGCTAAAATAAGCCCGGTCTCTTCATTTTTCCATTTTTTTAAAACTTTATCCAATTCTGGATCAAATCCGGCCATTGTTAACTCCTTTTATTTTGTTGTAATTTTTGAAAAGTCTGCAATATTAGCAAACAGGTCTGAGATCTTTGTTAAAAGAGCTAACCTGTTGTTTTTGATTTTCATATCATCTACCATAACCATAGCGTTATCGAAAAAGTCATCCACACTATCTTTCAATGATGCAATTTGTGAAAGAGATGTCCCAAAATCACTAACTTCAAGCGCTTTAGTTACTTCACTACTTATATTTTTAAATTTGATGTAAAGATTAGTTTCACAATCATGTTCAAATAGAGTTTGATCAATATCAAAAGAATCGGGAGAATCGGCTTTCTTTATGATGTTCACAACCCTCTTAAAAGCAACAGCAAGTGGTTCAAAATCATCTTTTGCAGTGAGCTTTTGAAGTACTTCAACTTTACTTCTTACTTCATCAAGCATATCAACAGACACACTGGTAACTGCAGCAATAATATCTTTTGAAAAACCATCCTCTGAAAGCAGATGATCAATACGGCTTTGCATAAAAGAGTAAACATTAGTTACAATCTTATCTTTACTATCTCCTTCGATATTGTAAAGCTTAGTACTCTCATCCAGAATTGATTTTAAAGAAATCTTTAAACCGGTTTTTTGAATAATCTGGATAATACCAATACTCTGTCTTCTTAATGCATATGGGTCGGATGCACCAGTTGGAATCTGTCCAACTGAAAAACATCCACAAATAGTATCAATTTTATCAGCTATTGAAAGTATTGAACCTGTTATTGTTGATGGAAGGTCTCCTCCAGAGCGAACTGGTTTGTAATGTTCTTCGATCGCAGTAGAAACATCTTTATTCTCACTCTTTTTCTCTGCATAAATTCTTCCTATTACACCCTGAAGCTTAGGAAATTCATCAACTACAAATGTTACAAGATCAGCTTTGCATATTTCAGCCGCTCTTACTACATTTTCTGTCTCTTCAGCAGATCGTTTTACTTTTTCAGCAATAAACTTTGCAAGTATGGCAACTCGCTTACTTTTATCGTACATTGAACCAAGCTTTGCCTGGAACATAACACCCTTAAGGCTTTTTATCCAGTCGTCAAAAGATCTCTCAAGGTCAGCTCTGTAAAAAAATTGAGCGTCAGCAAGCCTTGCTCTGATAACTTTTTCATGTCCCCTGGAAACAAGATCCATATCTTTCGCTTTGGTATTATTCACCACAATAAAATTTGACAAGAGTTTTCCGCTATCATCAGTAACTGCAAAATACTTCTGGTGTTCCCTCATTGTAGTAATAAGAACCTCATCCGGAAGTTCTAAAAACTCATCATCAAATTTTCCGGCAGTAACTTCCGGTTGCTCAATCAGGTTGGTAACGATATCAACAAGCTCATCATCAGGAAGAATATTTCCATTAATGCTCTTGGCTTTTTCATTAATAGCAGTTTCAACAAGAGCTTTTCTCTCTTCAATATCTGCTATTACAAATGCGTCTTTTAAAAGATCACTATATTTTGAAACATCAGTAACTTCTATTTGGTCCGGACTCATGAATCTATGTCCATAAATCTTATTACTACTTGCAATATCACCAATCTTAAAAGGAACAACATCACTTCCTAAAATAGCGCATATTGAGCGAATCGGTCTTGCAAAAAAAACATCCTGTGATCCCCATTTCATGGTTTTAGGAAATGGAGTTGCAAGAATTGCAGCTGGCAGTATATTCGCAAGAATATCCTTAGAGTCTGAAACATCTTCTTCTACAATTGCAGAGAGATATTTACCCTTCTTGGTCTCTTTTAAGACAATCTCACTTTCAGCAATACCTAGTTTTTCAGCAAATTTCTTTCCGGGTACTGTCAGGTTTCCATCAGCATCATAAGCAATTTTTTCAGGAGGTCCTGTTACTTCTGAAGTTAGTGCTGATTGCATCCCTGCAACATCTTTTATTTCAATGGTAAGTCTTTTCGGTGTTCCATAATATTTTGATTCACCATGAGAAATTCTTTGATCTTTTAATTGTTTTTCAATATTTGCAAGCAGGGCTTTTAATGCAGGGATAATATATCCTGCTGGTATCTCTTCTGATCCTATTTCAAGTAATAGAGTATTCATTACAAAACCTCTTTTGTATTATGGGAATCTCTAATAACTGTCTTTTAATCGAACTACGGCGTTATTTCGAAAAAAAACTGTTGTAAAACCAGCTCGTTATTTTTTCTTATGCCTTGTATTTCAATCAAAATTCTAATTATTAGAGATTCCCTTTATTATTTCTCATCCATTATATTTAACGCTGGAAACCCCATCTCTTCTCTTTGTTTTAGATAGAGAGCGGAGCATGCCCTTGCAATATTTCTTATTCTGGCAATATAATTCGTTCTTTCAGAAACACTTATTGCTCCTCTTGCATCAAGAAGGTTAAAAGTGTGTGAACACTTAAGACCATACTCATACGCTGGAATAACAAGGTTCTTATTTAAAATGGCTTCAGCTTCATTTTCATATTTATTGAAAAGGTCCAGAAGCATATCAACATTTGCAATCTCAAAATTATAAGTTGATTGCTCAACTTCCTGCTGATGATAGACCTCTCTGTATGTAACCTGATCATTCCACTTTAGGTCATAGATACTATCGACTTCCTGTAGATACATTGCTATACGTTCAAGACCATAAGTGATCTCAACAGAAACAGGTGAAAGCTCAATACTTCCAGCCATTTGAAAATAGGTAAACTGAGTAACTTCCATTCCATTTAACCAGACTTCCCAGCCAAGACCGGATGCTCCTAATGTTGGAGATTCCCAGTCATCCTCAACAAAGCGAATGTCATGTTCAAGAGAATCGATTCCCAGGTTCTTTAAGCTTTCAAGGTATAGTTCCTGAATATTGTCAGGAGATGGCTTAATAATAACCTGATATTGATAGTAGTGTTGAAGTCGCATAGGATTATCACCATATCTGCCATCGGTTGGTCTTCTGCATGGTTGAGCATATGCAACTTTCCATGGTTCAGGCCCCAGTGCTCTTAATAATGTCGTTGGATGAAAAGTTCCCGCGCCAACTTCAAGGTCTATTGGTTGAATAAGTACACAACCTTTCTCTGCCCAGAAGTGTTGCAAAGAAAGTATAATTTCCTGAAAATTCATTTTCATTCCTCAGTAATAATTGAAGGTAAAGGGCTTCATAATAAAAAGACCTTGTAATAATAGCATTAAACTTTGAAGAATATCATTAAATAAGAAATTATTCACCTAAAATAATTAATAATTTAAATAATATTAGAATAAGGACGGAATTCGTGCGTTTACACCTAATTAGGTAAAACAATCCGATATTTTTCTAACACCCTTATATCTTATAAAAGTATCAATCAAATATTTGAGTTGGGATTTATTAGAGGTTCCCTAAATAGAAATCTATTCATAATAGGAAATAACAGGTTCCTTCATAAGAAGATCAACCGAAGTAAGAGCAGCTTCAGTAACTTCAGGAAAATTATCCTTTAAACTCTTAAAATGGCGAAGATTTTCAGCGGTCCTCATTATTAATCTTGCAAGGTCACCTTCAGCAAGACCTGATTGTTTAACTGTTCTTTCCCAGTCTGTACTTGTTGCCCAACTGTATATGGTTATAGCAGGTTTTAAAAACAGAGGTTTAACTTCGAAACCTTTTCGAAACATATCTGTAGCAAATGGCTTAAGCTGGCTCTTAATACGAATGAAAGATGTTAAAAGCTTCTTTTGAACTTGTTTTTTATCTATCTTATCGTCATCAAACTCTCTCTCATTAACAAATGATGCTATAATTGCAGCTAAAAGAGCCGGGTCATCCTTAGGAATAAGATTCATTTTTAAAGATTCTGCAACAAGAAGCGGAGAATCAATTCTTAATTTTGACGTCCACTCACCCTCTTCTGTTAAATTGCCAATATTATCGACATATCCTTCGATCTGAAGAAAATCCAGGTGATAAAGAAAATCATTCCACAGGTATTCTCTGTTATCATCTCTATTCTTATACCATCTTTTCTTTTTATCATGTGCAAGTTGAAAAGCAGCAAAAGAATTATCCAATAATTTTTTTATCTGTTCAGGTTTATGAGATAGTAACAGGTTCAGAACCATTGAAAAATTTATATTAATTTGGCTATTAACATTTGTTGATGGTGCATTTATAAGCTTTGCAATCATCCTGACGTCCAGGAATTTTCCAGGAATATTGACAGCAAAGCCAATATTATCCATGCCTCTTCTTCCGGCTCTACCTGTCATCTGTCTTAATTGACTTGAGTCCAGGGGTGCAAACTCAATACCGTTGAATCTGTCTGAATTAAAGATGACAACTGTTCTTGCCGGAAAATTTACACCCGCAGCAACTGTCGATGTCGCAAATATAGCATCCAAAAGTCCCTCAGACATCAAGGTTTCAATAATGATTTTCCATATTGGAAGTTGACCACTGTGATGTGAACCCACAGCAAGGTTTTCTAAAATCCACAACTGCTTGTGCTTTGCCATATGTGGAGAATTTTTTACAAGTTCAGCTATTCTTTCATTTAATTTAGCTTTTCTATCCAGATCTTTAGTAAGAATCTCACTATTGCAAAGTTCAACAGCTTTATCGCAATCTGCTCTTGATTTCAAAAAAAAGATAGCAGGAAGAAGGTTAAATCTGTGGAGGACTTTCATAATCTCACCGATTGGTGGCATCCCTCTCATTTGAGAAAGTTGAGGTGCATCCTTTTTCGTGATATGTTCCACAACTTTTTTGTGGAGCATGGTTTTATTCTTCTTAGTTGATTTAGCAATAAGAGGATATAAGGTTCCCAGTGGATTTAAAAAAAGAGGGTACAACGGAACCGGCCTTGTTTCCTCATTAATTATAACGCACTCTTTGCCACGGATTGAATGTAGCCATGATGCTATCTGCTCACCATTTCCTATTGTTGCTGAAAGCATTAAAAGTGGGATTCTCGGAGGGAGATAGATCATTATTTCTTCCCAAACAACACCCCTGTCTTCATCGCCTAAAAAATGAGCTTCGTCAAGTATAACGAAATCTGTTTTAAGATCAGTACCTTTGTGCATTGAATCATAGAGCTGATTCCTAAGAATTTCTGTTGTTCCTATAACTAAAGGAGCATCTCTGTTCTCTTTTCTGTCACCTGTTAAAATACCAACATTTTCTTCGCCAAATCTCTTTTTAAAATTTGCATATATTGTATTTGTTAAGGCTTTCAAAGGAGTACCATACCATATTTTATGACCAAGTTTTAAAAAATGCTGTATAGATTCCTCTGCGATCCATGTTTTTCCCGACCCGGTAGGAGCCATTACCAGACAATCAGATTTTTTTATGGCAGAAACTGCATCAAGCTGGAATTTATCTGGTTTAAATACAGAAGCTACGGGAACGCCTATCTGTGTGAACATCTTGCTGACTGTGGGATCAACCTGCGGGTTCATCTTTATCATAAACCGCTTTCGTTTCCTGCCTGACCCCTTGTAGGATTTTTTCTTTCTTGAATGGTACATAAAACCTTTTTTGGAAATTGAGTTAAAATATAAAACAGAGAAATTCTGAAGGTTTATAACACCCGAATTTATCACGTGCAAGGGTTAATAAACTTCAATTGTACAATTTTTACAGCATTCTTCGTTATATTTATATAAATTAAAATTATTTAGATAAGGTATTAGGTTTGTTTTAGTTAATTATAGAAATATCATAAAACAAAAGATATGTCCATAAATATAGGATATTATTCACATATTTCGATATTTACCGATTTAAATCCCTTTCTTTTGCAAGCTGTGATTTACCTTGACAAATACTGGTTACAGATAAGATACTTTCAAAGAAAAAATTCAAAGATTACCAACCTATATTGATTTGAAACGGGAGGAACAATGGAACAGTTTGTTGAGATATTGAAAGACAGAAGATCTATTAGAAAATACAAAACAGATGAAATCCCTGAAGAAAAACTTAATGAGCTTTTAGAAGCAGTTCAATGCACACAGTCGTGGCATAATAATCAGTGCTGGGAACTTGTGTTGATACAGGATCAAAGCGTTAAAGAGAAAATTCAAAAGACTGTTCCAAGTATAAACCCAGGATTTAAAGCAATTGTTACAGCTCCTATTATAATAGCTCTTTGCGGAAAAGTTGGAGTATCAGGTAAAATAGGGAAGGACTTTGGATCTAAGTTTGGTAAGGACTGGTTTATGTATGATCTTGGACTGGCAACACAGAACCTTTGCAATCAGGCACATGCAACAGGTCTTGGAACAGTTGTAGTTGGATGGTTTGATCATGAGAAAGCTGGTGAAGTTATTAATCTTCCAGAAGGGTATGAGCTTGTGACACTAATTCCAGTTGGTTTTCCAGACCATAAAGGGACGTCTCCAGAGAGAAAGTCCATAGAAGAGTTCACACATCACAATAGCTTTTAAGAACTACTAATATCATGGAGCATCGATTATGCTACGTTGCGACCCACTATCGGTATAAAATACATACAGCTTCGCAGCTCGACGCCTTGCATATGCAGCAAACTTGATGCCCTATATATTAATTTTATAAAAAACGAAAAACCAACTTGAGATCATCTGAAAATTGGAACCATTTGATGGAAATTGAACATAGATCACCAACAATCTCCGAGTACAAAAAATTGAGAAGTTCCGTTGGATGGTGGCCAACTGATGAGAAGGCAATCGAAGTTGCTCTTGATAAATCTTTGTTTTCTGTAGTCGCCACAGAAAAAAATAATACTGTTGGAATTGGGCGTATAGTTGGAGATGGTGGCCTTTATTACTACATTCAGGATTTGATTGTCCATCCGGAACTTCAGAAAAATGGAATAGGGAAACAGCTGATGGAAGAGTTGATGTCATTCATAAAAAGCAATGCGAAACCAGGATCGTTTATTGGTCTAATGTCAGCAAAGGGAATGTCAAAGTATTATGAATCATATGGCTTTAAGGCACGAGATGCAGATGGACCTGGGATGTTTAAGGTAATCAAATGAAAATAGCATAACCATGCTTTTTAAAAATCACAGCCCATTTTCATTTTACCAATGACTATATTTTTAATTACAGGTCTATTTATAAAAAATATAGTTGTAGGTCCGGTAGAGCGAAGCGAAACCTGACAAAAAAACCAACAAATACAGGTCTTTTTCTGACCATAACTACGAGTCATTCCCTGAAAAAATAACACAATGTTTTCATTTTGTATTATTTTTGAGTTGGGATTCTCAGATATAAATGATCGGTTTTTTATTCAAGACTCATTCCTGAAAATTAATCAAAAAAACAAAATTCACAGAGGTTTAATCAAACTTTTAAAAAATAAATGATTTTTCCCTTGAAATATAAAAAGACTATGTTTAAAGTAATTAAAGATTATATTAGATGTTAAATATGTTTGTATTAAATCAGATGTACTCGCGAGCCAACATGGAAGGTGAGACTCCCACATTGGCTCTGAACAAGAATCTTTCTCATACAAGGAGAAAAACAAATGCCTGTAATCTTTTTTACAGAAACCTATCCATTCCGTCAACGCCTCTTTCACACGCCGGGGCAGTTTTTTCACTCAAACACAATAAAATCAAGACAGAACGTTCGCTTAAAAGGTGTTGCAAATTTGGAACCTGTTTGTAAGCCTTACAAGTTTATTACAACGTTCATACTTGATTGTTGAGTGAATTGAACCGGGTCTGCATAAATAAACTTTAGTATTTATGTCTACATAAAAATACTTCCGTTTTTTATGTCATAAAAATATTTTTCTAAGATTTTTTAAGAAAAAAACAGTAACTGAAGATTTTCTTCAGTTAGACACCAGTTTTGCGCGTGAAAGAGAAGTACACTTAACTACATATGAAAGAGGCGTTGAAGGTATGAGATGAAGCTGTCCCCTCCCATACCTTTTTTCTAATAATTGGTTTTTTTGTTTCTTTGTAGGGGCTGCTTCTTAAATAAAAATCTTATTTTTTATTGATACAACTATTGGGAGTTAATCAAACATGTATGTATATTCAAAACCAGACCTGATCAGTAATGTAAGTTCATTCATAAGCTGCATGAGAATATTTGGAGGAAGTAATAGCCAGTGGTATGTAGGCCTTACAAATGATCCTAAACACAGCTTTCTGAACATACACAATGTGGATATTGAAGAGATAGGATGGATTTTAAGTGAAAGATCTACATTACATCAAATAAACTTTATTAAACAATACCTGACACAAATCGGCTGTAAAAATAATCCTGAACTGGATATGAAAAAACCAGACCAGATTTACCTGTATAAAATCAGCGAAAATACCAGAGAAAAAAATCTTAAAAAATCTATTGTTTATGAATAGATATAGATTTAAAGATGCATGCCATAGATTTGACATTATTGACCAATGGTATTTGAACCTTTTTCTAACTCACTATAAAAAAGAAAATAATTTCAGATTATTGTTTAATTAATGATTTTATAATAAAATAGAATAATCGAATCACACCAGTTTATTCAGCCCTCATTATCGGACAGTTCAAAAAATGCACCCAATCTTCTTGAGAAGGGATTATGATATGAATAAAAAGATTGTTTTTATATTTTTATTAAGTTGTTGTATAATTTTAAGTAACGGTGCTTTGGCTCAAAATGTTTATATTTCAGAATACCCTCCTTTTTGTTACACTAAAGACGGAAAAGTGACAGGTTTTGCCACTGAAATAGTTTCTGAGATTATGCAACGTATCGGTGTTTACAATAATATCAGTTCATTACCCTGGAAAAGAGCTTACAAATATCTTTCGGACAGACCTGATATCATCCTGTTTACAGTAACACGCACCAAGGCACGTGAAGAACTGTTCAAATGGGTGGGGCCTATAACTATTTCATCGTTGGTATTTTTTGCTAAAAAAAATTCTTTTATAAAGATAAACAGGATGGAAGAAGCAAAAAAATTAAGGATAGGTACTGTACAAGGTTACTCCTCAGAGAAATTTCTCATTAAAGAGGGTTTTACCAATATTGATTCAGTTGCAGGCAGTGAAAAAAGTAACCCTTTAAAACTTATGGCAGGTCGTATTGATCTTTGGGCAACTGTTGATATAGTAGGAATTTATAACGCCAGATTACTGGGGGTTGATCGTAAGAAAATGAAGGCTATTTATACTATTAAGAAACAACCCAAATATATAGCTTTTTCCAGACAGACTGATGATCTGACCATAGAAAGATGGCAGAAAGCATTGAATGAAATCAGGAAAGACGGAACTTTTGATAGAATTCTGAGTAATTGGATGAAATGATACTATCAATCATTTACAAATGAAATAAATGGTTTCAGGGAACCTCTAATAATTAGAATTTTTGATGAAATACAAGGCATGACCAAAAATAACGAGCTTATTTTACAACAGTTTTTTTTGGTAATAACGAAGTATTTCGCAAAAAGAGCAGTTATTAGAGGTTCCCTTCAATAAATCAGTTGTAGGTCTGGGTAGAGCGAAGCGAAACCTGACAAGGTATTGAACAAAGGAAAATTCTTCGAGAAATAAAACAAAGACCCACATAAATTGCGAGCCTTATATCTTTATGCTCAAACCTATTCCTGATATGCACCTGCTGAGTAAGTCAATTCGTAGCTGTGGGAGTAAATTTCAATGAGGTTTCCGAAGGGATCTTCGCAGTACACCATTCGATAAGGCTTTTCATTCGGATAGTATTCACGCACAGGCATTCGTTGTTTTCCACCGTTCGCAACTATTTTAGCTGCCAGACCTTCAACATCAGGGTCTTGTACGCAAAAATGAAAAACACCGGTTTTCCAGTATTCAAAGTTGTTTTTCCTTTTCTCGGCATTTTTGAATTCAAAAATTTCCACACCGATCTTGTCACCTGTGGACATGTGGGCAATTCTGAAACTGCCCCAGCCTTCGCCAAATACATCGTTGCACATCACACCTATGGCAGATTCGTCAGCAACAATCTCGGTTGGTTCCATAATCATGTACCAGCCAAGCACCTTTGTATAGAAATCCACGGCCTGCTCCAGATTTGTAACGGATAATCCTATATGTGAAAAAGTTCTTGGGTATGTCATTGTTGTACTCCTTAATAAAATAGTTTAATGTTTGGTAATGCGTTCGATATTACAATTTGAAGATAAATCATTCAAAATGAGGCGCAAGAAGGCACCTTTTTGTTCGACACGAACCAATTTGTTCGCATTGTCGTCAAACAGTAGGGAACTGGATATTTTTTTTTGGAGGAGTTTTAATGATTGAATGGAATGGCCGGGAATATCATTGTCCGGTTGAGGTTGCAATGGATGTACTAAGCGGCAAATGGAAATGCCTTATGTTGTGGCATCTTAATGATGGAACCAAACGTTACAAGGAACTGGAGAGGGTTGTCCCCGGTGTTAGCCAGAAGATGCTGACCCAGCAACTCAAAGAGCTTGAGCGAGATGGATTGATACTCAGGAAAGTTTACCCGGAAGTTCCACCCCGTGTGGAATATACACTGACTGATATTGGTAAAAGTGCGTTTCCGATCCTTGAAATGATGCACCAGTGGGGTGTTAACCAACTTGGTGTCGTTGATGTGTCAAAATAATAATACCGTTGATGGTGCCTATGTACCTTTATTTTACCATCTGTTATATAACTAAAACCGAATAGAAACCTTCTATTTGGTTTGTTATAGCAATATGGGGAGCATTAACGACCTGCCAACGCCTCATATGACGGATAACGTTAGGAAGAAAAAATGCATCTGTTTTTTTTAAAATCAAATAGAAGAAAGCTGTTTCCTGTCATTATGCTGATAATGGTGTTAACAAATTCCATCGTAGCTACGGAACTGGAATACGCTTATATGCACTTTCCTCCTTACCAGTATTAACAAAGAGCTATCTACACCAGATAACCCTGGAATTAATTTAGAAATTATTGATAAAATAAAACCTTATTTGGGATTCAAATTGACTTATGATTCATATCCTCCATCACGAATATTTGAATTAATAAAGGATGGAAAAATCGACCTGTTTGCAATTGTTAATTATATTGCTGAAAAATATGAAGAAACTATGCTTTGTACATGTGAACCAATAATTACTGTTCAACCAACACTATTTCAGAATATTGATAAAGAGTTGGAGCTAACTGATTATAAAAAGGACTTAAAAGGAAAATTTATTTTAGTTCCAAAAGAAAGTTTATTTTTTTTTCAGTCCATCATTCCTAAAGGAAATAAATTAGAGGGGACATCACTGCCGAAGTTATTAGTGCGAATGTTTATGAAACAAAGGGATTCATATATTATAGATTTCTGGGCCCGAACAGGAAGTGAACTTCAAAAAGCTAAATTATCATTTAAATATCGTGAGTACCCTTTAGCCAAAATACCTATTGTCACATGTATCAGAAGAAACATTCCAAATTCAAAACTAAAATTAGAGATTTTTCACAACAAAATATTGGAGTTCAGCCAGTCTGAAGCAGCTAAGCTCATATATAAAAAATATGGATTTCAACCTAATTATTCAACTCCGAGCTACAAACCTTTTTTTAAAAAAACTAAATATGATAGTAAATAATGGAAACGGAAAACTGGACAAAAGCTTTAAATTCTAACGATTATCCGCTATTCATTAATGATTCAAAAATATCAAAATTCCTACATGTTTCTATTCAAGGAAAATGTGGTGTAAAAAAAACCTGAAAATGAAGATGAAGATTAGAAATTCAATATAGCCATAAGCTCTTTTCGTTCAGATTATGCAGAAGGTGAGTAAACCTTGCGACCTTTTATTTTAAGCATTTAACATTTCAGGGAACCTCTAATAATTAGAATTTTGGATAAAATACAAGGCATTTCAAAAAATAACGAGCCGATTTTATTACAGTTTTTTTTGGAAATAACAAAGTATTTTGCCAAAAGAACAGTTATTAGAGATTCCCTTCAATTGGTTTAGTTATGTGGCCTTTTTATAAAGGAGTAGAAAAAATGAAAATTCAAGTGATTGTCCTGTTTTTTAATGCTCCTTCCTCTTAATGCATTTGGGAATGATATAGAAGTAAATATTTATGTTGATGATGCTTATATGCCATTTAGTTATGCGGAGGATGGTAAAGCAAAAGGGATGTATATCGATGTGCTTAAAGCCGTTTTCAAAAAAATGGATGGATTTAAAGTTAAGATGACACCTGTTCCCTGGAAACGAGGTAGATATATGATGGAGCATGGAAACGGATTCGGTTTGGCACCGGCTTTTTTTCATGGGCATGATTGGCCTTATCTTTATCCATATTCTCTCCCTTTTTATACAGAGACAATTGTAGCTGTGTGTAATGAAAATATATTAAAAAAGCCGAAACCTAATTGGCCTGAGGATTATAAAGGATTAAATATCAGTAATGTAGCTGGTTTTGATGGATGGGGTGGTGATAAATTCAGATCTCTGGTTAAGGATGGTAAGATTAATTATTTGAGTTGAAAGGTTCGGAAAAAATCATCCGTAGGTTATTAATAAAAAGATGTGATTGTATTATGATGGAAAGCAGAGCGTTTGATTATGAGATAAATCGCATGAAAAAAGCAGGTATTTACAATGCATTTAAAGGTATTTATAAAAAAAAGTTTCATACAAAATTTAAGATAGGGGCAATTATTGGAACTGATCCCGTATATATAGGTTATTCTGAGATTGCAATTAAAAATGGGAAGCACCAGTATGCTTATAAATTTCGAAAGAGTTTTGATGCGACAGTTTATAAAATGACCAAATCAGGAGAAATAGATAGAATTATGGATGCTTTTAAAGAATAAACTAAAATAATTTATGAAGAACATAAAATACATTCAAGCCTCAAGAACCGATTATCAATATATCAGATTGATCAAGACATAACAAAAAACAACGGGTTGATTTTATTCCGGAACACAAAAATCGTATCCCGGAATAATTTAATACTCAAACATTTTTATTGAATACTTATTGTATAGTCTTCTACTTCACCATAATCAAAAGTTCCACATGATGATGAATATTGATTATATCTCATTGAAACTCTCATCCTTCTTTCACCAGTGATTGAGGAAGGAATAGTTATTTGACCTGATACGCTTGATTTTCCTGATTGACTAAAAACTTCTTCTCCGGAATCATCGAAATCTCCGTCATTATTAAAGTCTATCCATACTTTCCAGTATTCACTATATGAAGAACCGTTAAAACCAGGTGTAAGAGTTACAGTTTGATTACCAGTTGAAAGACTTATCGCTGGAGTTGTAAAATCACTATATCCTGAAGCACCTGAAGTTTTTGAAAAGCTACCTACTTGAACTTCTGAAATCCACTCATAGTTATTACTATTTCCACTGGAAGTACAGTACTCATTAACAGCTTTAACCTCAATACTTTTGGTTGCTACATTTGTATTTCCATTGTTGTCTTCAACTGTGAGCGTTACAGTATAAGTACCTGCTGATGGATATGTATGAACAGGATTTTGAAGAGAAGATGTGCTTGAATCTCCAAAATTCCACAGCCTGCTCACTATTGTAGAACCCGATGGAACTGTACTTTGACCTGTAAAAGTGACTTCAAGTAGATTTGCAGCAAAGCTAAAAGCTGCTGTTAACTCAGGCTCAGATGCAACTTTTGTAAGATGGGCAATTGTTCCAACAGATGCTTTTATATAATTAGTATAATAGGTCATATTCAGTGTTGATAATTTATCATTTGTTGTGTGGTAATTATCACAGAAATCATCTACATCATCTTCAATGGCTAAAATTGCAGAATATCCTTTATTCCAGAAAGGTGAGTGATCACTTGCAGTAACCCCATCAGAATCGATAATAGGAGTAAGAACTGAGCTCATACTATAGTTATTAACAACATCAACAAAGGTATTTGCAAGCACCATATCACCTGAATAACCAGGGTTATCACTTGATCTTGTGTGAAGTCTTAGGGTTGGACCACCAACATCGTCCCATGCAATCATATCTATATTGTATACGGCTACAATATTATCACTATCTGAGGCCACTTTATCTGCATATCTTTTACTTCCATATAAACCTTGCTCTTCACCGGTAAAAAATACAAATCTAACAGTTCTTTCAAAATCATATTGTTTCATTATTTCTGCAGCGATCATCAAACCAACAGAACCACTGCTATTATCATCAGCACCCGGTGCAAGTGATCCGGAAGGCAAGCTGTCAAGGTGGGCAGTTACTAACACAATCTCATTAGGTGAAACAGTTCCGGTTTTTTCAGCAATAACATTGCGATTTGATGTACCCCAGTATGTCCAGTTATGATAATTAACTGATAATCCAAGATTACCCATAAATTCATAAACATACTGCGTTGCCTTTTCCAAAGGAGTTCCTGAATTTGTATGTCTGGTTGTAATTGTATAGCTTGATCCTCCAATCACTACTGATTCTTCACCTGTAAGTTTGCTGGTATAATCATAAACTTTTGTTTGATCAACAAGTCCTATCATTTCAGCAACTGTCGGATCATATGCTGTTGCAAGCTTTGTAGCTGATAAAGCCATTTTGCTAACTGTGCTCTTAAAAACAAGTGGGGATTCTGAAAGCCATTCAATTTCAAAACCAAGATTTGCGAGTTTAAGAGATTCGCTTTTTGTTAGTTTTAATATAATATTTTTTCCATCATCAAGCAGAACTTTGAAACCAGCAGCAGCTTTATCTCTTGCGCCCTTAATTCTTTCAAGTGCAATTATATATTTTTTTTCTTCAGAAGCTGTTATTTCATCAATAACTTCATAGGCTTTACCTGAATTTAAAAGCTGTGTTTTTGTTGTTTTAACAAGAACATAATCTTTTCCTGAAGCATCCTGCAAATATGCATGAACGTTATAACTACTGAGATTTACGTTTTCTGAGACATTAATTTTTGCAAGTACATCTTGCTCTGTATCAGCGTAAACAGTAGAATTAACAATTAAAAACAATAAAGATAAAAACAAAACATAGACAGATCGAAAGTTCTTTTTCATTTCAACTCCTCTTTATTAAAGGTTACTGGAAAATAATAAACTACGGGAATCTCTAATAAGTTGATTGTTCAAAATTCATTACTCGAGGTTCCCATGTGATTCCACTATAAAAAAATCTGTTAAGTCTTTAAAAAAACGCAATTCTGATTGTTAAGAAATATTCATAAATTGTAACTGGGTGAAAAGCACTCTAAATAGTTGCTAATATATCCTAAAAGCTATTTTTGAACGCAGAAGTACTATTGACAACTTATTATAATAAGTCCTTTTATTAAGCTTAAGTTATTATATTTATAATTAAATAAAGATTTTATATTTAAACAGAATACAAAAAGCATTCATAGTAATATTATTTAAAATAGATATTTCTATTGAAACTGATCATTAATTATAATATTTACCCATTAATGAAAATCGATTATATATAGGGCCTATTAAAAATGCAAGGGTTTTATATGTAGTGAATATCATTTTGCCTAATATAATTAGGTAGCTCTAAATAAATAAGATAATATATTAACCAATAAAGAATACTATTATAACTAATAATGATTAAGATGCAGAAATAAGTAATACTATGAGTTTTTTAAATTCGTAAAAAGTACTTCATATTATGCATTAAAAAAAAGGATATATTTTAAAGGGAAGGATTTAAGAATAAATTTTTGACTGTTAAACATTTATTTAAGGGAACCTCTATTAACTTCAATTTTTCCGAAACACTTAGTTATATCCAAAAAAAATATTGGGAAACCCTTGTTAATGAATTTTATTGAACCCTAAGTTTCAATCGTGCCCTGAAATTATCAGCATCGTCACCGAAGATTTCATCCTGTAAAGCCTCAATTTTCTCAATTTTTGCATCATCATCAAGGTCCTGGGAATCTACAATTTCTTTCTCTTTTTCATTATATAGTGACTCCCTGTTTTTTTCTTCCTCACGTCTGCTCTCAACAGCTTCCAGGTTTTTAACAGCGTCTTCAGAAAAAAAATCTTTTCTGAAATTTCTAATCATTTCACTTTTTTCTTCAGAGCCTAACTCTTCAATATCTTTCTTATAGATATTTAGTTTTTCCTGATACAAATTATATGCTGACAAGTTCTTGCCAACATCATCTGATTCATCCCCCCACATGTCATTATTAAGAGTTTGAAGTGCTTCTTCCTTTTCATTTCCGTAAAGAGAATCATCTCTCAGAATGGCAGCTTTCCTTATGGAATATTCACTGGATTTAACCTGAGCTCCAAAAAGAGCATCAGCTAAATCATCCCCCATCTTTAACCTTCTAAGATTTTGAACATTGGAAAGAGCCTCAATAACTTCCAGAGGGTCGAAAGAGTTTATGCTTTTCATATCAATGTTTTTAGATATATCAACCTCGCAAGTGAGGTAGCTTTTGTAAGTTTCAAATATGAATGTTGCTTCATCAAGGGGGAATTGCGATAGAAGATATTTTTTAATCATTTTAAAATGTTCATCAAGGTCTTTGCTTTCAGGAAACATCTTCTCCAAGGATTTAAAATATTTTAGCGCCTTATGGTCTATACTCTTAATCATTGAGGTTTGGGCTAAGTTTATCTTAACTGAATTACTGGCCTTTGAGGGGGTAATTTTTAATGATTCCTCAACATCATTGAGGGTAATATTATGATGCTGATCAAAAATATATATTTTTTGTTCTTTATCTTTTCTGTTTAATAAAAAAAAAGAAACAGAACAAACAACTATCACGCTCACAAGAACCAGATACAAAGTTCTTCTTTTCATATTTTTCTTTCCAAATGTATAAAAAGTCAAATGGAGGGTATGAAATACACCCCCCCATTAAATAATTAGAACAATCAAATCACTTAGTAACCAGTTGTTACAAGCTCTCTAACTACATCAGTATAAAATTCAGGTGCATCGAATCCTGGTGTGATTCCAAATGGCTGACCGACAACTTTTATATGGTCAACTCCATTACTCCACCATGCGCCTTTTAATTTACCTCTGTAATTTCCCCACTTAGCTGAAAATTCTGAAACGGCCCCATCGTTTGCTCCTTCACGAAGTCCAATTGCTGGCCAAAGCAACATTGCCCAAGAATTAGAGGGAGATATATATTTTATAACACCAGCATAACTCTGGTAATAAACTTTTGGACTATCTGTCACAACAGGATTAAATTCATTCTGCATGTAGTCAGTTGATAATTCTACACAGTTTTGTTCACTATTTGGATTATTGTCTCCAAGAATGTTTCCATAAATTGCATCTACAATATCTCCAACGATATTTTCTGTTGTACCATTTGCTGATCCTGTAATGTTATTTACTGCCTGACACATCTCAAGAACCATATCAGGACCGGAGGATCCTCTTTGAGGAGCATCAATACTGGTATGTGAAGCAACAACATCTTCCATTCCAAGCATAGTTATTGCATATCTGGTATAAATACCACCGTGGGAATGTCCGATAATATTAACTTTTTCAGCACCTGTTAGAAGCATAAATTTTTCAACCTGCTCCTTAAAAGATTTAGCCTTATTTTCAACGTTATCCATTGCATTTATTGTTGGTGTAAAGGTGACCCCACCTTCAGCTACTATTGCTTCTTCAACTTTGTAAAAATAATCCAGAAAACCAAGCATACCCTCTTTAAATCCAAATCCGTGTGCAAAAACAACGGGGTATATCGTTTTACATTTTTTAGAATTATCTTCCTTCTGTGCGGTAAAGCTCCCCATTGCAGATGAACTAACGGGTAAAGCCAATAATATCAGTACTAAAGCGATAATAACTTTTCTGAACATAAACGCCTCACTTTCTTTTACCATGGTGCCCAAGCGAAAACTGTCTTTTTGCTACTTTTTTGCATCAGATAAATCCTCAAAATCTTATTAAGATCCTGAGATAAATAATATATCTGACATAAAAATACCGGTTTCGATTAAGCAATAGTTAATATGCGGGTGTAAGCGTGTTTATCCAAAATCACACCCATCTCTAATCAGACCTCGGTTACCTATAAAAAACATTGTTTACTGTGTGATTATTTATATCCATAAATATAACTTGTTTGCAACCTATTTTATTAAAAAATCATAAAATGAAATAAAACAGGGACTGCTCAGAATTTATTAGGGTAGGACAGTCGGTCTTTTATAGAGCATATTTAAAATATAAACAACGAGTAATTTTTAAAATATTTGAGTTTAATTATTTTCAGGTTATTTTAATAACATGCTCCCTGAACAAAGCTATTAATGATCTTTTTATATCAAGAATGTAAGGTATTCAAGTTATCTGCTACACATAAATGATAGAAACAATATTAAAGCTTCAATAAGATCCCGAGTTACAAAGCTAAAATTCAGTCTTTATAATAATTAAAAGACTAACCTATATATTTGAAATTCAATGCTCATAATTGATAAAAATCAAAAACAAATTGAAGGGGACAGGGGTAATTGTTATTAGTATCGGTGTAAAATAAATTGATTAATAGAAATAATTATCAATACTATCTGTAATATACAGAACATAAACGCCTATAAGAAAGGGACAAATCATTTTAAGCCGTACACATTAAAGGATGTTTTTTCCATACTAAAAGTGATGAACATCAAATAAAGGGAATCTCTAATAAGTAGGATTTTTGATGAAAAACAAGGCATAACAAAATAAATCTGTGTTTCGCAAAAAGATCAGTTATTAGAGATTTCCTAAAGAGTGGAATTATTGAATCAATTTCAAAAGATTAAACCCCGGCATTCTTGTTGATTCAATATCATTATAATTTTTAAAGAATGCACGGTTTTAATGAACTAAGCATTACGAATATGATGCTGCCATTTCTTTGATTTGTTCCTCTTTGACAAGTTCAAGACTTGAAAACTGTTCTGCTGTGAACAGGACAAATTCACCTGTGCCACATGCGCAAATATCACCCTTTTCATCAATGATTTCTGCTGCCATGACAACCTGTCTGTCGTTTTTTTTCTCAACAACAAAACCGTAAACAATTAGCTCTTTTTTTATTTTAACAGGTTTTTTGAAATTTATTGTCATAGATTTAGTAAGGATAAACCTCTTATGAAGATGAATTGCTGACCATGACATTACTTCGTCGATCATAGTTGAAATAACACCTCCATGAACCAGATTACTCCACCCCCTGAGATGTTCAGGTACTGAAACAAATGATCTTAGTTTTTCGCCATTAGTTTCAAACCTCATTTTCAAACCGTGATTATTTTCAAGACCACATGCAAAACATTCCATATCTATGTTATCAAGTGGTACCCATGTGTTACTCATTTTTCTCAACTCCAATTCTTAAATTTAAATAAAACGGATATCTAAGTGTTTTTTTGATGGGTTGTCAAGATTATAATCTTTTTGAAAAATACTCCTGTATGATTTGTAGGGTGATTTTATAAATAGTTTTTTTGAGAAATATGTGGTTTGAATTAGTAAATCAATCTTTGTAGGTATTCATAAGAATAAAACAATGCGACACTGCTGCCGCATAGTTTTAACGCTTATTACCAGGCTAACTTGTAATTTTCCCCTGTAGCTATACTTGCAGGGACCTTTTCAAGATTCTTTGAAATCTGAATAGAAGCAGAACTTGCATCTATAATATCACGCGTTACATCAATTCCAGGCATTACCTGAATCAGCTCAGGACCTTTTTCAGTTAGTTTGAAGATACCAACAGTTGTAACATAATATATGGCTTTTCCTTTTTTAAGTGCTTCCTGGGCATTAAATGTGATCTCATAAAGTTCATCAACAAATTTAGGAATCCCCTTATTTACAAGGGTAAGCTTACCATCTTCAAGTGTAAATTTAGCTTTTGCCATCCAGCTACCTATAAAAATAATGGTCTTTGCACTGGCAGCGATATTCATAAAACCGCCTGGTCCAACGTAATTTTTGACCCCTTCACCTCTTTTGGAAACATTTACATTTCCCTTTGAGTCTACCTGAAGCATGCCAAGAACAGTAATATCAAGATTTGTTTTGTAATGGTTAAATATCCAGTTTGAGGAATAAAGTTTTTTAGGGTTAATAGCACCGCCAAAATATAGTCCTGACGCTGGAAGACCTCCGTATACACCAGTTTCAGATGAGAAAGTAAGCTCATTAAAAAGACCGCCTTCATAAACCAGTCGCCCGACCTCTTCTGGAAGGCCAATTCCGAGATTTACAAGATTTCCTTTTTTGGCAACTCCAACAAATAGCGAAGCTGCCATACGCGCCAATGTGCTCTCAACGGGACCACGTACAGGAGAGTATTTTGCAATACCATTAATTTTTCGAATTTTTGCGATAGATTTAGTAAAGTCTTCATTGGCACCTTCAGTAAACATCGGCCAGTATTTTTTCTGTTTAATGGAAAAAGTTTGCTCACTTTCCGGGTTCACAACGATATGACTTACAAATTTGGCAGAAAGACCTATTGCTGTTTCATCCTTATCGATTATTTTTGAGACCGTAGCTATTACTTTGCCGCCATTATAATGCGCAGCGAGTGAAGCTTCCTTTATCTCTGTAATAGCAGATGCATGTTTGAAATAGATATTACCTTCTCTATCAGCATATGGGGCATTAAATAGAGCTACATCTATTTCTGGTAACCTATACTCCAATTGATCCCCAACTCTTTTTACATAGCACTTTTGGCTGTTAGGAGTTACAGCAGTTCCTCCACCCGCTTCAGGGTCAAGGAAGGTTCCTATGCCTGTTTCACTTAGACATGTACAATCCCCCCAACTCTGGGAATCTAAGATTGATGTGATCTCAGCCTGGGGCATGATGTGAATTTCAAGCTCATTATTTGTTCCCATTTCCAGTTGTTTTCTGCTGGTTTCAACATGGGCACTTATATACTCTGTAATGAGGCCTGGAACTGCAATTTCCTCAACAGTACCAGGCGTTTTGCTTCGCCCACCCTGAGCACTTACGGTTAGCCATGTTAGATTTGATGGATGTTGTTCCTTTAAGAATCCATCCCTGATTGCCCGAAAAAGGATTGAACACCTTGCATGGCCAGCCATTCCTACAGATATTACAGCAGCCCCCTCTGGAACAACCCTCGCTGCATCAGCTGCTGAGAGAAATTTGTCACTATTATTAAGCCCATCTGGAAGATACTTCAGATTAAAGCGGTTGTTAGTTGCAAGAAATGTTACCATCTGTCCATATATTTTTGCGGTTTCAATCAAATTCATAATACTCTCACTATCTTAAGGTTTTTAGGGAATCTCTAATCACTGCCTATAAAACCGAAGTCTTTAGTTTTGTTTGTTTAAGCAAAATTCTGATTAGAGGTTCCCTTTTAATAAAAAGACTATGTTTATAGGCACGTGTAATCGCAAATCCTGTGCCAATATCAATATTGCAGTAATAACGGCTATTTAATAAATTCTTCCCTTGATATTTACGAAATATCGTGTAACAATTCGTTATATTTCGTAATAAAACGAGTATTCGGGAGTTTAAATGGAAACTTTATTTCGTGAGGTTACACGCAGGATTTGCGGTAGTCTTCAAATTGATGAAGCCCTTTTTGATGTGTATGTCTACCTCAAGGGACATCTACCTTTGAATGGTATCTGTATTACCGTTTATGAATATGAAACCAAGTCCGCCAGGATAATTGCCGGTGCTTATGATAGTGGTGGCATATTAGTGAATCGATCATTTCCAATTTCGGATACTGCATGGAGGACTGTCCAGAAATGGCAAAAAGAATCCAGATCAGAAACCACTCCATGGATCAGAGATGAGACTCATCCCATTAACAACGAAATCAAAAAGGTGATGACCCATTTTGCCAATGCTGATTACTTTAAAAGGCTTGAACATTTCAGCAGCATAACCTGCGCACTTAAGATCAGGGATGAGATTATTGGAAACCTGACATTTGTGGGTTTTGGCCCGGATAGATATAGTACATCCCATGGTAACATCATAACTGAAGTGAACGAACCTTTTGCCATAGCCTTATCTAATGCTCTTCGCTTTATGGAGCTTGAACAAAATAATCGTGAACTCCAAAAAGAAGCACGAAAAGTCAAAGGGGATGTTATGATCGGCGCCGATGGAGGCTTGAAAAAGGTCAAACATATGATTGAACAGGTTGCTCCGACCTTGAGTCACGTACTTTTACAGGGAGAAACAGGGACGGGAAAAGAGGTAGTAGCCAATGAGATCCATAAACTATCCCCTCGTTCAAACGGTCCTCTAATAAGCTTAAATTGTGGTGCGATTCCTGAAAACCTCATAGATTCCGAACTATTCGGTCATGAAAAAGGTTCTTTTACAGGAGCTGTCGAAACCAGGCAGGGTCTTTTTGAAAGAGCAGATAAGGGAACCTTGTTTCTCGATGAAGTTGGAGAATTGCCTCTCTCCGCACAAACCAAACTTCTTAGAGTTATCCAGACAGGAGAGTTTGAACGTGTGGGTGGAACCTTTCCTGTAAAATGTGATGTGAGACTAATATGTGCAACCCATAGAAACCTTGAGAATATGGTTCAGAAAAAAGAGTTTCGTGAAGATCTCTGGTACAGGCTCAATGTCTTCCCAATAACCATACCTCCTTTAAGAAGAAGAACCCGTGATATTCCACTTATGGTGGAACACTTTATTCTCACCAAATGTAAGGAGATGAATATAGCAACTCCACCAAAGATTGCATCCGGAGAACTTAAGGCTTTGACAGATTATCCCTGGCCAGGAAATGTACGGGAACTTCAAAACCTTATTGAAAGAGCTCTCATCCTCTCTAAAGGAAACCCATTAACTTTCCCGGATCTGATTCATACAAACCGGAGTAAACCGGGAGAGCCGCAGGTAGCACACAAAATTAATCCCGGACTCGATGATACAATTGCAGAACACATCAAATGGGCATTAACACAGACCAATGGGAAAATATCAGGCAAAGATGGAGCTGCTGAACTGTTAGAAATAAACCCCAATACTCTGAGAAGCCGAATGCAAAAGCTAAATATTAAGAGAAGCTCAAGCTATACAAGAAAATAAATTTTTATAAGAGAATCTCTAAATAAAACAGATACGGAAAAGCAAATGATAGAAAATTTTATTAGAAATTTAATAGGTAGATATCTTTCCCTGTTTATAAAAAAAGAAGAACAAAATTATGAACCTGGTGAATATCAGGAGGAATCCATGGTTCACTTCCTTGGTGAACTGATATTTTATACTTCCAAAGTATTTAATATTAAGGGAACCTCTAATAATTAGAATTTTTGATGAAAAACAAGGCATAACAAAAAATAACGGGTTGATTTTACTACAGTTTTATTTTTGTTATAACGATGTGTTTTGCAAAAAGATCAGTTATTAGCGACTCCTCCAGAAT
>JAAELO010000295.1 GCA_024226555.1 Desulfobacterales bacterium | reverse complement strand
ACAACGTTCAGTTTAAATCTGTGTTTTGTTTTGCGGGTTTGCGATGTACGCCCGCACATGTGTACGGTATGGAGTGGATATCCCTACGCCGGCCACGCCTTTTGTTGGTTTTGGACAAAGTGTAGGTAGTGCAAAAGGTAGAATTCCTACCCTTTGGCTCTGTCCGTGGCCTTTTCTGTCTGTATTTTTGCCCCCCCCCCCCCCTCTTTTTTTGGCCATGACTTTTTTTCTTTTTTTGCGCTTTGTTTTTGCTTTTTTTTTGTTTTGCGCAAAAAAAAGCGTGCCCCTTTTTGTGCAAAGGTTGGCAAAACACCAGCTTACGAGAGCGACTCCTCATTCTAACAATTTTCGCATTGTTAACAATCATCTGCTTATCATATTTCCAACCTTTCATCATGCCACCGTCCACATATTCAATTATCTCCAGCAATCCCAACCTCCAACAATCAACAATCCCACTTACGATATCGACCACAAAGCCCCCGAAATTAATGTCATCTCCCTATATCCAAGCCATGACCCATAAAATGCGCTCTTTAGGTAACCTCCTCCCCCTTTTTTTTCTAATATATATATATATATATATATATTTTATATATTTTATATTTACTTTTAAACTTATTATTTCACTTATTTTTTTAACTAATATTTTTACTAATTT
>JAAELO010000294.1 GCA_024226555.1 Desulfobacterales bacterium | reverse complement strand
TACAACTGAGTTGGCCTAATCGGCTGAATTACTGAACACTATTTCTCTATAATCGACCTGCAGTTGTCAGGTTATAGTTGATAGGTCTTAGGACTAAGTTATTACCTGAATTTTGCACCAAAAAATAAAAAATAGTTGAAAAACCATTTGGGACTCCTGTTATATATGAGTTTCACCAAACACATAAACAAAACAGGAGGTAACCCAAATGGTTAAAAAACAAAAAGAGGATATCACGGCAAGCATCACCAGTAAAGACCTTATGGAAAATCCCGAAGAGGCCAATAAAATCAATGCTTCAACTGTTTATGAAACTTGTACTGAACACTTGAGTCCATTTGGCGGACTTTTAGCCCTGATTAAATTTAAGGACTTAACCAAATTTGAAGAGGTTTTTAACGACACATATATAAAGCCCAAACGTAAACCCAAGCTGGGTAACTACCGAATGGTGTCCGGCGTTCTGATGCTGCTTTTTATAGGATTTAATCGTCTTTGGCATTTTTCATATATACGTAAGGATTCTATAATCTGTGGATTTCTTAAGGTGACATGCTTACCTGTAGCTAGCACATTCTGGCGTTATGTTGACAGCCTTGGGATTAATCAGGCGAAATCTTTTTTAGATATGACGGGAGTTCTTAGAGAACGTGCCTGGAAGTTATGCAACCTGGGATTTCGAAAGATACATGTGGATATTGATACAACTGTAGAGACCCTGTATGGCGATCAGGAAGGTGGTCGAAAAGGTCATAACACAAAAAATCGAGGGAAAAAAGGTTATCGGCCGGTGCTTGCTTTTATTTACGAGACCAGAGAATACATTGCCGGAAAACTCCGAAAAGGAGAAACCATGAGTGGAGAAGAAACAGCATCCCTTATCGCTCAGATCAAAAAATACCTACCAGGTTGTGTGCGACAAGTGCTTGTCAGAGCTGATGGTGAATTTATGAGCTGGGACAGTGTATCTGAATCTATAAAAGTCGGATTTGAATTTATTATAGCAAATAGAGGATGCGATCCTCCGTTTGACCCCGACAAATGGTATCGTTCAAAGAAGAAAGAAGCGATAGAATATAACAGTTGCGTTTACACGCCAATGGGCTGGAAAGTTCCATGCAGATTTGTTGCAATGAGAATTCCTGAAGAGAAGGTTGCACAGCCCGGTAAGCAAGTGCAACTTGAGTTGTTTTCTAATGTCACGTACAAATATCGCATTTTTGTTACTTCCCTCAAATCTAAAGCTCATAAAGTTATAACCATATATGATAAACGTGCGGATGTAGAGAATCTCGTTGGTGAAGCCAAACGTGAGGGACTTGCGGCTATACCCTCAGCCAAATTTAAAACCAACTATGCTTTCTTTCAGCTTGTAATGCTTGCATATAACATTTGGCGATATTTAAAGTTGATTGCAAAAAGCAGTATCCATCAGGACGATGCTGAGACAACTGACTGTGCTCCTGAAGCTCTGCAAAGAATTGATACCAATACAATCAGAATAGCACGATTAAAGCTTCTGTTCATAGCCGCGAAAGTAGTTTCTGGTTCCAACACCAACAAAGTACGATACTCCATACATGATTCGAGGACATCAGGGCTTATGAGTTTTTTAAATTTTTTAGATACTATGCGTTCAAAAGCAAGACCCTGGAAGGAAAAAAAAGGCTGGTCATGCCGATTTTTACTAAACGGTCTCTGAGCACAAATATTTTTGCACGGCTATATGTAGTTGATAATATGCTAAAACAAAACGGAAGTAAGGTTATGAAGTAAGGTTAAAAGCAAATTTGACATAGCTCACGTTAGTGAATTTTTAACCAGAGGGTAAAAAATTGAAGGGTTCAAAAAAACACCTTCTGATCACAGAGGTGATTTGCGTGCAAAATTCAGGTATTAACAATGTTCTACAAGAGAAGTCAAAAATCTGTGATAATAAAATCTTATGTTGCTAATATAGTTATGTTGTGGTCTTTTCTTCCGTTTTTATTCTTCTCTTTAAATTATTAAATCCCATATACTTTAATTTGGTTCTTATTCTTATTCAACCAGACGTATTTACAATTCAGCTTTA
>JAAELO010000293.1 GCA_024226555.1 Desulfobacterales bacterium | reverse complement strand
TTATGTGTTATTAGGCAGTTAGGTTCCAGATTATCTATTCTGGAGGAGTCGCTAATAATTAGAATTTTGGATGAAATACAAGGCATTTCCAAAAATAACGAGCCGATTTTATTACAGTTTTTTTCGGAAATAACAAAGAATTTCGCCAAAAGAGCAGTTATTAGAGGTTCCCTTAAGTAATTCGATCAAAAGGCAATTATTAGAGGTTCCCTCAAAAATCATTTGTTCCAACAATAAAACCTTGTCCTCTGGCAAGGTACAAGTTCAGAGCTCTGCCATCTGAACGACTCCCATGCGATGTTGTCCCAACAACAATCAAAAAGGAGATTTAATAAATTATCACAAAGTGTATGGCATTGCCAGTATCATAGTTTGGACTCCCAAGTATAGAAAACCTTAAATCAAAACTTCTTAGCTATATTTAGAAATCAAATTGACAGTTACCACTTTTTTTTTATATCAATTGATATTAACTATAATTCACCACACAAGAGGTAAACAGATGCTGGAAAGAAAAATAAATATTCAAATCGATCCTGAACTTTGTGATGGTTGTGGGCTATGTATAACTGTGTGTCCTTCTGAAACCATATCCATTAACAATGGAATGGCACATATTACCGGAGATCAATCACTCACATGTGGACATTGCATTGCGATTTGCCCAAAGGATGCAATAAGTCTGAAAAACAGAGAATTTGAAAAAATTGATTTTGATACATTCACATATGAGGATAAATGGATTAAACATGGTAAATTTGAAACAGCAGAACTTGTCAGGTTCATGCTTTCAAGAAGGTCCTGCAGAAATTATAAAAATGACAATGTGGATAAATCTGTTCTTGAAGATCTTATAAAAATAGGAACAACTGCACCTTCCGGATCAAATTGTCAGGCATGGACATTTACAGTTGTTCCAACAAAAAAAGATGTTGCTTTTTTCGGTGAAAAGATTGGGGATTTTTTTAAAAAATTAAATAAAATGTCTGCAAATACAGTTCTAAGGAACGTTATGGGACTGTTTGGAAATAAAAAGCTTCAATTCTACTTTGAGAACTACTATGAAACAGTTAAAGAAACAATTGAACTTTACGAAAAAGAAGGGATTGATAAGCTCTTCCATGGAGCAACCGCTGTTATATTAGTTGGTGGGTCAGAAGAATCAAGCTGTCCTTCAGAGGATGCTCTTCTTGCAACTCAGAACATTCTTTTAGGAGCTCATGCAATGGGCCTTGGAACATGCCTGATTGGTTTTGCAGTTAGTGCAATAGCAAACGATTCAAAGCTTAAAAAATCCCTTGGAATCAATAAAAGTGAAACTATCTATTCTGTTATTGCCCTTGGTTATCCCGATGAAAACTTTAGAAAACTAACTGTCAGAAAAAATATTTCACCAAGGTATATTACTTTTTAAATTTACCATTTATAATCCTTTGGAGAATTTTTTGTGAAAAGAAAATTTTATAAAAAGGTCCTTTTTGTACTCCTTATTTTGCTTGGTTCCAGTGGATGTTTCCTCTTTAATGAGAAAATAACTCCTGAAGAGAAAAAATGCATGACTTTAACACACTTTACTTCTGTTGGTCAGATTGAATATTTAAAAGATTATATCATCAATAAGGGATATTATATTAACTGTAAATATAGGGGAATTACACCCTTACATATAGCAGCAGCAAGAGGTGACCTTAATACAGTTAAATTCTTACTTAAGGGAACCTCTAAAAACCAGGTTTTTGATTGAAATACAAGGTTGAGAAAAAAATAACGAGGCGGTTTTACACAGTTTTATTTTTTCGAAAAACACAGTAGTTCGCTCAAAGGACAGTTTTTAGAGATTCCCTTAATAACAATGCCAATGTAAATATAATTGGTGATGGTTATGGGAGTGTGCTTTCCTGGATTGTTCGAAACAAGAATTGCTATGATGATAGAAGCATCAAAATAATGCAATTACTTCTTAACCATGGTGCTGATATAAAAACAAAAACTTCAGAGAACAAAAACCTTTTACATCTGTTTACAATCTATGATCGTTATACGAAAGATCCCAAATGTTACAGAATTGGTAATTTTTTAGTTGATAAAGGTGTATTTATTAATTGCATAAATAACTATGGGGAACCTCTAATAATTAGAATTTTTGATGAAATACAAGGCATGACCAAAAATAACGAACCGATTTTACAACAGTTTTTTTTGGTAATAACGAAGTATTTCGCAAAAAGAGCAGTTATTAGAG
>JAAELO010000292.1 GCA_024226555.1 Desulfobacterales bacterium | reverse complement strand
AGGGGGTCCCACTTCTATGAAGAATTTCTGTAGGCGGTAATGAATCTCGGCGAGATTCTTTCCGGAGCAGGTAGTAGAAGTGCACGAGGGAGCTCCAAACCCATTTTTTCGAGTTCCCTGATGTTTTTGAGGGGGGTTGGTCACGTCGGAAGCCGTCTACGAGTTGTTCCCCGGCTCATACCAGAGGGGGTCCCATTGGATCATCGACACATATGTTCAAATAAAATTTCTAACCAAAAAAAAGCACCCTCGGTATGTTAGAAAGTACAAATTTTCTAAAAACCTTGTTTTTTGCAAGTTAGAAATTCCCGTGCTGGAAAATTTCTGATTTCTAATTTCTAAATTCAGATTCTACTTTCTAACTTCATGAAATTTTCTTCAGTTAGAAATTTCTAGCCGTTAGAAATTCCTTGCAATATTGCAAGAAATTTCTGTTGATCGCAAGAAATTAGAAATTGACGAAAAATTCCTGTGATAGGAATTCCTTGCAATATTGCAAGGAATTCCTTGCAATATTGCAAGGAATTCCTATCACAGGAATTT
>JAAELO010000291.1 GCA_024226555.1 Desulfobacterales bacterium | reverse complement strand
TCTTTGCGCCCAATGCCATGGCATGCTTTAAATGAATAAAGATTCGCGTATCTGCCTCCTTGTGATTCCAATTTGGAGAGGCGATCTCACTTGACTGCACTCCTACAGCACCAACTGACTGGCCGTCTGTTATTACTACAATGAGATCGTCAGGAAATTTATGATCTTGAACTTTGCGGGTTAGAAATTCGAATAGCTGTTGCTTATTCTCTGAAATTTAAATGAAGTCGTTCCAATTCTTGGGGATTTTCAGCAACTAATTTTCTTTTCACTCCTTTGCCAAAAATTGGTGTTTTTTATTCGAATAGCTGTTGCTTATTCTTTGAAACGTGAAGGAAGTTGTACCAGTTCTTGGGGATTTTTAACTCATCAGCTACTTTTCTTTGCACTCCTTTGCCAAAACTTTTTGTTTTTTTATTTTAAATTATTTAGTGGCCAGAACGTATAAATGTGTTTACATGAATTTTCATAATGGTGAAATCTTTTTACATAGTAACAATTTTGAATTGATTTTTTGCTGACGTCATCACTCTGTCAACTCCAATCCTGCAAGAGAGGGGTATAATTATTTTTCTCATTGCACATTACCTTTAGGTGCCTAAAAATCAATGTACGCCAAGTTTAAC
>JAAELO010000290.1 GCA_024226555.1 Desulfobacterales bacterium | reverse complement strand
TGGTGGAGGAGTACGGAGCGAAAACCCTCATTTTTCAGCCTACTATGGAGGCTTGCTGCTTGCTTGCTTGCTGCTGCTGGCTGCTTACAGAGCCCGGTTTTGAAAACAACTATTTTCCAGATCTCGTACGTTCGCCGCGGCCCAACCAAGGCCGACCCCACTGGTAACCATGTGGCTGCCACCACCATACATACACCCATACCGGCCGTGGTGTTGGGGCGGCGCGGGAGCTGTGGAGGAAAAAGTCGGTCATTTTTTCCGAAAAGTAAGAATAAATAAGCCTAGATAGATAGACAGATCGACCGATCGAATTCGATCAGTTCCTTGGAGACCGAGGATTCAGTTTTCCATAACTGAAATTCGCAATTCCTGAGGACGCACTGAGAAATTATGCTCATTTTCGCAAAATCAGTCAAAAAATGCAGTTTTTTGATCCGTACTTCACAGCCAGGGGAGACCGACGTTCCCCTACTATGGGTATGGGCCCCCCCCCCACACACCCCCCACACCCACACCCCCCCCCCCCCCCCCCCCCCCCCCCCCCACCAACCACCCACCACCCTCCTTTTTTGACTGATCTTGCGACAATGAGCATAACTATCGCCGAACG
>JAAELO010000289.1 GCA_024226555.1 Desulfobacterales bacterium | reverse complement strand
AATATTAAAAAAACATTTTAAAAACCAGGTATAACAAACCAGTTTATTTGTTTCAGCTGTAGGATCCTTTGCTTTGTCTCTATCCAGCTTTCTTTGTTTCCTTTCCATTGTATTTGCACATTCTTTCTGAAAAAAGAAGATAACAGAAAATAATATAAAATGAATTGATAAGTTTGTAGTGAAAGTTTATATTGTAATTTTAGGCCCTTTCTTATCAATAAGCAATTCCTTAACACAACTCACATTGCGTCATATCACTTCTGTGTTAGTTCAATCATTTCCTTGTTTGTCATCACCATATCAATTTCAACTCACTCGCATAATTCATTCCATTTATAAGCAACTAACTTCATCATCTTTACCTAGCTAATTTTCCTTATATGGTATGTTTGATTTAATCCAACTTCCCTGCATCAACTATAAGTATCTTGTATTTAGAATCATTATTTAGTTCAGTAGATCGCTAAAACGTGACACTCGTCTCTTTCTCTGGCTCTGTGTACTCTGCACCTTAAATCAAGTTTGCAATCGACGAAAGACAGTTTCTATGGAGTTGAATTAGTAAAGCAGCACTCATATTTGTTTTACTAAAAGTTGAAATAACAAACACATAAAAAGTGAAAAAATGGATCATTAATGATTTTTCATATATTGAAAAGAAAATCTAAATCATCAGAAAACTTTTCATAAATGAATTTAGTAAGTGGAGATCTGGCTTTATTTGTATAGTTT
>JAAELO010000288.1 GCA_024226555.1 Desulfobacterales bacterium | reverse complement strand
GCAAAATACTTTGTTATTTCCAAAAAAAACTGTAATAAAATCGGCTCGTTATTTTTTGAAATGCCTTGTATTTTATCCAAAATTCTAATTATTAGAGGTTCCCTTTAGTCTAAATTCAAAATCAGTTCAGTGATAAGTAGTACAAGAAATATGCCATGTCTCGAATAAAAATACATAGCTATTCTGGTTGTGGGAGGAAATAAAGAAACAAGTAGGATATAAGATTAAAACTTATCTTATTGTCTTTTTATCGACCACTTCACCGTGGATTAATCATACTTTAGCAATCTTGTTTGTAAACAAAACAAGCGCTATCAATACAAAATATGAGAGAGTTGCAACTATTGCAAGAGGTGGATAGAAATATCCGATAGGCGCAAAGATCATTACTGTTATCCAGTGAAGAAGAATAGTTCTTCTTGAGCTAAGTTGAATTGGAAAATCCCTGTATCTTATAATAACTGCTAATCCACTTATATTCCAGCCATAGAGAGCTGAAAATGTATGTATTCTTAAAAGGAATTTTCCTGATTGCTCTGAATAGTCAAAGAAATGGAGAAGAATATATATTATTCCTGTTATGGATGTAACAAGGAGAAAAAACATACCTGAAGTTAAGAAATGTTTATCCTGCCCCCTACCAGCCATATTTCTGAAAAGAATAAAAATAGTAATAACACATGAAAAAAGGATTGTTGTAACAAATACCTGTAAAATGTACTTTTCCATGAGAATAAAACCAAAAAATATTATAACTCCAAGGTTTACTGTCCAGAAACTGGCATTTTTAAGGGCATTAACAGCTCCCCTTGAATCTTCTTTGATTTTTTTAAACATTACTGACATGGTTATCAGAGAAACTGGAAAGGAGAATCCAAGAAAAAAAGTGTCCAATTTTAGAAATTTCAAAGTAATTACCCTGTGGTATTCAGAGTTTATTATTACCAGGCCTGACAGAAAAAGACCGATTGATAAACATAGTAGCGATGCCTGATGGAATTTTTTATAAACCCTTACATCATTCTTAAAGAAGGCTAACGGAAAAAAACCAAACTTTCCAATTCTAACCTTTTCAGTAATGAAACTAAGAAGAAAAGCTATTACAATTGCTGCAATATATTGGTGAAAAAATGTACATAAAGCATATAAAATTGAAAGGGATAAAAAAAACAGGTTAATTGGCTGAAAGTCTTTCTCACCAAGGGTATAATAGATAATTACAGAACCACCGGTACAGAGGTTAAACAGAAAGATATGTAATCTCTCATAATTAAATGAGTTACTTGATACAAAAAGGTGTAAAAAGCCAAAAAACAGAGCCACTGTAAGAAGTAAAAGAAAAAAAAATTTAAAGTATCTGTTCATTTAATCAAATCCTTAGCTAAATATGGAACTAATAGTATATCAAAACCAGTTATAAGAAGTTCAAACAATTAATTTTTACCCAGTACAAATTTTAAATACTCGTCAAAATCATCACAAATATATTCATAGGATGAATTAATCAAAACTTCTGGTTTAACCCTCATATCTGATAAAACTATCTCATCTCCCATCTTTCCAAACAATATTTTTATAATAAAAGATGGTACTGTAAAAAATGTTGGTCTTTTTAGAGCCTTACCAATAGCTTTTATCATATCATAATTTGTAATGGAATCTGGAGTACATATATTTACAGGACCACTTATTTTTTTATCATGAATAAAGTAGTAGAATATTCCTAAAATATCATCCATACCGATCCAACTCATATGCTGTTTTCCACTTCCAAGTTTTCCACCAAATCCCATTTTAGTTGGAGTTATTAATTTTTCAAGTGCTCCTCCAAGTGGGGAGCAAACCACTCCAATCCTGGCATTTAATAGTCTTACCCCTGCTTTTTCAACAGATCTTGCAGCATCTTCCCATAGTTTGCATACTTCAGAGATAAAATCGCTTCCCTGTTCACTTTTTTCATTTACAATATTTTCTTTAGTATTTCCATAAAACCCAATTGCTGATGAAGAGATAAAAACTTCAGGTGGATCATCTAACTTAAGAATTTCATCAACCAGAAGTTTTGTTGTTTTTGTTCGACTCTCAATAATCTTTGCTTTCTTACTCTTTGTCCATCGTCCCTCACCAATATTTTCACCGGAAAGATTTATAATAGCATCAATTTTACCTGCTTTTGAAAGATCAAGAAAACCTTTTGAGGGGTCCCAGAATATCTCATTCTGATTTATATGTTCTCTTCTTACCAGACGAATTACTTTATGACCACCCGTTGAGAAAAAGGGAATGAGTGCTGATCCAAGTTGACCACTTGCACCAGCAATCAGGATTATTTTTCTCTCTTTTCCGTATTTACTGTGAAGAATAAGATCATTAGCCAGAGTTTTATGTCTGAATTTAAAGATGGAAGAAAGATTTGATTCAATTTTTTTCCTGAAAAGTTTATTTAATATAAAACCAAAAGGAAGACTATACTCAATCTTATCTTCAAGAAATGCCTTATTTCCACTATCTGTAATAGTATGTGTATGCTTCCAGAAAGAGAATGGGCCACTAACCTGAATATCTGCAAACTCATCAGGTTTTTTATATTCAGTGTGTTCAGCTTTCCATATAAATGGAATTAGTCCAGCATGCATTTTTATAGTTACTTTAGCTCCAATCTCAATACCAGACCCTTTTCGGCTTATAACTTTTACAGGATCAAAAGGGGGGGATAATCTTTCAAGTGCAAACTCTCTTTCATGCCATTCAAAGAGCTCCTCTTTAGAGCAATTAAACTCTGTTTTCTTTATAAAAATATTAGTTTTCATATTAAATCCTAATAGAAAACCGGAAGTTATAGATAAGGAATATAGAGGTTCCCTGTAATAACTTCCGGTCAAATAGATTATTTCAGAAATTTAATTCCTTCCTTTTAACCCTTTACAGCATTTCCAATTTCAACTCCAAAATCAAAACACTTTGAAATCACTTCATGGTTCGGAACATATTTTACTTTTAAACCATCATTTACAAGATCAATCTTCATGTTAGTAAATTCAGCATTAAGAATCTTAACAGCTTCCCCACTCCATCCAAAGGAACCAAAAGATGCACCTATTTTGTTTTTTGGCTTTAATCCTTTTAAATAGGTCATAACATCAGCAATAGTTGGAAATATGCCATTGTTAAGGGTTGGAGATCCAAAAACTATAGCCTTTGAATCAAGTACTTCAGTTTGGATATCACTTCTATGCCATTTTCTTGCATGCATAGGAATTGCATTTACACCTGTTGATGCAATTCCATCTGTAATTGAAAGAGCCATGGATTCAGTTGAATTCCACATTGTATCATAAATTACAAGAGCTTTATCATTAGCATTTTGTTTTGCCCACTCACCATATTGCTCAATGATACTTAAAGGGTTCTTTCTCCAGTAAATACCATGATCAGGACATATTATATCTATTTCAAGATTCATTCCTTTTACTTCTTCGATAAGTTTTAGAATTTTATCTGAGAAAGGAGTTAAAATGTTTGCAAAGTACTTCTTTGCATGGGGCATAATTACAGATTCAGAGATATTGTCATTAAACTTTTCAAAACCAGCATAGTGTTGACCAAATGCATCACTTGAAAACAGTACTTTATCCTGCTTTACATAAGTAAACATACTGTCAGGCCAGTGAAGCATCTTTGTTTCAAGAAATACAAGATCTCTTTTCCCAATATTAAGTTCACTACCACCAGCAACAACTTTATAGTTATAATTATCCCCAAAATGAGCGGAAAGAGCTTTCTCACCCAAATTGGAACAGTAGAGAGGTTTGTCCTTACCTATAATATGCATCAACTTTGGAATTGAACCTGAATGGTCCATTTCGGTATGATTACTTATTACATAGTCTATTTTTGATGGATCAATTATTTTTGAAATATTTCTAATAAGTTGATCAAAAAACTCTTTTTTTACAGTATCAACCAATACTATTTTTTCATCTACTATTAAAAAAGCATTGTAAGACGTACCTTTTTCAGTTGAGTAGCCATGGAAATCTCTTACATTCCAGTCCTCAACACCAACATCGTAGATACCTTTTTTTATTACGGACTGCATACTAAATCATCCTTTTAGGGAAACTAATAACTGCCTATAAAATAAAAGGCTTTAGTTTTGCTTGTTTTGAACGAACCTACAGCGGTTTTCGTCTATCAGCTTGAAAAGTTGTGAATGCTTCGCATTACACTGAGTTATCACGAAAAAAAACTGTAGTAAAATCAGTTCATTATTTTTTCTAATACAGAGATTTTATAAAACTAAAAGCTTTTATAAACGTTGAATTTCGATCAAAATTCTAATTATTAGAGATTCCCTTTATTTTATTCTTCAGAGAACTCGTCTTTACCTACACCACAAACAGGACAGATCCAGTCTTCGGGAAGATCTTTAAACTCTATTCCAGCATCTATTCCACCTGCATCATCCCCCTCTTCAGGATCATAAACATACCCACAGATATCACATACATATTTTTTCATTTTTTCCTCCAGAGTATTTAGGGAATCTCCAGTAACTGCTTTAACTGAACTACTTTAGTTGTTTTCAAAGAAATAAATCAAAACTACGGAGTATCTTCTAAATAAAAAACTTTTGTAATGTTTATAAATCAAAACTTTTTTAATAAACGAATCCGCTCGTTATTTATTTCTTAATCTTGTATTTCAATCAAAATTTGTTTTTAGAGCTCCCTTAAGTTATTTAAAATTTATATTTAGTACTTACATATTCTATGCCATCAATGTTGATGTAGCATGTTCGTTGCAAAATAAATCAGCGCTACACCTAAAAAAAGAAACAATATATTCTTAAAACTTTTATGGTTGTGGGTTTCAGGAATTAGATCCGATGCAGCTACATAAATAAAGGATCCACTTGCGAGAGCAAGTAAAATCCCTATACTTGGCTCAGTTAATGTTTTAATAAATAAAAGTGATATTATTGCTCCAACAGGTGTTGCAAGTGCTACAATATATGATTTCACTAATGCTTTCTTTTCAGAATCTACTATGGCAAGGAGTGAGTATGTTGTAACACCTTCAGGTAGTTCATGCATAATAATACTAAATGTTGTGAACATACCTATCGTTGAATCGATCTCAAAACTAACACCAATTATCAAACCATCAATAAAAGAGTGAACTAAAAGACCTATAAACGCCATTTGTGATGAAACAAAAAGTTTTGTCTCATCATTGTGTTCCATGTGATGCAGTTCTGGGCCTGCATGCATTATCAGGCCACTTTCAAGCAGGTAGAATACAAGAAAGCCTATAAAAACATATATGACAGAATTCTTGTTATGTTCAATTGCCTCCGGTATCAGGTGCAGGAAAGCAACAGCTAAAATAATACCTGCTGCAAAGGGCATTAAAAACTTTGCATATTTTTTTGCTGAAAGACCATTCAGTCTTATTATATGTATTCCAACTATCGTTGCAATTCCTGCAAGAGAACTATAGAAAAGAGTCGACAGTGTAATGCTCATTTAACTCCTCTTCTTTTTCTTTTTTTGATGACATTTATTACATGCTGTTGGTCCATGTTTTTTACCGGTTTTTTTAAGAGATCTGTGGCATTTAATACAAACCTTATTCATCACAAATTTTTTCTTTATTTCATCTTTACTTATTGCTGCCTTCAACCCATTAGTTTCCTTGGGAAAATTAGAATGGCATGTTAAACAGGTTGATGTTATCTTCTGGTGCTTTCTATGATCAAGAACTACAGGTCCTCTTTTTTTCCCTGTAATAGTAATTTTTTCAGGGCCTGTTGGTTCAGCGAATACAACTCCACAATAAACTATAGCGATAAACAACAATAAATACTTTTTCATCTCTCCCCCTGATTATTTAATATCCATGATTTGCTTCATCATCTGTGACTTTACCACTAAACAGTTTGTATGTATAGGCTTGATAAACTATTACTATTGGAATAAAAACAAGTGTTACCCCAAGCATAATTTTAAGAGTTAGCGGTGATGATGATGCATTAAAGGCAGTCAAATGAAGATTGCTGTCAATGCTTGATGGAAACATAACCGGAAAAAGACCTGTTACTCCAAAAAAAGTTGCACCAATGATAGTTCCGGAAGAAGCAAACCATGCTTTAAAATATGCTTTTTTTGCTATGTAAAATCTGACCAGAACCAGAGATACCACTGTAAATATAATTATAAGAAAAAGTGCAGGCCACTTTAAGTAGTTTGCATAAAGGTTAGTTGCAAAATAACTTGCCACAAGAAAAGCTACTGCAAGAACAAGAACTGCTATCCATATTTTACCAGCAAAATTCTGAGCCCTTTCATTCAACTCACCTTCTGTTTTAATATTAAGCCACAGATTACCATGTTGAAGGAAAAGAGCTAAAAAAAGAATTCCTGCAAGAAGAGCATATGGATTTAAAAAGGTGAACAGATTTCCATGTAGAACTCCATTTAAATCAAATGGTATACCCTGGAAAATATTCCCAAATGCTACTCCAAAAAGGATTGCAGGAGCAATACTACCTATAAAAAAACATCCATCCCAAAAATTTTTCCATTGCCTGGATTGTATCTGATTTCTAAATTCAAAAGATACTCCTCTGATTATTAGTGCAAAAAGGATAAGCATCAAAGGAGTATAAAGTGTTGAAAACATTACTGCGTATACTTTTGGAAACGCTGCAAAAGTTACACCTCCTGCAGTTATAAGCCAGACTTCATTTCCATCCCAAAGAGGACCTACTGAAGCCATTATTATTTTTTTCTCTTCTTCTGTTTTACCAAAAAAAGGTAGTAGTGTTCCAACTCCGAAATCAAATCCATCAGTCACAAAAAAGACTGCCCAAAGAAGACCCCAAAGAAAAAACCATATCGATTGTAATTCCATTTTTACCCTCCGGAATTTTTAATTTATTTTATCTCTACTTCTCTTCAACCGGCCCCATCTTGGCAAATTTATAAATCAGATAGAAACCTAATGCTCCTAAAAACCCGTAAAGCAGAATAAAACCAATTAGAGTTGTTGCTACCTGTGATGTCACAATTGGAGATGCTGCATCTTTAGTTTTCAATAGTTTATAAACAATCCATGGTTGACGACCGACCTCAGCAAGTACCCAACCAGCTTCGATAGCAATATAGGGAAGAGGTATAGAGAAAAGCATAATTTTCAAATATTTCGGAGACTCTGTTAATTTATTTCTTCTAATGAAGCCCCAAATTGTTAAAATAATAAATAGAGTTCCTAAACCTACCATTATTTTAAAAGCCATTGAAGTTATAAAAACCGGAGGCCTCTCATCTTTTGGAAAATCCTTTAAACCCTTCACAACAGCATCAGGATCATGGAATGACAAAATACTTAATAGTGAAGGAAGTTTACCAATTTCTATAAGATTCTTCTCATTTTCTTCATCTGGAATAGCAAAAAGTGTTATAGGGGCATTTTTTTGAGTTTCCCAGTGGGATTCCATTGCAGCTAATTTTTCTGGTTGAACTTCAGCTATATGAGTACCATGCATATCACCTGTTAAGCCTTCAAATAGTGAGAAAACAAGGGCAAACATAAGGGCCATTTTAAAAGATCTGGTAAAGAATTCAATATTTTGCTTCTTTAGTAAATGGTATGCACTAATTCCCATTACAAAAAAACCGGCAAGGATATAACCGGCTGAAACTGTATGGAAAAATTCTAAAATTGCAAATTTTTGAGTTACAACTGCCATAAAATCTGTTAATTCTGCTCTTCCATTTCTTATAGTATAGCCAACAGGATGCTGCATCCATGAGTTTGCTATCAAAATCCAGACAGCTGAAAGAGTTCCACCTATTGCAATAAGCCACATAACTGTAGCATGGGCTTTTTTGGATAATTTCTTCCATCCAAAGATCCATATACCAATTAGAGTTGATTCCAGAAAAAAAGCAACAGTTGCTTCAATTGCTAATAATGAACCAAAGATATCTCCGACGTATTCAGAGTATCTGGACCAGTTTGTACCAAACTGGAATTCCAATGTAATACCAGTGACAATTCCTAGTGCAAAGTTTATTAAGAATAGTTTTCCCCAAAACTTTGTCATTCTCAAATACATTTCATCACCAGTTTTCACATACTTAGTTTCCATGTAAGCAATTAAAAAAGCTAAGCCTAGTGTAAGTGGGACAAAAAGAAAGTGAAACATTGTAGCAGCCGCAAACTGGAGCCGCGAAAGTAACACCACGTCCATGTTCTTCCTCCGATCAAATCTGATTTGTTGTTTAGTTATTTTTTTTAATTACTACTTAATTCTGTCATCAACGCCTTCACCTGAGCAATCTGGTGTGTAGCAGGTTTTATCCAGAAAAGCACATTTTTCACTACATGAAGGACAAACTTCAGGTGGCTCATCTTCAGTTAGCTCATAACCACATTTTGAACATTTCCATTTATTCATGATATTCTCCTCATTTTTATAATCTCTTCTAAATTATCAATCTTATTTATTCTTCAAAAGTTAATATTGATACATTCTTCAAGTTCTATGCCATTATTAGAAATAAAGAATTATAATATTATTTAATAAAAGTAAGTTATAATATTTATTCAATTATATTTATAAAAATTAATTACATTTATTTTTTTACTGATTTCAAAAAAATTGTTCCAAACAATTATCTGATACATCTTTGTATCAATGGTGTTTTTAACGATACACTGTATCAAAGGAAGTTATGGCACTATTAAGTCGGTTAGAGTTATAATGTAATCTGAATCTACAAGGCATACTTAAGATTTATCTAATAATATGGCATGTTTTTTGAAGTAGATTATAGATAATTATTTTGTGTCTGAAAGTTTTAAAAAATAATAAATTTAATCGTAAGATTTTATTAACAAACAAAAAAAGGGAAAGAACATGAATTATGATTTTAACGCAAATGAAGTGTTAATAATGGCTCAGAAGATCGAACAAAATGGTGCTAAATTTTATAGAGATGCTGCTGATAAAATTGCTGATGCAGAAGGAAAAAAGTTGCTGCTTGAGCTTGCTGTAATGGAAGATGATCATGAAAAAACTTTTATTGAACTTCAGAAAACTCTAACAGAGAAAGAGAAAACTTCACAAACATTTGATCCAGATAATGATGCTGTTCTTTATTGCAAATCCCTTGCTGATATGCGCGTTTTTTTTGAAAAAGAGATCGATACTTCATCTATAAAAGATGTATTAAAAAGTGCAATTGTGGCAGAAAAGGATTCTATTGTTTTCTATCTCGGAATGAAAGATCTTGTTCCCACAAGTCTTGGAACTGATAAAATCAATTCAATTATTAAAGAAGAGATGAAACACATTAGAATTTTAACAAATAAACTTAAAGATCTTTAATTGATATAGGGAGTCTATAATAACTGTCTTTTGACCGAACTAATGCGTTTTTGAAAAAAATAACTGTAAACTTTATAAAATAAAAGCTTTTTATAAACGAATCAACCCGTTATTTTTTTCTCAGGCAGAGATTTTACAAAACCAAAAGCTTTTGTAATCTGTATTTCAATCAAAATCCTAATTATTAGAGGTTCCCTTAAGTGAGGCATATGGATAAATATGAATGCCCTTGTGAATATGTTTATGATCCTGAAACAGGTGATACACAAAGCATAAAACCCGGTACACTTTTTGAAAATCTACCGGACTATTGGGTTTGTCCACTTTGTGAAGCCGAAAAAGACTATTTCGAGAGACTTGATTAATAGCTTTTTTTACCGATCAGAATAAGATTAACAATTTTTGAAATAGCTGAATAATACCTTTCAACGGGCTGAAAAAGAGTTTTATTAATAGATGAAAACTTTTTCAGCTCGATTGTTTATAATCTACAAATACATTATTCCATCACATCAAATACTAACTTTTATTTCTTGTTTTTTCGCACATTTACATTATTTCTTGTTTTTTATATTATCCAAAACTAAAAGTGGGTACAGTTTTTGCTCTTTAATCTATCCAAATAAAATATTTTTCATTAATTAATACAGGGAACCTCTAATAATTAGAATTTTGGTTGAATTACAAGGCTTGAGAAAAATGTAACGAGCCGATTTTACAACAGTTATATTTTTCTTGTAACGCAGTAATTCATACAAAAGGCAGTTATTAGAGATTCCCTACAGAGGTAGATAAAAACTGCATTTACAAGAGGAAAAAAATGGAATTTATTGAAATAATAAAACAAAGACGAGCTGTAAACTTTTTTGATCCTGAAAAGGATATATCCGATGATCTTTTCAAAGATATCGTAAATACAGCGGCATACACACCATCAAGTTTTAACCTTCAACCCTGGAATTTAGTCGTATTAAGAGATTTTGAAGATAAGGAAAAACTCAAAAAACTCGCAATGGGTCAGCCTAAGGTAAGTGAAGCTCCTGTCACTGCCATTGTTTTAGCAGATATTGAAGGGTGGAAGAATGATAATGAAGGATCAATAAAAGTCATTACAAAAATGATAGAGGAGGGAACTGCTAAAGAATCTCAATTTGCTTTTCTTGGTAAGGTTGGAAAAAAACTGTATGGATATAGTAAAGAAGCTGAAGTTGCATACGCTTGTAAAAATACAGGCTTTTTTGCCATGTCACTTATGCTTGCTGCAAAAGCGAAAGGAGTTGATACACACCCTATGGATGGAATTGATATGGATGGAATAAAAAAAGAGTTCAAGATACCAGATAAATATTGGGTTCCAATGATCATTTCTTTTGGATATTTCGATAAAACAAAGGAACTTCCACAGGCAAAATGGAAGAAAACATATGATGATATTGTAATCTCATTTGAATAGAATTTAAAAACAACAGGAGTCAGATATGCCAGCAAATAATATAATGATATACTCTTTAAGTACTTGTACAAATTGTAAGTTGAGTATGGAACTTTTGGATAAACAGAATGTTAAATATGAATTCCTGGATGTGGATCTTCTTGAAAAAGAGGAGAGAAAACCACACCTGAAAAAAATTAAAGAGTTAAATCCAAAGTGTTCTTTTCCAACAATTAAAATTGGAGAGAGTGTTGTTGTTGGTTTCAGAGAGGAACAAATTAAGGAGGCTCTTGAAAGGCTATGACAAAAGATGAGTTCTATGAAAAAATAGGAAAAATACAGCGGGCAAAGGGATATTACTTTTCAAATGACAAAGAGAAGGTAATGGAACTCATAGAAGCATTGCTGGTTAATAAAGAAAGATATGGATATATGGTTTGCCCGTGCAGATTAGCTCAGGAAGAAAGAGATAAAGACAAGGATATTATATGTCCGTGTGTATACCGGGAACCTGATGTTGAAGAGTATGGAAGTTGTTTCTGTAATCTATATGTATCCAAAGAGTTGAATGAATCTAAAATTGAACACAAATTTGTACCTGAGAGAAGACCTGTTGACATGATGTTTTAAATAAAAGGATCTGATATGAACGCTAAAACTATAAGTGAAAGTACTGTTAATATAACCCACGTTATGATGCCACATGATGCAAATCCAGCAGGAATCATTCATGGTGGTGTTATTATGAAACAAATCGATAATGCTGCTGGAGTTGTTGCTGTAAGGCATACACGTAAAATATGTGTAACTGCATCGATAGATAGAATTGATTTCCATAACCCTTCACATATTGGGAATTTGATATCATTCAAAGCAAGTCTTAATATGGTTAATAAATCATCAATGGAAATTGGTGTGAGAGTTGAAAGAGAAGATCTTCTGACTGGTGAGGTTGCTCATATTGCCTCAGCTTATTTAACATTTGTAGCCCTTGGTGAAGATTTTAAACCAACTGAGGATACTCCTGAACTTAAAACTGAATCTGATGATGAGATAAGAAGAAATAAAGAAGCTTTAAAAAGAAGAGAGCAGAGACTAAGCCAAAAAAATTATGAATATGAATGCCAGATGGATATGACAAATTGCTAAATTTGATAATTTTAGAGAGTAAAGCAAAAAAGGGAGTATACTCCCTTTTATATTAAGAACTATTAAAGGGAATCTCTAATAATTGGAATTTCTGATGAAAAACAAGGCATAACAAAAACAACGGGTTGATTTTACTACAGTTTATTTTTGTTATAACGCTGTGTTTCGCAAAAAGATCAGTTATTAGCGACTCCTCCAGAATAGATATTCTGGAACCTAACTGCCTAATAACACATAATATATAAAAAGTGTTACTTAGAAGAGATTCCCTAAACAAAATTTAACTAACGTGATTTAATCTCCCATCTTAGTCATATGGTCATCGTACATCGTTTCTAAAATATTCTTATGTTTGGATTCTTCCTGAACCAGAATTTGAAAGAGATTTTCAACATTACTATCGAGAGCATAAGTTGAAAGTTTATTATATAGCTTTACAGCCATCTCTTCTCTTTTCATTGCAAGTTTCAATATATCTGTAAAGTTCATCCCTGTTTCATACTCTACATTTACAACCAGAAAATCACTTCTTTTTAAATCCAGAATCTTTTTAAATTCATATTTTTCAATTTTTTTCTGATCATCCTTAAAATGTTCAAGCATTTTTTTATGCTTGTTCTCTTCATTGGAAAAGTCCAAAAGAACATCTCTAATACTTTCAACATGCGCAAGCCCTGAAGCTTTTTTATAAAATTCCACTGCTTCAACCTCTTTTTCAATTGCGAAATTAAGAATTTCATCAATAGATTCAAAGTTCATTTTATACTCCTTAACGTTACAAAACTTTATTTATTTCATCAATCAAAACATCAAGAGTAAAAGGTTTATCTAAAAAACCATTACATTTTTTATGCATAGCATCTACAACAAGATCTTTGTCCCCAAATGCTGAAGTTAGTATAACAGGTATATTTGAAAATTTTTTTCTTATCTCCTTTATTAGTTCAAGACCATTCATTCCAGGCATTTCAAAGTCGGTAACTACAAGATCAAAAGTATTATCGAGAATATTTAGAGCTTCAGTACCACTTTCTGCTCCTTCAGCTTTAAATCCACTAATCCTTAATCCCCTGATTAGAGATTCTATCTGAACAATTTCATCATCAACAATTAATACTTTCTTCACATTCGTCACCATAGAAATGTTTTTAATTACTAATTTTGCAATAAACAAGCCAATCCCTAAATAAAAAAATATGTTTTTTATAAACCTCTTTAGTCTTGTTAAATTAAGAAGGAAGTCGAATAGAAAATATGTTTTTAATTTTTTGTAAATTGTATTAGCATGATCAAATTTTCTAACACCATAAGGGAACCTCTTCTAAGTAACACTTTTTATATATTATGTGTTATTAGGCAGTTAGGTTCCAGATTATCTATTCTGGAGGAGTCGCTAATAATTGAAATTTTATAAGAAACTTTTTTATTTTATAAAGTTTCTTAGAGATTCCCTTAAATAAAATTTGATGATTTCAATATTTTTTTATGAGTTCTTATCACAAGGTATGCTTAACTTTTATTATTTGTCTTTATACCTCATTATTATAGGTAAGTGAAAAAGACCTATCCCATTTTGGAACGGTTATTATCGTATTTTAACCAAAAAACCATATTAATCTGACCTAATGCCTGAATAACTATTTATATTTTAATTAATTAGAATACAGAGGTATTACAAAAAAAAGCTAATATTCCATTTTGGAGTGGTTTAATAGATCCTAACAAGACTAAAGGGAACCTCTAATAATTAGAATTTTTGATGAAATACAAGGCATGACCAAAAATAACGAACCGATTTTACAACAGTTTTTTTTGGTAATAACGAAGTATTTCGCAAAAAGAGCAGTTATTAGAGATTCCCTAAAGAAGAAACATATGAAAACCTAAGTTCCCTTAATAAGTTTTAAAATAAATTTTTAATTAAACTTTAAGACACCCCATAGGCTTTAAGCTTTCTCCTCAATGTATTCAGACCAACACCAAGAACATTCGCAGCTCTGGTTTTATTCATTGATAGCCCGTTATAAACATTTAGTATATAGTCTTTTTCTATAAGTTCAAGTGGGACATATATTTGGTTTTCATCACTTTTTGCAACTTTCTTTTTCTTGATTTTTTGAATCTCCTCTGGAAGATGAACTTCAGAAATGGGTTTTCCCTTTGAAAGATTTAAAGCTGATTGAATTATAGACTGAAGTTCCCTAATATTTCCCGGATAATCATAAAGAGTAAGTTTCTCCATAACAGATGTTGATTCCACAGGTACAGATTCATCATCACCTGTTATAGTTTTAAAAAATCTGTGAACAAGAAGTGGAATATCTTCTTTTCTTTCTCTAAGAGGTGGTAGATGCAACCATCCTCCTTTTAACCTGTAATAAAGGTCATTTCTGAATAGTTTATTTTTTATTAGTTCTTCAAGATTTTCATTTGTTGCAGCTATAAATCGTGTCATGGTTTTCCTGGGTGTATTTGTACCAATCTTTATATATTCCCCGTTTTGAAGAACCCTTAATAGCTTGCCCTGAAGATCATGGGATAGTGTTCCAATCTCATCTAAAAAAAGAGTTCCGGTGGATGCTTGATCAAGTAGTCCCTTTCTGTCTGATGTTGCTCCTGTATACGCTCCTTTGGTATGTCCAAAAAACTCCGAATCAAACAGAGTTCCTGTTATGGAAGCCATATTGACAGGAATCATCATATTTTTGCTTCTATGACTTGCAATATGTATTGCATTTGCAAGGAGTTCTTTTCCAGTTCCACTTTCTCCCGTTATTAGTATGGGTACGCTGCTTGTTGCATGAAGTTCAGCTTCTCTTAATATTCTGAACATTTTTTCAGATTCAGTTATTATCTCTTTAAAAGCATCTTCATTTTCAATAGATGTGGATTTACTGTTTTTTCCAATTTCCGTAATTGTATAAAGTTTTTTTCTTTCCAGGGCCTTTTCAAGAGTATTTATTAACTCCTCTTTCTGCAGAGGTTTCGTTAAATAATCAAATGCCCCTGTTCTCATTGCAGAAACAGCTGTCTTAAGATCATCTATTGCGGTTAACATTATACACTCTGTTGCCGGAGATTCAGACTTTATTATTTCTAACAGGTCAAGACCTGTGAGTCCCTCCATTGTAATATCGAGCAGAGCTATGTCAAAACGTTCCCCATTTTGTATTAAAGATGCAGCTTTTAAGGGCTTATTTACAAATATGCAGTTTTTGTATCCGGAGGTAAGTAAACCTCTCCTCAATGTTTCAAGAAAATCAGGTTCATCATCAACGCAAAGTATCTTCATTATAAAATTCCAGTTCCTCATAAGTGGAACCTCTAATAATTGCACTTTTTACGAAATACTTCGTTATATCCAAAAAAAACTGTTTTAAAATTAGCTCGTTATTTTTTGTTATGCCTTGTATTTCATCAAAAATTTCTAATTATTAGATGTTCCTATAAATAAATTTTATTAAGTACTATTCGAAATACTGTACCCTTCCCAACTTCACTTTCAACCTCAAAATAGCCTCCCATACTCTCAACAAGATTGTGACTTATGTATAAACCAAGACCAGTCCCGGATTCAGAAGTTTTAGTAGTAAAAAACGGGTCAAAAAGTTTGTTTATAGTCTTTTCGTCTATACCTGAGGCATTATCCTTTACCTCAATGATTAATGTATCTATAACACTCTCATGTGTTTTCATTTTTAAATCTACTCTGGAATCTTCTCTAAGCGGTCCATTGAATGCCTGAGCTGCATTAATCAAAAGATTAATTAATACCTGCTCCAATGCATAGGGATTCAATGAGACGATTGGAATATTTTCGTCTAATTTAATATTGAAATTCTTTACACTTCTTTTTATTTTACTTCTACAGAAAGTCACAACTTTATTTACAAGTTTCCTCAGATCTATTTCACTTGCTCTCACATCACCATTTGTTCTGGAAAAATCTTTAAGATCACTAACAATTGTATTAATTCTTTTTGAGCCATGTTCTACATTATCAAGTAGTTTGAACATATCTTTCCGGAAATCCTGATAAGGCATATAGAAAAGTTCAAAATCAGGATTCTCTTCAGCATACTCATCAACTATAGGAATTATTTCATATAGATAATCCCTCAAAATTGGGATGTTAAAAGTAACAAAGCTGTTTGGGTTATTAATTTCATGGGCTATCCCCGAAACAAGAATACCAATTGATGCTAATTTCTCACTCTGTATCAGCTTTTTCTCAAGAATATTTGTTTCAGTAATATCAGTTACTCTCAAGAGAAATAAATCAATATCTGAATTAGAATCAAAAACCGGAAAGAGCGTCACTCTTTCTAAGCGTTCACTATTAAAAGGATTTTCCCTGATGAAAGTGTGCTTTTTGTTATTATTTAATAGATTGGGTATTTTACAATCTTTGCACTTTTTCCTCAACTTGCATAGACCATTGTAGCATTTTAAACCTAAAGCATCTTTTCTGTTTGAAAGTCCATAATACTGAACCGCAAAGTCATTGATATAGGAAACAACAGAATCTTTATCCAATAGGACCATCGGTTCTGTGATGCTGTTAAAAATACTTTGCAGTTTAAGTTCACTGTTTTTCAGTTTTTCCCATATCAATCCTCTTTTCTTAATCTCATCTTTAAGATTCAGACTGTACTCGTCTATCTCAAGTCCCCTTTGATTTAACATCTTTTCAAGTTCTTTTTCGTTTCTAATAAGACTTCTGAAAAGAATATCAAATGGATTAATAAGAATAGTTTTGATAACAGCCCTGTATATAAAATAGAACGAGAAAACTTTAAAATAGTGACCTATAAGATTACTTATTCCATAGGTCTTTACAAAAAAAGTAAATGATAGCTCAGAAATTATAGTACAAACTATAGATATGGAAATAAATCTGTAAACATAGGGCTCAAAAGATTCTTTGTTTTTATATATGATATAAAGCGATAAGGCTAATATTGATGAGATTATATATTCACTGATTATTTTGAATTTAGTCAGACCATATCCCTCAATATAACACACTGGAAATAGATTCATAAAAAATATCGAGCCTATTACAAAGCTGAAAAGCGATAGATAAATCAATACTACAAATGGTATATTTAGTTTTCTTTTTAAGAAATAAAAGGCTGATAAAAGCGAAAGACTCTCAGCATAACGTGATGAAATCCAAAGTTGAGTAGGTAAATTAGCATCATATCCTTCAAATACTCCCATACCTTCATAGGATAACATATGGATAAAATCGAGTGTTCCTGTAAAGAAATATGCTATACCAAGAAAAAGAAGATAATCACTTTTCATAAACCCCCTGGAATTCCAGGAGATCATGAAGATACCCATAGCTATTGAAATGCTGAACAACTCAGAAAATGAATGAAATACAAGGTAGTTATAAAAACTTATATAATAAAAAGCTACCAATACGAACACAGCTACAAAAGTAATTAAAAGCTTTTCAATTTTAATACTGTTACTTTTCAAAATAGCACCCTTTTTTAGGGAATTTCTAATAACAGCCTATAAAACAAAAAGGCTTTAGTTTGTTTGATTGATTGAAGTAAAGCGTTATTCGTAACAATATAACTGTAAACTTTATAAAATTAAAGCTTTTTATAAAAAAAAAGTTATTAACATTTTTATCACGCATAGATTTTATAAAACTAAAAAACTTTTATAAACGCTGTATTCCAAATTAAATTCAAGTTTTTAGAGGTTCTCTTATAGGGAACCTCTAATAACTGCCTTTTGATCGAACTACAGCGTTATTCAAAAAAAAGAACTGTAGTAAAATCAGCTCGTTATTTTTTTCTCATCCTTGTATTTCAACAAAAATTCTAATTATTAGAGATTCCCTATATATATTAAATACCTTTATATCATGACTAAGTCTGGCACGATCCATTTTATTATGCTAATTGGTTAACTACAGTTACTTTAATCCGATTGTTTTATAATGTTAAGTTCAGGTGGTTGATGATAAGAAAAATCAATACATTTTTAAGCACTTACAACAAATACAGATTTAAAAATTCATGGAAAATTGATGCTCCTCTTAAACCAGTTTGGAATGAGATTGTTAATTATAAAAACTGGCCTGAGTGGTGTTACGGAGTTCATGAAGTTAAAAATATAGATATAATCTCTTCTGACATTAAAAAAGGTAATAAGTTCATATCGATATGGAAAGGAACGCTTCCCTACACACTTACATTTGAAGCTAAAATTACAAACCTGATTCCATATACCTTTATATCATTTAAAGTAACGGGAGACCTTGATGGTATTGGAGTTTGCAGGTTTTCTTCAAAAAATAATATTACAATTGTGAACTTCGTCTGGAATGTAAGCCCCACTAAATTGTGGATGAAGTGCTTAGCTCCATTTGCAAAACCACTATTTACAAGAAACCATAATAGAATAGTTGATAGTGGTTTAAATGAGTTAAGAACTCTGATTATAAACAAACAGCTTGCTATACAGAGTTAAAATGACAAGGTTTTATCTTCTAACAGCTATTATTATATTTTTCTTATCGCAAACAGTTATTGGTAAAAATACCTCATTGATAAATGGCATGTTGGAAAGTTTTAACAATCTAACATCTTATTCTGCGACTCTGTACACAAAAGATGCTAAAGAAACTACTGAGATAAAATACTTCTATAAAAAACCAGGTTTCATTGAAATGAAGTTCATCTCTCCCCATAATGGAGCGGAACTAACCTATAATCCAAAAACAAACAAAGTTATAGTAAAACCATTTAAATCTATGTCATTTACAATGACTCTTTCCCCGGATTCTTCGCTGATAAGCAAAGGTGGCCATACAGTAGATAAGTCCGATTTGGGAACACTGCTAAAAAAAGTAAAGATATTATCAAATAATGCTGAGATTAAAGTAAACTCAAATGAGTTCTTTCATGAACTTACTATAGCAGGTCGAAATAGTTTCTCAGTTGATGATGTTAATATTTATATTCTTAAAGTTGATTCTTTTGTAAAACTTCCGGTAATCGTTCAATCTTTCGATTCAAAGGGTATAATTATTGAAACACTGGAGATCCGAAATCTTCAGGTAAAATAATCCCTGTGAAGGAAACCTCTAATAAAAGTAAATTTGTAGGATTTTTTGTCGTAAACAAGACTACTTCAATGATTCTTTGATTTTAATCAAATCCTGTTTCATCTTTGCATAACCATACCACGTACTATAATCAGGATTCATGTGAAAACCTGCCTGAAATGATTTCATCCTGTGATCCATAAACATATTAAATAAAACTTCCTGATATATTGTATTTACATCATAAAACGAAAACATTTTTGGGATCTCTTTTTCTTTTATGGTAATTTCTCTTATAGCCTGAGCTAATAGTTTATCAGCTTCCCTCATCATCTCTTCAGTATTTTTGAAGTTATTCATAACAAAAGATTTTGAATGGCATTTACTACAGGTTCTCACCATAGAGTTTCTTATTTTATTAAACTCACTCTCATCTGTTCTGATCATTTTCAACTTTACTGCTTTATTATAAAAATCAGTTTTTTTGCCTTCAGAATCTATAAAACCAAGAGATTTGAAAATAACTTCCCTGTCATTTGCCCATCTCTGATCTTTTTCAAAGGCTCTAACTCCAAAAAAGCCCCAGGATGTTATAACATTATGATTACCATTAACCATATGACATGTCTGACACTTTGGAACTCTTTTTGTATCCATACCTTTAGCACGGTTAGAAAGATAAATTGAGCCATGTTTTGAACCAGACCACATCTCATACTGAGCATGATCAAAGCCTGTATGGCACGTTTTACAGCTCTCCGGTTCCTGCGCCTCTTTTTTTGAGAACATGTGTCTAGTGTGACAGTTGATGCACCCCATTCCATACTTTGGTTTTAAACTGTTTTTTTCGTATCTGTCAGAGATTTTATCAAAGCCTGCAGAATGACACCCTCCGCATCCTTTTCGTCCTTTTATGAAAGCATTTGGTTGGTTGTGGGTGAATGGAAGACTTTCAATTGCTTTAAATGCAATTGAGTGTTTTCCATTTAAATATTGATCAGCTTTCTCTTCATGACAATTCTGACACGTTGCAGTTACAGGAAGGACCGTTTTACTGACGTCTTTTTTAGAGCTGTGTTTTATTCCATGGCATTTTTCACAGCTGAAATGATCGCTCATTTTACTGTTTTCAAAATCTGAAACAAGACCTGGATGAAGTCCCCTGTGACATGATATACAGCTATACGGATCTTTCTTTGTGCAGGAAAATAAAAGAAAGAGAGTTATAAATATTATAAAAGGGTTCCGTAACCAGATATTCAAATTTATATTAACTCTGTTTAAATTGTATTATTTATCCTTCTACCTTAAGCTCAACACTACACTTATCACAAGTTTGTTTTTTTTGCAGTTCATCTGAATATACTTCGTTAATTTCCCCACATGCATGACATGTAACATTGATAATTGTAAAACTTTTCTGTTGGTCATTGCCAGGACATCTATCAATTGTACTCATAATTATAATCTCCCTTTAGAATTTTATATGTTATATAAATCTATTTAATGTCTTAATTATCAATTTAAATTTTGATTAAAGGGAACATCTAATAACTCGAATTTTGATTGAAATACAAGGCATTAGAAAAAATAACGAGCTGATTTTACAACAGTTTTTTTTTCGTAATAACGCCGTAGATCGGTTAAAAGGCGGTTATTAGAGATTCCCTAAATATCTTTGCACTTTTTGTGCCTATAGTTTAGGAGTTGTAATATAAATTTTTGGAAAAAAATATAACTAAATGAATTATATAACGTATTGTAATCAAATGTAAAATAAGTTTTCTATTTTTTTTTATATTAGGAACCTCTAATACAGGGGAGGTCATTCAAACAATTATATTTAACTGTAATCATATGCTCATTTTTAATTCAAAACTCTGTTTTCTGCTTTAATGGTTAAGTTTCTAATATTATGAAATCTCAATATGCTATCAAAATCAATATCTTGTATTTTATTAACGGTCTGGTATAATTAGATATTAAAATTTTTAAATTTAATATTTTTTTACCTCAAGGGAACCTCTATATAGTTCATTTAGAGGATTTATATGACTGAAAAACCTACTTATGGCGAATTAGAAAAAAGGGTTAAGGAGTTAGAACATCTTGAGGAGGAACTTCTTATTGAAAGGGAGTTCTCCAAAGCAACGATATCAAGTCTTCCAGGTATATTTTATGTGATAAATGAACATGGAAAATTCCTGAAATGGAATCGAAATTTTGAGACTTTAACAGGATATTCAGTTGATGATATAGCTAATATGCTGCCGGAAGACTTTTTTCCTTTGAAAAGACGAAATGATGTTAATAATGCAATAAAGGACGTTTTTGAAAAAGGACATTCCTTGCTTGAGATTGATGTTATATCAAAAAATGGTCGTATTACTCCCCACCTTCTAACAGGAGCACGGTTTAAAGTAAAAGGCACACTCTGTGTTGTTGGTGTTGGACTAAATATATCAAAACGCCTGCAGGTAGAGAAGTCATTAAAAGAAAGTGAAAAAAAATATCGTGATTTATTTAATGAAGCACCTATTGGATTATATAGATCAACATTTGATGGAAAAATAATTTCATTCAACTCAACAGCTGCAAAGATATTTGGCTACAATGAAACTGATGAGGATATATATAAGGTTTCTATGGGTGACCTTTATGTAAATCCTAAATTAAGAGATGAGTTTCTTGATAAATTGAATAGTAAAGGAAAGGTATTCGATTCTGAAATTTTATTGAGGAAAAAGAATGGAGATAAATTCTGGGGCCTTATAAGTGCTGTCTTACAAAAAAACAAAAAAGATAATATTCATTATTATGATGGTTTTATATATGACATAACAGAAACAAAACGTCTCAAGGACCAACTTCTTCAGGCTCAAAAAATGGAAGCAATTGGTACACTTGCAGGTGGTATCGCCCATGATTTTAACAATATTCTTGGTGCTATTTTTGGTTATGCCCAGTTAGCTAAAATTAAATCTTCCGGTAATCATAAGATTGAAAAATATATCGATCAAATCTATATGGCGAGCGAACGGGCAAAAGGACTCGTACAACAAATACTTGCTTTCAGCAGGCAGACCGAATCAAAAAAGATTCCTGTTGATGTTGGTATGGTTGTTAAAGAATCTTTAAAGCTACTAAGAGCCACTATCCCAACAACCATAAAAATAGATCACAATATTAAATCAAATATAGGCACAGTTCAGGCAGATCAGATACAGATTCACCAGATAGTAATGAATATTTGCACAAATGCGTTCCATGCAATGGAAGATGAGGGTGGCAGGCTTGATGTTGAACTGGGTCCGGTAAAATTCACCAGTAGTGATTCATCTGTGTATCAGGATATAAAACCCGGTGAGTATCTCAAACTTACTGTGGCAGATACAGGACATGGTATGAGCGCTGATACAATTTCACATATCTTTGAACCATATTTCACAACAAAAGGTGTTGGTGAAGGAACAGGAATGGGACTTTCCACGGTACACGGAATTGTGAAAAATCATCAGGGGATCATTCAGGTATATAGTGAACCCGATATTGGAACATCATTTCATATATTTCTACCACTTATTAGAAAAAAGGCTGAAAAAGTTACTGATGAATCCGATTTTCTTCAAAACGGAAATGAAACAATACTTTTTGTAGACGATGAAATATATTTAGTAGAAATTGGAAAAGAGCTATTGAGTGGCCTTGGATATAAAGTTGAAACATTTAATAATGCTGCTGATGCTTTGAAATACTTTCGCTTACAACCAGACAAATACGATATTTTAATCACTGATTTGACCATGCCTGATATGACAGGTGATATATTAGCCTCTGAGTTCAAGAAAATAAGACCAGATATTCCCGTTATTCTTTGTACTGGATTCAGCAAGAAAATTACTTCTGAAAATGCAAACGAAATGGGTATAGATAGTTTACTAATGAAGCCTCTAACTATCTATGAGCTATCCGATACGATTCGAGGACTACTGGATGAATGAAGTTGTTTACTTTGATATAATAACCAGAATGAATCCAGCACCATTACTCTTATTTCAAAAAATGAATTCAACTAACATTCTTTTAATCATTGCTCATCACATTCTAAATCCATGGTGGTTAAGGCAATTGCGATAATTTCTGCATGGTCAAAAGCAATCCCTTTCGATTTTATGTTTTTAAATGCCGAAGCTGTATTATTGGTAAGTTCATTTTTTTCTACTTCTGCAGATATAACCCCTTGTTCCCCTGTGAGGATAAGGGAATACTTTCCAGTTGTATCTGCTTTAAATTGAAGTTCAAACCACTGGGCATCAATTGCATCTTCACCGAAATTCAATGGGGTATTTTCTTTCTCCACGTGTCCTACGAAAGCACATGAAATAACCCACCCTCGAGGATCTCTTTTGGGTTGACTAAACATTCCAAGCTGGGACAATTCAATATTTGAAACACCTGCCTCCTCATATAATTCACGGTGAGCAGTTTGTTCAACAGTTTCTCCTGGCTTGATAAATCCACCAGGAAGAGCCCAATCGTTCATGAAGGGATGTTCCCCTCTTTTGATCATAAGTATTGAAAGTTTATTAGTTTGTTGTTTCTTAGATGAAAAAACGATAATATCTGTAGTCACTGAAGGCCGGGCAAACTCCTCAATATTGTATGTGCTCAGAAACTCTTTTTCCCCGTTGGATTTTGTCTCGGATTTTCCGATCAGATCCATTAGCTCTGCTTTTGATCTTTTCGAGAAGAAGAGAGGAATGATTCCGTTAATATAATCAGAACCCCGGTCAGTTAAATAGATTCTGTTTTTTATGATCTCCATAAAGGATTGAGATGTGACAAACTCTACCTCTTTCTTAAAATAATCCAGAAAATTGAGACCAAATCGTTTTTGGAACGCCTCAATATCAACAAACCCAAAATAGAATGCTACAGAAACCATTTTTGCAATAGATTCTTCTTTATTTAAAGAGTAAATATCCTGAAATGGGAATTGTCCCTTTTCGATCAATTGCCTGTATTTTTCTAATTGTTTATTAGCAGCACCTTGATTATAGGCCAGATATTCCATTCCAAAAGATTGTGCCCCCAGTCCCATCCCCACATAGGACGTTCCATTAATAACACGCTCGGTTAAGTAATCACTTGTTCCATAATCTTTTTTGATTCTACTGAATGTATTTTTCCCAGGATTTGCAAAAAAACCATTTTCGTTCAACAGTTTGTATGCAAGACGGTACTGTTGAATAATTTTATATAGTGAAACGCCACCAGCTTCTTTTTCCAGTTTTGTACCTTTGTAACGATTACGATAAAGGGTTATATAATCAGGGTTCAAAGATATGGCATAATTCAGTGTATTTTCAAAATCCTCATTATCCTGATTAAGAAAGCCATACATTAAATCTATATTGAATTTTGTATATCCTGCTTTTCTGATATTCTGAACAGCTTTCTCATAGATATGAGTTGCTCCCTCCCGGCCCAATTCATTGAGAAGCTTTTCAGAAACGGTTTGAATACCCATACTGATTCTGTGGTAACCCATATTATATACTTCTAAAATTTTCTCCGGTTCTTTTGCGGCAATAACCGGAGTTGTCTCAATGCTAAAAATCACATCCTCAGGAATATCAAAAGACTCTGTAATAGATGATGTAATTTTTTTTAAATTCATAACAGATAATTTGGTCGGGGTTCCACCACCTAAATCATATCCTGCTATTTTCTTGCCTTCAAGAATTTTCTTATACATTGCCATCTCTTGCAGGAGGAGATCTACATATTGGCCTTCAGTTGACTCATCAGTATCCTGCAGTACGGCATATTCACAGAATTTGCACCTAACCTTGCAAAAGGGAATATGTACATAAAGACTTAGTCGATCTGTTTTCTCCCATTCGGATTTCAGGAAACTTTCGATTCGAGTTTGATCAGTGATGCGAAAATCCCTGAACGAATTGGGTGTTAACGGATAAGCAGTATTTGCATAATGATGATAAAGAAGTCCTGCATCAAATATTTTTTTTGTGTCATTTGATTCTACTAAATTCTGGTTTGTCATACTGTCTCCTACATTTTATTTTTAATTAATTAGCAGAAACTATTTCCAACATCCATCAAACAAAGCTTTTATAAACGCTGTATTTTATCAAATATTAATTATTAGATAGCAAAAGTAGGTAAATCAGTAAACAAGTACTTATCATCAACCAAATATGCCATAGCACTTGAGTATAGATAACTTGTATTATTATATTACATGCCTACCTGGAGATTTTTTTAGTAGATACAAGTACTTAAAATAATGATTACAGTTTTAAGTACTTGCAATAATGACAAAAATTTATTATTCTTATATTTAATGTTCGCTTGAAAATCCGGAAATCAAAATTATATCCCAACAAAGCTGATACAAACTTTGCTATCACTTGTATATTTCTATTTAAGGAGTTCTTATGAAATCACTTTCTATCAAACTTAAACTGAGTATTTGTGTAGCTGGTTTTTTAATTATTATAACTGCTATGTTTGGGGCGACATGGATAGTCAGTAACAGTCAAAAAGCTGATGGGTTAGTAATTAATCTTGCAGGTAGACAACGAATGCTAATTCAGAAAATGACCAAAGAGGTCATCTTTTTTTATCAGAAAAAACAGCGCCTGAAGATCAATGATGAGAAAATTCATGATGAAGCAAAAAACTCTATGAAAATTTTTGAAACGACCCTTGATGCATTATTAAATTCTGGTAAAGCACCTATAACACTAAACCCTTCCGGTAAATCTGCAGATTGTCCGAAACCTCCCGAGGCTATCAGAACTTCATTGTTAGAAGTTAATAAAATGAAAGAGGATTATTTTAAAAAAATTCATCACATTTTTATGAGTAATGAAAATGCTGATGAAGAGATTGAATGGTTAATTGCTAACAATATGCTTTTTTTAGTAAAGATGAATAAAGCTGTTGTTCAGTTTCAGAAACACTCTGAAAAGAAAACAACTAGTCTTCTAAGCATACAGTCCGCTTGTATTTTTATAGGTATGTTGTTTGGACTACTTGTGCTTTTAACAATCAAAAATATTATCAAAAGGCTTCAAAAAGTAAATACTGCTACTTGTATATTAGGTAAAGGAGATTTCACAGTTGAATTCGGCATTCAGGGTAACGACGAATTAAGCGATATAGGTATGCGTCTTGATGAAATGACCAGTAACCTTAAAAAACTTTTTGTTGAACTCCTAAATGGTACTACAGAACTACACAGTTCCTCATCAAACCTTTCAAATACTTCTGTAAGCATGAGTGAAAATTCACAACGGGTAGCTTCAACCTCAAATACTGTAGCTGCCGCTGCTGAAGAGATGAGCACAAACATGAATAGCGTTGCAGCAGCAATTGAAGAGATGTCAACAAACATTGAAATGGTTTCAAATTCAGCTGGAAGTATTAGTGATAAAATTGTTGAAATTAATACCAAAACTCAAAATGCTAACCGAACTACTAATGACGCTGTAGATAAAGTTGAAAATTCATCCAGATTAATAGATATTTTGGGTAAAGCTGCAACAGAAATCGGTAATGTTACCGAAACAATCCATGATATTTCTGAACAAACAAATTTACTTGCACTAAATGCAACTATCGAAGCCGCACGAGCTGGTGATGCAGGAAAAGGGTTTGCAGTTGTGGCAAGTGAAATCAAAGCCCTGGCCATGCAAACTTCTGAAGCAACAAGTGCTATTCAGGGAAGTATAAATGGAATTCAAACATCGGCTGCAGATACAGTAGCTGTTATGAAAGAGATTACTGATATCATAAATAATGTGAATATTATTGTTTCAGATATAAGTGCATCCATTGAAGAACAATCTGCAATTACAGTTGATATTGCTGAAAACATAGAACAGGCTTCAACAGGTGTGCATGAAGTTACAAGAAATGTTTCAGAAGGATCAACTGTTTCAAGTTCAGTAGCAAAAGATATGTCAGTATTAAGCGATTCCGCAAATAAAATGAATAAAAACAGCTCTAAAGTTAAAGATAATGCGCTTGTTGTAAACAACCTATCAGATGCGATTGGTTCTATCATGGATAAATTCAAGTTTTAAAAGTTTATAAATGATAGTTACAGTTATAACAAAAAACAATTGTTTGACAATTTCACAAAAAAAAACAAGAATTGTTTGAAAATATATTATAAAATCAATAAAAAACAACTTAATTTAAAGGGAACCTCTAATAATTAAAATTTTGGATGAAATACAAGGCATTTCAAAAAATAACGAGCCGATTTTATTACAGTTTTTTTTGGAAATAACAATGTATTTCGTCAAAAGAGAGGTTATTAGAGATTCCCTAAAATTAAAATTTATCATTTTTTTTTATTTTAAATATGTAAGAATGAGTGCTATTCAATAGTTTACAAATTTATATTACACACAACCCCTCCCCCGTCCCTTTTTGAGTAAAATTATACATTTTGATTCAATTAAAAAAATAACCGAGTTTATTTAAAATAAAACATTTTAACCTATAAATTGAAAAGTAAAACAGGAACGTTTATAAATATATTTTATATTTTGAACTTTATTTTTTTTGCATTGGTTATAATATTTTTGCTATAATGTAAGTTTGTCACGAATAGAACTAATTGAATTTTATAATGAAAAGAGTAATTTTGAATAACAATAGAAAAATACCTGGTTTTAATATTTATGTGAAAATACATCAATTTATTGTTGAAAGAATTGTTTGGCCATATTCTTTGGAACGAGACAGCCTTTACAGAATGCGCGCCCATATTCTCACATCACTCTTGATTGCAAGTTTTTTGTTAGGCTCAATTGCATTAGTAGCTACCGGAAAATTAATTATAACAAAAAATGCCTGGGGACTGGCAATTGTTGATATTATTGGATTAATACTTTGTTTTGTTTTATTACTTGTCCACCATATCAGATTTGAACTCAGAGCAATTTTTACCCTTCTTGGATTTTACATAATTGGCATATCTGTTATTCTTTCGGTTGGTCCCATTAGTGGAGGTCCCGCCTGGCTTTTCACTTTTGCTGTACTTGCCGGAGTAATTATTGGTAATAAAGGTGCTTTGGCAGCTATCCTTTTGAATACTATTTTTATGGTTATAACATGCTTTTTGATTGTTTCCGGCTGGTTAGGTGATGAATTCAAACATATAACCTCAATCCCTCGACTGATTGCAACAGGAGTAAACTTCATTGTACTCAATGCGATAACAGCTATTTCCGTATCTGCTCTTGTAAAGGGTTTATTCAACATCTATTTAGAGAAGGAGGAACTTGCTAACCGTCTACAGAATGAACGTGCTCAACTTATTGTAACTAAATCAAATCTTGAATCTGAAATTACAGATCGAAAAATTGCTGAAAGAGAGATCTGGAAACTTAACCAGTTCAGAGAATCGATTATAGATAATGCTAATATATGGATCAGTGTTCTTGATAACAATGGCAATGTTATTGTTTGGAATAAAGCTGCCGAAAGTATCAGCGGTTACACCAAAAATCAAGTTGTAGGCCATAGGAAAATATGGAAATGGGCTTATCCTGATAAAAATTATAGGATAGAGATTCTGGATGAAATCCTTTCTATCGTAGATAATAAAGAAGTTATTGAGGATTATGAAACTGCCATTCAACGTAGTGATGGGGAAAAACGTATAATTTCATGGCATGGCAGATATTTAATTGATGATAACAGCAACAAAACAGGCGCAATAGCAATTGGTCGTGATATTACAGAACATACACTTGCGGAAAAAGAGAAAGAGTATGCCCAGAAAGTAGCTGGCGAACATAAAGAACTTGCATTGGTAGGACAGGTTGCCGGAAAAATGGCGCATGATTTCAATAATGTTCTGGGAATAATAATGGGAAACACTGAACTTGGCTTAATATATTGTAAAGATGAGAACATAGAAGAGAAACTTAAACTGATCCTGGACCAAACCCTACGTGGAAAGAACCTAACAAGAAACCTGGTAGCTTTTGCTAAAAATCAGCAACCAAAACATGAGTATTTTAAAATTGCAAAGAAAGTTGATAGTGTCTTAAATCTTCTTAGAAATGATCTTGAAGGAATCGAAATAATAAGGGAAGATCAACCAGTTCCTGAACTTCTTGCAGATCCTGTAATGATTGAACATTCCCTTATGAATTTAATACAAAACTCGATTCATGCCACTGGTATGAAAAAAAATTCTAAAATTTTTATAAAAACTTATGCTTGTGATGAAAATATTTACATAGAAATTGAGGATAATGGATGTGGTATTCCTGAAGAATATCTGGATCAGATCTATGTCCCATCTTTTACGCTTAAGGGAAATAATGATAATACCAGATCTTATGATTCTGATATTAAAGGCACTGGTTATGGAATGAGCAATGTTAAAAAATACATAAATCAACATAAAGGTAGTATTTCAGTAGAATCTGAATTTGGTAAATACACAAGATTTACTATCTCTCTTCCTGTTATTGAAAAAGAATTAACCGATATAGAGATAATTGATAATATTAAGAAGGAAAAAAATCATTTTGAAAAAAGAATTCTTATTGTTGAAGATGAGTTTCTTATCTCGAAAGTCCTGAATAAGTTGTTGACCCGTGCCCCTTTTCGTCACAAAGTGGATATTGCACCAAATGGCCGGGTAGGAATGGATCTTTTTGAAAAAAATGAGTACGATTTCGTTAGTCTTGATTATATACTTCCAGGAAATATTAACGGAATGGACATATATAATTATATTAGAAAAACAAATAAAAAAATCCCTATTCTTTTTCTATCAGGAAATATTGAATTCCTTGAATCAATTAAAGATCTAAAGCAAAAAGATAAGATTCTCGATCATCTGTCAAAGCCCTGTCCACACAAACATTACATAAGCAGTATCAACAGGTTATTTGATAAAACTATTTCATAGTCACTGAAAACAACCTCTTCAAGCCTCTTTATCTGGTAATTATGAACAAATTTAAGAATTTCTATAGGCTACTTTTCCTTGAAGAAAAGTAGCTCCTATATTAATTTGTTGTCAAACCTCCATCAACTGGAAATACTCCACCAGTAACCCACTTTGCTTTATCTGATGCAAGGAAAACTGTAAAATTTGCAATATCTTCAGGCTCTCCTATTTTTTGTAACGGATAAATGGATTTAATCATCGATTTAAATCGATCTTTAGCACTGTCTTCAAGTAGTTCTATATTTTTCTCTACCTGAGGAGTTAAAACTGTGCCTGGAGCAATGGCATTAACACGGACTCCAAGTGGTCCAAGTTCATAGGCTAATGATTTAGTGAAGGATTCCAAAGCCCCTTTGGTTATTGAATATGCTGTAGAGGGTCTGTCTGGTAACATTTTTCTTGCAAAATAGGATGAAATATTAATTACATTCCCATTGGAAGAGATTAGATCATTAAGAAATTCCTGGGTTAAGAAATAGGGAACCTTAACATTGAGATTTAGATGGTAATCAAATAGAGAAGTATCTGTTTTATCAAATGGGACAAATCTGGCTAAACCTGCGTTGTGTACTAAAATATCAATACTGACATTTTGGTTTTTTATCTTTTCTGATATTTTTTTTACAGCATTAGTATTGCTTATATCTTCAGCAATTGACATACAATCAACATTGTATTTCTTCAGGATCTCTTCTCTTTGGGATAGTTTTTTTTCATCCCTTCCTATCAGGATCAGATTTGCTCCTTGTTTAGCAAAAGCAATAGCAATCCCAAAACCTATTCCGTCACTACCACCAGTAATTAAAGCCGTCTTATTTTTTAATAAAGTCATTGTACCTCCTTTTATGAACATTAGTTTAATGTTCAGGAGGATATTGGAGATTTAAAAAGCTGTAATTAACATATGTTAAAATTATCTGTTTTTTATTCTGGATAGGGAAACATTTGTTATTCCAAGATAAGTAGCTAATTGGTAATCAGGAATTCTATCTTTAAGTTTAGGATGATCTTTGCAGAATTTTTTATACCTTTCAGTTGCAGAAAGCATTAGGAACTCATATTCCCTCTGAAATTTATCCTCTGAAAATTTTTCTGCATAGGGTAAAGCAAATTTTTCCCAAAGATTTAATTTCATCAATAACGAATAGAAATCACAGAATTTACATTGTGAAACGATAGTATCTTCTAAAGCAGCAATACTAAAAAGGCTTTCTTTCTTGCGAGCAGATGGAGCTACAGGCCAAACAAGATCTCCTTCACTGAAAAAACCTTTATTAAACTCACGGCCCTCAATATCAGTATAAAAAAGTCTTATGGATCCGTTATTAATGAAGTAAACATTTTTCCATCTTTCTCCTGCTAATACCAGTAATTCCTTCCGGGAATAGTTCTTTATCTTAAAAAGGTTAGTAAGTTCTTTTAACCCTTTATTTTCATCAGAGTTGTTTTGAAATACCTTTTTTTTCAATAGATCAGTTAAAGACATCTTAGCAGATTCAATCAATTTTATTCCTAAGTTTTTAATTTGAAATTATTATAGGGAACCTCTAATAATTTATAATTTGGATGAAATACAGCGTTTATAAAAGCTTTCAGTTTTATAAATTCTCTGCATTTCAAAAAATAATGAGCCGATTTTATTACATTTTATTTTTGGAAATAACAATGTATTTTGCCAAAAGAGGTTATTAGAGATTCCCTATAGAGATATTAATAAACTTTCCTGAATGAGAACCCTTTACCAATAACATTAAAAGTATTTTCTGTTATAAGAAAAGCATCAGGATCAACACTAAAAACAACTTCTTCAAGCCTCTTTATCTGATAATTGTGAACAACTGTAAGAATGATTTTCTTGTCTTTTCCAGTATATGCTCCTTTTCCCTGAAGAAAGGTAGCCCCTTTATCAAGTTTTTTCATAATAAGGGCCACAGTATCTTCTGGTTTATTAGAGATAATAAGTGCCATTTTTCTTTGGTTAAAAATACTGAGGAAGTAATCTACAATCTGGGAAGTTATGAAACTCATTGCCATGGAATAAATAAAAAGATCTATAGTTAAGATTCCAAGACTTAAAACAAATAGTACTGAGTTGAATATAAAGTTATAGGTACCTATTCTAATCCCAAACTTCTGATTTAGCATTATAGATATAATATCATTTCCACCAGCAGATCCAAGGGAGTGAAAGATTATACCTGCTCCTGCCCCAATTATTGAACCACCAGCAAGAACTGCTAACATCTTGTCCTGAATTGGAATATTGATTGAAACATAATCTATAAAAATAGTTAAGACAATCATCCCATATAGACTATAGAGAAGGAATCTTTTACTTACAAAGATCCATCCAAGTATGAATACCGGTATATTACAAATTAAAAACCATATACCGGGTGTTAGAATCCCGGTGGAATAGAAAAGTAAGACTCCGACACCTGAAAAGCCTCCTGTAACAAGTCCGTGAGGTATGACAACAGAGTTAATCCCAATTGCAAGCATTAAGCAACCAAGGGTAATTACGAACAGATTCCATGGAATATTGTATATGAATTTTCTTGTATGTATTTTCATTATTTTTTAAACCTTTACTAATTTGCCTATATCATGGCCGATTTCAATTCTTTTATTGTGTTACACAACCATGCTTTTAAACATTTTTTAAAACTCTAAAGGGAACCTATAACTAATTATTAGAAAAACCAAAAAATTTCAAAATAAAAGTTAATATTACAATTCATTTTTTTATAGATCCAACCTGGTTTAGTTTTCAGAACTTTTTATTTATCGAAAACTGCTGTTTATGCTCCTTTGGAGTTAATTTTGTTAGTCTTTTAAACAAAAGACTAAATGAACTTGGATCTGAATATCCAACTTTTTCTATTACAGGTTCCCTATATTCTATTCTGTTGACTGTGAATTTCCATTTCCGGATTTGTTGGATTAAGAACTATTAATTCATCATGAGCAGGTTGATAGTCTTGTGTTTTATCCCTATCTGGCAGTAGCTTTTCAAGTCCTGTTATTTCAGAGGAAAAAGCCGTAATACCAGGTTTTGTACCGACAACACATGTAGTAATACTTTTTGCATCCTTTGTAAGGAAAAGAGTATTGTCTGGAAGGCTGCCTATTAAACATTGAGCGCCATCAATACTCATACTTCTGCAAGAGTGTTTTAGCATAGTAAGAAAATTACTATCCTGATGTTCTTTAAGCTCTTTTCCTGTTAAAGGTGAAATTACATGTTTGATGTTTTTTATTTCAAGCTCAAGTGCAGAAATATAGTAGTGTAGGATTTGGGTTAGAGTCTCTGATCTTGATGAACAATAATTATAAGATTTTCTTGATGATAAGAAATCTCTATTCTTAATGTAACTGTTATTTTCACCATTATTCATTGACGCATAACCCTGAAGAAAAGATGGATTAAAAGAGTATAGGTTTTTATCAAACCCGTTTGATTCATTAACATATAACATCATCAATTTTGCAGAGAATTCTACTCTATCCAGTTCAAGATGTTCTATTATTTCCAATGGTGATATTATCTCTTTCATTAATATAACATCGGGCCAGAAAGAGAAAACGGTCATATCATTTTTTTCTTCACTCATTCTTTTAAGCTCAAGGCAGATATCCATTAATTTGGATTCAGCTTCGGTTGATGTTATGTTATCCCAATTATAAGGAAAATCATAAACTCTAATCAGATATACATCTCTTTGTGGTATATCACCATTTTTATTATTAGTTATTTTAAATGAGACCTTATATTTTGTCATAAAGCCCATTTCAAGCATAAATATATCCAGTTTTCTAATACCTTCTCTTGTAAAAACACCTGATAACACTGGATATTTTTTCAATGTTTTGAATGGTCCACCAAGATCTCTTAAAAGAATACCAGTGACAGAGTTAGAATCGAACTCTTCGCTCATAGCACTCAGACTTTTAAGTCCATCCACTGGAGTTCTATAATCGTCAGAAGAAATAGCTAATAATTTTCCCATTATTTTATTCTTTCCAGATTGAATTATAAATTTATGGCATTTCTATAACAAATATTAATAAATATTAGTTGTACTTAATGTCAAGGCAATATTATGAATAAATATCTAAAAATAGAAAAATAACATTTATATGGTATTGTAAAATACCCTATTATTCTGTACATTAGGGTCCATGGATACTTCAGAATACAAAACACTTGATCTATACATCAAGGCTCTAACAGATATCAGTAGAGCTATTACATCAGATTTATACCTGGATGACATTTTGAAACTCATTGTAATGGCTACAGCAAAAGTAACAGAAGTTGAAATATGCTCATTATGGCTTGTTGATGATGACGAAGTTCCTCCTAAAATCAGGCTAAAAGCAACCCAGTCAATTTCACCTGAATATGTGAAGGATCGCTCTCTTGATATGAATGAAGGTGTTGTTGGCAACATTGTATCCAAAAAAATTCCCATAGTTATAAAGAATGTTATAGAAAACGATCTTTTCAAAGAGAAAGAGATGGCTGCAGAATTAGGTCTGGTTTCGATGATTGGAGTCCCACTTCAACTAAAAAACAAGCAGGTTATTGGAGCCTTAAATTGCTTTACCTCTACAGCACATAATTTTACCTCAACTGAGATTAATATGGTTACTGCAGTTGCCAATCAGGCCGCTGTTGCTATTTTAAACACTGAATTGATGGTTAAGACCAAGGTGATTGAGGAGGAACTTGAAACAAGAAAACTTCTGGACAGGGCAAAGGAAGTTTTGATGAACAGACGCGATATGAAAAGTGATGAGGCATATAAATGGATCAGGAAAAGAAGTATGGATTCAAGAAAAACAATACGTCAAATTGCAGATGCTATCCTGATATCTGAAGAGCTATATTAGTAACCACAATATTAAATATATTCTTTATTTAAAATAATTTTCAAATTTAACTATTCTTTAAAATACAATATCATCAAAGTTTATGATTCTCATTAATTAACATACACTAAAAACATCATAACAGCTTGACACAGCGGATAAGTAGTGCTAATAAAATATCTCATAAATTATTATATATAATTTGCTATTATTCTGTACAATGGCGTACAAAATAATATTACATTGATGTAAAAAAATAAAATGACAAAGGTGTCTGTATCCCTTAAATAAAAGGGCAGATGCCTTTTTGTGTTTTAAGGATACAGCTCCCTTTAAATATTAATCGTTAGTTTTTTTCTTTTTTAATTTAAACATTGGGAGATGTGAGAAATGAGATTTTCGAAAATAAATGATGCTTTAGGAACAGTCAATCGTGGTAACCCTTGTGAATCAAGTCTATGTTCACTTTGTAGAGCAGATTGTCAGGGTAAATGTGAAACCTGGCTTTCCGGTCTTGTTGGACGTAAACTATTATATCCAAGAAGTTTTGGTAAGATTACTGCTGGTAGTAACAACACAACGCACGTTGGTGTTTCATACAACTCATTAAGAATTCAGGGTCATGCTTATGGTTCCAACGGTCTTTCCGAAGGTTTAACTAATAATCCAGATGATTGTATCTTTCCAAATGTAAATCTTGAAACTGAGTTTGGTAATGAAATGAAAACCAAAATTAGAATGCCTATGATGACAGGCGCTTTAGGTTCTACATTTATTGCCTCCAAGTATTGGGATTCTTTTGCTATAGGTGGTTCCCTTACTGGTATACCTGTTGTTATCGGTGAGAACGTTGTTGGTGTTGACCGTGAATCAGAGATTGAAAATGGAAGAGTTTTTAAAGCTCCTGAGCTTGAACGAAGAATTGATACCTATCTTCGATATAATGATGGGTATGGCGCTATTATAGTTCAACTTAATGTTGAAGATACAAGAAATGGTGTTGCTGAATATGTAGCTGAAAAATATGGGAACAAGTGTATTATTGAGTTAAAATGGGGGCAGGGAGCTAAAGATATTGGTGGTGAGATTCAGGTTACATCACTTGATTATGCCCTTTTCCTTAAGAAACGTGGATATGTTGTTGATCCAAATCCTGAATTACCTGAAGTTCAGGAAGCATTTAATGCCGGTGCTATTAGTTCATTCGCACGTCACAGCAGACTTGGCGGAACTGATATCGATACATCTGATCTTGTTCGTGAAGATTTTATGAAGAGTGTTGATTACCTCAGAAGCTTAGGTTTCAAGAGAATTTCTCTAAAAACAGGCTCTTACGGAATGGAAGAGCTTGCAATGGCGATTAAATTTTCCACAGATGCAAAACTTGACCTTCTTACAATAGACGGATCTGGTGGTGGAACTGGTATGAGTCCATGGAATATGATGCACAGCTGGGGCGTTCCTTCAATTAATCTTCACGCAAAAGCGTACGAATATGCAAGTATTCTAGCGGCAAAAGGTGAAAAAGTTGTTGATATGTCTTTTGCAGGAGGCTTTGCACTTGAAGACAGCATGTTTAAGTCGCTGGCACTGGGAGCTCCTTTTACAAAACTGATATGTATGGGTAGAGCGATAATGATTCCAGGTTACCTTGGTTCAAATATCGAAGGTGTTCTACACCCTGAAAGAAAAAACAAAGTATTTGGAAACTGGGATAAACTTCCAAAATCTGTTTCAGCCCTTGGGAACAGCGCAGAAGAAATTTTTGCTTCTTACCATGATGTGCAGAAGAAAATTGGTAAGGATGAGATGAAGAATATTCCATACGGAGCTATCGCTTTCTGGACTATGGCTGATAAGCTTGCTTGTGGAATCCAGCAGTTAATGGCTGGGGCCAGAAAATTTTCATTGGATCAGATATCAAGAGAAGACCTGTTCTCTGGAAACAGAGAAACTGCAGTGGAAACAGGAATTCCTCATGTTTCAGATTATAATGATGAAATTGCAAAGAAAATTCTTAATGGTTAGAAAAAAATTAAAATAAGAATCAAAAGGTCATCTGTATATTTTTACAGGTGGCCTTTTTTATTTCATTTTTATCCACAGAACTTTAGCTTCATCTGGTCCCGGGTTTTTCCACTGTGATGGCATACTCGTTGAGAGGTATATAAGATCACCTGTGCGAGCTGTATATACTGAATTTTCAGCTGTAATATTCAGTTTGCCTGAAAGCATATAACCAACTTCCTCCCCTTTATGTTTAAAAAAATGAGAAGAGAGTTTTTTTCCAGGTAGAATCTCAATAATATAAGGTTCTGCTTTGAGGTCAAGGTGAGCTGGTGTTAGTTGAGTTCCTCTGATACTGTCCTTGGGAAAATCTGAAAAACTTACATCAAGGCTATCTACCTGAGAAAAAACAAGTTTGCTTTTTTCATCAGAAACACCCTCAAAAAAGTATTTAATATTTACCGATAAAGTTTCAGCAATTTTTAAGAGTGCTGAAAGAGAGGGGTAAATGAGATTTCCTTCAACCTGTGAAATATTGCTTGGTGTTACACCAACCATTTTTGCAAGCTCGGTCTGTGTAAACCCTTTTTTTACTCTCATCTCTTTTAATCTTAAACCAATATCAATATTCCCTGTACTTTTTTTATTATCCTCTCGAAATTCAACATCGATACCTTTGTTATAGAAAGTTCGGGGTTTATTAAGAGAATTAATAGTACGACCTTCTGCTTTCAGAATAGTTAAAGAGGACTTCCCCCTGTTAATGGAAAGTTCTATTGCAACCTGGGCTATTTGATTGATATGAGCTTTTAATGTATTGGAGTGGGCCCCTTTTTCAACAACCCAATATGCGATAGTTTGAAGTTCATATAACCTGGGACATGAATGGGAGTAAAACTTTAGAATATGATCTTCTCCGCCCCATAAATCCTGCATTCCTGTGAGGCTTTCAAAAATAAACCGAACATCACCTTCTTTTGTTTTGTGTATGCCATAAATAGCTTCCATAACTTTTTCAGGATCTTTTGGTTCTTTTACTTTTATGACCTGATAGGGCCATTGAGCACCATCTTTCTCATAAAATCTGTTAAAAACCTCAGACCCATCACCCTTACCCATTGTAAAGCAATCTAAAATTGTAAGGTTTTGATTTTCAGCATAAGGCCCAAGAAAGTTAAGTAAATTTTTAGGTGATCTGTCAAAACTTACATAAATCAAGTGTTTATTATGTAAAGAGGAAGTTTCAATCAGATTCATACAAAAGATTGAAGCAAGGCTACCTGCATCATCATACCAAATGACATTATCACCTATAAAAAGTCCACCAAGATAATGATCAAAATCGCTTATGCCAGATGAAATTTTTATTTTTTTAGAAAACATTGTTAAATACCTTTAAGTTTATTAAGGGAATCTCTAATAACTGCTCTTTTGGCGAAATCCTTTGTCATTTCCAAAAAAAACTGTAATAAAATCGGCTCGTTATTTTTGGAAATGCAGAGATTTTATAAAACTGAAAGCTTTTATAAACGCTGTATTTCATCCAAAATTCTAATTATTAGAGGTTCCCTTAAAAATAAAATCTTAAAAAAGAAAAACTGAATTTCCATATTATTCCTATATAGGGAAATTCAGATAAAATATAATTTAACATAATTTTATCTTAACTTCTACATTGGTTATCTCTATAATAATTTTCATGATTTTTAAAAGAATATCAAAAAATATAAAACGAAAGTTAAATTGGTCATTTTCTCAAGTTTGAAAATTATTTAATAATCTTATTCAAGAAATTAGTTTGGATTAAAAAAATCGTTGCTTTAAATTTTTGAAAAATTGAGATGAGGTCTGATATTGATAAATATAAAAAAAATTGTTCTGTTATCAGCATTGTTAATTACTATTTTTATACTTAATGGTTGTCCAAAGATAGTCCATAATACAACTGTTTACATGAAGCCTGTTTATCTTTCTTTTGATGATCTTTATAAATCTTTTAGAGTTGAACAACCAAAAGAGTTAATCAATCCGGGTAAAATTTATATCAAAGATAAGTTTATTTTTGTTAACGATAAAAAGCTTGGGATACATATTATTGATAACTCTAATCCTGTTTCTCCAAAAAAATTAGCTTTTTTAAAGATATTGGGAAATCATGATTTAGCCATTAAAGGGCATATTTTATATGCAGATAGTTACAATGATCTATTGGCTATTGATATAAGTAATTTAAATAACGACATATCAAAAATAAAAGTTGTAAAAAGAATCAGGTTTGTTTTCCCATCAAATGCTTTTATGGGAGGGAGACGACTTGATTTAGATCCACATGGAGGCAATGGTTATTTATATGAGAAGGCAGATCCAGCAAAAGGAATTGTGATTGATTGGGTTGAATGGAAAAGAACTACAAGTACTCAATACATACCTTATGGAGCTGTTCTTCGTAGTAGATCTCCTTCGGGTGGTAGTTCAACAGGAACTGGTGGTTCAATGTCCCGTTTTGCTTTGTTTAAGAACAGGCTATATACAGTGGACAATTCGGATATGCACATTTTTGATATAAACAACCCGGCTTTACCTGTTCATTTATCAAAATTCAGGGTTGGTCAGTTCATTGAAACTCTTTTTTTACATAAAAATCATCTGTTTATTGGTTCAGAAACGGGTTGTTATATCTATGATACAGGATATAAGTCCGGAACATCAAATTTAATATCCAGATCATCTCCTTCTATAATATCACAACTTCCACATGTTAGAGCAAAAGATCCTGTTGTTGTGAGAGGGAAATATGCATATGTAACTCTTGGAAACAATCAGTTACATGTAATTGATATTAGTATGATAAAATATCCCACTCTTGTAAGGAACTATAATATTTCCAGTCCTTTTGGTTTAACAACTGATGCCAACTATTTGTATGTCTGTAATCAGGGTGATGGATTAGTAATTTATGATACCAACGAGCCTCGAAAGCTTAAAATTGTTTATCGTTTAAAATATGATAATCCTGATATTTATAAATTATTAAACAATTATAGAAATTATAGCAGAAGAGGTTTTTATGATGTGATTCTTGATGGGGGAAAAATAATCGCGGTTGGAGATGGCGGTCTATTTCAGCTTAAATTTGATGATATGAAATTGAAACTTATAAGCACAATTAAATCTCAATATAAAGATCGGTACAGAGAATATCCACATCTGGGGTGGCAAAAATGAAGAAACTTCTATTCAGTATTTTACTACTGTTAGTATTTAAAGGCTTTGCTTATTCAAAATCAACTTTAGAGCATGCCATGTCTAATGGAGGGCTTTTAAAAGTAAAACAACTTGTTGAAAATGGAGCAGATGTAAATAAAAAAAACAAATATGGGGATAAACCTCTTAGATTTGCAATAACATATAATTTCCATGATATTGCTTTTTATCTTATAGAAAAAGGAGCTGATCCTTTATGTGAAAATAAGTATAAGATGAACTATCTGCACACCCTTGCACAATCAAGTAATTACAATAAGAAGCATATTAAGGATGAGTTAAGACTTGCAAAAATTCTAATAGAAAAAGGGATTGATATAAATAGCAAGGATAATGGAGGTCGATCTTCCTTAAATCTGGCTTTGGGAAGAAAAAAAATTGAACTGTTTAAATTTCTGATTAATAATGGTTCTACAATAGACTTTGATAGTGTTGTTAATAATGATCGTTTTACGAGAACCACTAACCCTTTTTTATTTGTAATTCGAAACAGATTTGAAGACCTGGATCTGTTAAAATTATTTATAAAAAAAGGTGCTGATGTAAATAAGAAGGATGATGGAGGAGCAACACCTCTTCACTGGGCTTGTACAAGAGAAGTTAGCTGGCTTGATGCAGTTGATATATTAATTAAAAATGGTGCTGTAATTAATAGTAAGGATCGACTGGATAATACCGCTCTTCATTATGCTGCAACCAGCGCATGGCCTGAAATAGTACACCTGTTATTAAGAAATGGAGCAAAAATCAATGGTAAAAACAGTGCAGGTGAAACACCTCTATATTTAGCATTAAGGGCTCACAATTTTATAATGGCGAAATACCTAATTGAAAAAGGTGCTAATAAAAATACACTTAATCAGCAACTTTGGGCAAGGCTTCCTTTAAATTTTGCTGTTAGCAATTTTTTGTTAGAAAACAAAATTAATTCTAAATTCAAAGATCGATTCTCAAGGGAATTGATTCATATTGCCTGTTTAAATGGCTGGACTGATATAGTAAAAGAACTTATTAACAGAGGTTCTTTGGTAACGGTTAAAGATCGTTCTGGAAATACCCCCCTGCACTATGCAGTTCAAAGTCCAATACCTGAACTTCATGAACTTTTAATTAGTAATGGTGGGAGTTTACATGCTAAAAACAGAAGAGGTGAAATTCCTATATTTAAAGCTTTACGTTTTGGGAATTATTCGACTGCAAAAAAAATTATTAAAAAAGGAGTCGATGTAAATATAAAAGATAATAGAGGTAGTCCAGTTTGGTCAATTGTTTATCAGAGACAGGATCCATTACATAAAGAATTTATAATGTTCCTTATTGAATCAGGAATTGATGTTAACGGAAAAGATGTGCACTCATGGACATTACTTCATGTAGCAGCTTTAAGAGGATGGCTTGATGTAACAAAAATACTCTTGAAAAAAGGTGCAGATCCAAATCATAAAGATTCACAGAAAAAAACTCCGTTAGATTTGGCGAAATATTATAATCACAAAGATATTGTTGAATGCTTAACCAAAGTTATATAAATATAATGTTTTAAAGCAGCACTTAATTTTTATTATTAGAAAGAATGAAAAAAATGAATTCAATAAAGTTAAATGGAAACAAAATCACCCCTTCAAAAGTGGTATGTATTGGAAGGAATTATGTTGAGCACATAGAGGAGCTTAATAATGAAGTTCCATCGGAACCGGTCATATTCATTAAACCAAATTCAGCCATTTCAAATGAGATCTATTCCGGCAAAACTGACACAATTCACTATGAGGGTGAGATTTCGTTCCTTGTAGTATCTTCTAAAATATCTGCTATAGGGATGGGATTAGACCTAACAAAAAGAGAGGTTCAAACAAAACTTAAGACTAAGGGACTTCCCTGGGAACGTGCAAAGAGTTTTGATAATTCTGCAGTTTTCAGCGATTTTGTACCTTTCAATGGCAACATGAAAGATCTGCGTATGGAGCTTTATATAAATAGTGTTTTAATTCAAAAAGCTGAATATCAAATGATGTTAAACAAACCAAATGACATTCTAAATGAGATAAAAACATTTCTCACGCTTGAAGATGGAGATATTGTCATGACCGGAACTCCAAAAGGTGTTGGAGAGATCAAAACAGGTGATATTTTTCTTGGTAAAATTTTTGAAGGAGACCAGCTGTTAGTTGATGGTTCATGGGTTGTTAAGTGAAAAATAAGAAAATAATTTTCCTGATTTTTTTATTAATGGGGTTTTATGCCTGTTCAACTGTAAAATTTGGCTATAATTGGGCTGATTATTTGCTTTACAGGAGAATAGATAAACACTTCGATATAATGCCCTCTCAGGAAGAATTTATAGAAACAAAACTCGATAAATTACATATTTGGCATCGTAATGAAGAATTGCCCAAATATATATACTTTCTTGAAGAAGTAAAACATAGAGTCAAAAATGGTATTGCTGATGAAGACATTAATTGGTTTTATAAAGGTTTAAGAGGTTTTGGCAAGGGTTTAGTAAACTATATTTCCAAGGATTCTATCAAATTTTTATATTCATTGTCGGATAGTCAAATAAAATATTTTGAAGAATCTATTTCTGAAAGAAATGAAAAAAAGCTTAAAAGAATTAAAAAGCCTTATAGTGAAAAACGGGATGATTTACTTGAAAATGCTATCGAAGATGTTGAGGAGTGGCTTGGAGATCTTTCAAAGGAACAAGAAAAAATAGTTGAAGGCTTCATAGTAGTTAATAATAAAATTGAGATGATCAAGTATAACCATCAATTACGTTCACAACAAAGATTTATAAAAATCTTAAAAGAGAAAAAAGACTTTGATAAATTCAGTGAAAAACTGAATGCTTGGTTTTTCAATTACAGGAGATTCTATACAAAAGAGTATGCAACTGTGGTTATAGAAAGAAGAAAAAGAACCAGAGCTATGATACTTCAAATAGATAGTTTTGCCACAGAAGATCAAAGGGAAAATGCATTAGAGAAGATAGATAATTATATAAAAATAATGAAGGAAATACAAAACGATTAAAATTTTAATATTGAATGGAATAAATAGATGAAACTATCAGAAAAAAACTATAAAACCTGGAATGAGATAGAATTTTTAGAGCAACTTTTAAGGCTTGATGGTAAATCGATATTAGATCTTGGTTGTGGGAAAGCCGAAATAACAAGATTAATAGCTACTAATGGTGATGATAGAAAGGTTACGGCCGCAGAAGTTGATGAGACCCAGCACAGTAAAAATCTTTTAATTGATGATCTTCCCAATGTGACATTTATCAAATCCGGTAGTGAGTTAATACCTTTAGAAGATGAATCTATTGATGTGGCCTTCATGTTTAAATCTTTGCATCATGTTCCAATGAGTCTTATGAATAATGCTTTTAATGAGGTAAAAAGAGTTCTTAAGCCTGGTGGATTTGTTTATATCTCAGAACCAGTTTATGATGGTGAATTTAATGATTTATTAAGTCTTTTTCATGATGAAAAAATCGTGCGGCAAGCAGCATATAATGCTATAAATAAATCAGTTAGTGATAAAAGTTTATCAATGGTTGATGAGATTTTTATAAATATACCTAAATTTTACAAAAACTTTGAAGAGTTCAAATCTTTAGTAATTAATGTTACATATGCAGACCATAAGTTATCACCTGAACTATTCCAAAAGGTAAAAGAAAAGTTTTCACTTAATATGGATGAAGATGGTAAAAGGTTTTTACAGCCAATTCGTATAAATCTTATTCAGAAAAAAAGTAAACAGCAAACTTAGAACAGCGGGAACAATGAAGAAAATATTGTTTATCTGTAGTCAAAACAAATTAAGGAGTCCGACAGCTGAAGCTATCTTCTGTAATTATGATGGATGGGAAGTTCGTTCAGCCGGACTAAATAATGATGCAGAGATCCCCATAGGTGTAGATGATGTAAAATGGGCTGAATATATATTTGTTATGGAGCAAAAGCATAAAAAGAAGTTAGGGCATAAATTCAAAAAATATATTAAAGATCAACATATCATCTGTTTAGGAATTCCAGATGATTATGAATATATGGATGATCAGTTGATAAAAATTTTAGAAAAAACGGTACCCAGGTTTATTAAGTAAAGGGAACCTCTAATAATTAAAATTTTGGATGAAATACGACGTTTATAAAAGCTTTAGTTTTATAAAATCTCTGCATTTCAAAAAATAACGAGCCGATTTTATTACAGTTTTTTTTGGAAATAACAATGTATTTTGCCAAAAGAGAGGTTATTAGAGATTCCCTAAAATTAGTATTTGCTTAAATCAATCACATTCAAAACGTGATTGACATTATTTTTTCTGACTTATCAACACACCTGCAATAACAATTACTGCCGCTAAAGATTGTGTCTTGCTAAGAGTTTCTCCAAGTGTAATCCATCCAATAAAAATTGCTGTTACAGGAACCAGATTAATAAACGCAGACGCTTTTGAAGCTTCAATTTTACTCATTCCCCAATTATATAGCCCAAAAGCTCCTAAGGTAACAAATCCTCCCAGATAAAACAGAATTGATATTAGATTAAAATCAATGTCCAAAGCCGCCATCTCTTTTAGGTAAAATAATCCAGGTAGAAAAAAAAGTGAGCCTGCAAATATTTGAATGGCTGTGAGTGTCCATGGGCTATACTTATAACTTAATTTTTTAACTAAAATCATATTAGCTGCAGCAGAAGCCATTGCAAGAATTTCAAGTAAATTACCAAGAACAGGATTGCTTGCATTACTATTGTCATCCTGAATGGAAGTTAATAGAATCACACCTGATATACAGATGATCAAGCCTGTAATATTTTTACTGCTTATATCTTCTTTTAAGAATATAAATGCTCCAAATGAAACAAACAAAGGTACTGCAGCAGAGATCACCCCAGCCTGTGTGGAAGTTGTCATAGTCATTGCATATGATTCAAGAAGAAAATAAAGGCATGGTTGAAGAATAGCCATGGGAATCAGTAATTTTAGGTCTTTTTTATTGAAATTTGATGGTTTTAATTTCTGATAGAAAGGGAGTAGAAAAATTAGTGGTATAAGCATTCTTAGCCACATCACTGACCAGGGGTTAATATATTTAACGACATATCGCATCCCTGCAAATGATCCTCCCCAAAGTATAACAGCCGTTATAAGAGCTGCAACCGGAAATACCTGATTAGTTTTTATATTATTATGTATATTTGAAATGAAATTTGTTTGATCTGCCTGTGCCATCTTTTTCTCCTTTTTTTAAAAAAAGATTACACAAAATCAGTTTTGATTAATTGTAAAAAATTGCGGAATTTAAGAATTATATTTTTTCTCAAAGGAATTTAAAGGAAGTCTATAAATACTGACCTGGTGATGCTGCTGTGAACTGTCTGAATTTTTTTGTAAAGTGACTTTGATCGGTAAAACCTGTTTCAAGTGCAACCTGGGAGAATGCAATCCCCTGCTTTATCAATTTTTTAGCATATTCAATTCTTTGCTGAGTTCTGAATGCATGAGGGGAAATGCCGGTGTTCTTTTTAAATACGCGAAGAAAATGATATTTGCTGAATCCAGCCACATCAGCGACATCAGTAAGGGGCATTTTTAAATCAAGTTCTTCAGATAGAAATGATTTTGCTTTTTCAACAGCGTTATTTTCTTTACCGATTTTAAATGATTTAACATTTTCAAATCCATATTGTTCCGTAAGAAACCCCAAAGCTTCAATCAGAGCCGATTCTTTTTCAAGTAAACCGCATTTATTGTGCATAACTTCAAAAAGAGCATCAAATTTATTTGCAAGCAGATGGTCTTTTGCAACAATTTTTTTAAATTCAGGAAAACCATTCTTTCCAATTGAGGAATCCGTTGATATTTTTTTTAATAGATCAATATCGATATAAAACATTCTGTAAGAAATAGTGGGACTTCCATCCGGGCCACCAGCGTGTACCTGAGTTGGATTTATTAAGGCAAATTCACCTGCTTCCAAATATGAGTTCTTCCGCATGCGTCCCTGACAAAAACAACAGCCACTTTCCATATAACCCAATGTATATATATTGTCATGGGAATGACTGGGGAAGTTATGGGTGCTTCTCTCAACACGACAAGCTTCAATCCCATCTAATCTTTTATCCCTGTAATATGTAACTTTATTTTGTTCCATAGCCCTTACATTTTACTCAAGGGAATCTCTAATAACCTCTCTTTTGGCGAAATACTTTGTTATTTCCAAAAAAAACT
>JAAELO010000287.1 GCA_024226555.1 Desulfobacterales bacterium | reverse complement strand
TTTGTGCTGTATACAGCGGAAGCACGTGAGACGGTCGCTGCGCTCCCGCCCGCACGCGCCTCCGGCTTAAAACGTCGCCTTCTCGCGCGTCAGCGCGAAAAAAATGGGGTGTTTTTCTTCTTTGCGGCCTTTCCCAAGTTAGAACCGTCTGGAGCGAAATGACGCGCCAGGGAGGGGTGTGTGCCTTTGGTATTCCCCTGAAGGGGGCAGACAAGACCTTTAGTCTGGTCTCGGCCCCAAAAGGCTTCCAAAATGATCAGCCTGGAGCCCAAGGGTGCGCAAACCTCCCAGAACACGGCTTTTCGAGCACCTTTTTCCTCTAGGTGTGCTATCCTGAACGAACCAGCGGCTCCCCGCCTACCACCCAGGTGGGTGTGTCCACCCTACCCATACCCATGATAGGGGGCCGCTGGTCTCTCCTGGCTGAGGAGTACGGAGCGAAAACCCTCATTTTTCGGTGGTTTTCGGACCTGGCCGGCCGCCTGCACCCATGTTTAGGACGAGGACCCCATTTTTGCTACCCCGTTATTTTTTTGTTTGTCTTTTTTTCTCAGATTTTCG
>JAAELO010000286.1 GCA_024226555.1 Desulfobacterales bacterium | reverse complement strand
ATTATGTTATCCCACAACATTTTTCCCATGTATGAATCTTGCCCTGGTAGCAGCCAGAAGTGATGTGTTGAGTCCTTTGAGATGCGTGATTATGTTCAATCGGAATGAGCGGCACAAACAGATTGAATCGACAGTATAAAAGAGCGGAGTCTTCACAACCTTGGGAGTACTTTCCGAGAAAATCAATCATGTTTTCCCATATCACTTCTTTGCATGCATGTTTGAATCTTGGACTGATATCTAGAAGTGATGTGTTTATTCCTTTGAGATGTGTGATTAACTTCAATCTGAATGGGCGGCACGAACAGATTGAATCGACAGTAATAGAGAGAATTCTTCACAGCCTTGTGAGTACTTTCCGAGAAAATCAATCATGTTTTCCCATATCATTTCTTCGCATGTGTGAGTCTTGCCCTGCTGGCTAGAAGTGATGTGTTGATTCCTTTGAGCTATGCGATTAACTTCAATCTGAATCTGCGGCACTAACAGATTGAATCGACAGTACAAGAGCGAAGTCTTCACAGCCTTGGGAGTACTTTCCGCGAAAATCAATCATGTTTTCCCACATCATTTCTTCCATGTGTACGTGACTCTTGCCCTGCTGACTAGAAGTGATATGTTGATTCCTTTGCAATCTGAATGAGCGGCACGAACAGATTGAATCGACAGTAAAACGGCGAAGTCTTCACAGCCTTGGGAGTACTTTCCGAGAAAATCAATCATGTTTTCCCATATCATTTCTTCGCATGTATGAGTCTTGCTCTGCTGGCAAGATGTGATGTGTTGATTCCTTTGAGATGCGTGATTATCTTCAATCTGAATGGGCGGCACGAACAGATTGAATCGACAGTAAAAGAGCGAAGTCTTCACAGCCTTGGGAGTACTTTCCGCGAAAATCAATCATGTTTTCCCATATCATTTCTTCGCATGTGTGAGTCTTGCCGTGCTGGCTAGAAGTGATATGTTGATTCCTTTGAGATGCCCGATTAACTTCAATCTGAATGAGCGGCACGAACAGATTGAAGCGACAGTAAAAGAGCGGAGTCTTCACAGCCTTGGGAGTACTTTCCGCGAAAATCAATCATGTTTTCCCATATCATTTCTTGGCATGTATGAGTCTT
>JAAELO010000285.1 GCA_024226555.1 Desulfobacterales bacterium | reverse complement strand
TGTCGGACTCCCATATCGAATTGAGATGGGTGTGCACAGTCCGATGTAACTTCTCCGATGTCCATTCGGTCCTTTGCAGTATCCTTTGGTAAAGATGCCGCTTCGTTATCCGTTATATTCGTATCCGTTGGAGGGTTTCCCGGGGATGCTATATTTAGGGTATCGGTGAGTTTTACAGGGTACCGTTGGTGTGTTTTTTGCATGGACTCGTAACGGTTACTCCGTTCGGTATGTCCATGAGAAATCGTTGATGTTCCTCCCGTTTTCTTTCCACCACTTCTTTGAGGGTCCCTTCGATGTTCCGATGATGGGTGAGTCGTAGGATTAGGTGCGTCTCCGCCATCTCCCGGGCCGTCGTCTCGTCTTCGATTTGAATCTTCTTTTCTCGGTGCGTTACTTTTATCCAATCTTTCTTGCAAATATCTCCGATAACGGTGAAAATCGACTTTCTTCAAACCCGGTTTCCATTTGTTTTTCACCAAACAATTCTGCGGAACGATCCGATGTAATTCTTGGATGTCCAGGTTATGGGTGACCTTATGTCCATCTCTCAAAGAATTATCCAAAGGGACAAAGCGACATTGTCGACTTAAATGTCCGGTTTGGCCACATAGATCGCATTGTTTAAGATTATTAAAATTAAACCATTGCAATCTAAGCAGCCAATCGTACGTGGGACATAAGGTCCCCTGGTGGTCCCTTCCAAAGCATAAAGTACATTCGCTCCTTCCGTCGATATTCCGTGGGGGTATTCCTAATGCCAACGGTCGAGTCATCGTATCCTTTGTAATTTGGACCCCGGTTCCGATAATTGGCCAAACCGCACGTCCTCTCGTACCCGGAGCGGAAGCAGACGGGTTCATCTTTCGTCGTTTCGTTGGTGGAGGAGCTACGTTTCGTTGATTTCTTCGAGGGGTCCGA
>JAAELO010000284.1 GCA_024226555.1 Desulfobacterales bacterium | reverse complement strand
GGAGGCGGAGAAGGACGAGGAGGAGGAGAGGGAGAGAGAGGAGAAGGAAGAGGCAGCAGGCGCGCCAGGGCGAGAGGCGACCGCCAAGAGGGGCCTAGTGCCGGGGCCCTGGCTACGGCAGAGAGTGGCCCCGGCAACAGCCAGGCTGTTGGCGCCTTCGTTCCCGAGGATGCCGACGTGGGCCGAGACGTGCCTAAAGCAGACCGCGTCGGGGCGGAGGTCGAGCTGCTCGTCGAGCATGGCCCAAAGGTCGAGGTTCTCGTTGCGGGCGTTGGCACCCGTGACTCCGCCAATGAGCCATTTGGAGTCCGTACGGACCTCGAGGGGCACCTCGGGGGGAACCGACTGGAGCGCCCGGATGGCCGCGAAAGCTTCTGCCCTGTTATTAGTAAAGGCAGGGGCTTCGAGGGCGAGCGGGACAGGCTCAGAGAGGTTCCGCGGGTCGCCAGTGGCGAACCAGACTCCAATGCCCGCCGAACGGGTGGAGATGTCAGTGCTGTTGTTGTTAGGGCACGCCCCATCCGTGTACACAACACAAACATGGGGGGTGGCGTCCGTGACCATGGGCTGGGCGGGGGGCGCGGAGGAGCGGCCCTGAACGACTCCCCTCGCCCCGGGGCCCGCCCCAGGGCTGGGGCTGTTGGCGCTGGGCTCCCTGCCGCTGGTCCAGAGGACCCCGCGGCCTTCGCCAGCCCCAGGGCTGGGGCAGTTGGCGC
>JAAELO010000283.1 GCA_024226555.1 Desulfobacterales bacterium | reverse complement strand
TATGATCGAACTACTTAAGGGAATCTCTAATAACTGTTCTTTTGGCAAAATACTTTGTTATTTCCAAAAAAAACTGTAATAAAATCGGCTCGTTATTTTTTAAAATGCCTTGTATTTTATCCAAAATTCTAATTATTAGAGGTTCCCTTGTTATTAGTTCGTACGAGGATTATGTAGACATTTACAGAAATGAAATAAAAAAAAAGACATTAATGAAAACATTTATTGGGATTTTTTATTTGATAGATTTCTTTAAATAGACTATTTTATAAAGACCTACGAATTTTGCTGCAACTTTTTTTGCCTTTATGGAGATTAAATGTATTCCACAGAAGAGAATAAACTTGAAGAGATTCTAAAATTAGCAGCTGATGAACCAGCTCATAGACCAGAATTTTGTAAGGTACTATTGAATTCTACAGTTTATGTTATAACCCCTGATAACCAGATGGGAGAAACTGAAGATGCAATTATTTCTGCAGGAAGTAAAATTGAAATTGAATACTGGCAAAAACCAGATGGTACCCAAATAATCCCTTTTTTTTCTTCTTTACAATTACTTCAAAATTCAATTGAACAAGAGCTTTCATATATAAAATTACCAGCAAAATCTTTGTTTGAAATAACTTTAGGAACAACATTATTTCTTAACCCAAACTCTGATTACGGAAAAGAATTTGTTCCAGGTGAAGTTGAAACTTTATTATCAGTTGGACTAAGCCAGATACCAACACAACGGATAACTGAAGAAAACACGGAAGTGTTGCTGGGTCAACCATCTGAATATCCTTCAAAAATGATAGACTCTTTAACTCAACTCTTTGTAAAACACAAAAATATTAAACATGCTTTCCTGGCTATAATGCATGATACTTCTATTGATGAAAAACCACATCTTCTTGTAGGAATTGAAGCGGATGGCGATTTGGAGTCTGTATTAAAAGAAGCAGGTGTTGTTGCTGCTGATACAGCACCAAATGGTGAGTCTGTAGATCTTTGCTGTGTAACAGGTAGTGACACCATAAGCAAATATATGATTAATGAAACAAAACCTTTCTATGAACGAAAATGGGGCTCAAAAATCCGAACTTCTGTTAGTGGTAATGCATAACACTCAATCATTAGCAGTTTTAATTATTAGAGATCACCTTTATTTGAAATCTACAATTTTTCTAAACCTTAACAGTTAACAACAAGCTCCTACCTCTTTTCCTGTCCAGGTCTGTATAATATATGCTGCACACCCTACACCAGGAGTAACAGTCAAAGCCTCTTCAGGACAATTTAGAGCACAGGCCCCACACTCCATACATGCATCAAAATCGATCATCTCGGCTTTCTTATTCTCTAATTTAAAAACAGTGTGTGGGCAAACTCTCGTACAGTTTCCGCAACCGTTACATTTTTCCTGATCTAATTTTAGTGTTGCTACATTTTTTAAATATCTGAATTTTTTCATATCATATTTCCTTGTCTTGTTAATCAAAGTCCTAAAATGCTGCAAAAACCCATAGGAATAAAGCAATTATAACGGATGTTAGTTGCACAGGAATAGCTTTTCTCATCTCTTTTTCTACTCCCGATGGAGATGTGTATGGAGTTGCTCCTGTAAAATTCATTGCAAGATAGGAGCTTATTGCAAAAGCAACTAAAAGCATTGCAATAAGACCAGTAATGGCAATTTTCCCATGGTAAAAATATACAAGCGGAGCAGTTGAAATCAAAGCCGCAAAAATACCCTTTAGAGCAAATGGTTTACCTGGCAAAAATGGAAGAAATACAGGGGTTACTACAGCTCCTGCAAATATACCACTTAGGAAAAAAAGAGATATTAATGAACCTCTATCAACCATCCTGTCAATACCGAAAATACCAGGGCCAAAACCAGAAATTACAAAAAGTGCGAGTATAATAATTAAAGATATTTTCATAACAAGCATCACTTCCACAGGAACAAGAACTGTTCTTTCAGCCATACTAAATGTTACTTTTCGCATATCATTATCGGTTTTGAGTTTGTTTTCCACAAACTTTGGAATGTCTTTTGTGTATACTGGCCCCCAAACTACTTTAAAACCGGTATTTTTCTTTACTTCTCTTGCAGAAACTCCAGGTGCTCCAAGTTGTGGAACAACAATTTTTCTATGCTTAACAATCTTATCAAGACCAACATTTTTTATTCTTGTTGAGATCTCTCCGGTGGAAAAGGTTTTCTTTCCGGCAGCACACCATACGTTTACTCCCATAGTATCTATAACAAGAATCCATGCATCGAGACCTTTAAGAGATCTTCTTAAATGATCAAAACTGATTTTGTAATTTGCAGATACAAAAACATCTGAGTTTTCATCAGGAGCACCTGAACAATAGAGACCCGGTGAGACTTTATAATGACTTCTGTTGTAACCAAATCTTGTGAAAACCGTTCCAGCCTTATCTTTGAATTTCAGGTCATTATAAATAACAGGGTATGTACCGTTATCAGTATGATGGAATCTCTTAACATAAGGAAGAATTTTATATCCGGGTTTTTCAAATGGGTTTGAAACAGTATGATTTGATGGCCCACAACAAGCTTCATCATTTAAGTCCATATCTGCTGTTCCACCACAGGTTTGATTTGGTTCACGGCATGCACTGTTTTCCATTGGTATCGTAACCATTGGACCACACCCACAATTTTGAGTGCCACAATTATCTTCTTTCAATACTCCTCCTTTATCGTATGAACTATACGATTACTATAGGCCATTTACCGTCTTCTTAAAGTTTTCTAAAACATGCTTGTCTATGCAGTAACAGGTTTTAGTCCCCTCAATGTCACCACGAATTAACCCGGCTTCTTTTAATTGCTTTAAGTGCTGACTTACGGTGGATTGTGATAGAGGTAAAATATTAACAATATCACCACAAATACAGGTATCTATACCTTTAAGATATTCAAGAATAAGCACTCTTGCCGGATGTGACAAAGCTTTACACACTTTTGCTATATTTTCATGTCTGTCATTAATCATCTCTTTTAATTTTCCTTTTTCATAATCGTTAATCTACGATAAACGATTAATCAAATTAAAGCAAGCCCTAAATTAAAGAACTATGAAAATAACAGTTTTGATTTATTGAAGGATTTTTAAATTAGTATTTATTTTTTACTTTTCCAAAGCAAATGTATCATAGAAGCAAGAAACCCAAAAGAAAACAGAACAAAGAACCAGGCTAAATATAAGTTAATACTTCTTGATAAATGCAAACTGAATGCAATTAAGACAAGTGAGATTAGTATTGTTAAGGAACGTAATTTGTACAAACCATTTTTCCATGATTGCTGCCCGGAAATGAAACCAATTATAGGAGAGAAAGCTACAATGAAGAAAAAGATTAATATTTTTGTAAATTGATCCATAGAAAGAATATTTAACATCTAATTCTAACGAAAGCAACTTCAGAAATGGTAAGGGAACATGACAGCAACTTAAAGTATAAGAATCTATAAAGACCTCTAATAATTAGAGCTTTAGTAAAATAAAAACTAAAGCATTTTATTTGCGTGATGAAATACAAGGTTTGACAAAAAATAACGGGTTACTACGGTTCTTTTTTTTAAACGCAGTAGTTCGCTCAAAAGACAGTTATTAGAGATTCCCTTAAGTATTTTGCCAAAAGATCAGTTACTAAATATTCCCTAATAAAAAAAATGAAAAGCCCGCTCTAATTACATATTATGTTTATTATTATATAAGAGTTTGATATTAATATCTTATGTTAAATACCACCTCAAATACTTTATTAAAATTGGCTGCTCTTGTTTGGTACACAGGAGTTGTTGTTTTAATTGCTAAAAGTGGCGCTTTATTACTTGAAGCGTCAAAGGGTGGTGCAGATCAACTATACATCCTGATGGCTATTTTTTGTGGAATTGTTATCGGAATGATTAAGGCAAAATATTTATTTTTCAATATATGTAAAAAAAATATCTATCGAATCAATTTATTAACAAACCCAAAATTATGGCAGTTCTATCGGAAGCGATTTTTTGTCTTTTTATTTTTAATGATTTCATTGGGTAATTATTTATCAGGTATTGCAAATGGAGAGAATATAGCACTCATTGCATTAGCGGTATTGGAACTTTCAGTAGCCTTTGCTCTATTTTTAAGCAGTCATTGTTTTTGGGAAAAAAAAAGAAAATCTTTTTAATAAACTCCAGGGAACCTCTAATAATTGAAATTTTGGATGAAATACAAGGCATTTCTAAAAATAATGAGGCGATTTTATTACAGTTTTTTTTTTGGAAATAACATAGTCTTTCGCCAAAAGAGCAGTTATTAGAGGTTCCCTCCAAAATAAAATGAGGATATCATGCAGAAAGTGTTAGTAAGCGTACTCTTTCTTCTTCATGCTTTTGTGGTGTACGCTGAAGAACCTAAATTAATATTTGCTTTCTCTGAACATGAACTTTTTCCATATCAAATGGGGAACGGAATAGACTTCCCAAAGGAAAATCCAGGCATATATATTGAAGCAGTACGATTTATTGAAAAACAAGTTCCTCTTAAAGTAGTGATTAAACGTATTCCAACGAAACGCATCTGGAAAGAATTAGAATATGGAACAGTCTCTTCAACTGGTGCTTCTTATAAACCTTCCCGTAAGAAATTTATAGCTTATCCTTGTAAAACTGATGGATCAATAGATCCAAACAAAAGCCTTTTAACAGCGAGCTATGCTCTCTATATTTTAAAAAATTCCTCGGTTGGTTATAACCCCAAAACGAATCGCTTTATTAATGTAAGCTATGAAAAAGGGATCGTTGCCGAAATAGGTTTTTCAATTGTTGATGATTTAAGAAAGTCGGGAAACCTAATTGAAGAGAATGCAGCGGGAAATTATGCCATGTTGCTGCAACTATCACTTAAAAGAGTAGATGGTATTGTTGCCCATGTGCAAATGATCGATGATATTTTGAAAAAATATCCAAATAAATTTAAATCTATTGGTATGGCTGAACCAATTATAAAAACAAAAAATTATTATTTTATAATTAGCCATCAATTTTATAAGAAATATCCAAAAATATCTAATCAGGTCTGGGAAAGTAGTACCGAATTCCGGCAAAAGAGATTGCAGAAACTATTATATAAATATCGTTCTTTAAGGAAAAATCAAAAATAATTAGAGGTTCCCCTTATTATATTTTCAAGCTTCATCGGAAAACAATAGTTTATCAAAACAGTATGCTTTAAAGGAAAACTATGAAGAAGAATAAAATATTAATACTTTTCGTTTATATATTACTTTGTACTCATACATTATCGGGAAAAGAATTGGTCGTCGCTTTTGATCATTGGCCTCCACGAAGAATCGTAACTAAGACTTCTTTTTCTGGAATTGATGCTGAAATTATTCAGAATATTGCAGCTCATCTAAAGCTGGAGGTTCGATTTGTAGAGTGCCCTTGGGCCCGGTGCCTTTACATGCTTGAACTTGGTCAGGTTGATATAATTTCTGGTTTATTAAAAAGCCCTGAACGTGAGAAATACATACATTACATTAATCCACCATATTTAAAAAAATCTACAAAAGTTTTTTATCTGCCAAAAGGTAAAGGACATTTGATAAAGAAATATGAAGACCTTTATAAATTATCAGACATAGGAGTTGCTATCAGTACTAAATACTTTCCCCGATTCGACGCTGATTCCAGAATTTCAAAATATAAAGTTGCTAATGAAGTACACTTGTTGAGAATGTTATCCTTAAAAAGATTACCTGCGATTATTGGAACAGAAAGAATTATGGACTATATGATTCATACCGAAGGATTCTCAAACAGGTTTCAAAAAGCACCATTTCGATATGACAAAGAAAATTTAGTATATTTTGGAATTTCAAAAAAATCCTTTTTTTCTAAGCAATTATTAACATTTGAGAAATTGATACAGGAAATGATAGAAAACAAAGAAATAGATAAGATAGTGAAAAAATATACTCAGAAAAACTAATGAATAACGAAATATAATCCATTTATTGTTTATGGATGCAAAAAGCCGAGCACCACTTATTAAATCATCTCAAGGGAGAAAAATATGATACGATTGATGTTGTTTTTTCTATACTGTTCCTTAGTTACTGATTCTTTAGGAAAAGGAGTAATTATATTAAACATATCTCCCAAGGGTTACCCTCCTTATATGATAAAAAAAACAGGAAAACAACCAAGGGGAATTATGATAGAAACACTACAAATTATTGCTTCCAAGCATGGTTATACAGTGAAAATTGATAGAATTCCAAGAAAACGAGTTGTTTTACGATTAAACTCAGGTAAATTAGATGCAACTCCACTTGCTAAAGAGTGGATCTCTAATCCAGAGAATTTCGAATTTACTGATTCAATTATTAGAGTTCGTGATGTATTATTTTCTCTTCAAAAGTTACCCCTTAAGTTCGAAAAGATCGAAGATTTGTTTGGGAAAGAGATAGGTACTCATTTGGGATATAAATATCCAATGCTAACTACATATTTTAAGAATAATCGTATACTACGCAATGATACTATCAGTGAGAAAGCAATGTTTGAAATGCTTTTAAGAAAGCGTACAGACGCTGCTATTATAAATGAGTTAGTTGGAAAATGGCATATCAGAAAAAATCTGTGGAAAGGAAAATTTGTGGCTTCAAAGAAAGATGTAGGAGGATTCGATTATCGGATTATGTTTGCCAGGAAGTGGAGGGATTTTGTTCATAAGTTTAATAAAGAATTATCATTAATGAAACAAAATGGATTGTTGGAAAAAATCATATCCAAGTACAAAGCAGAGTGAAGCAAAAAATACCGATGCGTTGATAGAACTTTAAGTAGTGCTTTTAATATAGATTTCGTTCCTCAAACCCCCGCTGCTTATGGTGGAGATTTATATTCTTTTTCAGAACCATAAAGTTCATCGCCAAAGGCCTTAAACGAGAACGAAAAACGTCAAAAGCATTATTGAGACCTACACCGGGGCAGTTTTTTCACTTAAACACAGCTAAATCATTGGAAACCCTATGGATAAAGATTGTTACAAATAGGTCTTTTATTTGTAATCGTCCACTGTTTTTATTCATTTTTCATACAAAATTTTATTAGTAATATCCTTAATGAAATCTATTTGAATATAACTGTACGTTAAATATGATTTGATGTATTATTTTTTATTATGGTATTAATATGGAAAGGAGGATTAATAATGAATCAAGATCAAAAGATACAACCTTTTCTTAAGGATTCACCTAAGGGAATCTCTAAAAACTGTCCTTTGATCGAACTACTGTGTTTTTCGAAAAAATAAAACTGTGTAAAACCGCCTCGTTATTTTTTTCTCAACCTTGTATTTCAATCAAAAACCTGGTTTTTAGAGGTTCCCCTAAGTGGGTAAAGACAATTCTATTAGGTGTGATAGCTACTGTAATTGGATCTATAATAGTTATTATAACTGTTTATTTTGTAACAAGTACTTATCGTTTTGATAAAAATGAATTAAAAAAAGAAATAGAAAAAGGAAGAAATGCTAATATATCGATTATCAATGTGTATAGCTAAAGCTGGAATTGAAATTCCAGACGACTTTGTTAAAAGCATATCAAATTATGATGAATTTAAAAAATTAGATGAGATTTTTTTTAAATCCAATCCTTACAAATATATTGCATATATGAAAGATAATAAAATACTCCTTGCATATTCAAAGAAACCACCTGTTAAAATATCTAAATCTGAAATTATTTTCGCTTCTTTTAAAAATAAATCGGGACAGTTTGTTACGTATCCAATTAATATTGATCAAAAATTAAATATCGATGACTTAATTAAAAAAGATGGGATTATGTTATCAAACTCATTTTTATTAACTAAATCAGTGGAATAATCATCTTTGATAACGTCCTGTAATTTTTCAAGGTGCGTTAATATATTGCCGAATATTTTACAAGATAGATTAATGCTTTAAAAAGAAAAGTGAAATACGTCTTCATTTGCCCTTTGCAGATATAATATTCCTTCAAAATCTGTTTATCAAACTTTTCAAAAGTTTGGCTTCCGGCAGTAGGTTTATACTCTGAACTTTTTCTTATAACTTTGACGAGTTCATTTAAACAACTTGTAACCCAATTGAAATGACTCTTTTTTTAAAGAAAAGGCTTTCAAATTTCTCTGAAAGCCTTTAATATTTCAATAAACCCAGCCCATAATTCCCATACCAAAAGTATTCATGAGAATAGGTATGGTGTATATAATTCCCACTGTTATCAGTTTTGTTTTTAATTTTTTTCGTGTAATAACAAATATTGCTCCACAGAAAAAATGAAAATATCCAATGAGAAATATTAGCCAAACACCACCAAATGATAGTTTCCAGAAAGAATATTCCCACATAAGATGATTTCCTATATTCAGGAAGCACTCCACAAAAACGCAAAAGGCTGAATAACCGATTGCCCAGAACCATTTCTCCGGTAGACCAAGAATCTTAATATCTTTATCTTCAGTGAGGGTATTATAGAATATAATTCCTACTATGCTGAACATAAACATGATCTCTATATTCCATCCAACCATAGTTCTAAGGGCCGTATCTCCAGGTGCAGTCCAGAAAGCTGATCGCTGACTTAAAACCATTACCCACCCATTCCAGGTTTCATTGAAAAAATCGATTCCAAAAATTGTTAGTCCTGCAAGAACAGAATTCCAGTTACCACTCTTCTTTGCTTCCTTTATCTCTTTTGTATAGATATAAAAAACTATCGCCAGAAGTGGAATCACATACCATTTCAACATGGAAAAATCTCTCATACCATCAAGAGCCTTAATCGTAGATTCTGTCATGACTATTCCTTTGTTTTAATGTTTAGGGAACCTTTAAATAAAACAATGGTGCAAAAATACTTATTACTTTAGGGAATCTCTAATAACTGTTCTTTTGGCAAAATACTTTGTTATTTCCAAAAAAAACTGTAATAAAATCGGCTCGTTATTTTTTGAAATGCCTTGTATTTTATCCAAAATTCTAATTATTAGAGATTCCCAAAAGTTAGTT
>JAAELO010000282.1 GCA_024226555.1 Desulfobacterales bacterium | reverse complement strand
TATTCCCTAAAAAGTTTTAAGTGAAAAAACTGCCCTGATGTGTGAAAGAGGCGTTGACGTAAGAAGTGAGATTCTGTAAAACAATAAACATCCATGGCTCTTTGTATCCTTTAACGAGTTAAGAGTTGTGGTAGAGTCGGATTGGAGTTATAGCTCCTTTCCGGCTCGATCGGTTACAAAAGATAAAATGAATTAAATATTTTATCTGTGATTAAAACAATAGCTTTTTAGAATTATTATTTCAAGGAAATAATAATATTTTTTTTGGATCGTCTTATAGGAAATCTCTAATAATTGCCTTTTGAACGAACTACTGCGTTATTCAAAAAAATAAAACTGTGTAAAATCGCCTCGTTATTTTTTTCTCATCCTTGTATTTCAAACAAAATTCTAATTATTAGAGGTTCCCTATATACGATTTGATTTCCTGAATGTCGTTTACAACCTCAATTGAAAAATAGATATTTTTAATAACAGGTTTTTTTAAAGCTAAATCTTTAAATTCAATTTTAATAACATCCACAGAGTTTACGACCTCCTCTAAATCCTGAATAGATAGATGGGGGCAATCATATTCTGCCATTACGGGAGACTTCATAGGGTTACCATCAAAATCTACCCAGACATTCTTTCCATCAATTTCTATTATTTTACCAAAACGTTCAATTACTTCTTTTGATTTTTTCGAAATTATCTCTTCACTAACAGAGGAGATCATGCTCTTAACTGTCGATTTAATCGTTGTTTCTCTCTGGGTTTTTTCTGTTGCATCTATTATTGATTCTAATTTCATTCTATCTTTTACTCCTTGCTTTAAAAAGGGAAAATATTTTCTAACTTAGATTCTTTTCCATATCTTTAATAGCCTTAATTTGTTCTTCAACAAACATATCTGGTTGATAAGGAATGTCGATATCATTAAAAATACAAAGCTCTTCATAGGCTATTCGCCTTAAGTGAATTGGAAGATTTGACTTTAATACTTCAATTAAAGCTTTTCCTGAAAACGGCAATCCAAGTCTGTATCTTACATTTTCATTAAATCTGTTCCTGTTTTCATTCAACCAGTTTTGCCAGTTCAAAGGATTTTGTGAGATAATAGTGGTTTTTTCTCCCGGTTCTTCACCTTCAGCATATGGATTTTTACCTTCATCAAGTTTTTTCTTCTCATCATCAAAAAGCAGATCCTCATCGATCTTCTCAAAAATAAAGACCTCTTCGGTTATTCCAGCACCTGTCAAAAGATGAAGTGCTAAAGCTCCATACTCTTTTAAATCATCATTTTTCAAAGTTTCTAAAAGCTCACTGAAGTATTTAACTTTACCAGTTAATGCTAAAGCAAGAACAGTTCCTTCTGTCTGTTCATCTTTAAATTGATTTAATATCTCACTTTCAAACTCTTCAGACCCTGTTAATGCTTTTGGTATTACTGCCCAATTCTTTGTATGCAGATCTTTATATAGTTCTCTGGTCAAAGTCTCATTCTTCAGCCTTAGAATTGAGATTGCTGTTTCTCTATATACTTCTAAATCTTCAGAAGTTAAATAATCCATAAAATCTATGTTATATTGCTTAATTCTACCCAAATACCAGATTAGTCTCTCTTTTTGCTCAGAGTTCTTAGTAATATATTCCAGATTATCTCTACTAAGAGTAATTCCCTTAAAACCACAGATCTCCAGAATCACAGGAATGTAGTTTGGGTTTGTATGCATCCCATCAATAAATGATTCAATCCATTCCTCTGGTATATCATGGAATTTTAAAGCATCTGTAACAGCTGTAAGTTTATTTTTATCTTCTAAAAAAGCAGGGATTTCGATAATTTGCTTTAATTCATCAATAGCTTTACTTCGTATAATAATTGCAATAACAACATAAAATTCTGAAAAGTCGCAGGTGTCTTTAATTGATAAGCAAAAATCCAAAGCATCCCTGTTTTTTTCAGGGAAAAAACTGTTCAGGTTTTTCTTTAATCTTTTCTCAACACTTGCAAGCTCTTTCCAGTGAAATCCAGATTTGTTAAGAAGGTGCCTTCTTTGATCATAGAAGAATGATGTATCTTCAATTAAGTTTTGGAATAGTTTTTCTATCAATTTATTAGAACCTTTTTTTAATTATTATCTGATGTCTTTTCCATTGTTAAAAGGAAAAGGGTAATTTTTTTATAGTTAATTCCAACTCAAACTAAAATAGCGTGTCATTCCTGACTTGATCAGGAATCTCCTATTAAACTTACAGATTGAAGAAAAAATTATTTCCTGACCTCTCCAAAGACACCTTTATACTTAATTTTGACAGGAACAACAGTTCTCCAGTCCCCACCCTTAATCTCTGAATAACTCAGGTTCCATTTAAAGTATTTACCATCTCCTGTTGCAGTAAGATGCATTGGGTTTGAAGTCCAGGCAAAATTTCCAGTTCTACTTTCAACACCTGGTTTTTTCATTTCTATTGGTTTTCCTAAATAGTAGGGTAACTCATTTTCATCTACACGCATCATTAATTGTTTATATATTTTCTTATCACCAATGTACATACGTAGTACATTAATAAACCATTTACCATCTGGTGAAAAAAAATTGTATGAAAATGAGGATTCCATAAGTTTAAATATTTTTACCCCCCCCCTCCAGGATACTATCCATTGATTCCTTTTTTCTCTTTCTTCAACAGTTAAAATAGCAAATGGTAGTTTTGGGTGTATGTTTATCTCTTGTATTCTATCGCAAAGGAATATATTTTTACCTGGGTTATAGAGATAGTTATCATATATATCTTTAAGAGGATGTTTTAATGACTTTAGCTCAGTATCTAAAATTTCTAATTTTTTACTTTCAAAATGGTACAAAATAACTCCATTTCTAAATGTTCTAAATCTAACAATATGATCATAGATTTTTTCTGCTTTAATAACTGGAGTTCCATCACTAAAATCTAGTATTCTTATTATATATTTTTTACCTCTAAACCCAACACTTCTGGACAAACGTACCATACATAAATTTTTTGATGGATCAATCTCAGCAAAATTCATTATTTGTTCATCCATGTTGCCTGACAGTGGGTGTGTTGTAACATTATTTGTTTTAAGATCTAATAATCTTAATAGTCTTGTTTGCGTGTATCCTATTTTTTCTTTAGAGAACAAGGGCATAAAATTTATATCCCCTCTTTTGTTATTTGGAACAAAATCTTTTGCTTTAATTTCAAAATTGAGCTTACCATCATCAAAATTTACAAATGTTATTGCATTGTTACAACAAATTGTGCCCACTGCATTATCGACAGGAATAGGAAAATTTGATATTCCGTACTTATCAAATGGGAAAGAGTAGAGTTTGGGGTCAATGTATGGGATTTTATCATTTTTCTGAACTTGATAAATTGGTTTCAATTTTAATGGTTCTCCTCCTACCGCTTGACTTAAGCAAACAGGTAGGAGAAGTAATGTTATACAAATTATTTTAGAATAGAATTTTCTCATTATACTTTCTTTTTTTGACATCATCACTTCTAATGATTCCAATTTCCACGGGAATGACACGCTTTGAATTACTTCTCAACCTCTCCAAAAACACCTTTATATTTAATTTTTACAGGAACAATAGTTCTCCAGTCTCCACCTTTAATTTCTGAATATTTCAGATCCCACTTAAAGTATTTCCCTGTGGTATTTGTTGTTAAGCTCATAGGATTAGAAGTCCAGGCAAAATTACCTGTTTTATGTTCAGCACCAGGTTTTTTCATCTCAATTGGTTTTCCTAAATAGTATGGCAATTCTTTTTCATCTACTCGCATCATTAATTGTTTATGTGTATCAGATTTCATATCATAATGAACTGTAACAAACCATTTACCATCAGGTGAAAAGAAATTATGAAAATTAGGTGCTTTAAACAGATTGTAAATTTTAACCCCACCCCCCCTCCAACTTATCAACCACTGGTAGTAATCACCTCCTTGTCTAATCGCAAATACTGCAAAGGGTAGTGTTGGATGTATTGTAATATCATCGATGCCTTCTACATTATATATGTTCTTGGTGGGATTATAGAGATAATTATCATATATCTCTTTTAAGGGATGAGTCATTGGTTTAAGGTTAGTATCTAAGACTTCAAGCTTTTTGCTCTCAAAATGATATACAACAACACCTTTATTAAATGCTATATAATTTACAGTATGATCATAATATTTCATAGCTTTTACAGTAGGGTATCCTTTGCTAAAATCGATTATTTTTACAATGCGATATTT
>JAAELO010000281.1 GCA_024226555.1 Desulfobacterales bacterium | reverse complement strand
TTTGAAGAAATCAAAAAAAAGTATTCAATTATTGAGGATGCTATCGGAACAAGTTCGGACCCTTATATATTGACAAAGGATGGTCGTCCCATAGCAATTTTACAGAATCTTGAGGGATATCGGAAAATGCAAAGAGCAATAAAAATGTTGCAAATTGTTGCAATGGGTGAATCTGATATAAAAAAAGGAAATATTCGAGATCATAAAGATGTCTTTGAAGATTTACATAAAAAGATAGATCAAAAACATGATTGATCAATATATAATTCAATGGACACAGGAAGCGGAAAACGATTTAAATGATATTGTATTGTTTATCGCAGAAGACAGTTCCGAAAGAGCACATCGGATAGGAACAGAGATTGAGGAAAAAGTACGAAAATTAGCAAATTTTTCTGATCGTGGGAGATATGTTCCGGAATTTAGAGATATTGGAATTACAATTTACCGTGAGATTATTTATAAGCCTTGGCGGATTATATATAAAGTTGATAAAAATATAATTTTCATAAATGCAGTATTAGACGCTCGTAGGAATTTAGAATCATTATTATTGGAAAGATTAATTCGATAGTGAATTTAAACTCCTCACATTTGTTGCAATGGGTAATTACCGTATATTCACCGAACAAAGATGAAAGGGATAAAAATTTTAAAAGGAGGAAGGTAATATGAAATGCCCATTATGTAAAGGACGTATGGAAAAATTCAGAACCAGTTTACAGTATGAACTCGGAAAAGAGATGTCCCGGCATTGGCCTGCAAACAGTGCGGAGAGCCATTTGTAGAAATTTCAGAGCTCAGAATTGTTGAAAAGATAGTAGCTACCGCCGAAAAAGATGGCGTGACATTAGGTTTTATTAAATAAAAAGCTGCTCATAGAGATTAAAAATCTGCGTCCATCTGTGTGTGTCTGTGGCTAATTCAGGATTGTTGAAAAAATGATGGGTAAAGTCAAAATGGATGAGGATGTTTTAAGGTCGTTTGGGAAATGTTGGTGACTAAGAGTCAAAAGGATATCCCTTTATCGGTGCATATAATCCAAGCCATATCCAAGAAAATTTGAACAATATATCAGGATAACAATACCAAAATACCGTAGAAAGGCTTTATGGGAAAGGATAAAACAAAAATACAAGGTTATCACGATGAATTTTTCAAAGAAATATTTTCTCACAAGGAAAATGTTGTTGATTTTGTAAATCATGTATTACCTGACGAACTTGCTAATCGAATTGATGTTTCCACGCTCAATCTTGAAAATACAAGTTTTATAGATGAAAATTTAAAGCAGCATTTTTCTGATTTGGTATATTCCTGTATTTATAGTGATAACAAAATAAAAGTAGCTTTATTATTTGAACATAAAAGTTCACCGGAACAGTTTTTTCCCTTTCAGTTACTGAAGTATATGGTGAACCATTGGGAGTACAATATTAAACAAAAGCAGGATTTCATTCCGGTTATTCCACTTGTGCTGTACCACGGAAAGCAGAAATGGAAGACCGGAAAATTCATCGAATGCTTTCCAAAAACCGATTCCCTTTTGGCAAAGTATATACCTGAATTTGAATATATTTTTATTGATTTGTCTAAATATGATGATAATGAAATTAAAAATGAAATATTTGATCTTGCCGCTTTAAAAATAGGAATGTTGATTTTTAAAAATGTTTTTAATCAAGTGCATCTTGAAAAGCATCTGAAAGATTTTTTTACAATAGGCCGTTTATATTACAAAGAAGAAAAGGGTTTGAACTTTTTAAAAAGTGTTATAAGATATTTGTATCAATCAACGGAAATAGAAACCGAAAAAATGGTTAATCTATTGGAGAATATATCAGAAGAGGGAGGGCACCTCGCTATGACAACTGCAGAAAAACTAAGAGAAGAAGGGTTAAAACAAGGGATTCACCAGGGCATTCAGCAAGGAATGCAACAAGGGATGCAGCAAGGAATGCAGCAAGGGATGCAACAAGGGATGCAACAAGGGATGCAGCAAAGTATCAAGAAATTACTTTTAAAAGGAGTCGCAGCTGCTGAAATATCACGCTTACTTGATATTGAACTGAGTGTTGTCCAGGAAGTATTGCAATTAATTGAGAATGAATAGCTTATTTTGATCCTGCATAGAAGTCTTGGTTCGTTCAACTTTAAAAAAACCTGTTATTTTCCACCTTCAAAAAATAATAAAAGAAATGGATTGTTAATAAAATCTGAATTGATTCCGCTTGGAGGGAATGAAGTTATAACAGATTTCCCGAAAGTGGAATTCCATTGTACTACTATGAGGCACCAATGGTGAATGGTTGAATCTTTTCTCATAATGCCGTCAGAAATATTATTCAATACCAGACGCGATTGGGCATAGTTATTCTTAAAACACCCATTTTGATACTCAAAAGTGGTGTTTAAGGCCCAAAGGTGGGCGTTGTTTTGATGTTTATTCTAAATTATTAGACAGTTACCGTGGTCCGACCCTGATTC
>JAAELO010000280.1 GCA_024226555.1 Desulfobacterales bacterium | reverse complement strand
GGTGTGATATGAAGGTACTTGGTGGACTGGGTGTGGCTGTGGAGGGTGAAAATGTGCGTCAAATGATCTCTTCGGAAATTATATAAAGGAGCTGTCCCCTTTCGGGCGATTGTACCTATGTTGGCGGGGCCCTTTTTTCGGGAGCTCACAGAGCAGGCATGGAAGCAATTTTCGTCACTTTCTTTTAAGTGGAAGTGGTAGAACTGGTCCAGTTGCACTTCTGAACAAGAGGTTTCGCTCCATGCGGGCTTCTGTTGTGCTCTGTGAGCTCCAGAAAAAAGGGGCCGTCAACATAGGTACAATCTGCAAAAAGGGGACAGCTCCTTTCAGCCAAGGATCAATCCACCAGCCAAAGGGTTTTCTAAAGGAACCAAAGGGTTGTCCAAGGATCAATATTCTTCCACTGCCCTGCTTTGCTTTCCTGTTCCTTCCTGCTCCTTCACACAACCACCCAAACCCCTCCGAGCACCAAGATGCGGAGAACAATCATTTGAGGCGGTATCACATCCACAATGGTTCCAACGCCCCTTCCAACAACAACAACGCCGTCAACAACAACAGCATCCCCGCCAACCACGTTTGGATGCCAACACGGAGGCATTGAAAACCCTCACTTCCAACAAGTCTGACAAGTTGAGTCTCCCCCTACCTCTCTCTCTCTCGATCTCTCTCTCACTCGAGCTCTCTTCCTTGTGTCGTTTTGCGTACAATTTGTGTACGTAGTTCTGTACGCAAAGGCTGTCCCCCTTCCACGAGGCAGCGTGTGTTGGCCACGTTGCGTTGATCGCATGGTGCTGGTACCATCATGTGCTGTGTGACACTTGTGGACGTGAGG
>JAAELO010000279.1 GCA_024226555.1 Desulfobacterales bacterium | reverse complement strand
CAACTTAAGGGAACCTCTAATAATTAGAATTTTGGATAAAATACAAGGCATTTCAAAAAATAACGAGCCGATTTTATTACAGTTTTTTTTGGAAATAACAAAGTATTTTGCCAAAAGAACAGTTATTAGAGATTCCCTTAAGTAGTTCGATAAAAACTAAAGCCTTTGTTTTAAAGGCAGTTATTTGAGATTCCCTTATGGAGTTGAAAAGGTGAGAGAAAAAAAAATCCCAATAATAACACTTTTAATAATATGTTTTTTCGTATCAATTACATATTGTGAAGATGTGGTTGATTACAAAAAACAGTCCGAAGAAAAGTGCAGGGAAGTCGTTGAAATGATAAAAAAATTTGGAGCTATACTGACTTTCAAAGAACTTAATAAGAAAAAAGGACGCTTTGTCTGGGAAGATTCTTACGTTTATACAATAGATATAAAAAAAGGTATTATATTAAGTCACAACGACAGGAGTTTTGTTGGTAAACTAGTCTCTGATATTAAAAATATTAATGGAAGAAAAATATATCGTGAATTTATGAAAATGGGAGAAACCAAGGGAAGTGGTTGGATTAGTTATATATGGAAAGAAAACAGACGAAGAAAACATGAGCTTAAATACTCTTTTGTAATGAAAATTCCCGGACAGGATATTCTTGTTATTTCAAGCACATACGATAAACAAAAACCTGCACCCAAAAAAGCAAAGAATTGAATTGATTTCGGTGAGGATTGGAGATTTTAATGAGAAAGATATCTATTGTTTTTCCTTTTATAATATTAATTTTGATATGTAACACTGCTTTATCAAGCACAGCATCAATGTATAAAATTAAAGCTGAAAAACATTTTAGTATTGGGAAGTATATTCAAGCTGGTGAAACGTATATTATAGCTGCAAAACAAGAGGTGCTTTCTGAGAAACCAAGAAAAAATTTTATTCTTCAATGTTATAAAGAAGCAAGTTACTGCTTTTATACTGTAAAAGATTATTTAAAAGCTCTTGAGTTGATGGAGGAGGTTCTTGCCTGGTCAATAAGAGATCAAAAAAAATCTGATACTGCTGAAGGTGTTTTTAATAAAGGACAAATATTAATTAAGTTAAGTAGATATAGAGATGCTATAAAATGTTATGAAAAAGCCTTAGCTATAAATAAGGAGCTTTCTAAAGAGAGTGGCATTGCAAGGGTAATGAGTAAATTGGGCGAAGCCCTTATTATTATGGAACAATACGTACGTGCTGAAGAGTATTTAGATATATCACTTGAGATTTTTATACGCAAAAAAGAAAATTTTAATATAGGCGAAACTGTCGGGGTATTTGGAGATTTACACCATGCAAAGGGTGATTTTGTAAAAGCAGCCAAATTCTATAAAAGATGTTTAAAATACTACATGTCAATAAGAGATTCTTCAAATATAGGTCTTTACTATGATAAATTAGGAACAAACTCTTTTAAAGCAAGGAATTACGAAGCAGCTTACAAATATTTTGCAAGGTCAACAATTACTTATAAAAACATTGGTGATGATCTGAATTCTACCCTTGAATTTTTTAAAATAGCCAATACCGATATAACCACAGGGAGGCTTAAACAAGCATCAAAAATAATTGATCCAATAGTAAAAAAAGTTGGAAAAAAAGATATAAAAAGGGTTAATCCGAAAAAAAAACCTGAAACAAAAATTGATCCTGTAATTTTATATCATGCATTTATTGGAAAAGCAGATATTGAAAAAATGAAAAAGAGTTATTCAAAAGCATTGCTCTATTATTTAAAGGCTCTTGATACTAACCTCCCGGATCTCAGAAATGATCAAAAGGTAACTCTTCTAATTAAAATTGCAGAAACATTTGCATTGTCAGGCAATTATGAAAATGCACTTTCATTATATGAAGAGGCAAGATCAAAGCTTGCTGTATACGATGGTGTTTTAAGAAAAACATATCTCCTGGAAAAAATGGGAAATCTCGCTTACAGTTATAAACTATATGATACTGCGATAAACTACTTTGAAGAGGCAAAAAGATTAAATATTGAAGATCCACTTCTAAAGTCTTTGAATCTGGCAAAAATCGGAGAGATATATTTTTATAAAAAAGATGAATATCTTGCTAAAAAATTTCTTTTGGATTCTATAAAAATTCAGGAAGAGTTGCTTGAAAATGAACCGTTAAAAAGAAAACATATCTTGGGTAAATCATACAGTAAATCTAATAAATATCTGTATATCATATCATATAAAAAAGATAAAAATAGAGGTCTTGATTATCTTCAAAGAGCTGGGTTATTACCACATGATAATATTGATGAGATAAAGAAAAAAGCGAGTAGATCTGCTATTTTATATTACAACTCAATAAAAGGAGCTGAGGATATTTTTGGTATTAAACCATCTGCAAATTTTCTAATGGTGATAAAAAAAGCTGGTATAAAAATGTTTAGATTAAATACATTCGATATTGATCCTAAAGTTCTTACCCAGTACGAGAAAATATATAAAAATTCTGACTCAAACGCTCAAAAAAAAGGGGTAGATTATAAAAACAATCACAGTCTTCACATAGATAATCTATCGTTTCTTATCTCACTATTTAAAAAATTCAAAAAGCTAAAAAATAAAGATGGGAAAATCATATCTGAACTGATCTCAAAAACTTTGTATTCTATATTGATTGAACCCGTTGAAACTGAAATATACCAGGTCAAGAGATTGTCAGTTGTTCCATCTAATGATTTTTCAAATATCTCATTTAAAGCTTTGTTAAAACATAGCAAATTAAATAATAAAATAAGAGTGCATTACATTTCATTAAGATCTAAAAAAGGGTTTAACAAAGAATAAAAAATAGTTAGAAATCCACAGTATTATAAACTAACCCAAAATGTCTTTAAATACTCTTATGTAATGGATAAGGATCTGATAAAAAATCATATTGAGGGACCCTCTAAAAATATAATTTTGATTGAAATACAGATTATAAAAGCTTTAGTTTTTTGAAATCTATGCTGAGGAATAAATAATATGCAGTTATTAGAGATTTCATTGAATTTGTTTGATAAAAGGTATATGTTTTATCGATTTTTTAAGAATTAAAGGTAATGAATTAAGAATTAAAGGTAATGAATTATGAAATCGTTTTTGAATGCAAGTATATACAGATTTATTTACGGAATTTTTTATGTATTAGGTCTGATTCCATTTAAAATAAGAAATTTAATCTGCTATTTTATTGGGACGTTATGGTTTTATGTTGATAGAAGACATAGGAAAGTTGCGCTCAAAAATATGTCACGGGTCTATGGGGATAAGAAAACAGATAAAGAAGTCTTAAATCTTGCCAGGAGTGTTTTTATTGAACTCCCTAAAATAATTTTTGAAGCTGGCTGGTCACTACGCCTTAAAAAGGATTCTTTACCCAATTTTTTTAAAGTGGAAGGTGTGGAAAATATTGATGAAGCCTTTAAAAGAGGAAAAGGAGTCCTGATCCTAACAGCTCATATAGGCTCCTGGGAACTTCTAACACTAGTTCCTGGAATGTTACCCTATAAGTTCCATGATATATACAGACCCTTGGATTTTGAACCTCTCAGAGACTTTTTTGATTTTTTTAGATCAAGATTTGGTATGGGGTTAATTGGTAAAAGAAGAGCAATGCGTGAAATTTTAAAGACTCTGTCAGATGGGGAGGGGATTGGTGTTCCTCTTGATCAGGCTGGTAGCCGCCCGGAAGGTGTTTTTGTTGATTTTTTTGGTGAACCGACCAGTACAAATAAATCTATTGCAAGAATTGCTATGAAAACTGGCGCTTCTGTTGTGCCGATTTTTCTTGTCAGAGAAAATGATAAATTCAGAGTTTTTATTGATAAGATAGTAGAAACGGTTGATACAGGTTGCAAGGACGACGACGTTAAGATCAATACTGAAAACTATAATAAAATCATTGAAAAATATATTAAAAAATATCCCAGTCAGTGGTTCTGGGTTCATAACAGATGGAAGCACGAACTGCTCGAAAACGATTAATGTAATCTCTAAAATTTCCTTTAATTTAGTATTTTTTATAAAAAGCAACAGTTTTTATTCATAGAAATAGCCTATCATGCATTTTTTAAGAGAATAATTTATTATTTTATTTAACTAATTATTACAAGCTATTGAGTGTATTAAATGATGATTTTGAAAATACCATTATTATAAATTTGTTTTTTTTATGCAAAAAATTGTAGAAAAATTTTTTTTAT
>JAAELO010000278.1 GCA_024226555.1 Desulfobacterales bacterium | reverse complement strand
GATATTAAGCTAAAACAGCGCTCCGTGGATATGAAACAACTTACAGATGTTGTTTTCACCATCATTAAACCTCTTACATCCGGTAAAACATTACAGCTCATTAATAACATTCCGAATGACACACCTTTTGCTTACGGTGATGAAGACAGACTCCATCAGATTCTTCTCAACCTAATCGGAAATGCGATTAAATTTTCTCACAAAGGGTCAGTAACCGTGGACGCCATATTAAAAAAGGATAAATTGCAGATACGTGTTTCAGATACAGGCATAGGCATTCCGAAAGACAAACACGAAGACATATTTGGATCGTTTGAACAGGCAGATGGTTCCATTGAGCGGGAATATGGCGGCACGGGTCTTGGCCTTTCTGTGACAAAAAGCCTTGTGAAGTTGCACGGTGGAAATATATGGGTGAAGTCTGAGATGGGTAAAGGATCCACGTTTAATTTTACTCTGCCTGTTTCAAAAGATGAAATGAAAGCCCCTTTCCAAGCTTATGAAAAATTACCTGCAATTTCAATTGACGATGAACAAGAGCGAGAATCTCACGATGAGATTCAGAGAGATGCTGTTGAAAAAGATAGAAGAAAAAAAGAAAGACGTGTATTGCATGCAGGCCCGCCGGCAGGCAAAAATGATCGAAGGCAAGGCGTAAGAGACAGACGCGAAGAAATAATCATAGACGATCTTCAGGGGATAAAAGGTAACTTCTCAAAAAATATGTGGTTGACTTAAAAAAAGCGGGACAACTGAAGACATGTATGCTATTAACATAATGTATGAGTGTAAGAAAATTAATAGCAAATATACCTGAAGAAGAAATGACACCTCTTGTGATACAGTTGTTGGAAAATATTCAACAACAAAGTGAACTAATTCAGTTGCTGAAGGATGAGATAGCAATATTAAAGGGGCAAAAACCAAAGCCCCCAATAAAGCCATCAAATCTTGAAAAAGAGACTAACCCAAAAGACTCTACCAAAAAAAAGAAAAAACGAAAGAAAAAGAAATCCAAGACCAAGAATCTTGAAATTGACCAAGAGGTGATATTAAACCCTGAAAATATTCCACATGGAAGTGTGCTCATAGATTATAAAGACTATACCATACAAGATCTTCATGTTTTTAAATGGAATATCACCTATCGTCGTGCACGATTCCGAACACCATCTGGTGATTTTATTACTGCTGATATGCCTAAAGATATCACAAGTCATTTTGGTCCGGGTTTGGTTACATACATTTTAAATCAGCATTATGGTTGCGGTGTGACTCAACCTTTAATTATTGCTGACCTTAAAGATATTGGGATTGAAATTTCAACCGGACAGATCAGCAACATTCTCATTCAAAATAAGGAAGACTTTCATTCAGAAAAGAATCAGCTTTTATCCACAGGGCTTAAAATGTCTGGCTATATCCATGTAGATGATACCGGTGCCAGGCATAATGGCACTAATGGATATTGCACACACATCGGCAATGAATATTTCGCATGGTTTGAAAGCTCTGCCAGCAAAAGCCGAATAAATTTTCTTAACATTCTCCGAGGCGATAATAAAGATTACATCCTAAACGAAGATGCTTTAGAGTATATGGTAGTGCAAAAGCTTCCACAGTACCAGTTGAACAAGTTAATTCAAATAAAAAACAGAATTTTTGAAACGAATACAGAATGGGATAAATTTCTTATGTTAGCAGGCATAACCAGTCCACAGCATGTGCGTATAGCAACAGAAGGGGCGCTTGTTGGGAGTATCATTTCCCATGGATTTAATAAAAATTTGGCAATTATCAGCGATGATGCCGGACAGTTCAATGTATTCCTCCATGGACTTTGCTGGGTACATGCAGAAAGAACCATTCATAAATTGGTTGGATTTACAGATGAACATAAAAAAATTCTTGAAGAAACTCGTAAGGATATCTGGGAGCTGTATCGTGACCTAAAAAAGTATCGACTTGATCCGGATAATGCAAAGAAAAAGGATTTGGAAACAAAATTCGATGAACTCTTCACACGAAAAACAAATTTTGCAACACTGAATCAAGCTCTAAAAAGAATTCATATGAACAAATCCGAGTTGCTGTTGGTTTTAGAGAGACCAGATATTCCACTGCATAATAATTTGAGCGAAAACGATATTCGCGAGTATGTTAAAAAAAGAAAGATAAGTGGATCAACACGAAGTGATAATGGAAAAAAGAGTCGAGACACATTTACCAGTCTTAAAAAAACATGTAGAAAACTGCGGATATCTTTTAGAGATTATATTTACGATCGAATTTCGAAAGAAAACAGCATCCCCCACCTACCTGATGTCATGATGGCAAGGATAGTAGAAGCGAAAGCATAAATGCGTCCATTTATTATCATTATCTTTACTAGTACAACTGGGTTTTTGAGAAGTTACGATTATATTAGGGTGTCAATTTTAGGTTAGCGAAAATAGTTAGTTCAGTTTCAATAACCTACGGATACCAAATGTAAATCTCTGGTCCCTAGCCAAATTCAATTATAGATAAAAAGTACCAAACTATAGATACTATATTTTAGTATCATAGGTCATTTAAGTCATAATAATCTGTGATTTGCGAATCTTCTCTGTATCAAATCCAATTCTTTCAAAGCTTGTGATATATCGTTGTGTGTCCAGATCCCCATCAAACATTCATTTTTGATACCGACCACAACATATAGATTTTTGGAAAAATGAATGTTGGCTGGGAGTCACTGGAAATGATCACAACCCCGTTCATAAATTTTCTATGCCATAGTTCACGAACATATCCCAACTATTAGGGAAGTTGAAGTTTTTTAAAGAAATGGTAACCTTTCAATCGTCCTTGACTCATTATGATTCATATGCAAAATTAGGAAATCATATCAGAAGGTCGGAATCATGTAAACTGCGACAGGACCGCTATGAGCAGCCGGATCAAATTCACTGGATATGCCCTGCATGCCAGGATGAAGGGATTGTTACAGGGTGGGAAGGTTTAATATGGGATATGACGGATGAGCCGGATAATTTTCAATAGAGGAAAACCAAATGAAACGTCTCAAAATAGCGCTTGTTGAAGCTAATTCTCGTTCAACTCATGTGTATAGCAGAACCTACCTTCCCCGAATAGGAATAGCGACAATGGGCGCAATTCTGAAAAGTCGTGG
>JAAELO010000277.1 GCA_024226555.1 Desulfobacterales bacterium | reverse complement strand
GTCGAAGTTCACACGTTTCACTGGTCTGTTTCCTCAATTGCAACTTTGCTTATGCCGTTCTCTCTCTCTCGTTGTTGTGTCCTCAGCAATCCATTGGCACCACTGTTGTTTGCGTTTTGTAAACGAGTCTCCTACCTAGGAGAGCAAACACAGGAAGTCTCTCTCTTTTTACCAACCACAAACTCTCTCACAAACACAACAAAAACACAGCCATTCATCAGATGCAATCCCCTCCCCATTCACATCCCCATTCACTCCCTTCGCTCTATATACATATCGATATCCCCATGACAATCCCCCGGCCATATCCGACAGAAATAGTACATTCTTCGAAACCTTCCCCTTAATTGCCCGCACCCAGTACGTAGTTTCCATCATATCTAAACGTATGTTTCTCATGGTATCCATCGATTAGGTGCTTATTGTGGGGATGGGCAACCATCGTATGATGGACGTCCCCTCTTTTTTCATCATCATGAAGGGTGGGAGGAGTAGTGGTTTCTATCTATGAAACATCTCCATTCGACTCATCAAAG
>JAAELO010000276.1 GCA_024226555.1 Desulfobacterales bacterium | reverse complement strand
TTCCAAAACCACCGACAATAATTTATCATCCAAACTTAAACTGACAATCAGCATTGGAGAATGTCCTTGACCGCGTGATTCAGAACGAAAACCTCTATGCTCACCTTTAAAAAAAGATCGTAAAGTAGAAGCTAAATTAATATGTGAAGGGATTGCATCAATCTTAATACCAAAAGAATAAAACCCTAAAGAATGAATAACATCTTGAGGAAAAACAAAAATCTTAAACAAAGATCATAAAGGAAAAATAACAAAACAATTAATATCAAATGAATAAAAAGCAACCCTATAAAATTGAGCAAAGACCTTGACAAACACCTTGATCATCGTTTCGTTCAGTTCAAAAGGCATAATCACTTCAATCGATAAAGTGCATTTGGAGGTCAATATTCTTCTGTAATTTTAGCAAGTCCTCATTCAATCGCTTAATCGATTATCATTGGATCAAAATTTAATCACTGCAGCTGCTTTAATTATTTACATTCAACGTCTTCCTTATCGTCTTTACCTTCTTCCCTAAATCCAGTAATGTTTCCTTTCGTCTGTCCTTTTTCAACATACCCTAAAAATCCAACCCTTATTAAAATAGCTTATATAACACTGGCAAACTGAGAACGACATTTCAACTCTGTCATTACCATTCCCTGCTCTTGTTTTTCCTTTCTTTCCGAATGACCTTGAATTAAGAATGAATCCTGTGAAAGGCCAAGAAATACATTCCCCAACTTTATT
>JAAELO010000275.1 GCA_024226555.1 Desulfobacterales bacterium | reverse complement strand
CTTCCTCTTTTCAACCTTCTTTTATCTCTTTCATTTTGTGTATTTTGTTTCCCGCCCCCGAGGGAAGGGCGGCCACTGAAACTTGCCCCCGTTCGTCATGGTCATGTCCATGTCCATATCCTCCTCCATCACTTCACTTCTCTCATAACCCAACACATCTAATTCCAATCAGTAAATCATCCAAACTCGCCTGTGTGGGTGCGTTGTGTTGAGAGTGCGAGTCGCGTGAGGGTGGGGGTTTTTTGACGCGCACTCTCGCGTCAATTGCTCCACACCCAAAGGGGTGTGAGTTTTTCAAACTCCCCTTACCCCGAAAGGGGGAAAGGCGAAACTTCAAAGAGGTGCCGATAGGCATAACCTTCATATCTTAATACCATCTTTAACAATCTCCAACAAATTGTGATAGGGTTGGAGGTCGACCCTTCCCAATCCCCCCTATCTTCTCTCATAATACTTCATTCGACCCTGTGTTTTGTTTTTTGCCGTGGGAGGGGGCCAGCCATCGAGTGAGG
>JAAELO010000274.1 GCA_024226555.1 Desulfobacterales bacterium | reverse complement strand
GATTCAATCGGAATTAGCGTTTTGTCGCATATTTTTTCATTTTTCCGTATTTTTGGGAAATTTATGCTACAATATGCGCGTAACGTAAATCTGGTAATGTAATAGCCCTATATAATAAGTGATTCAAACAGAATTAGCGTTTTGTCGCATATTTTTTCATTTTTCCTTATATTTGGGAAATGTATGCTACAATCTGCGCGTAACGTAAATCTGGTATTGTAGTAGCCCTGGCTAAAAAGTGATCAATCAGATTTAGTGTTTTGTGGCATATTTTTTCATTTTTACTTAATTTTGGAAAATTTATGCTATTATCTGCTTGTAACGTAAATCTGGTAATGTTATAGCCTCATTCATATAGGGATGGAAGCAGAATTTGCATTTTGTGGCATATTTTTTCAATTTTATTTAATTTTGGAAAATTCATGCCAGGCAATCTGCTTGTAACGTAAAACTGGCAATAGCCCTCTTCAATCAGAAGCAGGTTTTGTCACATATTTTTAAAACTCTGGAATTAAATTCTTTCTTTCCATTGCAATATTCAGGTATTGTGAAGCTTTTATATTCTTGTGTACTTTTGCCACAGCATATATGATAATTCTGTGATTCTGTCACATTTTCATTTATTTCAGGGTTACTTTTCTGTTTGTCATGTATAAAAAAAGAAGCCAATTATTCACTCTGTGTTGGAGAGATATAATAGATAGAAAAGTCATATGCAGATTAACTAAGCTATAACTAATGCTGCTACACAGGTGGCACAGCAAGGACAAAGACAACAAAAGTGTGTTTCCATGTGGTCCATAATATTTCTCTTCCTTTTCAGGTAAAATCAGTAAGAAAACAAAATTTGATAAAACAAGCAATGTTTGCTTTTACCAATACAGAAATATTTCTCAGACTATGTGTGGTCAATGAAATTAGATGGATAAACATGGATTGATGCTTGCAGATTCTGCTAGAAGTTGCTCACTTTCAGGTTCTGAACCCGTGTGCATTCTGTGAAGCCTAGACCAGAGATACCCACCATGGAGTTTCAATCTTTATTGCTGTAGTGGTCTGAATCTTTCAGGAAAACAATAGCATGGACTCTTATCTTATAATTGAACAAAGGAGTTGTTGCTTCTTTCGGCGCAAAGTCAGATCTAATTGGCATATTCTCTGACCTGCAGTAACATGGAATGCAACCTGGGTTCTGAATCACATTTCAATCTTCTGAAACAGTAGTATTTACTTTATAGATCTTTTCAATTGCATTTCTCTTTTCTTCAACAAGAGCTTCAACATTTTATTGAAAACTTATTGCATGTCCAGCTAAATTGGCACAGTTTAATGAACGCTAATTTTTCTTATTGCTATCTTTCTTTTTGCTCCATACTCAGGTACACGTCTCTCATAATTGAATGATTAAATGTTCTTGATGCTCTAACTCACAGATTTGCTACATTTCTGTTCCTCTAAAACAAGAATATATAGCTCAGTAATAGGAGAGTACAAAATGGATGGGTTAATAAAATTCTCGATGTGACCTATGCTTTACTCAGGGTTACCTTATCATTCCAAAAAATGATTTTCTTTAGAGTTGCAGATTTTAATGAAAAGTTGGGTCTTGGGAGGAATTTAAAATCTGTTGCCAAATAAAGACATCAGGACATCTTTTTGACTTGCTTGTCTTGTCTTTCTCTTTTTCCCTTTATGGTTAAATATTAACACTGAATCATTTCACAGTCATAGCATCTTAGTCATTAGAGATTAATTTAGAAAGGCTTCTGCAAGTCATTTTGATTTTATTTTCACCTTGGCCGAACGGGCCTAAAATGCCAGGCCTAAATGGCTGCTAATGCCCATGCCTAGGCCATGGCCTTACTCAATCCAGAGGTAGAACATTTTCGGAAAGACCTTTTTGTTGCGATTGTTGATTGCTATTTACATGAAATAAATGACAAAATATGTATGCGAGGAAATAAAAGACAACTTACTTAAAAGTTTTTGAAAGCCCTGTTCTTCGGTCGCTCAGTGCAGTTTAACGGACAGCTCTGATGATTGCCATCGCCATCGTCGATTGCCATCGCCGCCATCGACAGAATCGGATTTGCAAGCCACGGATTACTCATTGGTTATTTTGGGTTCAACCCATGATTAATCTGAACTTGGGCATATGAAGTTCAAAAAATGTACACTTGACATGGATGGCACCCATGATTAATCAACTGATTAGTGTGGGTGTAACCCATAAGATCCCATTGAGTAGAAGCGAGACCGGTGGCCCTGTCTTAGTATTTCAGGACGTTTTTGAAGTTTTTCAAAACCACTGTTTTGGACGATTTTAGGCAGTTTTGCCTTAGTATACAATTAACTTTTTTTCGAAAATTGGTCGATTTTGGGGTT
>JAAELO010000273.1 GCA_024226555.1 Desulfobacterales bacterium | reverse complement strand
TTGACTATTACAAGACGTGATATTTCAACGCAAACCTTTACGGCTTGTCTGCAGAGTGTTTTGGTTGAAAAATTAAGTACGCCCTCCCCCGAATTGTCCCGAATTGATGTTTCATTTTCACCAAAAATTATAATATGTTATAATTTTTTTATAGAGGTCTTGATATTTATTGTCAATATAATTATATTGAAATTATAACAAATTGTTTTATTATTAATTTTTAATAAATGGAGATCAAGATGGATAATGATATGAATATTGTTGATGTTTCTATAAATGAAATAACTGAAATTATTTCACCAAGAGAAAAACCAGACAAAAACAGAATTAATTTTTTTTCTAAACTTATGGACTCTGGTGAAATATTTGATCCAGTTTCTGTTGTAAAAAATGAAAATGGTTACACATTATATTCAGGCCATCATCGATTAGAATCACATAAGAAATTAAAAAAGCTGACCATTAAGGCAAAAATAAGGGATATTCCAAAAAACGAGATTCTTTTACATGCTACAGCAAAAAATATGAAGTCTATAAAACCAATGAAAAACGAAGAAATAGACAATGTTATATTGCATTATTTTAATCTGAATATGCCTTTAAAAAAAATTAGTGAAAAGGGTAATATTCCATATCATTATGTAATGAGAATAGTAAAACCTTTTAAAAGAGCAAAAGAACTAAATAATAAGAAGCAAATTTTAAGTCTTAAAAATCAGAATAAAAACATTGCTGAAATATGTAAAATTACAGGTTTTGGAAGAACTCTTGTTCGTTCTTTTATTTCAAAATCAGACATATCTGATAAAGCAAAACAAAGCTTAGAGAGTTTATTTGATATTTACAAAAAAAATGATGAGAGAAATATTATAAAGATCTTAATATATATAGGTGATTATAATACCCTCAACACTATTAATTATACAGTTCAAGTAAGTCTGAAAGAGATTAAAGATATCTGTCTTGGATATTTAATTATTCTAAAAAATATAAAATATTTAGATAAAATTCTGTTTTTAAAAAAAAATGAAATACAATTTCTTTTTAATCTTTATGATAATTGGAAAAACATCTTAGCTGATGAAGAAAGCTTAAAACATTTTATTGAAAACTATTTAATCCCCAAGTATGGAAATGATGATCAATCAATAAATTTTGCTTTATCTCTAAAAAAATTAAAATTTGATAAAACTACAATTAAGAACAAAAGCAATAAGGAGATCCTAAAAAAAACAGAACATTTCCTTTCTAATTTTTTAGAATTTACAGAAAACATACCTAAAACGAATCTCGAAAAAAAAGAAGCTTTAGAGCTTCTTAGTTCAGTAAACGAAATTCAAATAAAAACAAACGAAACTATCAAGTATTTAAGTAAGTTTACCTAAACGAAACTGGATTTTTTTGTTTATAAAGTTTATAAGAATATATAAATTTTTTATAATAAAAATAGAGGTATTTTTATTATCATTATAAAAGGGGTATATACATTTTGGCTGAAAAAGATACTGATAATGATCTTTTTGAAAATTTCAAAAATAGAATTTCTCAATTAATTACAGATGTTACACCAGTAGAAACATACAAAAGTCTTAATAGCAAAGAAAAACTTGTAAGCAGAAGCTTACCTAATAAATGGAAAAAAAAAGAAACAATTCCCTATGCTAAACATATTTTACATTTATGCTCAAAATTAGATATTTCCCCGACCTGGCTTTTCTTTGGCATAGGACCTGAAAAACTTTCTGAAATAAAAGACTCTCCTTTAAATTACCTCTTATCTACTTTTGATGAAGACTGGAGTTTATCGAAAAATTATAATGATATTCAAGTTGCTAATACACATATTGTAAACATTTCAGAAAAACTAATTGAAAGTAGTGAAGGTACAGAATTTTTATCTTCAACACTTAAGATGATCTTGAACAAGATCCAACACAGTATAAGCATGTCAGAAAGTGAAATGAGTCTTTATGTTGAATATGATTCTCACAACACTATTTTAGATGTGAATAAGAGATTTTGTTCTGATTTTAATGTAGACAAAATGGATATTATAGGAACTTCTTATTCATTGAATCTTAAAAATAATGATTTTAAAGAGATTTTATCCAATAATAAATCAAGCCAAAAATTCAAAGATACAATAGTATTACCCGACTCATCAGAAGAAAACTACCATTTAACAGTAAATAAGATTTTTAATAGTCAAAATGGTATTGTTAAAATCAAAATTAAGGCTATCAAAATATAGCTTAATCTGTATCGAAAACATTTAGGTCTTGCATAGAGAAATTCCTGAATATCTTTTCCTTGTTCGTTTGACAATTGGTTCTGGTAAAAAAATCAATCCCATAGGAACGAAAAAATCAAAGAAAGTTCAGATGTCAGGCAAATGACATTTTTTGCATAAGAAATACTTACTAATTACATCATTCAACAGTGATTGAATGATTCTAAAATTTTTTTTTGCATTTTTACTCCAAGAGGGTTTCTTTTTTTTAGTCCCAAGGCAAACTTTTATAAAAAGAATTGATTGTTTTATATGAAATATCAAAATCTGGTAATTCTCCATATATATCATCTTGAAGAGTTTTATAGTCTTTCTTTGATTTTTCTCTAACGATAGGGTTGTCCATTGAATTTTGATTAATACCAGGTACTTTTCCAATGCATTTCATTTTTAAAATTTCTAAAATATTTGCTTTTTCTTCCTCTGAAACACTTCTTTTATATGTTTCAAAAAGATAGTAAAGGTCGTAAATATCTTGTCTTCTGGGTTTTTTCCTACGTACTGATTGTTGTATAATGGCTCTTAATTTTTCTGCAACTATTTCAATAAATTGATATGCTAAAATATTTGAATTTGAAATAGGTATTTCTTCATTTGTATAAATAACCTCATTAAAACTATAATCAACCCCTACAATTGTAGAACACTGTTTTGATAGTAATCTCTTATGGCTATTACTAGCTTTGTAGGCATATCCGATACTCATTTTTAAAGATGGAAATGTGGCATCTTTTAATGGAGGTAAGAATTTGAATTTTTGAATTAAACATTCTAGTTCAAAGCCTAATAGAACACTTGCTTTACGTAAAGCATTATTAAAAATCGATATAAATTTATTACTGTTAAATTCTCCATCTTCACTATATTTTTCTTCAAATTCATCTCTTAACATATAAGTTGAAAAATCTAGATCCAATGTATGCCTTGAACTTCTGTATCTTGTTGCGAGAAGAACTCCTCCTTTTAAAACCATTTCAGATCGCAAACGTTCCTCTCTACTAATTGCATAGAGTATGGTATACATCGCCCTTCTTAAATCTCTCTTATCAGGTTCTTCTTCTATCCATTTGTTAAAATCTACATTCATATTTCAAGATCTACATTTATTGATAAGCACCATTTTTCAGAAAATACTGGTCTATATTCCGTTGCAACGTCTAATTTTCGGGAACCCCCTCTTTGAGCGTGTTTCGTCCAATTATTAATCATAGGATGTTCTAAATTACATATTTCATCAAGAATATAGCCAGTTCTAACCTTGTCAATTTTGTTACCTTTATTTTCTATTTCATTAACTATTAAGTCAACATATATTTCTGCATACTCTTGAAACACTTCTACAACATGGTTAATGCCTCCACAGAAGATAGGCTTTTTTATCATATCATGGAATGTTCTTCCTATTGTTGAGACACGAAGTTTTTTATCTTCAACTTTAATAAAGCTCCCCAAATAATTATTTACCTCAATTTTAGAAATATTTTTCTTGTTAAATTTTTTGATCGTTACATTTGTAAATGTTGGTATTTCTTCAGATCTGTAATTATTAAAATCTTTTATTTCTCTTTTTCTCGCATATTCCTTCCAGAGTTTTCTTTTTAGAGAACTATAAAATATCACCGTAGGAAGTCTGTCTGTAATACCATGATATTGCATTGCAGATAAATGTGATATATATGAGAATGGATCTATTGAACACACAACCTCTTCCTCCTGAAGAAACGATCTATCAAATATTTTATAAACTCTTGATATATTTTTTAAAGGAGTTAAAAAACCTCTTTGTATAGTATTGTTTAAATTTCTTCTAAAGGTCTGATAATCAGCTTTTGTCTTTCTTAAATCTATACTTCTTTTCTCGTATGTTTTTTTTTCATAGAGTTCATAAATAATCTGCCCAAACTGATATTCTGTTATGACGGATTGATTCAAGCGTTCTAATGACATTAATATTGCATCTTCAATTTTTAATTTTTCCATATCTATTCCCAAAATATTAGTAATATGTCCTAAGGACATATTACTAATATATTTGACAATAGTCAAGTGGTTTTTATTAAAAACAGCAATATAAATTGACATTTTGTATTAATCTTGTTAAGCTAACACGTCCTTAGGACGTGTTAGCTTAACATGAAGAACAAACAGTTCTTACATTTTCCTAATAGTTCCAAACAATTGAAATAAGAATTAAATTATCTTAATAGATGTTATCCTTACTTCATGAAGCCTGGAATAACTGGAAAAGATTTAATAGATTACAAAATAACATAATAGGAGATTCGTTTGAAAGTATTCTCTCTCTATTTGCCCTCCTCAATAGAGGCATTGTCATTTATTGATATAATTAAATTATCAAAAATAAAATTTGGGGACCATTTGGGGATCTTTGGAAATATGGATATATCCCGAACAGAAACAAAAAATTTTCTATCAAGCTTTATTTTCTCATCTATATAAAGATCATGACTTAATGACAGGAAATCCTTGTTAAAGCATATTCTTTCTTAAATTCAGAGTTGTTTAATGATTCTCTTCCTGGATCTTTTATTACTTTACAATCCTCTAAAAAAACTCTTGGATACTACAGCAGTAAGCGTTTTAAGAATAAGTCTATTAAAATATCCTTGGATGAAATAGCTCTTAATCCTAATTTTTTCTTTTATGGTGAAAATGAAGTATTACAAACTTTAGGACATGAGATGTGTCATCAATGGCAAGATTATTTTGGTAAACCAGGGCGAAGAAATTACCATAATAAAGAATGGGCTTTTAAAATGCAGTCTATTGGGCTTATGCCTTCTTCTACTGGTAAAGAAAATGGAAAAATAATTGGTCAAAATATGTCTGATTATATAATTGAAGGTGGTCTTTTTGAAATTTCTATTAATAAGTTTTTGTCTCAAGGTAAATTTATAGATTGGGATTATTTTTCTTGGGAAACTTTTCAAAATCAACAAATTAAAGAAATATCTGAAGATCAGATTGTATTTGAAAATTTAGATGGTGTTAAGGAAGGATCTTACATTACAGCAGGTAACACAACTTTAATAGTGGATGAGATTGTTGATGACTATACAGTCAAATTTAATCAAATTATAGTGAATTAGTTGATAAAGAAGCCTTTATAAAGACTCCGAATGAGTTTAAAAAAGAGAAAATGAAATATACATGTAATAAATGTAAAATTAATTTATGGGGAAAGCCAAAATTAAAAGTGATTTGTTATGAGTGTAATATTCTTTTAACAGAAAACTGACGACATCAACCCAGTTCAATACCTAATTGAGCAATATGTTTTCTTAGTAATCTATTTTCATTTAAAATAGTCAGACTCGATGCATGATTTCCAATATATTTTGGAACAGGACTTGTACCATATTCCATTCTTTTTAATGCGTTCGGATGTATACCCAATATTTCAGCCATAAGCTTTTGCCTAAAATCAAATGATTCACGTATATCTTTTAGTTCTTTTGGAGTCATCATTTCAATTCTTTTTTGATCAATATGTTTTTGGAGTAATTTGTTTTCATTTAAAAGAGTCAAACACGAGGCATAATTTCCAATATATTGTGGAACAGTTCTTGTACCGTATTCCATTTTTTGAAGTGCGTTCTGATGTATATCCAAATTTTCAGCCATTAGCTTTTGTGAATAGTCTAATGTTCTACGTTTTTTCTTTATTTCTTGTGGAGTCATTTTTAAATAGCCTTTCTTAAAGATAAATAAATACAGTCATATACTGCTTTATTTGTAATATATCATATAAATACAACAGTCATATACTGCTTATATATATTTTTCATTTATCAAAACAGTCATATACTGCTTATGTATATAATATATTATTCCTAATAAATTTAAAATTTTTCTACCACTATAAACTATATATTGAATCCGGTACTCTTTAATAGTGTATAGTGTACCGGATCATCTAACAAAATGACTTCCTATATATTGAGAGACAACATCGTTTCTTTCTGCTCCATGACCCAGTTCAAACTTTAAAATATGTCGTGCTTCCTGGTCCAATTTTTCCCAATTTTCAATATTTTTTACTGACATTCTAAATTCAAGCTTTGACTCAAATTTAACAGGTGGATTGAATCCAGTTATTTTAACATATCTTTCATGTGCATAGGCGTGTCGTGCTCCGTGTGTAGATGCTCCACACTCTTTTTTTGTAACACCATATTTTTCGAGTATTCTGTAATATTTTCCTACCCACTGCTTTTCTGTCATATGTTTTGGTATAAGGTTATTTTTTCCTGCAATACTTTCTGTATAGCGTATAGCTTCTTTTGCTTTATCAGAAACATTTAAAAGAGTTCTTTCTCTTCCACCTTTAGTCCCGTGCGTAATAAGAATAGATCCGTTTTTTAACACAGATTTTGAAGTAAATTTATATGACTCTTCTTTCCTTAAACCCAACTCACGGGATAGTTGAAGTTGAGCAGCTACTCTATTGTGATGAGGATCTAAACTTTCTTTCAACTTACTTACAACTTCTTTGTATGTGTTATCCGGTAAAGACTTATCTCTATTATCTACATAAACTCTATTTTCTATGTTAAATGTCTTGTTATCTGGGCTTATCTTAGGCTTATCACTATCACTCCAAAAATTAGCAACAGCTCTTACTCCGGAAAGATATTCTTTTATTGTAGCTGGTGCTTTACCTTCAGATTGCCAGTGGTTGACAACTTTTTGAACGTGTTTGTTAGTAACATTCTTCCAGGCTTTTACGCCATATTTAAGAGATCTTAAAACTTTAACAAATTGCTGTGATTCTTTCAGGTGATTGAATTTTGTCTTTTCACTACCACCTGAATATTTAACAGCTCTATGTATACCTGTAATAAGAGGATCTACTCTACCCATTATGTTTATTCCTTTTAATTTGAAAATAAGGCAACTAAAAACATATTGACCATGTATCTGGTCATTTATTTTTTTTATTGTATTCTAAGCCTATATTTGACCATATAACTGGTCATTAAATGACCATTTCTATGGTCAATATTGCATTAAAACATAATTTTAATTGTATAGTACGATACATTTTCATATTATTATTGCTAATTTTCCCTTTATAACCCATCAAAATGTCTATTAGAATTAGTGTTAAATGTGATTTTATCGACTTTTAAGAAATAAAAACTTTCAATAGTGCAGACTATCGATAGTTTGAGCCGATACTTAAGACATTGCTTGAAATCTCTACTGAGATAACAGAATTATATATTAACGACTAAAAATTCAGTCGGAACATAGGGGATTTGATTTTTTTGAAAACGAACCCGTAACAAGCTCTTTAACAAAAAAAATTAGTCATCAGTCAATATTTGCTAACTCATATATTTTTTTTCTTTAATGATTAAAAATGTATGTTGAGCGATGACGTTGCATTACAGAGATTGAATGCAGATTACTTGCTACCGTCTGTATTTTTAAATACAAACCAAAAAAAATACAGACGGCAGTGTCTGTTGATTGAATTTCCTTCTTTGAATCTTTAAATTGCTTTCATTTAAGCTCATCAATATAGAGGAAGGAATTTTTCTCTACATGACATTTAAAGATTAAATTTATTGAATTAGTAAAGCAATAATTAATATTGCTGTATCCCCTGAAGGGACTGCTTAAAATAAGCAAAAAGTTATTAATATAATAATTTAATATTAATAAATTATCAAATGTTTTTTGCTTTAATAGAAGTAAATTTAATCTGAGTTTCGGCTTTTTTATCTCTATTGTTTAAAAAAACATAAATAGTTAAATGAATTTATCAATTGATGTTTTGAATAACTTAGATAGTTTCTTAGCAATATCTTGTGTTATTTCCTTTTTGTTTCTTTCTATTGAAGAAATATGGTTCCGAGATAACCCTATTTTATTAGCCAATTGTTCTTGGGTTAATCCGAGGTTATTTCTAAAAATCTTAACCACATCGCTTGGATGAATTTGTTTCTGAATTTCTTTAGTGTTAATTTGTTTATCTTCATATAAAGCAACAAAATTAACAGGGTTAAGCATTAATGGAGGAAAACCAGATCTTCGAGTTAAATCGGCAATTGTTTCTCTAAGAAATGGAAAAACTATACTCGCACAATTAATTTCTAAGACTCGCTCCATATTTCTATCTTTACTATTTATGTATTCTTTTGAAAAAGAAAATAATCCAGATCCTTCTATTTCTATATGAAATGGAATTTCACCATCTATTTTTAAAACAATGGTTACCATTCCTTCAATACCTTTTATTTCATGATAAACTTTGATTTGTGGTTTGATATAAGCTTTACTCTTATCATCTAGTTTATCATTTATCTTGAAATCAATACTCGAAATTAGAAAACTTTCAAAATTAAAATTATTTGGCATTTTATCCTACTCTACTTTCTAAATCGCTAATTATATAATTAGGTTTCGGTTTAAAATCATAAATTTTACCATAAACTCCATCATCTAAATCATTTTTCTTTGATTCCTTTAAAAATTCTTGCTCAATATCCAAAAAATCAATCTCTTTAAAAGTTATAAATATTCTTTCTATTAGGCCTAATAATTCTTGAGGAATATCTTCTCCTCTTATCAATGCGAGTAAAATGTTTGGTATTTTATTGATAGATCGTAATAATTCATCCATAGATCTGCTTTGTGCTACTCTACCATTTTCATAACGAGCGAATGTTTTTTTTGCAACTTTCAAAATCTTGCTAAATTCTTCTTGAGTAAATCCTTGTTTAACCCTTATTTCTTTAATTTCATTAGGTTTAAGTAAAACATCTACTTCTCGATGAAAATCTATTTTTTCTTTAATAGATCTTTTTACAGTCTCCTTATCTACAATAGATTCTTTACACACTTCACATTTGAATACTTTATAGTTTTCTACAGTGTGTTCTTGTCCTTTGTATTTAAATGTCTTTTCTTTTACTATTTCTTTAACATTACCTAATTCACAAATTGAGCAAAGGCTATTATCTAACATAAAACCTCCCTTTTATGTTTAATATGGTTCATGGAACGATATAACTACACCATCACCATTACTATTTATTTGTAATTTTATATATAAATCGTTGTTTCGATCTCTTATTCTATATACATCCTGCATAAGATTTGAATTTTTAAAAGATTCTACTGTTTCAGAAAAATGTTCATTTGTTAGCTTTTCTATAACCATAATTATATCAATTTCAGTAGGATAACCTAAATCCTCAGCATCATCTAAACAACTTTCTGTAAAGTCTCTTGTTTCAGGATTTTCTAACAATTTTTTTATCTTATTAAGATCATAATAAGATCCTGTTGTTGCTACAGGTCCATTCTTTTTCAAATTTACCTCTTCAGAAATAATATAAAAAGACATCTGCATTCCTTAATATTGATAAATTGATATATACGAACTATCATGTCAATATAAAAAAGTACCACCGTGATACTTTATATTTTAAATATACAACATATTGTGTTTTTTTTCAAAAAAAACCTTTATATTATATAAATAATTAAGATATTTATTGTCTTTTCTTCAAATTATCTGAATAAATCAACGTTATTACATTTTAAAAAAATGTAACAAAAATTTTAATGGTAAACACTTATTATTTTTTTTATTTATTCGGCAAAATAGCTCAAATAAGCTTTTTCCTTTTTAAATAACACCCAAACTCAGGGGCAATCTAAAGTTTTGTAAATTTAATCTTTTTAATAATCCTGAAAAACATACTGGAAATAAGTCTTTAATTAATTTTTAGTTTGAGGTTTTAATACTTGATAAGAACACAAAAGTAATTTATATTTAAATTACTTTTTTGCTTTTTCAAAGCAGTCCCTTTTTGGGATACAAGTATTTTTTAATACTTCTACTAATTTTTTTAATTTCATTATAAAGGTTAATTTAGAACGTTTCCCGTTCTTAATTAATGTTGTTTTTTAACAAACTTTTTAATGTCAATTCCCTGGGAAAAAATAATCAATTTTAAAATAGTAATTTTTTAATTACTTCAAAAATGGAAAATCATATCGGATGGTTTTTCTAAATAAAAAACCTCAAAATCAGTTGGCCCTGATTTGAGGTTTAAATCCTCCTTACATCTATTGTAAGAACCTAAAGGAGAACTATTATGTTAAGAACAACACAATTAAGAAGTTTTAACAAGAGAAATCAAACTACAGAATTAAGTAACTCTGAATTAATTGAATTAGTTCCTGCTATTGGAGCAACTGAAGCACACAAAGATGTTTCAGATAAATATTCATTTTTACCTACTATAGAAATAGTAGATTCTCTCAGAGATTACGGTTTTGTGCCAATTATGGTTAATGGTGCTAATGTGCGAAAGAAAGACAAAGTTGGATTTGCAAAACATGAGATCCGGTTCTTAAAGAAGGGACTTGAGATTGCAGATGGTGAAAGATTAGACATTTCTGTAATCAACAGCCATGACAGAGGAAGCTCCGTAATATTAACCGGTTCGGTTTGGAGAAAAATCTGTGGTAATGGTCTCATGGTTCCAAGCGAATTGTTTAATTATTCTCATAGGCATGTAAATTTCAGTATGGAAGAGTTTTTAAATTCTACTGAAAGAATAGTTGAAAATGCTTCTGTTATAGCTGATGAAGTTGATAATTATAAAAATATTGAATTAACTCAACAGGAAAGATCAATATTTGCTGAATCTGCAAAAATCGATCTTCTTGATGGGTCCAATTTTGACATGGATTCAAATCAGCTTTTAAGACACAAGCGATATGATGACAATGGAAATGATCTATGGACCACTTTTAATGTTGTCCAGGAACATATAGTTGAGGGATCTTACAGAAAGAAAAATAAAGAGACCAATAAAACTACTAAAGCTAAAGCAATTAAAAATATTGATAGAAATCAAAAGGTCAATAAAGGGCTTTGGAACCTTACAACAAAAATGGCTGAACTAAAGAAAGCTGCTTAATGAGGAATAACTAATGAGTGAACAATTAAAACAAAAATACGAGGAAGTTATGAACAATAAAATAGCAAATGAAATTACAACAATGATTCTTGAAATTGATTCTGATAGTAAGATTAACCCTGAAGAGGGTTATCCAATGAAAACCATGCTTGAAATTGTAAAGGAAAGATCAAGGCAACTGAAAAATTATGAACCTAATCACTGGACAGTTATTTTAGGTGATGATTTCAGTCAGTCTTGCAAAGATATTTTGGAGGATAACCTTGAAGATGATATAGATAATTATCGTAAAAAGCTTATACAGGTTGCAGGAGGTGTTCTTGCTGCTATAGAATCTCTTGATTTTATAAGGAAGTTAAAATCTTAAAGTTTAATATTTAATATAAAGCCGAAACTCAATCGAGTTTCGGCTTTTTTTATATTTAGGCTTAACTATCTGTTTAGCCTTTATTAATAATGATACCTACAAGAAATAATTGTTAAATAATCATCTGTAACAGCATAAACAAGCCTGTTTGTTTCATCAATTCTTCTTGACCAGAAACCACTTAAGTTCTCTTTCAAGGGTTCTGGTTTACCAATACCCACAAAAGGCTCTCTTTTGGTTTTTTTGATTAAATTGTTAATCCTTCTAAGCGTTTTTTTATCTTGCGATTGCCAATAAACGTAATCTTTCCAAGCTTCATCAGTCCATGCGAGTTTCCTGTTCATCTATCAGATCATGCTCCTTAACTTGACCTTTTTGAAACTGTTCTATTGATTTTGATAAGTGTTCAACATTTGCAGGAGATTTCAACAAGTGAAATGTTTCCTGAAAACTATTAAAGGTACTTAATGACATCACAACAGCATCCTCGGAGTCTCTTCTTGTAATTACAGTGTAATCAGCGTCATTTGAGACTTGATCAAGAATCTTTTTAAGGTTACTTCTTGCTTCACTAAAATTTATAACATTCATAAGTTTCTCCTTATTCTTACTTACATGTACAATATATTGTACATGTGCTTATTTGTCAAGGAGTTTAAACTAAAAAGCCGAAACTCAAATGAGATCGACTTTTTTGTTTTGTTATTTCTTACTGTTTTGACTACTTATCTATTTCAAAATAAGGCCAAATAGTTTTTAAATCATCATCCTTGAAATAACATGTACCAGGAGAATCATCATCCTTCGCCATTTCAAGTTTTTTTCCAATAAACATAGAGGCTAAACAAATGCACTCATGTTCTTTTTCATGAACATTAACAGGGTGCCATTTGTGAAGAGAACACAAAGAACACTTTTCTAAATGTTCATCTTTTTCTATAGTACATTCATGAATCGAAATAACAGTTTCACAGTTTTTTTTACTCATTTTTATCTCCTTATTAATTTAAAATAAAGGAATAGTCATCTCTTAATGAGTATGCCCCAAATGGGAAATAACTATTCCCACTTGGGTTTTTTGATTTTATTAGATCAAATTAAAAATGAATGTCTTCATATTCACTTTTTTTAAATCCTAATATTTTTCCATGTACAGAATCTATAGTAGATGGATCTATTTTAAAGTAATCTGTTACTTTGTTTACTTCTACTTCTGATAAAGTAGGTACTTCATAATCATAGTTATGACCAAAGGTAATCCATGCTTTATCAAAATTGTTGCTTTTAAGTCTTATACCGAGTTCACAGAAAACTTTATCAGCTTTAAGATCTTCAGATATTAAATCAGCTCTTTCTAATATTGAATTTATTAAATCTAATGCTTCCTGACCTTCATAGCTCAAGAAAACATTATGTTCATCATCAGAAACTTTTAAATATGGTTTAATTTTATTCTTATTAAACTCTAACCAATCTAAATCTAATCTGATAAGCTTTAATACCATTTCAACATCTACTTTTAGTGTTTCTTCAGGTCGTTGAGAAACAAAATCTATTTTGTAATTCTCGTCTTCAACCTCTTTAAGATAATTTAATTTTAACCACATATCTTTAAATTTATTACAGCTTGTATCCAACTCAATGAAAAGAGTTCCATATTCTTCATTATCAAGACGATCAAACTGATCTACTTTTGAATTGTCTTCTTTATTCAGAAGTATCTTTCTTATAGTTTCAAAGTTGATACGATCTAATGAAAAAATATGTTCATTTATTTTTCTAAAACCTCTTAACTTAAGTTGATTTGAGATTGATAGTGATTCTAATTTCTTGTTTAATTTATTCATTATTGGTTCCTTTATATTAGAAACAATAATCCCCAAACAGGGAATTATCGTTTCCCCATTTGGGTTGATTTAAATTATATTAATTTTGAAATATTTCTAATATAGAAAAACATTGGTTATGTTAGGATGCTGTTTTAATTTAAACTTAATAATAAGATCTGTTTTCATTGTTTTAATTTTAAGACCCTTTGTTAAAACAACTCTTTTTCCAGACCCTGCATTTTCAACAGCTACTCTTATTTTCTTTTCATAATTATCCACTTTATTCTCTCCATTCCATTATTTGAATTTAAAATAATCTATGAATTTTTTTAATTCTACATCTGAATAAGTTGCTTCATCTGGAGAATCATCCATGTGTCCATAAAGAACGAAGACATTTTCAAACTGAGAGTTTTCCAATAAAACTGAAATTTCGCAAAAAGATTTTTCTATATAATCTTTTATCGAATCGCATTTCTTAAAAAGAAATGACAACAGTTTATGGGCATTCTGAGCTTTATAATTTAATGAAAATAGTTTTGTATCTTCTTCTTTAGTTTGATCAGTTACTTGAAATCCTAATTTAAGCAATTGTAATTCAATAGTTTTCATAAGTTTTTTCCTTTTTAAATTAAGGATATAGATATCCCAAAAGGGATAGTCTAATCCCAATTGGGTTAATGTTCATATTTTTAAGAATAATTAAATTCTTGATTAAAATTTTTTTGGTGATTTTTGAAAAGATTACTTTCATTGTTAAAGTTCGGTATAAAATACCTAACATTAAAAAAGAACTGAGAATTCTTGATTAACCTTTAAAAATGAATTTTACTAAATTAGTTAAGCAATTATAAATTGCTGTATCCCTAAAGAGGGACTGCTTTAAAAAGCAAAAAAGTAATTACAATATATAGTAAAAAAGATGAAATATCAAATAATTATTATATTTTTTTATAGTATTTTGCTTTACTTGAGTTAAAATATTTGTATATAATCAGGAAAAATTTAATTCATGCAGTTGAACAGGGTGCGTCAACACCCCATTCAACCTGACCATAAATACCTAAGAAGGAGGTAAGAATGGCTACCCCTAGTAATATTCCATGTGAAAAAAAAAATCAACACCTGAAAAGGCTAAAAGAGAGTAAGGTAACCATTAGATCTATTCTGGTTCTTCTGGAAAATAATTACTTTAAAAAAATTAAAGAAAAGCTGTATAAGTAATTTAATTTAAATCAATACTTGAGGAATCCTATTGAAACAGCAGTTTCTAAATTTTAAATATGAAATTTTTCCTACTGATCCTCAGAGGAAGAAGATTAATAATCTTCTCTTTCAGAGTTCAATTCAATGGAACAGATCCGTAAGCACTTTCCTTAAACTCCAGAAAGCAATAAACTTAGGACAATATGAGTACGTAGTTTCTAAGATAATAGATAGAAAAAAAGGAAAGAATAACAACCACGGGAAAAGAAAAGGTCATATTGAAAAACTTCAGGAACAATTTCCAGATACTTCAGTAGAACAAGCAGGCATTTTATATGATGTAGGAAGAATGTTTGGCCTTTTCATTGAAGAGCTTACACCTGAGTTTTCTAATCCTGTTTTCTTAGCAGCTCACCTTAAGAACTTTCATATAGAAGGTAATGAAAAAGTTAAATGGAAACTCTCAGATTGTTGCAAGGAGATATCTGGAGAGATAGGAAACAGATATATCGCTTTTCCATCTAATAAGAAAAAAGTCTCTCTTTCTGAAATGAGAAATAATGTTACAGGCTCCAAGGATTCAAAGAGATGGAAAACTGCGACTAAACCTACAAGAGAACAGAGAACATACGGTGCGAAAGGTTTCCCTAATTTCAAGTCTGCAAGAAAGTGGAACAGCATTGATTACCCTCCAAAGAAAAAGCTTTCAGAACTTGTACGAAAAAGAAAAAAAGGAAAAGAGTACTTAGCTAATATTAGAGTTCTTCCTGAAGGCATGAGAGAAGTTAAAATGGCTTATCATCGGCCTATGTCTGATGGAAAAATTAAAAATATTAATGTTCAAAGAGATGGAAAGCATTATTTCTGTACATTCTGTGTAGCTGTAAATGAAAAGGATTGGCAACTCCCATTAAAAAAAGGATTAATCGCAGGAATCGATCCTGGAGCAGATACTCCTGTTACTGTTGGTCAACTTGATATTAATAAAAAAATGAAAAGCAACTTCTCTCTTAACTATGAATTTTTCGAAAAAAACAGACTCAGACTTGAAAAGCTTCAACAGGCGTTATCAGGAAAACAAGGGTTATACAGAAATAAAATTGAACTTAAAAAAGCTATCAAGGAATTTGAGTTTTTCCTTGGTGATATAGAGTCTGAGGATAAAAAGAAGAAAGTTCAGAAGAGGCTTAACTACCTTCAGAAACAGAAAATAAGAACTAAACCCAGTAAAGCATGGCTTAAACTCAACTATGAAATCAAGGAACTTCATTACAGAATTAAGTGCCAGAGAAAAGATATTTTAGAAAAAATAAGCCATTATCTTGCAACCAATTGTGAACTAATATCATTCGGACATTGGGAACCACCTCGTGAAATTTCTTATAGAAAAAAATTAAAAGAGCTTCAAAAAAACCTTAGAATGGGTGAACCTGGAGCTAAAAAAGCTCTTGAAGAGCATGAAAAAATGAAAAGTAAAAATGCCAATAAAGGTATTAAGAAGGTAAGGCGTGGTGGTCGTGACAGGTCTATCGCTACAATGAGAGCTAAGATTGAAAGCAAGTGTGAACGATCAGGATCTCTTTTCATCCGTCAGAATGAGGCTTATAGTACTGTTACATGTCATGTCTGTAGAAAAAAAACCGGGCCTAAACAGGATCTATCTGTAAGAAAGTGGATCTGTGAAAACTGTAAGACAGAACACAATAGAGATGAGAACAGCTCTTATGAAATCTTAAATAAGAGCTTAGACAATATACTGGCGGTTCAAGCCATGAGTTCGGCTGTTTCAGCGAATTCGAAATCTAAAATCAGAAAGCAGGAATTGGAGGTTACGAGTCAGGGGCTAATTAGTTTCTTAGGTTCTGTTCCGACTACGGCTCCTGCCGGAGAGGTTTTTCCTTATTACAATGGAACTGGTGTAAAATTATTGAGTAAAAAAGAAGGATCTCTTAAATCTCTTGATAGTATGAGCTTCATATCAACTCTGGAGGTTGGAGAATGTACTGAATTTGGATGAAATATTTAAAATTGATGCAAATTCAGCGGTTTGGTTTTTCAGTTCTTTCTCAATATTTTTAGATGTTTAGTTGCAACTTGCTTTTTAATGGATATTCCATTATAAGAAGGATTGAAACAGGGCTTTCAGGTGTTGATTTTTTTTTTCACATGAAGTTGTAGTGGATATTCCATTATAAGAAGGATTGAAACTATATCAGAAAAAACCTTAGATGTTTCATGATCTTCATCAAGTTGTAGTGGTTATTCCATTGTAAGAAGGATTGAAACTAAAGAAACAGGAACTGATCAAGGCAGAACTTTAAGAAGGATTGAAACAACACATTGGTTTATATAGTTTCTGATGTTTATTTGTTGTAATGAATTATAAGCTAAACAACTCATAAAGCTGATTCTGTATCTGGTGCAGCAATGTTAGCATTAGTATTTCCGGTAATGTATGAGAATAATATACTATCAACTAATAATGTCTTTTTATATAAGTCATTTGAAATATCTGATTTGATTTTTTTGAAATGTTTTTTGAGCATATATATTTGATGTTTTTTATCGTTTTTAACTAAAAAACTAATTACTATATCTGGTTTTTCGTACACATTAGGTATTATTTCCATTTTAAAAAAGTCTTCTTTGTCCTCATAAAACTCATATCTATTTTTAAGCGGTAAACTTGGATAGATATCTAAGAACATATCAATTGCATCATCATTATCATAGTCATAGTCTCCAGGAGTCATGAATGACCATAAGAAACCTCCAAAAAGAGGATAGCTTGCTAATTTAAATGTTTTACAATCGCATTTTATCTTAGCTATTCGGTTATTCGATTTTTTTCTATTATAATAAAGATCAGCGTAACCCTTATGATAGGTTCCTACATAAGGAAAACCGATAAAACCAGACAACATCATTACGTTTGGAGTCGTTTTTTCTATGTTATTTCCATCTATGAGTTGAGGGCATTTGAAGTTTTTTATGTTTATATTAATTCCTTTTTCTTCAATGTAATCTTCATCAATCAAACTTTTAAGAATTTCTTTTGATTGAGTTTTATCCAGTTCATAATCTATTGAATTATAGGCTAAGCATCCAAAAAAATTTAATGATAATATTATTAAAATTAATATTTTTTTCATTTAAAAAGTCTCCTTTCGTTAGCCTATAAGTCAACCTATTATTGCAAAGCTCAAATATTGTTATTTGAGCTTTGCACTCTTTAATTAAGAATTTTTTGCTTTTAAACGCATAATATCTTTTTTAGCTATATTAATTTCTTCCACATCAAGAACAATTTCATATTTTTTCATAAGAGCCGGATACATATTATTTAACAATTCAACCAGTTTATTTTCTGCATCATCTGCTGAATCATAACTTACAGAACTCTGTAGCCCAATTGATGAAATATCAATTGTTTTAATCATGATTCTTTCTTTGGAAACAGGCTCAGACAGGATTATTTTAATTTTACCTGTTAGCTGAATAGTTCCTTTGTCCTTAGGTCCAATAATTGGAATATTAGTACGATTATTTCTAATCACAGGATTAATATCAATTACCTGTTCAAGAATAAGATCTACTTTTTTCTTTTCAGAATATGTTATTTCATCATATGAATTAAAGGTTTTGTATATTTTTAATCCCTTAGATTGTAATAGTTTTTGTGTATCAGCAACAAGAGAATTTTGAATAGTTTGAACATAGTCACTGCTATATTTCTTTTTAAGTCGATAATCAGGTGGCATCTGCTTAATCATCATTGCACCTAAGAATGAATTAGACATTCTATTATTTGCAACTGTAGTTTTAGAATATCCAGGTTTGCAGAGAGCTATCTTAATTTTTCCTTTTGAAACTTTTGCTGTTTCAGGAGAATACTCAAGATTTAACATTGTGTAGTTTTTTTGAGAGCATCCAAAAATAAACAAAACAGAAATAATTAGAATTACAGGGTAAAAGATTTTTTTCATTAGTAATGATCCTTTTTTAATTGAAATGTTATAATTTTTTTCTAAATCAGATATGACATGGTGTCACATTTAAGCCAACGATTAAAAATGACATAACGTCATACTCAGAACTGGTAACTATTTATTACTGTTTATTAAATTATTTTTTTAATTTCAAGTGGTTTTTCAAATTGGGTGAACTTGACAATTAAAATAATTAATATTAACCTTAAATAAAAAGGAGAAAACAAAAATGGAATATTCAATAGTATTAGGTATAATTTTTTTAGGTTTTATTTTTATATCTGTTCAAAATAATAAAAATAAAGATAATCCTGAATATAAAAGAAAATTCAAAGTTATCGATGAAGATCATGAAACATCAATTGTTTTTTCTGATATACAAACAGATCCATCAAACATAAATGTACCTTCAAATGTTAATTATGATAGTTAGGTAATTTAATTTATAAATTACCTAAATTATCATTAGTTTTATTTATTCCTTGAACATCTCTTCCCCCCAATTTCTTAAAAAGCTTTGCAGCATCCTTAACTATAATATCTGAACCAAAGTTTTCTTTGTCATGATTTTTTGCATAATGGTCTGCATAATCAACATATTTTTTGTACATCGACGAGCTCTTTTGTATAAACATTTCACTTTTTTCTGCTTCGGTCATAAATCCATTACTATCAGCATTTGTTTCTTTAAGAGCTGTTTCTCCAATACGAGAAAGAATACCGTAATTTAAGTTAGATATTGTGGTTTCTATATTATCTCTTGATACTCCAACATTTGCTCCTCCTGATATAGATGTTGAAACTTCACTTCCAAAAGCAGAAAAACCACCTTTTACAAGTGCCTTAATCCCTGCACTAAGAGACATTGATGTCTTGCCTTGATCTGTTCCCGTTTCTTTGTAAAACAGGTCTAAATCATTTGTTAAATCTCTTGAAAAATTCTTCACAGCTGAAGATTTATCTTTCGAATTATAGATTTGATCCATCATTTTAGTCATATCTTCATTTTTTGTTCTTGTTGCATTTAGGGCACCTGTGTATTCTTCACCAGACATAATCTTTCTTGATGTTCCATCTACGCTTGTATTAGATTTATCAGTTTTACTTAAATCTTTGATTTCCTGGCTCAATCCTTTCTTAGAATCCACAAGGCTAAGGGTAGTATTTCCTTTTTCATCAAATCCAAATTTTGCATTTAGTGTTGAACCTGGTTTAATACTCTGTTCAGATCCCGTTAATCTCTGTATATTATCAGCCATATCTTGGTCAGTTACGGGTACTGACATGCCTTTAGCTGAAAACTCATTAAGAACCTGACGACCAACATCATCTTGCAGGAATTGATTAATTTTTTCTTGTGGAACCTGAGTACCAGTCTGAAGTAAGTTTTGAAAATCAGTGGATAAACTTTCAATCTGCTTTTGATAAGCTTCTCTGCTTGATGCTTCTCGTTGGCTATCATCATCAATATTGTTAAGAACATTTTTACCTATAATTTCATTTCCTTTTTGACGACCCAATGTCTCTGAACTTGATTGAATATTAGCTGTTTCAAGCTTTGAAGGATCATTGTATACTTCGTTTATCTCTTCAGCATTTCCATTCATTTTTTTATCAATGTTTTCAATATTTTCCTGATTACGAGACAACTTGCCTATATCTTGCTCTACGTCATCACCTTGATAACCATAATTTTTAGAATAATAGCTGTTTATGTCTTCAGTTGTTACATCTTCATAGTTTATTCCTTTACTTGCAGCAATTTCGTCTTTGAAAGCTTCAATATTCTTAAAGTCTTGAATTGCTTCCATTGCCTTTTCTTTATTACCACCCATATATGTATTAATAAGATTATCATTTGATTTTTGAGAAACATTATATGAATTCATAGTGTTTTTAAAATCTTCTTGAGTTCCCTTAAATCCAGATCTTTCAGCTAAACCATAAACATCTGACTGATTTGCAATCTGTTTTGTTTCTACAGCTTTTTTATTTTCGTCAAATAGTGATGATTGTTGTTTCATTTTATGTTGATTCCCATCATAATGCTTATCTGCTGCCATTTTTTGGGCTTCTGATTTTCCTAATTCATTCGCTACATTTGCCCCTTCAACAGTCTTTGAATAACCAGGAATATTTCCTCCGGAAAGATTATTTTTCGCAGTAGCATTTTCTATTCTACTGGCATTTTGATGTGAAGTATTATCTGATAATCCTTTAACTGTATTGTTCATACCATAATTGCTTATAGTTTTTTCAGATCCTTTTTGCCTTACCATTTCCTGCATGTAATTCGCATTTGAGGCTCTTTGATAGGCTCCAGGCATGTTTGTAATTGCCTCTGTTGGACCAACATTTTCAAGTGATTTTGTAAAACTTTGACGGCTTCCAGGGTCCATCGTTCTTGATTTACCGGCAGCAGCAGCAGCATTAAATTTACCACCTTCTATCATTGCAATTCTTCCAAATGAACCGGCAAATTTAGAAATTGAACCGGCTACAATACCAGATGCAACAAAAGCATACATTTTATAGTTTGCAAAAACAGCGTAAGCTTTCGCAGAATCGCTCTCAAAAGTTAAAAAAGCCCTTGTACCCATCATGCCATCCCTTAACTCTCCTAAAACAGCAACAGCATGATCAAGAGCCTGTTCATGCATTACAACTTCCATAATATCCACAAGCGTAAAAAATATAAACAACCCAACTACCAGACCTATAACAGATCTTCCAAGCTGGGTTGTAAAAAGAGGTACTAAAAAAGGTACAATAATAAGTATACTCAAGAAAAATGCATTTTTGAAATGCTGCATAAATTCCTGTGTGATTAATCCAGACACTATATTGCTTTTTCCATACTCAGATACACCCTGCATAACAGCAGCATCTTCAAAAGTATCTTCTTTTTGAACTTTATAAAACTGTTTCGCAATTAATAACTGAAGGAGAGCCTGATTTGTTGTAAAACTACTTCCAACAATATAATTAGTAAGAGAATTATTTGCCATTTCATGACAAACAATTCTGTCGGGACTATTAGCATCTTCAATATTAAAAATATTACCAACACTATTACACTTTTTCTTTTCAAAGTCTGCTACATGTAGATTATCAAAAGTTAAATTTATTAAATACTCATTAATTGAAGTCCATAAATCTTTACAGGATGTAGGAGTGTAATCCCAAAACTCAGCAGGCCAGCTTCCAACTGCTGCTTTTTCAAGAATAGGTTTAAAATCTGTATTTCTCTTTATTTCTCCAAGAGTAGTAATTCCCATATTTTGATCTCTTTGTACACATTGGCTTATGTAGTTTCTGATGTTTATTTTCTGGTTTTCTCCATCATCACCAAGCCATATATCGTTTTTTATTGAATACATCTCTTGGAGAATTTTAAAATTAATACCTCCTGGCATTTTCTCAAAACCATCCCAATTGGATGTTTTCTCAACCATTGTGATAACAGCTCTTTTAATATAATTAGTTCCGGAAAGCATATAAACAAGACCATCAGGAACATCAGGAACCATTATCTGTTGATTTATTGTTTTATCCCAAATTGTTAAATCCGTTGTTTGATCAATTAAAGTATCATAAACAACATAACCACTTCCACCGAGCATTAAAGCCATACCATACTGGACAAGTGCACTTTCTTTTTTTAATGCTACTTTTAAACTTCCACTAAAAACATAAAGTGCCATAGAGACCGCCATAGTAATTGCATAAATAACTATATAACCTGGATCAGTGCATATTAGTGCTATTCTTTTTATGCTTGTTGTAAGTGGATAAAGATCACCATGTGTGTGATAAACTTTAAGAAAGTCAGGTGCTACTGCAAACGCTGAAACTGGTATTAACAATATAAATATAATTGTAATTATTTTATTCATAAAACCCTCTTATATCAGCAATTAAACGAATATTAATCTTGATATAGATCTTTTCCCAACATCTAAAGTATAATTTATTAAAAAATTTAATATTCCATAAGATTTTATTTTCTTATAGATTGCATGGTTGTTTTTTCTTTAAATGAAATAATCCTTATTACTAATAGTATTTTGAATCGCTTTTTTTAGTCATTATTTTTCTTTCTTCAATTTGTTGTGCTATTTTTAATCTTTCTAATACAATTTGCTGTATCTTACTGTATTCATAATCGGCATCTTTAAGCAGTGAAAGTATTAATTTCTTCTTATCGTCTATAACAAAGTTGGAACCAGCAGCTATCTCTTTTTTACAATTAGCATTACTACTTGTCCCTTTTAAAAGATGTTCTGCTTTTATCAGTGTTTTCATCATAGAATCTGTAAGATCATTAAGAAGATTTGTGGTTATGCTCGTTGCAATATAAGCATCATAATTTGATACTATTAAGCTGATAGCCTGATTTTTTATGTATTGATTATCAAATTCTAATGATTTTTTAATACTTTTTTCCAGAGAAAGGTAAAATCCTTTTTCAGAATCTGTTAGATCTTTTTTTTCTCTTTGAGCATACAACACAGCTTCAAGATTTTTAGATACATATTCTTTAAGGGAATTATAATTAATACCACCAACCCTCACCTCCACTTTTGTACACTGGAAATCTTTATCCATTTCCAGTGTCTTTCCTTCAACAATATCTCTTATAGTTTTATTTGAGTTTTCTGTACATTTTTGCTTTGGAGTAAATGTTCCATTGTTTACACTAATATCTCCTACTATTCCTCTAATTAAACTCACCATTTCTTTATCTAAACTGTAAAGATCTGCAAGATTTTCAAACATAGAACCATTTTTAAAAAATACATCCTTTACATCCTGGCTACAGCCTTTGTACATATCGTCTAACTTTGCTCCTGTTTTTGCTGAAGCAGTCTCGATTGTTTCTCCTTCTGTTAGTTTTGCGGTTGCGTGATAAAGTCCGCTTAGACCTGATTCCTGTGCAAACTCATTAACCGCAGCAGATTGAAAAGACTCTTGCCCCTTACCTGCGAACAGATCCTTTCCAACCGTAACCATTGCTTTTGATGCCTTACACTCGTCCAGTTGTAAACTGTTTAACCTGTCAATTACTGCAAATACGTCTCCCATGCTTTGATAAGCCTGATTGGATAAAGTGGCAAGTGCAATATTAAAAGCAAATGCAGGGGCATTTTGAATAATTTTGTTCGCTTTTTCTACAAAATAGTCAAAGTCCACAAAATTATAACCACCAAGATTTATATCAATCCCTCCACACCCTGCTTTTATTCTCGGTCTTGTTATAGATATTGGCCTTATTGTATCTGTTTGCCAGTGATAGGATAAAGCTCCGAAATTACCAAATGTTCTTCCACCAGTGTTAAAATTGTTTGCACTCGATTTAATTATTTGGGAGTTTTTAGTCCAATCATCAAAATAGTTCCCGGCTTGTACAGAAAATGAAATAGAAATTATTGTAATAATAATGAAAATTTGTTTTAGTTTCATAAACATTTCCTTTTATTTTTTTGTATCTTCAACCATTTTATAAAATACTTCCGACCAATCCATATCTTTTTTATAGGCAAACATTCTTGCGTTTTCAGCTGGATCAGACGAGTACATAAAGTAAGAATATGGATCTACAACCAACCTTAAAAACCCAATCCCATGTGGACAGTCTAAAAATATTTCAGAGTATTGAGGTTTTTTTGCCTTCATATTTTTAAGTTTCTCCATTATAAAATCATCATAATCTATTAGTTTTTCTTCTTTGGCCTTTGGAAATTCGGATGATTCTAAAAGCAGCTTAACAGCAGAGTTGCCCCATAAAACATCTCCGGTTTTACCGAATTTTTTTATATCAAGAATAGACTGAAGGATCGAAAATATAGAACCACCATATTTTCTTGCTCGGCGATATGCACCATCAATAACAGCTTCCATCATCTTATTACCGGAAGAAAAGTAATATGCACATTCCTCAAAAACTATTATAGTTTTCTTGGTTCTGTCTTCCATATTGGAAAGAAAAAGATCCTGAGTAATATAATTAATAACCTGGAGAGTTACTACTTTAAAAAGTTCAGGCATTGCCATTAATTCATCCAGTTCCAGAACAACAAAATCATCATTAGCTATATCCACATTGGCTTTGCCATTAAACCACTTTCCATAATTTCCTAATGTTGTAAATTCTCTAAGGTTTAAAGCAAGATTCTTAGATACCTTTATCAAATCGTCTTCTAAAAAATCTTTTTCCAGGAACTCATGAGGGTTTAATAAGTAATTATAAACTTTATCAATATCTCCATCATTTCCATATACTTCAAAAACCTTTTTAGTTGCATTTAATATGATTGTATATTCATCTTCAGAAGGCTCTTCATTACTTGAAGAATAAATCATTTGGGCTATAATCTCTTTGATCAGATCAAGATCGTTCTTTGAATCTTTTTTTTCCTGTAAGGACTCTAATTGGTCATTATTTATTTTTGTGAAGGGGTTTAGGCAGATATCAGATTTTGGTTCAAAATGAATGTATTTGCCGCCTTTTATGGCACATATTTTCCGGTATGACCCTCCAATATCTATAATTCTTACTTTGTTACCACTTGCATGATAGTTATCCAGGATGTAATTCAAATTGAATGATTTTCCTGTTCCGGAAGCAGCACATACACTAACATTACTATTTGGATAGTCTTTATTAAAAAGATCATATCCTATTAATTGCCCTTTTCTTGAAATAAAAAGCAGATATGGAAATCCACTGCCACAATAATCCGCTTGAACGGGCAGGGCTTTAACAGCATGTTTTGAATTGCAGGGATGATCACGACCTATTAACTCAACCTGCTTGTTTTCGGTAAAAAGACCAAATGGCAGGGAAGATAGAAAAAGTATTGTTGATATCCCCTTCTCCCTTTGTGCAGTCATACCCTGCATCTGGTACATTCTTTTTATTTTTGCTTCAATTCTGTTTAACTCTTTTTCCTCTTCAGCAAAAAACCATATCAAAGGTATTATTTTTACATAGACACCTCCTGACCTTAGGTCTCTGCATGCTTCGCTATATTCATTTCTCTGTTTAGTAAGATCTTCAAAGCGATCACCACCACCTTTCTGACCATTCAAAATTGAACTTTTAATTTCAAATTGTTTTTTTAAATCAGAAAAAACCACATTAGTAACCATAAGAAAGGGGCATTTAATCTGATCACCGTCTGATGTATGACCATCTATTCCCCCTGTAAGAAGATTAAAGGTAAGATTGTTTAAATCTTCCGGCATATCTGTAATTGACAAACAACCCATTTTTTTTTTCTCAGAAAGAGATATAAAACTCCCTTTGTCTTCAATCTTTGTATCAGCAAGAATAATCTGTTCATTTATTCTTTTATTATCGTTATATCTTAGTTTAGGTGGATTAGTATTAATCACTGAAGAAACAAAGTTTATTAAATTTTCAGGAGAAAGATTATGTGGATAAATACCGGCTCCCTTAAGGTTTTCCATTACATTTTCTTTTAAATCATCTAACGCTATTTCATGCTTTTGTTTTGGGACCTTAATGGTAATTAATAAACGAAAGTTTCTGATTGGTGTGTTCTGAATATTTGATAAACCCTTTGATCCTGTTCCTTCCTTGTAATAGTCACATAGATTTTTATATACTTCTTCAGAAAGCTTATTACCTTTTTTACTATTTCTGAATTTATCGGTTATTCCGGATATATCAGGATCAGCATACAGAATGGCTTGCATAACTGTATTTTTAGGCCAACCCATTTTTATAACTGTTTCTAATGTTTTATAGGTCATATCTCCTGCTAATATTAATGGAACGCACTCAAAAACCATACCCGTTGAGCCATCAACATTATTGTAAAATTCTGTTTCAGGATCATAAGAAATATAAGGCAAATATTTAGAAAACTTATCTCTTCTCGTAAGTTTCTTTAAATCACTGTTCTTAAGTTCATCAAGACACAAAAAATTTATAAAGAGATCCCTTATATTCATTATTTTTTTTCCTTACCTGTTGTGAACTGGAATTCCGGAGGATTGATAAATAACCACATATATCTGTATCCATATGCAATGTTATTATTGCTCTTGTATGGCAGAATTAGAACCCGTCTTACTTCGGCAGGGATAACAACCGGTGGATTCTGTTGTTCAATGATTCCTGCAAGTTTTTGAAATTTATACAGGTTATATATATTTTGAGAGATATTTTTTTCTGGTTTAATTTTTTCTTCTTCACCGTTATTGAGAGAAGATTTATATGCTTTTTCTACATTAGAACACTTTCCTTTTCCTGCTTTACTATTACAGTCAAACTCATCTTCATATGGGTTCAAAATAGATGCACAACTTGATAACAGAAATATGAATAATATTAATATAAGTTTTTTCATAATACCTTTTCCTAATTTAAGTAAGAAGCCTTCTTTATTGCTATCTCTACGCTCTTATTAAAAATAATGGTTACTGTTTTTCCAGGTAAAACTTCGATAACCGGAAGGCTCTGTTCAGCTAAACCAACATATATTTTTTTTAAATCTGAAGTACTTCTCTTAATACCTTTACCAAACCCTGCTACAGAGTGATCTTTTAAGCTATCCTTAATATCTATGGTTTGTACTCCGGTTGTTGCTATTTCTGTTACCTGAGTACCTACAGAAATACCATCACCAAACCCTGCAATAAAATCAGCTAATATCTTTTTAGAAAGAGCTGAACCCATCTTAGAAACAACTTTACCCTCAAGCCCTTCACCACCGTCAGAATCCTGAACATAACCCATTACATCCTGGTCGATTATCCCATGACCTTTTTTATTATTACATGCGAGTGTTTTAATTCTTACCATAACCCTTTCTTTACCAAGACTTCCTGCTCCTTCAGCAGTTATAAAGCAACCTGTTATGTTGCTTCTTAATTGATTTGGTAAAATTGCAAGGTCCTGTATTCTAAACAAAAGTTGAGAAGGTTCACCTTTTCCATTAGATCCGGTTGAAGCTCTTATTCCAGTTAATAATTTTGCTTTAACAAATGAGATAGGTAAAACAACTACCTTTTTATCTTTTTTTTTTTCATCATCAGTCTTTTTTTTTTCTGTTACCGGATTAGAATAGATGCCACCTATATACTGATTGGGTATATTATTTGGTAGAGGTGGTGGACCAACATAGTTTTTTCTCTTATTTGTTCTGTTATCCTCGTAAGAAACTGCTTTAACAACAGGCTTAGTGCTTATATTAACCCTTTTAGGCTTTTCACTTTGAGCAATTCTTTGTTCATCTTTTTTTCTTTCATTAAGCATCTCTTCTCTTATTTTACTGAGTTTTTCATTCATAGAATCTTGCATCTTGGTTATCTCATTTTTATGATTTAAATCATTATCAGTGATTTTTTTCTCAAGAGTTTTTTGAAGAAGATCATCATCCATTAAAAGGTTGTTTTCTTGCTCTTTATCAACCTGATAGCTCCTTTTTTTATTGTCACCGGAACTTGTAAAAAAAATATAATAAATTACAAAAAGCATAATTACAGCACCAATGGTCACATATCTTTTGTGTTTAGAATCAAGATTCTCCCAAATCGCCTTAAATTTAGCATTTAAATTTTTCATAATGATTTCCTACTGCTCTATTATAATTAATCTGGTTGGATGTATTTTTCCTATGAATAAAGGCCACATTGTTATAGCTACTGGATTTTTAGAAAGCTCATTAAGAATAAAGTTTTTTTCCGTAACATTAACTTTATCCTTTTTATGATCCTGTTTTAGAATTAAGTTAAATTCCTTTATTTTTAAGCCTTCACCATGTATTTTAATAACTCTTTTAAGTTTAATTTTTATTCCTGCCTGAATGAGTGCTCTGTTTTCTTTGTTCACCACACTCTTTTGATATGATTCCGGATATTTTTCTTTTAAAGCCTGTTCAGCAATTATTTTTAGTTTTTCTTCAAATGCCTTTCCTTTAAACAGGGAGATGTTCTTTTTTACTCTGCCTATTGGATCTTTTAAAATAATGTGTTGTCCAGGAATGTTTACAGGTTTTGCAAGAATAGAATAGAACTGATCATCACCGCAGATAATATCAAACTTTGTATATCTATCTGCATATATGTACTCACCTGTTGTTGAATCTTTCATTATTAAAAACTTAATAAAAGCATTTTTACCATGTTTATTTTCTTCTGCACCATTTTCTTTAGAAAATATAATATCTTTAACGATACCATTTTGACATGTAATACGGTTCTGGTCCCTGTTAGAGAACATTATTTTTGTTGTTCTTTCAGGATTTACATAAACTGTTGTTTCATATTCTACAGGCTTATTTATAAATTTTTTAGTGTAGGGTTTTATCTTAACAACAGATCTTTGTTTATTATTATTTATTATTCTTAACCCACCTTTTAAGGTTTTCCTAGGCTTTGGAAGTTTTTTTCTTATTAATTTGTTTGAAAAGCAATTTGCAGAGGGCATATCTATAATTTTTATCGCACTTTCTTCTAATTTTTCTAAACTTGTTTTTATCTGCTCTGCTTCTTTATTAGTCTTGGGAAATTTGTGATAAGCTACGATAAAGTTCATACCAGAAGAACAGATAAATGCGTTTTCTTTATTTTCAATGGATTTTAAATTATTAATTGCATTTTCTACTTCAGGCATACTCTTTTTTTCTTTACCGATCTGTAAAGTTAATGCTGAAGCGGTATTTAACAATAATAGTGTAATTAGAATTATATATAAATTTTTTATCATTTATTTTTTCTTTTCATAGAAGTTGTTAATCAGAAATTGACCATTTACTATTTTATAATTAATAACGAATATCTTTGTATCCCTGCTATATTCCTTATCTTTCATATATTTACTGCTGTTACCTAAAATCTCTATAATGCCTTTTTCTCTGTTGATTTTAATATCGTCGTTTACGATGAAAGAACTAACTATATTAAACTTTTTAATATTCTTTTTGTTTTCATATAGTGTTCTTTCTAATTTAGGCTTAAATGATGCAGTACACATCTGAATTAATGCATTAAATTGCCTGTCAACTCCTTTAGGTGTGTAATTCTGAGAAAGATAAATTATAGATTCTGACATTCTTTCTATATAAGTATTGTTTGCATCACTATCGCTTATTGAAAAATCGTAACTACCAACCAAAGGTTTAATTACTGTTCTTTGATATGTAACTGCTTTATAAGAATAGTAAGAAGATACACCTAAACCAATTGTAAGTATTAAAACTATTAATTTAATGAAATTAAGTGATAATTTAAGATTCTGCATATCGTCTGTATATATTTTTGTAATCATAATAATTACTCTAAAAATTTATTTTCATGTTTATTTGGATAATATTTTGGTGTCGTCAAACCAACGATATAAGTAAATTGATTTATAAAATTATTCCCAAATTTTTTCTTAAAATAAGAATATATTTTGGGAATAATTAATGAAGTCCAAAATATACCACCGTATACATAGGCTAAGACTACACAAAATACAGAAATACAAAAAATATCAGCATCAAAAATGATTATTTTTAAAGGTCTATTTAAGTATTTTGGAAATTTATTCATTAAAAAACCACGCCTAAACCTTCAACAACATCTTTGATCTTGAAAAGAAGTCCAGATCCAACTGCACATCCTATAGCACCAGGATAAGCACTTTGACTTGCTTGCCAGATTCCAACACCTAATATGCCAGCTGCTCCTGTTTGACCAAGTGGACCTCCTAAAATGTCATCAACTAAATAAGTGTATGCCTGGATAAATGGTAGGGCCCCTGTAAAAGTTTGAGAAATACCACTTTGACATAAAAACATAACAGCACTTAAAGTAACAATAGATAGAAATGTAGGTTTTAAATCTATCTTCCCAATTTCAAACTTAATTTTCTTCATTTTTTTTCCTTTATTGATTTATTTTATATTTAATTTCTACTCTTCTGTTTTGTTCGTCCTTATCAGAAACGTAGCAACACATAGGTTTTGCTTTTATTTCTAAAAGCTTTAAACCCTTTGATTTAAGATAATTTTGTACTGATTCAGCTCTTTTCTTTGCTATTTTTGAGTTGATTGATTTATCACCTAATTTACAGGTGTAACCTGTTATAAAAGCTTTTCCATTGTATGATTTTGAAAAGTAATCCAGTTTTCTTTGTTCATTTTCTTTTAAAGTGTATGAATTAAGATCAAAATATAATGAAAATGACTCCAATCTGTTGTTTTCAATATATTCAAAAGAATTATTAGCTTTTTCTTCCACATAGTTTGATTTAACAAGATTATCTTTGATGCTGTTTTTATGAATAGGAATATCCTTAGTTTTATCTACTTCATAACCAGGAATCTTTATTTCTAATTTGTTTTTAATTATAAATGAATTGTTTTTTAGATCGTAATCAACAGATAAAGCATCAGGGTTGCTTATTTTATCTATATTTTCATAAGATTTTACATTTTCAATATTAAACAGAACAGCAGTAAATATTGAAATAATAATAAATAATCTCATTATGCTACTACCTTAATGTTTTTTAATGTTTTAATTCCATCTGTGGCTTTTGATTCCGGTATTTTTTTAAACAATGAACCATCAAAAACAAATAGATCTGAGTTTTGAGGTTTGTATTTGCCCTGGTATCTTATTAAGATCTTCTGCATTTCTATTTTGAAATACTTACAAATATCATTAAGGTTGTTTTCTATTGTTTCTCTTTCATATTGTTTAGAAAAAGAATCTTCTAATACGTCTAAAAATCTATCTTTAGCTAAATAAACTTTTCCACGAAAATGAAATGATTTAAAATCATTCATAATACTTATTTTTTTATATATTTTTGATATTTTGATAGATTTGTAATCAAATACGGTTTGTTTACTTAAACTAAGAATATCTGAAGAGACTTTATTTAATTTTAAAATTTCTTCATCTCTTGAAAGCTCATTAGCATGTCTTAGAACTGTTGATAAATCACAATTATTAAAGTCATTGTTGTGATGATTTACAACAATTTCAATTATTCTATCTAACTCTGGATGATCTGCATTATCTCTTAACCACTTAGCTGATTTTTTAGAATGAGAATAATTATCTTTGTTTATAAGGCCAATATCATGTGATAAGCCAATAATAATTCCTATTTCTGCATCTACATAATGATTTGGATTATTTTTAAGAATATCATAAATTTTAATTGCAACGTTTAAAGAGTGATCAAGAAGAGATGTATTTGATAACTTAAAAAATCCTTTTGAAATTTCATTATCATTTTTGTCAATTGAACTTGTTGACTGACTATCCAAAGTTATAAGAATTAATTTAATAAGCTTTATGTTCTTAAAGTTATTAAAATTAGTATTTCTAATATATTTATCCCAAAATAATTGAACTTGCTTATTTTCCCAATTAAGGTTCATATAATCATCTTCTTCTTTTTCATCTGGATTATTAATTATTGCAGGAGGAAGCCATATTTTAGACAATTCCTCTAACTTAATAATTTTAATTTTTTTTTTAAATTTAAATATTTTCATAATTTTTTTTAAATTAATTAGTTGTTGTGTAACTCTTAAACACATTATAGAAATGAAAAATAACAATTGGTTATATGTAACGTAGTTAGATATAACTATGTTATGTATACCCAAATGAGCGTATTTGATTTTTTACACAACTATACCCAAATGAGCGTTTCTGATTTTTTACACAACTATACCCAAATGAGCGTTTCTGATTTTTTACATAACTATACCCAAATGAGCGTTTCTGATTTTTTACATAACTATACCCAAATGAGCGTTTCTGATTTTTTACATAACTATACCCAAATGAGCGTTTCTGATTTTTT
>JAAELO010000272.1 GCA_024226555.1 Desulfobacterales bacterium | reverse complement strand
GGCCGCTAATAGTTATCGTTGAAATCCCCATATTTCGTATCATCTTTAACTCTTCTCCAAAGGCAAAAAAAGTAAATGAAAATGATACGAGCATTATGAAGCAACTTGCAAAAAGAATAATATAATAAAAAGGCTGTCTAACAATTTCCTTAAAGCTGATATAGGCCAACGGAACAAAAAGGTTCATAAGCAATTATTAGTATTTTTGTAATTATTTTAAATTAAGGATCTGGACTAGAACAGCATGTCTAAATGTGCTATAAGCCTTGTCATGACAATAAAAAACAAGTATTTAAAACGTTCAAGAATTTCAGAGGCTAAATTTAGAGAACTTTTACGTCATTTTTCCCTGGATTTATCCGCTAAAAACATTGCAATTTTAACAAATTTAAATCGTAATACTGTTAATAGATATCTACTTATTCTGCGAAAAAGAATTGCAGAATATTGCGAACAAGATTCTCCCTTCAAGGGAGAGATCGAAGTAGATGAATCATACTTCGGTGCTAAACGTGTTAAAGGAAAACGGGGCCGTGGTGCTGGTGCGAAAACACCTGTTTTCGGCATACTTCAACGTAATGGAAAAGTATATACAGAAATCGTCCCAAACTGCGCTAAAACCACGTTACAGGCTATT
>JAAELO010000271.1 GCA_024226555.1 Desulfobacterales bacterium | reverse complement strand
TCATGGATATGGACAGAAGTTCCCAATCTTCATATTCTATATTCAGGTTTGAAAAATCCCACGGAGATAATGAAATTGTGAATATTCAGGATTGGATTGAAAATCACTTTAAAAAGGAAATCAGAGTTGACTCCCTTGCAAATAAAGCAGGTATGAGCAGGAGAACTTTTGAGAGACGATTTAAAAATGCAACCGGAGACTCTCCTTTGAAATACCTTCAAAGGGTAAGGGTCGAGAGCGCAAAAACACAATTAGAGAAAGGATTTAAAACATTTGATGAAATAACTTATCAGGTAGGTTATGAAGACAGCAGCACATTCAGCAGGATTTTTAAAAAAAACACAGGGCTTTCACCAAAATTATACAAGGATAAATATACTCTTTTATCGTGATTCAGTATAAATATCAGGTTTCATTTTGAGCTTAAACATAATAGCTTATTCACGGGAACCTCTAATAATTAGAATTTTGATTGAAATACAGATTATAAAAGCTTTTAGTTTTATAAAATCTCTGCATTAGAAAAAATGACGAGTTGGTTTTACTACAGTTCTTTTTTCGTAATAACGTTGTAGTTCGGTCAAAAAGCAGTTATTAGAGGTTCCATTAAATCACTAAAATTAAGGAGCAGAGATGGAACGAGTGTTATGGAGTCTGGGTCAGGACCTTAAACTGAATATAGTAAAGAGTAAAAATTGCACACTTTTTGATTCTGAAGGAAGAGAATATATTGATCTTGAAGCTGGTATCTGGAGTTCTTCAATTGGTCATGGCAAATCTGAGGTTTTGGAAATAATAAAAGAGCAAGCTGATAAAGTTATTCATACTGGTTATTGTTATGCTGACCCTATTATAAATGACGCTTCAGAGACTATCCTTGATATTCTGGATTTTAAAGATGGTAAATGTGGATTTTTATGTGCAGGCAGTGAATCTGTGGTTTTAGGTGTTAGAATTCTTCAGACTCTTTTAAATGATAAATTTCTGCTGACCTTTAGTAATGGATATTTCGGGTCCTATGGTGATGCAAGGGATAAAAATGAAAACTCCTGGATACATTTCGATTGGATAAAGAATTGTAGTGATTGTTCAAAGGAGTGTGGTAGTTGTGACTCTTTTAAATCCATACCTTTCGATAAGATAGGAGGATTTGTCTTTGAGCCTGGAAGTTCTGATTTTATAAAGTTTCCTCCCAATCAATTAGTTGTATCTATTGTAAATAAAATCAAATTTCAGGATGGTTTTGTCCTGTCAAACGAAGTTACCACAGGACTTGGAAGAACTGGTAAATGGTTTGGCTTTAATCACTATAATATTAAACCTGATATAGTGACCTTTGGAAAAAGCTTAGGAAACGGATATCCGGTTTCAGCTGTTGCAATCAATGAAAAGATTGCAGGTGTGCTTGCAGAAGAGGAGTTTTATTACTGCCAGTCCCATGGCAATGATGCTTTAGGCGCTTCCGTTGCAAAAAAAGTTATTGAGATTATTGAAAGAGATAATCTTGTCGAAGAATCAAATAAAAAGGGTTCATACCTGCTCTCAAAAATAGAAGAAATAGCAAAAAGCAGCAAAATCATTAAAGAGGTCAGAGGAAGAGGGCTGATGATATCAATTGAGTTTAATAACTCAAAAAATGATATAGCTCATGAAGTCAGTCATGAACTCTTTAAAAATGGTTTTATTGTTTCAAATTTTAAAGGAATGAGGCATATCAGGATAGATCCTGCTTATACAATCGAAAAAACTCATATCGATGGTTTCTTAGACGCTTTCAAGTCAATTATGAATATTTTCCAGAATAATTGATAAGCAAGTCAGATGATTTATATATCAGGAAGAACTATCAATGAGGGCTCACAGTTAAGTTTAACTTCTTGTTTTGATTATGAATTTGATATAGAATGTATAGTGTCTTAAAAAATAGTGATTCCATAATAATCGACCAGGCCAAGCCGCTGTTACCTCTTCACAAAACATTGAAATATTATTGTTTGGGAAGGGTTAATTGAGATTGTTCTCAAAATGTTAGATTCACTAAAAAAATTAGGGATAATTATGAGATGAGAGATGAAAAAAGAATAACTGAAATCCTGGGTTTGATTCAAAAAATTTGGGAAAAAGAAAATGACATGAGGTTTTTTCAGCTGATATATGTTCTACAATCGAAATATTCGAAAGAAAAAGGTAATATAGGGCAAATTACGTTTAAAGAAAATGACGGGTATTCCCAAATAGGGTTTGATATGTTTGGAACAGAAGACGAAGAACTTATAAAGTTTTTAAAAGAATTTTCTTAAACCTTTTCAAAAAAAAATCTTTTATATTTGCTTGTTGAAGGTATTTGAGTGATATTGATAAATCAAAAAAAATGATAAATACTATTTATTAGGGAGTCTCTATAGTTTCAATCACTTTTCTAATCTCTTTAACACGTTTTTTATCATTTTCTATGATTTTATCTTTTAATGCTTTTTTAAGCGGCTCGATAGCTGGCTTTCCAATATTTTCCAGCGCCCGAAACATCTCCTGGCGCACAAAATAGGGATCCCCTGTATCTGCTGTGGAGCTTTTTTTATATATTTCAATTATATTAGAAGCAGATACCTCAGTATGAATAGCCCCTAATAACAGGAGTACATCCTTTTGCATTGAATCATTAATCTGATTATTGTTATAAAAAGAAGTGATACTATTAACAATCTTGTCTGAAGTTTTTTCTCCAACTAATTTTGTCAGTGTATCTAAGGCAGATCGTTTATCACTATTGCTTCGTTCTGCCTGATGAATAAATTCAACCAATGCTTCAGCTACCCGATTATCTTTATAGTTCCGCAAATCATAAAACACCCGGGAATTAATGCGTTCAGCTTTAAGTTTTATTAGCAACGTATCGATCCTGAATGATCTCATTTGATCGGTCTCAGAAACAAGATTTTGTTTGAGTAATATAGTGATATTATTACCGAGGTCACCCCAATTATCTTTTGGGACTGCAAAAAGCGCTGTGACCATGAAATTTTGATTTCCATAACGAGGACGAAAAAAATCCACCCCTTTTCCATGGTCATGAATAGGTCCCAGTGGATTAAAGGCTGATGATTCTGACCGTTTGCTTTTTTTTAATGCTTCGGCAATTGGGAAGACCTTTATTTTTACATCTTTTTCAAAATTGGCCTGACCAGCATATTTTTCTACTACCGGTGCTACTGTATTCATAATTATTAGCAATTGTTCTTTATAGTATAAAGTCACTTCACCTTTAGTTTTGAAATGTCCACCTGCATACAAAGCGTAATTAGTTTTAAAAACAGTTACTTTTGGTAGCTTATATTGTTCAGGTTTAATTTTATCCGACAACACTTCACTATTGGATGATGATACAAATAGATTATGTAATTGTTCCAGGAACCATTTTCCATCAGTTTTTTTTATGGATGATGAAAGAGCAAACATAAAGTTATATATGCCACCACGATTTTGTCGCTCAATTGGAAAGTTGATAATTAATGGATAGGAGGCTCTACTCACCATGGAAAGTTCTGCATTGTTTTTAACTTCAAGATTCGGCAATTCGAGGTCTATGTTAATAAGTGGTATCCCTTTTTTCTTTGCATCTTCAAGGAGTCTGTTAATTCTCTCTGTTTTTGAGGTTATATCAGCAAAGAACTCTTTTTGGAATTCACGATATAATGCATCCACATCGGTATCACGAGTATAAATCTTATGCCTTTGGTTGTCATAGGAAACCAGATAATTTTTTTCACCATAAAACTCACCAAACGATCCGCTCACATAGGCCTCCATTGGTATTAACAGGATGATAAGTATAACAAGAAGAAAAATAAAAGGTTTTTTTAAATGAAAATGAAGCATTGCAGATATCTCCTTGCATAGTAATCTTTGGAATATTGGTTAATCCTACAGTAATATAAGAGAACTCAGACTTTTTTTCAATAGCGAAATACAATATGATTTGTTCGTGACATTACATATTAAGATATGCATTATGAAAATAAAAGATTGGAGTTTTTCATAATAATTCAAAAAAATGAATTAGTAAGGAAAGGTAATGAAACTTTTTTATACAACACTTTTACTACTATGTATAAGTTGCATATCACCAGATTTTACCGCATCTCAGGAAAAAGGAAAATCGAATTTTGAATTCAATAGTCTGGAGACTGCAATGGGTTTTATTATTAATTGTGTTGAGTCTAAAAATCCAGAATTACTGATTAATGCAATAAAACATAACCAAAAAGAACAGTCATATTCAGAAAAATATAAAAAGGAATTTTTATATTTATCTTATCAACATAAAAAAGGTTCACTACAGGGATTGATTAAAGGTATGCCATTTCCAAAAGACAAAATCATCTATAAAGTTGGTGGTCATGGCAAACAATATGGTAATGTACATATTGTTTTTGAAAAGTATGGTGATGGATGGGGACTAAAAGATATTTGGCATTGTAGATAGAAAATTTGATGAAATTCATTCAGATAGAAGTTTTTATAGGGATCTCTAATAACTGATCTTTTTGCGAAACACAGATATAACAAAAATAAAACTGTAGTAAAATCAACCCGTTGTTTTATGTTACTCTCCTTGTTTTTCATCAAAAATTCTAATTATTAGAAGTTCCCTATAATTAATAGGAATTTTCATACGATGGTCAGTACTGGTTTTATTCATTGCAGGAATTCTTTACATATAAGGTATTATGCATCCACTTTGGCTATTGTAAAATTTTTAGATGTAATGTTGTCATGAATTGCCTATATCTGGGCAGGCTATATAATTTGGCAAGTAAAAGAGTAACGTTTGTGGATATTATGGAAGAACCAGATTTAACTTAATTAAAGCTATAAATCTATAAAAATAAGGACAGTACAAATGACAAACAGATCAGATAAAAACAAGAGCATCAAAGTAATTATATTTTTAATATTGAGTTTGTTTTCTACTACTGCATTTGCATCAAAAATTACAATTGCAATTCAACCATTTAATAAGTTTTCATCAGTAGATCAAAAATATTATATTAATGAAGTTAAAAAAATTTATGGTGATATAAACGTATACTTTCTGCCAATAACCAGACTTCCTGAAAGAGCATACTACAAACCAAGGAACAGATATAGAGCCGAAAAATTAATTGATCATTTGGAATCAACTAGAGATAAGAAATATCTAAAAGTTGTAGGTCTTACAGTGAGAGACATTTCAACTACAAAAGACGAATATTATGACTGGGGCATTTTTGGTTTAGGCACAATTTCAGGACCTTGTTGTGTTGTATCCACTTTCAGATTAAAAAGAAATACAAAAAATAACAGAACTAAATTTTTGGACAGAGTAGTAAAAGTTATAAATCATGAATTGGGGCATACATTTGGTTTATATCACTGTCCAAATAAAGGTTGTAATATGGAAGATGCTGGTGGGACGATTAAAACTGTTGATTATACAGACGGACAATTTTGTTCAGATTGTAGAAGAAAATGGTTAAATGTACAGAAGTTATTAAAGGGAACCTCTAATAACTGATCTTTTTGCGAAACACTGATATAACAAAAATAAAACTGTAGTAAAATCAACCCGTTGTTTTTTGTTATGCCTTGTTTTTCATCAAAAATTCTAATTATTAGAGATTCCCTAAATTAAATCCAAAGAATAATCTACTATGCCTTGAAAGCGATTGGTTTGATTCCTATACCGATAACTAATTATATTAATGTATAAAAAAAATTAAAATAGACACGTTTTTTAGACATAAATTTTTTATACTATCAAAAAGGTGCTTTTAAGAACTATTTTTGATAAACATATTCACAGAGTTTAAGGAGTAAAATGTTTGACAGATTATTGAAATGTTGAGTGGATAAACATCACTATGTTCTAAAAAAAGAAAGGTGGGATTTTGACTATACAATTAAAGGTAGGGGATAAAGCACCAAACTTTCAATTTGATACACCCTGGTCATCTTCACAGGATTTTTATGAATCCATACAAAATCAGAACTCTGTTTTTGTATTTCTACGGTATCATGGCTGTCCTGTTTGCCAGATGGAAATGGCAAACCTAAAACGTGAAATAGAACTATTCAATAATAAGGAAGCAAAGGTTTTTGTTTTTTTGCAGAGCTCAACAGAAACTCTATCATCTTTAGTAAAAAAAGAGGATTGGCCTTTTGATATCGTATGTGACCCAAAAGGAACAATTTTTCAGCAATATGTCGTTGAGCCAGGTGGAGTTGTGAAATATCTTCATCCCGCAGGCCTTATAGCTGCGATCAAGGCGCTAAGTAAGGGATTTATGCACAGAAAATTTGAGGGAAAAGAGACACAACTACCAGCTGCATTTATTATAAAATCGGATAAAACCATAAAGTATGCATATTACGGTAAGAACATAAGTGATGTTCCTAAACCATCTATTTTAGCTGATAATATTGAAAAAAATAAATAATTTTATAACTAATCAACAAGGATGAAATATGAAAACTGATCTAAAAGATCCAAAAAAGTGGATTCCAAAAAATGTTTTTGAGGCGTATTGTGGACCCAATTCTGAAAAGCTTCTTAGTTTTTATGACAAAGCGGTAGAGAAAAAAAATATGAACTCTATGAGTTTAAACTGGGGAGCTATCTTGTTGTTACCAGCATGGCTTGGGTATCGTAAACAATGGGTCACACTTTTAACACTAACTGTTATATTTGCGATCCTTCCATTTGTTGAAGGTATATTTCAATTTACCATACCTAGTGCTGGTTTTACCGGAGGCCTTATTGTCATTGGACTAATGTGTAACAGTATATTACTGGCTGGTGCCCATAAAGATTTCTTAAAGCTTAAACAGAGTGGAATGGATGAGGGCCAGATTATAAATGAACTTAAGGACAAAGTCTCTCCATCGGTTCCATATGCCATTATAAGTTTAATAGCATATGTGGCAATAATATTTAGTTCCGTTTATATTGCAATTTCTCTTTATAATTGAATATAGGGAAACTCTAAAAATTAGATTTTTGGTTTAATTACAGGGAACCTCTAAAAATTAGAATTTTTGATGAAAAACAAGGCATAACAAAAACAAAGGGTTGATTTTACTACAGCATTGTTTTTGTTATATCTGTGTTTCGCAAAAAGATCAGTTATTAGAGGTTCCCTACAGATTATAAAAGCTTTCAGTTTTATAAAACCTCTGCTTGAGAAAAATGTAATGAGGCGATTCGTTTATAAAAATGCTTTTTTTATAAAGTTTAAAGTTATATTTTTCTCGTATACTCTGTTGTTTTCTTTTTTTATTGTTTAAAACAACGTAAGTAATTCAGATAAAAGGCAGTTTTTAGAGATTCCCTAAAAAGGGAACCTATAATGATTAGAGGTTTTTACAACCTCAGATATTCATCACAACTAACTGTTCTATCGGCAACCATAGAAAGTGCTGCTAAAAATGAAGTTTTAACATCGTCAGCTGAAACTGTTTGTCCATTAAATGAAAGTTCCCTTGCTGCAGTTGCGTCGTGTATTAGAGTACAATTAAATCCCAGATCCTTTGCTGCGCGGGTTGTGGCATCAACACACATAAGGGTCATCATTCCGGTTATCACAAGATTATCTATTTTATTCTCTTTTAGCTTTTTAAGAAGGTCAGTTTTAAGAAAACTATTGGGATAATTCTTTTTTACTACAACCTCGCCTTTGTCAGGTTTTACACTATTGTGTATTTTCACTCCGTTTGTTCCAGGTAGAAAAAAAGTAGAACCCTCTTTCACAGATTCATGTTGTATATGAATAACAGGCATTCCTTTTGATCTAAAAAAAGATAGAATATTGGAAGTCTTTTTTGCTGCTTCCAAAGCTCCATCAAGTTCAAAATTTCCTGAAGGAAAGTAATCATTTTGTATGTCTATAATTAATAGTGCTGTGTTTTCCATTTTTGTTCTCCTCAAATTATTATTATTATTGAATTCATAATAAACAGAAATATCTTTTTTTAAAAGTGTCTGTATTGACATTTATAGTGCGATATCGGAATCTATATAAAAAACTAATAAACAGGAATCTTATGGGCTATAAAATCTCAATATTAGCTGTAGAGAATTGCATGCAATCAAGTGTAACAGGAATTTATGACATTCTTTCAGTTGCTTCAAACCAGTGGATGATGTCAGGAGGCCGTTCTGAACTTTTTGAACTATCAATTGTATCTTACGATGGTCTTCCTGTAAGAAGTTTCAATGGTCTTGAGATAACACCACACTATGGAGTGAATGATTGCAATCCTGATATAATCTTTATACCTGTTGTTTTAGGAGAACTTGAAACTTCACTTTCAAACAGGCCTTTAATAAACTGGATAAAGGATCAAAACAAAAACTCTGTTGTAATCTGTGCAGTTTGTGCGGGCGTTTTTTTAGCTGCAGAAACCAGACTCTTAAAAAACAGAACAGCAACAACACACTGGAATCTTGCTGAGGATTTTCAGAAAAGATATCCTGATATCTCTTTAAAAAAAGAAAAAATGCTGATTGATGAAGGTGATTTCATAACTGCAGGTGGAGTATCAGCATATATGGATCTTGCATTATATATTGCAGGAAAGTATGGTTCAAGAGAGCTTGCATTAACAATCTCAAAAATACTTCTGATCGATCCGATCCGAAAATCCCAGACACCCTATTCAGGATTTAATTTTAATCTGAAACACGGTGATGAAGCTATTTTAAAAATTCAAAAATATCTTGAAAAAAATTATTCCAAAGCCCTGAAAATAAAATACCTTGCTGACAAAGCAGGGCTTTCTGAAAGGACATTTGCAAGAAGATTCAGGAAAGCAACAGGGGAAACACCCCTTGAATATTTAAGATTTATAAGGATTGGTAAAGCAAGGAGTCTTCTTGAAACAACCCTTGATTCTGTAGACTCTATAACCTATGCCACAGGCTATGAGGACGTGAGTTCATTCAGAAGGCTTTTTAAGAAGATTACAGGCCTTTCACCTTCTGCATACAGGAAAAAATTTGGATTATAGATCCATGTATTGATCTTTATCAAATCTTAAAAGATATTTATGATAAAAAAGGAAATCCTGGATGGTTAGGGATTTATTTATTACCATCAACCATTATTGGAAGGTTTTTTGTTCCATCTTTCAGATGGTGGGTTTAATTTTGTTGAAGGATTATCTGAAATAGCAGCTAATTTTATTGCGAAGCTTGGGTTTATCCCCGCTGTTTGCGGGGATTTGAATTTATAGCATTATAAAAAAACATGCTGATGAATATCTACTTTTACTTCATCATATCCAACGTTTTGTAATAATGTACTATTATTTTCCTTTATTTTTCGAGGAACTCTTTGATTTTTGCTCCAGCTTGTTTAATGCTAAGCACGCCGTCGAGATGACCACGTGCTCCCTGAAGTTCTACTATCTTAACAGGGGTGCTGTCCGAGCTAATAAGTACTGCTGTCTCGCGCACCTCTTCAGGGAAGAAAATCAAGTCTTCATCTGTATGGATTATTAATGTTGGAGAGTTGATGCGATGCAGGCCTTCAATAAGGCTTTTACCGTGACCAGTTAAAAACAGTTGGTTCGCCTTAACCAAATATAAAAAATGATTGGCATCAGAACTCTTAGCCCTTGCCTTACCAACATTATTCAGAACAGCCTCAATTTTGTATTGATTTGAAAAAGAAGCTAATGGATTTTTATTTTTATTGGCCCAGGTACGGCCGAAAACACCATTTGACCATTCCCAGGACTGGGAGTGGAGGGTTACAATCTTGAGCGCTTCCGTAAGTCCTCTAAGAGGTGGCTGTCCATTGTAATAATCACCACCCCTCCAGTTTTTATCAAGCATAATAGGTGACGCCCATATATTAAGCCAGGCAATAAGGTTACCATTTGTATAGCCAGCTCCAATCACAGGTATTAGACGCGAAACCATCTCTGGGTATGCAGAAGCCCATTCATAGGCTTGCAGTGAACCCATAGATGGCCCTATAACTGCATGCAGTTTTTTCACTCCGAGGCTATCAAGCAATGCTTTCTGCACATTGACAAAGTCTCTGATGGTAACTATAGGAAAGGTCATGCCGTATGGTTTGCCGCTATCAGGATTTATAGATGCAGGTCCCGTTGTTATCACGTTAGGATTGCCTGTACTAAGATTTACAAGTGAATCAACCGAAATAATATGGAATTTGTCCGTATCAATTGGTTTTCCTGAACCGATAATAGAATCCCAATAACCAACGTTCTTTTCTCTAAATGAATACTTACCTGCAGCATGGCTGTTACCTGTGAAGTAATGACAGATAAGAATGACATTATCTTTGGAAGCATTGAGGGATCCGTAAGTCTCCCATCCAACCCTGACTTTTTTAATAGTCTTTCCACCTACTGTGGTGTAGGATTTCATTTCAAATGCATTCTTCTTCACCAGTGGCTTATAACCTATTGCAGGAGTCGCCAGCATAATCACAAATAAAACAGCAACTAATCGCTTCATAAAATATTCCTCTCTTAGTTAATAATATAGCGGGTTAAGAAAATAAAGAGCAAAATCAGATCTCATAAAAAACCTCCTGCTTGATTGAATCGCATCGTATCTATTTCATAGGCACAAGGCTATTCAATTAAGCATAAGGTACGTTTTCCCGATGATCTTAAAACATTCTGCTCTTTTATAAAATATAATCAAAGGAGCAACTGAAAAAAACAACAGTTTAACTGGGTAACATCTATTAGCTATTCTGGCAATATGTAATAATTTAGTGATGTGTGAAACATGTTTTTGATTTATGACATGCGTATGCAATATGCTCAAAGCCATCCATTAATATTATAAAGTTTATTAATGGGATATAAAGAATACTGTCTGCTCATACATTGTGATAATTATATTGAAGGTATGATTAATATGTAGTTATTATAATGAATATTTAGGTAAAATAAATATATGTAATGTAAGTAAATATATTGGTAGTTACCTCCTTCATATTGCCTGATTCTCTAAAACATTGAAGTTTGATTATAGGGAATCTCTAATAACTGATCTTTTTGCGAAACACAGATATAACAAAAATAAAACTGTAATAAAATCAACCTTTGTTTTTTGTTATGCCTTGTTTTTCATCAAAAATTCAATTTTTAGAGATTCCCTATATGAGTGTTCTTGTGAGAATGGAAGTTAAGCTCTAATAAATATAAAATACATCAACTGGTATAGAGATATATAATAATTGGTATTTATTTTAAAACATTACTAAATAGTTTACATATGAAAATATTATATCTTAATTAAGATCACAAGTTATATTCAAATAGTAATTAAAATATTGTTCACAACCACTATATTGGATTTAAATGATCTCCATTTTAAGAAAAAATCTAATTATTTGAGGTTTCTATGTGTTCCACTAAACCAGTAATTTTAACCTAAATATGAATGTACTGCCTTGATTTAGAATACTTTCAACTTGGATCTCTTCTCCATGTGCCTTTAATATTCTCTGACAAAGAGTTAGCCCAAGACCAATACCACCTCGTGATTTTACCCTGCTTTTTTCAGCTCTGTAAAAGGGATTGAAAATGCTTTCAAGATCTTCTGTGGATAAACCGACACCTTTATCTATAACCTCAGTATAAACATATTCTTTATCACTGAGTATATTTATTTTTATATTTCCACTATCTGAGTATTTAACCGCATTATCAAGCAGATTATCCACTACTCTTTTAATTAGCTTTTTATCAATACTAACTTTGTATGAATCGCTATCAAAATCTGTTTCAAGAACTCTTTCTTCATAGTGATCGTTAAACCTTAATATAGATGAATGTATAATTTCCATCAGGTCTGATGGTTCTTCTCTTAGAATCAGAGCTGTTCCATTTTGATGATTGAGTGCAAAGTCAAGTTTAGTACTTGTTAAAACATCTTCAATAAGTTGTTCAAGTTCAACTATATCCATATCTATACCAGAAAGATATCTCCTAATCTGATCAATTTTATCAACCTCTTCAGAAATTTCAAGAGCTATCCTTATTCTTGAAAGGGGGGTTCTTATTTCATGGGAAATATTTGCTAATAGCTCTTTTTCACTTTTTATCAAATGGTTAATTTTATCAGCCATATCATTAAATGATTTCGCAAGATCTCCTATCTCATCATTTCTACAAAGGTTCGTTCTAACCGTAAAATCGCCCTTTCCAAATCCTTTTACCACAGCAGATATTTTTGAAAGAGGGCTTATTAATGTTTTTGAAAATATGTAAGCGATCATTATAAGAATGCTAAATACTACAGCAAGAAGTAGAAGAGTTTTTGGCCCTTTTCCCCTCTCTTTATCAGAAACCAAAAGATAATAATCTTTACTGTTTGCAGTAAATGGTGCAATATATCCTTTTACTTTGCGGTGCCAACCAAAATAAAATTTACTTTTCTTAAGATTATCAGGCGTTTTTTCAAGTTTTACAGGGAAAAAATTTGAGTCCCCTTTAATAAAAGATCCGTTTGTATCAAAAACCCCTATTTTATAGCCAAACACTCTATCGATATCATTTATAAGTACATTTGATGCAGCGGAGTCTATTCCATATCTCCCTATTAGTTCCCCCATATACATGGTAAAACTTTCAGGTTTGGAATGAAAGTCGCTGTTATATATTACTTTTGCGGTTAACGCACCCATTACAGCAACGGATATCAATGTTAAAATACTGAAAAGCAGTACTTTATAAAAGATGTTAAATTTAAATATTTTCATAAATCCTAATTTTTAGAGAATCTCTAACAACTCTTTTTATCAAACTGCTTAAACAAAAAAGCTTAATTTTTGTTTGCTCCACGTTATTCAAAAAAATAACTGTTAACTTTATAAGCGTTATATCTTAACAAAAATCTAATTATTAGAGATTCCCTTTACTTAATCAATAAACATATAGCCCGCACCACGAACAGTCTTGATCATTTGTGGTTTTCCTGACTTGTCACCTAATTTTTTTCGAAGACGTGATATATGAACATCTATGGATCTGTCAAATGAATATTCACCAGTTGTTTTGACAGCATCCATGATATTATCCCTACTCATTATCCTGCCTTTATTATCAACAAGCAGATACAAAATGGTAAATTCATGGAAAGTAAGCTCCACTTCAACATCTTCTTTTAGTACTTTGCCATTTGATGGATCTAACTTCAGAGCACCTGAGGTGATTAGTTTCTTCTCTGGCCCAACCTGCCCCTTTGCACGTCTTACAAGGGATTTTATCCTGGCTAATAGTTCGCGTGTTGAAAAAGGTTTAGATACATAATCATCAGCACCAAGCTCTAACCCCAAGACACGATCAGCCTCTTCTCCCCTGGCAGTGAGCATAATAACAGGTACATCACTTTGCCTTCTTAATTCCATGCAGACTGAGATGCCATCTTTTCCAGGTAACATAATATCAAGCAATACAAGGTCAAAATCGTTTTTAATTGCTTTGTCAAGACCGGTTGTACCGTCATCAGCAATAGTGACGATACAATCGTGTCTTTCAAGGTATTCTCTTGTTAACTGTGATAGTCTTTGGTCATCTTCAATCATCAATATATTGTATTTATTCATGATTTATAGCTTAATAAAAAGTTGTTTAATCGGTCAAGCGTTCTCTTAACTCTTTGCCAATAATTGCACGCTGCTCGTTAGTCAATATTCCATGAATCTCCTTAAGAGCATCTGCAATCATATATGCCATCTTTTTTTTCTCAATCGTTTTTTTATCTATTTTTGCATAAATTTTTGTCATGTCAGGATTTTCACTTTCCCAAATATTAACAGCTTTAAGTTTTTCTGCTTTTCCTGCTTTGTGTTTTGCAATTATGGTATCAAGTATACGATCTTTAATTGCATTAATCTTAACAGTCTGTTCTTCTGTTGCATCTATATCATCTAAAACATCATCTATATGCCAGGAAACCATGGATCTCATTCTTTCCGGGTTATGAAATGTTTTTTTTCTGCATCCTGATACGACAAAAGCTATACTAAGTACCAAAATTACTGTAAAAATTGTAATTCTTTTTTTTGAAATCATATTCATCACTCCTTTTTAAAAAGTTTTTAATGATTTAATTTATATCGATACTCTTTTGCTATTATTTTACCGGATTATTAAGAAGTGTTAAGTTGTTGATTATTAAAGGAAACATTAAATTGAAATTATAGCGCCGTCTGTTTTAAGCTCCCCCAACTATTCTTTTTTATATAAATTATGTAGAGATCATTTATATAAGGATTTTTCATATAGTTTTTTTCACAATCTAAGTTCTGTTAATCCAAATGCATATTTTAATCTAATAATCTTCATGTCATATTCTCAAAACTTAATGTTTAAGGTTTGATTCATGTAATCTTACAGGATTTGAAATTCGAATAAAGCAGATTTTGTTGATAGAGAATATTGTTATATTGAGGAACGAGTTTTAATGTTAGTTGATAATCAAGAGATTAGGTATAGTTGTATTGCAAAAAAATGACAGATACTTCCTGCAAGAACAAAAAGATGCCAGATAGAATGGAAATATTTATATTTTTCATCCATAAAATAGAAAGGAACGCCTATTGTATAGGCAACTCCCCCTGCAACTAGAAAAATAATTCCACCAGTTTCAACCATTGAAATAACAGGATAAAAGGCCATTAGAATTAACCATCCCATAATTACGTAGCCTGTTGTTGAGAGAGCTTCAAGTTTATGTCCAAAAAATATCTTAAAAAAGATACCAATTAAGGCAAAACCCCATTCAAGTCCAAAAAGAGTCCAGCCAAGACCACCTCTTAATAAACCAATAGATATAGGAGTATATGACCCTGCAATTAGTATATAAATACTTATATGATCCAGGGTCCTGAAAACTCTTTTTATTCCGGGGTGTTGAACAGAGTGATATATAGTGGATGACATATATAGAATTATTAAGGAACTTCCAAAGATAGCGGCACTCACAATATGCCAGGGGTTACCAGTTTCAGATGCGGTAACAACCATTAAACAAAGCGCAGCGATACTTAGTCCAAGGCCAATGCCATGGGTGATACTGTTAAACACTTCTTCACTAATTGTTTGCAGTGGTGGTATTTTTTCCATCTATAATTCACACTCAATTATTATTTAAAAAAATTAAATATACTTTCTATGGATTTAAGAATCAACCCTAAATTTCGCTTTAAATGAAACTTGATAAAGAGATATTTATATGCAACAAGTAAAGTGAACATCTAAAAAACAATGATTTTGGTTGAAGTACAGGGCTTGAGAAAAATGTAACGAGTCACGTTACAACAGTTATATTATTCTTGCAACGCAGTAGGTTCAGGCAAAAGACAGTTTTTAGAGATTCCCTGAAACAAAAGTCTTTATTGTCTTCATAATAATAAATAAGGAGATTTTTCTTTATGATATATTATCTTAGATTATTTTTTATAATCATTATCCTAATTCCATCAATCAGTTGTAGTAATAATGAAAAATCTTTTGAACAAGCACCCAGAGAGCAAAAAACCTTAATAAATGAAAATAAAAAAACGAATCTAAAGTCACGAAAGCTTATAAAAGAGGGACATATAACCTTTAAATGCTCCGATATGACCAGGACTAAAGTTAAAATTAAAGAGATAATAAAAAGCAAGGAAGGTTATATAGCAAATGAAAATGAGTATTCATCAAGGAACAAAGTTGAGCTCCGCTATATAATAAGAGCTCCTTCGAAGCAATTTGATAGTTTGGTTATGGAGATCTCAAACTTAGCAGACAAACTGGACAACAAAAGTATCTATGTAAAAGATGTCACAGAAGAATATATGGATGTTGAGACAAGGATAAAAATAGATAAAGAGGTTGAAGATAAATATAGAAAACTCCTGAAAAGAGCTAGAAACGTTAATGAAATACTCGCAATAGAAAGCAATATAGGAAAAATCAGAGAAGAGATCGAAATTCAGGAGGGCAGGTTAAAATATCTCAAAAATCAGATAGGACTGAGCACTTTAAATGTTCGTGTTTATAAAACAACTTCAATGCCAAGAGGGTTCTGGAATGATGTAAAATCAGGGTTTGCTGATGGTTGGGATATGTTTCTGCTTTTTCTAATCGGGCTTGTTAACATATGGCCATTTTTAATTCTGTTACCTTTAGTTATATATGGTTTTGTTATAATGAGGAGAAAAAGGAAGAGTATAACGAATAACTCTTAAACTGCTTATGGGAACCACTATATGAAAAAAATACTTATCATACTTATTGCCACTATTTTGGCTGGATATTTTTTAGTTGGATGTTCCACCAAAAGAGTTCAAAATATGGAAGTTACTGCATATTGTGGATGTGGTGAATGTTGTGGATGGGAGAGGGGGAGTTGGAAATTCCTGAAACTGGACTTTTGGAACAGATATATATCTTCCGGAGCTCAGGAAGGCTTGGAATATTCAGGTAATACTGCAAGTGGTAAAAAACCTAAAGAACAGTGCCCCGGACTATTTTCAGTTGATAGCTTGAAAAGACCATGGATGATTCCTGTCAGGCTGATTCTTTTTCCATGGTATCTGCTTCCTGAGGATGGCTCAATTGCAGCTGATACCAAATACTATCCCTTTGGAACGAGAATGTATGTTCCTGGTTATGGCTATGGAGTTGTTGAAGATAGAGGTTCAGCAATTAAAGGACCAAACAGGATAGACCTTTACTATAATTCACATAATGAAGCTCTGAAGTGGGGTAGAAAAAAAATTGGAGTGGAGATTCTCGATTAAAAGAAAATAGAATATTATGGGGAACCTTTTGAGAAAAAAATTTTATCGAAACATATGATCATACTTTTTTAAAATTTCTGGTCTTAAAAGTGTATTCCGACACTTATAGTGAAATATTTAATGTTGGTACCCGCGTAAACATTTGTATACAAAATAAGTAGTTCAAATCTTTGTGATGTTAAACCTGTTCCAAGTGTCAGGGTCAAATCAGTATCTGATACAGAAGGGTCCAGAACTTTTAATTTACTGGAACCACTACTATTCCATTGTGTAAAACCAAATCCTCCTTGCAGAAATATTTCAAGAGGATCGTTGACCATTAATGGATTAATAAATTTTGCATAGGGGTGATAGTACCTTGCAATAGGCACAAAACTAATATCAACATATGAATCATCAGCACCACTTGGAGTAAGAAGATGAAAGCTTAAAGCTAAGCCAGGGTCGATATTTCCAAACAGTTTTCTTCTGTCAAAAAAATTGGCACCAACTACGAAACCTGTTTGATAGTTATCTTGAGTAACACCTAAAGGAAAGTTAAGCCCAAAATAGTATGTGGGTTTGATATACCGCATATAGTTAACAACATCTTTTGTAGTAATAGCCTCTGCATGGGATAAAAAAGATAGAAGCAAAATAATTGTAAGAACTACTCTTTTTTTGGAGATCATAGGATTCATATCTTCTTTTTTATTATAGATTAAACATAAACAGTTGCGCTTATTACTTAATATCGTCACATGTAACAAAATATTGAATTATTTCAGTTGCATTTAGTTTAAAATTACTGCATTATTTTATAAAAATTTCTGTTAAACACCGGAGGAACAATTGAAAGATAAAATTTTAATAATTACACCTTTTTTGCTCTTAGTATTTTTATTTTCCTGTACACCCAAGGATCCTTCTATAAGGATTGATTATCTTGTACCATCTTCTTCTACTGAGTTCAACGGTAAAGCCGTATCTTTAAAAATTGCTGATCAAAGAGAGGATAAAAATATTTTAGGTCCTGTGGCTTTTGGAAAATTTGATAAATTCAATGGAAAATTTTCCTTTGCCCATAAAACAAAAGGAGCTCCTTTACTTGGTATCTATGATGCCCCTCAGTTATTTAAAGAGGCAATTAAAACAAGACTTTCAAAACAAGGATTAAAATTTGTTGATCCGGCAAAAAAAATTCCTGAACTACTCATTGTAATAAAAACATTTAGCTTAGAATACAAAGGAAGCTGGAAAATTAAAATATCTCTGGAAGCTCATCTTAACATAGAAGGAAAACTCGTATCCAGAGAAAGAATAAATACTTCTTCTGAAACATCAGGGTTCAAATCTCACGGTATTGAGCAATTTGAGAACTCTTTTTCTGAAATAATCAATAAATTAAATATAAATAGATTATTTAAAATGAGTAAAATTTAATTAAGGAAATATTTTAACTGTTCTTTTTTGCGAAATACTTCGTTACCAAATAAACTGCTGTAAAACAGCTCGTTATGTTTTGACATGCAGAGATTTTATAAAATTAAAAGCTTTTTATAATCTGTATTTCATCAAAAAGTCTAATTATTAGAGATTCCCTTTAGTTGCGTTGTGATTCTTTGCAATTATAGCAAAAAACCTATTAGAGAGTCAACTCTTGAATGATTTCAGAAACTCTTATGCTGCCATTTGGGGTTTCAACACTTACTCTTTTTAAATTTAAAATTTGTGGCAACTGCTTAAGCCAGTTGCCATTTTCCCAATCAGAATTTTTTATTGTACACGAACTCATATTGTTATCTACAAATCTTTTTAGAGGAGCAGATTCAGGAGATAACTCCCTGTAAATAACACCAGATGGGATTCCCGCATTATAACACTCGCTGATTGTACTGTAACCACCTTTGTAGATCGCAGCATCACTCGCTTCTATGAGATCAGGATGGTAATACCTGTGATTTTGGGGGAGTAATAAAATATTATTTTCCTGAAATTCTTTCTTTCCAACACCCATGACAATAAACTTATACTGTGGATAAGTTAACAGTTTTTCAATGAAAGGATATTCTCCTTTTACACCTCCCATGCTTATTAATAGAATTGTATCATTTTTTGAAAAGCCTGTTTGATCCCTTATCACATCTCTTTTTCTATGAGGAATACGACTTATAGGATTAATTATATAGTCATATTTTTTGTCATCACAATATGGTGCCGTTTTTATATGAGTATCCACCAAAGTGTTTACATATTCAAAGTATTTAACAGAACTTGATTTCTTTTGAAAATAGAGTTCAAAAAGCCAGTCCCATGTAAAGTTTTCAATCAGAACAGAGTGAACACCAGCTTTTTTGGCAGCAACAATACCAAGGGGAGAAATATCAGAAATTACAATTGAGCTCTTTTTGATTTTCTCAGCAACCTCAATTATCAATGCTTCATCGTAAGGTATACTTTCATCAAGCTTTCTTTTGGTTTCTACCAGATCTTCACTAAGGGGTGAGGTTTGTGTAATCTCTGTATCGGTTGCAAGGTAATTATAATTAATATTCTCTAAAGGAAAAAACCACTCAGGAACAGCGGTATAAACATCGAATGTTACATCTATTGAGGAAGATAAATATTGCATAACGGCAGTTGCTCTTGCAGCATGTCCAAACCCATGTGAAGAGATAAAGTATGCAATATTGATCCTGTTGTTTGATTTATTCAATTATCCTCATAATATCATTTGAAAAAAACTCTAATATTCAGCAAGCCTTCTCCTGGAGGTTGGATATTCAAGAGATTTTAAGGTAAAATCAAGGGCTTCTTCAGATACTCTTAGTTCTTCAAAGGTCTCAATGGGGGACTCTTTAATAACATTTACCCAGTGCTTATCTCTCTCTGTATCTGTTGATTCATAAAGATACTCATAATAGATATGTTTTACTCCTGCAGTGGCAAGTAGTTTTAAACATACATAACAAGGAGCAAGAGTTACATAGAGTGTTGAGCCATCAAGTTGAATATTATATTTTGCAGCCCTTGCCACAGCATTTGCTTCGGCATGGGAGGCTTTGCAGTAATTATATTTGTCTGCTTCAGGAGCTTTTACAACTCTTCTGAAACAGTAAGGTTTTCCATCCTGAGGTGGTTGATCCACACAATGTGATACCCCAGGCATTGCTCCATTATAACCAGTTGAGAGTATTTGTCTGTCCTTTACAAGGATAGCTCCTGTTGGTCTTGAGTTGCAAGTTGACCGTGTACTGATCATCTTTGCCGTCATCATAAAATATTCATTCCAGTTTGGTCGCATAGTCTTTCCTATTCTTACTTAGTGTTACCCCGTGGTCCACCAACGTTTTCAAAAGTACTGTTAAAATCCCTGTATAGCTTCTTGTTTTCCGAAATCCGGTGCCATTTTTTTATAAATGTTTTTGGAATATCATCACGTAGTTCTATCTGTTTCCAGTCTTTTTCAGGGATAGCATAGGCATAATATGGAAGATGTTTTGGAAGGCCTCTCACATAAATAACCTGAGGTATGACCCACTCAAGATATGCACTATAAACTCTATGCATACCATCATTAATTATATTAACAATTCTTCCATTTCGCTCTATTCTTTCCTCAACAACCGGAGGAAGAAGATCAACAGGTTCATCAACACCCTCAAGCGTTAATCTTACAAAGCCATTCAGGTTAAAAAGATCATAGCCTTTCTCCTCTAAAGCCCATTTAAGATCCCTTACTTTATTCAACTCTTTCTTCAAAACATATCTTTGTGCAGGGAATAACTCTTCAACAGAAATATTCTCAAGTGATATAAATGCTTTTTCATAGGGTTTTGTATCTTTATCCGTAAGCATAGTCAGATTCCTTAATCTTTTGATTAAATCATCTGTGGTAAAATGTTCAACATTTAATATATTCATAATCTTATAAACCTTTCTTAATAAGTTCCAGAGACTCTTTTAAATTTTTAACCTCGTATATATCACAAAAACTCGCAACTAATGCTCTTTTTTTGGTCAATTTTGAATCAGGAAGATCCCTTGATAAATACCATATACATTTCATTCCAAGTGTAGCACATGGGACAATATCGTTTCCTGCTGAATCTCCAATCATAATTGAGTTTCCAGGATCAGCACCTGATCTTTCCATGGCATTTTGATAAAGCTTTGAAGACGGTTTTCTTAAACCATCCATAAAACTAAATGTTTGGGATGAAAGCTTAGGAATGAATTCTTTAAAAACCTCATTGAATTTTCTGTAAAAAGGAAACCAGAGATTGGATATGATATGAACTCTGTGACCAAGTTCAAAAAGACCTGAAAAAAGCTCAGTTGCATAATCAAGCTCATAAACATCTTCATATTGGCTATCCCAGAATTTTATAATTTCATCTTTCTGGCCATTACTAATCTCAATTTCAAAAAATTTTGCAACAGAATCAATTAAAGATTCTGGTTTAGAGTGATTCTCTGCAAATACGATCTCAGAAAGTCGGTCATAACTGTTCTCAGGGAGATTAAGCACAGACCTGATTTTCTTTGGTGGAGAAAGATTTGGTCCACCAAGAAGTGTAAATCCTATATCTAAAAAAACATCCATCTAATAAATTCACATTTTAGAGTTAATTACCATAAATTTGGCTATTTTAGCCTCTCGTAGGATCAAAAAATGTTCATAATTTGGTTTCTTTGTCAAACCTTTTGTTATAAACAAAATAAAAATGTTAATGTAAAGAGAGCCTCTAATAATTAGAAATTTTTGATGAAATACAAAGTTTATAAAATCTTTTTGTTTTATAAAAACTCTGTATAACAAAAAATAACGAGCTGGTTTAATAACAGTTTTTTTTGGTAAATAACGAAGTATTTCGTAAAAAGATCAGTTATTAGAGGTTCTCTTAAAAAAACCTGTAAATATAAAAATTACATTTGAAATAACAACTATGCATCTACTACAAACAAAATTTTATATACCGGATATTGATAAGAACACTGTGGTTCTGAGAAAAAGAGTTAGAGACCTTATTCATGGATCTCCAATTGTTATTATTTCAGCACCGGCAGGTTTTGGTAAGACAACTATTCTTAGTGAATGGGCAGTGAATACAAATGATAAAATTGCCTGGGTTTCCCTTGAAAAAAGCGAAAATATACCGGTTACTTTCTGGAGCTATTTTATAACTGCTGTTTCTTCAATAATAAAGGAGTGTACAAAAGCTCTTGAGCATATCAAGTTCTCAAATATTTCAGAAATTGAGAACATTCTTATAGACTTAATTAATGATATTGAATCAAATGGAAAAAAAATGTCGGTTGTTATTGATGATTATCACGTAATTACCGATCAATCCATTCATTCAGGTATCGAATTTTTAATTGACCACCTTCCCTCAAACATGAAAATTGTTATAGCAGGAAGAGAGGACCCAAACCTTTCGATCTCACGTTACAGATTATCGGGAAAACTGGCCGAGATCAGAGCCTCGGATCTTAGATTCAATTATAATGAATCAAAGGATCTTTTAAACAAAATTAATGGTTTTAATTTAAACAAAAGCGACATTGATTCATTAAATAACAGAACAGAAGGCTGGATTGCAGGACTAACACTTGCAGTGCTTTCAATAAAAGATCAGGATGATATAAAGTCATTTATAGATGATTTTACAGGTAGTCACAGATATGTACTTGATTATTTAATAGATGAGGTTCTATCTGGAATTCCCACCCGAATTAAAGATTTTATTCTCAAAATTTCAATCACTGAACGGTTTTGTAAAGATTTGTGTGAACATCTCTCAGAATATTCAGATTCTGTTAGATGCCTTAAATATATTGAACAGAATAATATCTTTCTGATTCCACTGGATAACCACAGAAAATGGTTCAGGTTTCACCATCTTTTTCGGGAGTTTCTAATTAAAAACCTTATGGAAGAGGATAACAATTTAATTAAAGAACTGCATGAAAAAGCATTTATCTGGTTTAATGAGAATGGTTTTGATGAGGATGCTTTTAAACATGGAATAAATGCTGAGAAATATTCAGATGCAGCAAAATTGCTTGCAGAAAAAGCACCTGATCTGGTCAGCCGATCGGGAGGATTTATTCTCAAAGGATTGATTGATCAGATCCCTGTAGATATCGTTAATACAAACGCTGATCTTTGTTGTTATAATGTATGGTTTGATATTTTAATCGGTAATTTTGAATCTGTTAGCTTACTTTATCAGGACAGATTTAAGGACAATAAGACTGTTCTTGGCTTCATACATATTATTGATGGTTATAGATATTTTTATCAAACCGGAGAGTTTGAAAAATGTATTTCAGAAATAAATAAAGCTTTGTTAATTTTGCCTGTTGCTCACATAACAATTAGAGAGATGGGAGAACTGATATACAGTATATCACTGAAATACAGTGGAAAGATAGATTTAGCTTATGACTATTATCGTAGTGTACCTGAAACAGATGATGTTGGTTTTTTTAAAGCTATATATTATGCAGATCTTTTAATGTCGATGGGTAAGTATAAACATGCTCTCTCATTAATAGAGGAAAGTATTGAAGATGGTATTAAGAAATTTGGAAATTCGCTTTTACCTGAGTATGGTTACCTTTACGTCCAAAAAGGTAGTATTTTACGAGAAAGAGATGAGATTGATGAGGCGTTAAAAGCAATTAGAAAAGGACTTTTTTTAGGTAGAAACAATGAATATTTAGAGTTTATTTTCCTCGGGAATCTTGAATATGCATGGGTTCTTGCAGCAAGTGGGAATTATGATGAAGCCGAAACCGTTATGGCTCGCTCCATTAAAGCTGCAGAAATGAGTTCAACCTGGGGTGAGAACATGTCTCTTGCCTATAAAGCACGAATTGAAATTATAAAGGGTAATTTAGAAAGTGCAGAAAGTATTTTGAATGGAATAACTGGTTTCAATCATGAAGAGGTAGAAATTTCTTATCATAAATACTTTGAATACCTTTCATATTGCAGGTTATGCATTGCAAAAAATAAAACATATAGGGTTCATGAAATCACAGACCCCATGATCATTGAGGATCATGGAACAAAAGGTACATTAAGGCTTATTGAGTGTTATATATTAAAAGCGATCGCTTACTATCTGGATAATAAAACAGAGGATTCCATAAAAAATATTAAAAAAGCGTTTTCACTGACTGAAAATGAGAAATTTGTAAGAATCTTTATAGACGAAGGTGAGAATATGATAGCTCTTTTAAAAGAGGCTTCAAAAAGAAAAATACTACCAGAGTACTTAAAACCTTATATTATAAAGAGAACTGAAAAAGAATCAGAAGGTAAAAAGAGATCTGTAATAATCAATGAGTTTAAAGAGGATTTCAATGAAAGAGAAATTGAGATTTTAAAACTTATGAAGGGCGGTGCTTCCAATAAGAACATTGCAGAAAAACTGTTTTTATCTGTAAACACGGTAAGATGGTATGCCAGCAGGATTTTTGCAAAATTAGATGTGAAAAGACGTGGTGAAGCAGTTTCCTATGCTGAAAAATATGATTTAATATGAAGGAATCTCTAATAACCTAAAAGTACAAAACAATAGAATTATTACGAAAAAAAATGTTATATGTTAATAAAATAAATATTTTTAGTTATTAGGTTCCCTGAAGATATTTTTTAACAACTCAACATAATAATTGATCATCTCATCTGATTTTCCAACAATTTCCAACCAATTTTCTCTAAAATACCTTAAAAATATTTTTTCTAAGGGGGGAAAATGTTAAAAAAAATAATTTTATTAGGTGTTCTTCTAATAACAATATCATTAACTTTCTATCTTAAGCCAGATTATCTGATATATCAGAGCGAAATGGATAAAAGCAAAAATCTGATAAAAGTGATTGAGAAGTTTAAGGTTCAATTTAATAGAGTTCCTGATAATAGTGAAGTTTATGGATTGATGAAAAAAATTGGATTATCTCCAGATGAAAGTTGTCCCTGTTATTACAAAGAGAATGAGAGCACTTACACAGTATACTTTGGTTCTGTTCTTGGTAATTCTATCGCCTATAACTCAGTTACAAGAAGATGGGTAGATCTTTAATTTAAAGGTCCTACGGTTTTGTTGGAGAATTTATTGATGATACTTCCTGGAATTTTTTTGATTATGAAGATATTGGTGCAAAAACCTACAAAGAATTTCTTGAATTAATAATTGATGACAGACTACTCCTAAAGATGTAAATTTTTTTCAAAAAGAGGTTAAAGAACTTTTATGTCCAACTGTTTCCATCACGAGCAGTTTACATCTCTTTGAAATTCAATATGGTAAAGGTTCACATTTTAAACTAAAGAACATCCTAAAAATATATTTTAAGATGCTCTTTTAAGTATTTTCTGGGTTAGTTTAAATAATTTTTAACAATCTCAATGCACTTTGTTTTCTGAGCGCTTGAGATCTGGTCATTGGGTACTTTAGATATAAGATCGTTAGATAAAGCCTCGTCCCAGTTACTGATATCAAAACCAAGCCCATCATAAATTGCCAGTGCAATAATATAATTTCCAAGACCGGTATAATGGTAAGGAACAGCATCGCCAGGGAAGTACCATAACAGGTGAGGGTCACCAAAACCTTCGCTGGATTGAGCGTATTTGATGAGCTTATCTATATCAATCAGGATAATATTAACGTTCTGAGACTTAAGTTCTGCTACTTTTGCTCGTAAATGGGCATTGTACTCAGTCCAATCCGGGTATGTCCGCCCATAGGAAAATGCGGTTTCTGTAGAAATCACAGCATTTGGTGAACCAAGACGAATATCGTTAATGAAACCATCCAGAGTTGCCTTATAGTCTTCCAAAGTGGTTTGATGACTATCCCTATCCGATCTGACAAATGAACCACTTTCCTGGAAGTGAACCCAGCTTAACGTGTCTTTTGGTTCTATAGCATTGTAACATTTATGCCACCCATCTTTCCATGACATATAGAGAGAATGGCTTCCCCAGCCTCTGTTATCCAGAGTTGCCTGTTGATCAGGATAGATGCTCTTCCAGATATTATCTACTGCAACAGCTGATGATAGCACATCAGGTGTATCAACAGCCTGTCCCGTTGTTTGACTATCTCCCATAAATGCCCAGCTCAGCCCAACATCAACCGGAGATGCAACTTTTTCATCATAGAGTTTTTTTATATCTTCAGCACTAAGTGCTTTCAGATAGTATCTGGCATCGTCAATTCCACCTGTCCAGCTAAAGTTTTCGCTGTACTGACCAATATACATGCCAGCTGTTGCCTGCAATATGTCACCGGTGTAAACATGGGAATTTCCATATTTTTCCCCGTCAACATAGAAATCCACGCTGTTTTTATCACTATCTACTGTTATCGTATAGAGATGCCACTTGTCATCAGATGGAAAAGAATAACCTGAATTTATTGTACTACTGGTTCCTTCAAGTCTCAGATCCCACTGCCCTCCATAGGTTCTTATATGCCAACTCCCTATTTTTCTCATGTAGGCACAGGTATTTGTTGTATCAGGATTTTTTAGCCAAACGGAACTGGTAAAATTCTGTGTCTCATAAACCGGATCTTTTGTGATCTCAATGAAATCACTGATTCCGTTAAATAAAAATGCCCCGGCTTCTACACCCTCAATAATTTGCGTTCCATTAACAGTACCTGGATTACTGATAATTGAAACATCCTCCGTATGACTTACCGCAGAAGTCTCATTAAACTTCCAGTGGCCGGCAAGAAGATCCGGGTTTAATTTGCGCTGAACTCTGTATTCATTTTTAACTTCATCAGAACTAAGTACTCCCTGATAAAATTTAACATCATCAACCCCACCCTTCCAGCGAAAACCTGCATCATACTGTCCGACATAAAAAGCTCCCCTGGTATTTGACTGTGATGGTCCGTTTACAAAACTTCTACTCTCTTCCTCAACACCATCTACGTAGAAAGTGACCTTTTTATTGGTATTATCTATTGTTATTGTATAATAATGCCATTCGTCATTGTCTTCAGGAGGGAAAAAGTAATTTGAGTAGACTTCATCACCGCCTTCAAATTTAATATCCCATTGTCCTCCACTGGTTCTCAAGTGCCATCTTCCATCAAGTCTTAAATAAGCACATGTTCTGGTTCCATTTTTACTGTTAAGCCACATGGAGGTGGAAAAGCTTTCAACATCGAGCTCCTCAACAGATTCAGTTTCAATATAACTATTACTTCCATCAAATGAGATAGCTCCGGACATGGGCCCTGCTATACGTGTCCCATTAAATATCTCTCCATTTAATTCAGGATATGTCACACCAGGTGCATTTTCTGCTGTATTACCTGTAATCTCATCCAGCTGCCAGTGCAGGATAAGGTCATTTGATAGAGCATGGAACGGGATTAACATAAGTAGTATTACTAAAAACATTAAAGAACGGATCATATCGTATTCCTCTTTATATAATTTTAGAACGGGTTAATTTAATTTCAGTTTATAAACAGATACAGTTTGAGTGTCAAAGAAAAATGGTAATGATCTAAAGTATAGGAAGTGACAGGGGGCAGGCCTGTTTATCCGCAAATTTATATTGCTTAACATAAACAGTAATACCTTTTACATATTGAAAAAATTATTCTTTATGACTTATTAAAAAAGTACTTTTATTACTTTAGTATTAATAAAAGCGATAATATCACTTTTGGAAAGCTTCATTTAAGGGAATCTCTAATAACCTCTCTTTTGGCGAAATACATTGTTATTTCCAAAAAAAACTGTAATAAAATCGGCTCGTTATTTTTT
>JAAELO010000270.1 GCA_024226555.1 Desulfobacterales bacterium | reverse complement strand
TCCAGAGATGTAGAAAGATTCAAGTAATATAGAAACAATCATTTGCTTCTTTACCACGCTTTTGAATTAGTTATGGATCTTATAGTCAATAAAGACTTTGTTTTAATCAATGAGGTAGATATGAAAAAATGCGTAAGTCAAGGATTTTTACTCAATTATAGTAGTGTGACTTTGGTTTTTCTTGGTGTAGTTTTTGAAAACATGTTTTTCTTGGTGTAGTTTTTGAAAACATTTTTAAAAACATACGAAATCACTGGCCTCATTGATATTATTAATTTATGATTTTATAACACTCTTAAGTTTTAACAACAGGAGAAGTTATGAAATCAAGATCAATTGTTAGTTACACATTTTCAGATGATGAAATCAAAGCATTAAAAGAGTACAGAGATCGGCAAAAAGATTTTCGCCTCAAGCGAAGATTTATTATCTTTCTTTTGATTATCGATGGCGTCTCCATGGATACCATCTGCAAGTCATTTAAAATTGACCCAAAGACTATCGACAACTGGTTTAAACACTACTCGTCTAAAGGAATAGATGCCCTGGACACCTTTAAGTACGTAAAAAAAAACCTTTTTGCAAAAAGAACAAATCAAAATTCTCCTAAAATGGATCAAGGAAAATGCCCCTGGAAATCGAGAAACCATTAAAGATTTTATTTCGAAGAACTTTGGCATTGTTTATACGATTTCCGCTATAAGCAAGCTTCTTAAAAAAAATGGCATCAAAAAATTAAAACCAAAACTGACTCCCGGAAAACCGCCGTCACTTGCGAAACAGTATGGATTTATCCTCTATTATTTGATGCTGAAAAAACTGCAACGCAATGATGAGGGCATGGTTCAACTTTTCGTTGATGGCATGCATCTGGTTCATCAAGTGATCCCGACTTTGTACTGGGGATCTTGTAAAGATCGTCGTGTTTTCAATACCAATTCGAGCCGAAACAGGTTGAATATATTGGGTGCATATGACGTTAAGACACATACTCTGGTGCACCTAACTTCCGAGGCCAATTGCGATGCTGAAAAAGTGATAGAGTTTCTGGAATTAATCTGTAAGGTCTATCATGACAAGGATTCAATCGTTTTACATATGGACAATGCACCTTATTTTCATGCTGAAATAGTTAGAGAATGGTTGAAAAAGCATCCTCAAATCGTTATTAACTCTCTACCGGCCTACGCTCCTAACCTCAACCTAATCGAAAGACTATGGCGTTTTGTTAAAGGTGAATTGGTTAGAAACAGATACTATGAGAAGTATAAAACCTTTCGAGCAAAGGTATTCAGGCTTTTAAACAATCTTCAAAACCACACTGATAAGTTAAAAACCCTGATAACCGATAATTTCGAAATCGTCTAGCAGAAATAATGCCAAGAAAAACCAAAGTCACACTACTATACAAACAATTTGGAGGATATTACTGCTCACAAGAAAGACAATTCGAATGATTTCGAAATCAAGGTAATTAAACCATCCAAACGTCCTCCCCGAGACATCGCTATCATTGGAATGAGTGCGGTATTCCCCCAATCGGATGATATAGAGGAACTCTGGAAAAACTTGTTGGAT
>JAAELO010000269.1 GCA_024226555.1 Desulfobacterales bacterium | reverse complement strand
TGTACGTCACGTATCCGTCTGCTTGCCTCCCAGAACGATGCGAACATTGAATATTATTTCAAATCATGAAAGTACTATTCTTCTCCCAACGAAAGAATGGCTCGTAAAAAAAAGCATCGAATCATACACACTTGAAAAATGCTTTGAAATTTCCTATCAGTACAAGTTGACGCATTGTGTGTGTACGTCACGTATCCGTCTGCTTGCCTCCCAGAACGATGCGAACATTGAATATTATTTCAAATCATGAAAGTACTATTCTTCTCACAACCAAGGAATGGCTCGTCAAAAAAACCATCGAATCATACACACTTGAAAAATGCTTTGAAGGAGCTGTCACCTTTCCAAGATTTTTGTGAACCTTCGAATTTTTGAAATTCCCTACATTTCGCACCTCTCGGTATACTGCATGAAAGCGTCTCCAGATTTTTCGCCGGCAGGGTCTTGTAGAACTCGACTCACTCTACGTGCACCATGTTTGATTTCTTCGTTGAAGTTGATATGTTGAATCTGACAGCAACTGAAAATTGCTGAAAACGGAAAATCGCAACGTTCACAAAAAT
>JAAELO010000268.1 GCA_024226555.1 Desulfobacterales bacterium | reverse complement strand
GAATATGGAATAGAATGTACCGAAGCAATACCGCAAGATTATGCTCACGCAACCGCTATTTCCGAAAAAAACGCTGACGATACCGTGACTGATATGTCACTGTTTGAATGGGGGCAAAAAAAAACACCCAAAAATATTTATGAAATTACTAGTTGTACTGAACTTACTGGCCCAGGCTGGGTAAATGATAATCCTGAACACGAATGGGCTTTCGCCATGTCTGAAGTCACAAAAACTAAGACCAGTTTACTTCAGAAACAAGACTATAATAAATATTCCAAAAACTATTTGTTAATATATGACAATTTGCCGAGACCACTTATTGACTTTAATAAAGCATGTTCATTTTTGATAGCAAAACTGGAAAACTACTGGAATGGCAATCTGGTCTTTGACACGATCTTTATTCAGACAGAAGAATTGTTAATGAAATTTGGTTCTTCAAAATTTGAAATATTCAATACCATAAATCTTTGGTGAGGAATTAATTGGGTACACTCCACACTGGCTGGTAAATAGTGCACTGTTTCAAAAGTTCTTTCCAAAAAATACGCATTTTAAGCGACCTTTAGATTTGAATTCAGTATAATATTAAGCTCGGTTATCAGATTTAAAGATTTTTCGTCTGTTTTTATAAGGCATTTTATAAAAGTAATTTTATCTTCCAGAATTGATTTTAAATACCTCCATATGGATTTTGGAGTCTTTGACCAATATCTTTTTGCTAAGTTTATCATCAACTTTATTTGTTTGCATAAAAACTTTTCAGACAGCTGAGAGCTTTCCATTTCAATCCATGTAATAAATCTTGAAATTACTTTCTCGTGTAATCCATCACCTGTATATGTGAATTTAAAAGGATGTTTAAAATACTTATCCCATGTCTCTGTAAAATCCAAAATGCGTTTTTCAAGTTCTGCTTTTGAGTTGAAACTTTCATCTTTTAAAGCCTTTTGCTGTAGTATACCAAACCAGATTTCTATTAAATTTAGCCAGGAACCATGTGTTGGTAAAAAATGAAAAACAATTCTCTTTGCCGGTAATTCTAACCATTGTTTTCGTTCTTCAAGGCTTTTAAGTGTTGGTAATTCAACCTCACACAATTCTGCAATTTTCAAACAGAATTCATTCGTTGAATGAGAGGAATAATTGTCACAAATATAGTGAAGGTCTTTTGATTTATCAAATTGAAGAATATGTTTTTCGAGAGATTGAATTACTGTGGTTGATTTATGATCAGGTATGCATTCAGAAAATACATCTCCGGTAGAAACCTGTAAAACTGATAATAGCGACACCGTCCCATGTCGAATATATTCCGGTTCCAAATATTCAGGTCTGTTTCCTTTTGATGGCAGACGTGGTGCAACACGTTCTAATGCCTGTAGTCCGGTGCATTCATCAAAACAAAACAAATAGGGATAATTGCTTGCGTAGACACGAAGAATTTTTTCCATTTTTTCAAAAAAATTCGGGTCAGAAATTTGTAAAAAATATTTGTTTTGATAAGGCTTTAATGAATGAGATTTTAACAACCGATAGATCGTAGTGCAACTGATTTTGTAATGTAAAAAATCTGGATTGTTTTGAACGTATATTTGCATTAAACGTATTGTCCACCGGCTAAAGCCTGGTAAGGGGTCACGCTGACAATAAAGAGAAATCAACCTCATGGTTACATCCATCGGAATAATAGTGGGCCTACCGCTTCGTGGTTTGTCTACAATGCTATCACCATTTTGAAATCTTTTATTCCATAATTGCACTGTTTTAATACTGCATCCCAATGTGACACTTATAGTCGCTTCAGGGATTTTATGCTGAAGAAGAACTTTAAGTTGTAAATGAAATAACAATCTCGACCATGGTGCCTGGCAGTTCAGATCTGATGCTTTTCCTAACGCTTCTTTATTGGCAACTGTTTTTAAGAGCCGGAAGACTTTTTTTTTGTGGCTGTTAAGTTTGACCGAAGTGACGTTTTGACGTGCGAAAGCCCAAGATTATTCATATGATTAAGAATGCTTCGCGGAGAAAGTGAGAAGTTGCAGCGTTCTTTTAAATTGTTAGCTATCTGTTGTGCACTTGTCGAATTATTATTTACAAGCTCAAGTACAAACTGATGGATAAGTTCGCCTTTTATTTCAGGTTTAAAAACGTAGTCTTGTTTTTGTCCCTGCCTATTATCAAGGATACCTTTGATATCCTCACTTTGTAGCTTTCTTGCTAATTTTCCGATGCGGTCGACTGAAAGATTAAGAGCTTCGCTGACTTCATTTTTATTGAGAAACTTACTGTTCAATAAGGAAAGAAGTACAACTTTTTTTTGAGCTGGATTCGAATCTGAAATATGAAGTGTTGGGTCGCCTGGTTCAAAATAAATACTTAATCCCGAATTTTCTGATATTAATTTTGTGGTAATTTTACTGACAGATTTGACCGGTTTAAAAGTAGAGGATTTTCTTCTTTGGTCCTCAATGCCAGCTAATCCACGCTTGTTTATGGAAAGGATTAAAGATTTTAAACTACCTATCGGCATGTTGGTGGTTGCAGCAATTATGTTTTTATTGGCACCAAGTAAGAACAGGGCAAATGCCACAATTTTTGTAACAACCTTACGCCCCAGGCAGAATTCAGCTTTAGCTATGCGCTGTGATGATAATTTCTCAGAGAAGGACAATTTCCCGCAATTTATTATACCCATAATACCCCCTTTGTTAATCCGTTATTGTGATAACGTATACATATAGTATGCGGTTATGTCAATAGAATTTTACATCTATTGTCTATTTTTCGGACTATCTAAAAAGCCTATTAGGTTGTTTTAAATTGCGCATGTCGTGGAGGGTACTTTCGGAACAGGGCACTAGTTATGCGTATTTCAAATCGTCGAAATCCTTAAGTCAACAACATTGACCCTCCCGGCGGGGCTTTATTTTGGCGTGGGTTTTGCGCTGACGGTTAAAAGAAAAAGGTGGGTATGATGCATGTGGCTGAACAACGAATAATGTGTATAGAAAGAAAAGCAAAAGCCATGACAAAATAAAGACAGGGGGTGTGGTCGGGGGGAGGGTTTAACCCAAGTTCGACAAATTTTGTAGAAAAACAGGTCAAAATGGTCGATT
>JAAELO010000267.1 GCA_024226555.1 Desulfobacterales bacterium | reverse complement strand
GGAATTAAAACTGAATACTACTCGCAAAGTAATTGAGTGCTAGGGCCAGAAATATGTACATAGTTTTCAGTTGAAGGTCGCAGTTTTTCCTCCACATACTCAGTTATTTTTCGTTTTTTTATTCATAGGTGGTGTGCAGCGTGGATCTGTCATCAATGAATGCCCTAAGACAAAAGGAAATGGTTAATGTGGCAACATGTTAAAGTTTCTCTGCTTTTGTATGTGTAGTGCCCAGCAATTGTTTTGTGTCTTTGCAGTGTTTGCGGGAAGAACTGAATGAGTTGGCGCACATGAGTATGGGTAAAAAACGAGCTTAAACTTACCAGAATAGCAACTCAAAATGTTATAGTAACGGTACTCCTCTGCTTTTTTCTCCATTTCATTGCATACATACTTATTTTGTGTTTCTTCTGCAGACTTTCGCCACATCGAAATTGAGCGTCGTCAGTCATTTTTTACTGGAAATATTGACGGCAATTACTCGATTAGGAGGAAAGCTTAATGGCGATGGTCCGTGTGAAAATGCGAGTGCTGTTTACCTAGCTTTGCTTTTCTTTCCCTTATTTTCATATGACACGTCACGCACCTGG
>JAAELO010000266.1 GCA_024226555.1 Desulfobacterales bacterium | reverse complement strand
TGTGGATTCCTCAGGTTTAAACCTGTGTGTGCATCGTCGGTTTAAACCTGGTAAGTGTGGATTTCTTGTGTTTAAACCTGTCTGTGCATCGTAGGTTTAAACCTGATGAGTGTGGATTCCTCAGGTTTAAACCTGTGTGTGCATCGTCGGTTTAAACCTGGTAAGTGTGGATTTCTTGGGTTTAAACCTGCGTGTGCATCGTAGGTTTAAACCTAATAAGCGCGGATTCCTCAGGTTTAAACTTGTGTGTGCATTGTTGGTTTAAACCTGGTAAGTGTGGATTTCTTGGGTTTAAACCTGCATGTGTATCGTCTGTTTAAACCTGGTAAGTGTGGATTTCTTGGGTTTAAACCTGCCTGTGCATCGTAGGTTTAAACCTGGTAAGTGTTGATTCCTCAGGTTTAAACATGTGTGTCCATGGTCAGTTTAAACCTGCTAAGTGTGGATTTCTTGTGTTTAAACCTGCCTGTGCATCGTAGGTTTAAACCTAATCAGTGTGGATTCCTCAGGTTTACACCTGCATGTGTATCGTCGGTTTAAACCTGGTAAGTGTGCAGTCCTTGGGTTTAAACCTGTATGTGCATCGTGGGTTTAAGCCCGCGTATGGCGATGCTGGGTTTAAACCTGTATGCGGGCAGTAGGTTTAAACCCACGCAGTTCGGGGACCTTGGGTTTAACCATGTATGTGGACCGTGCGTTTAAACACGTGCAGTATGGCGACCTTCTGTTTAAACCCGCACTGGAAGGTGGTATCGTAGGTTTAAACCCGCGTAGTACGTTGTCCTTGGGTTTAAACCTATATGTCGACCCTAGGTTTAAACCCGTTGGTGGGTCGCCTTATGGGTTTGGGGGGGTCGTGTTATGGGTTGGTGGGTCGCGTTATGGGTTGGTGGGTAGCGTTATGGGTTGGTGGGTCGCGTTATGGGTTGCTGGGTAGCGTTATGGGTTGGTGGGTCGCGTTA
>JAAELO010000265.1 GCA_024226555.1 Desulfobacterales bacterium | reverse complement strand
TTTTTTGTTATGCCTTGTTTTTCATCAAAAATTCTAATTATTAGAGATTCCCATTAGCTATATTCACAGTTTTAGAAATTATTTTAATTTTTTTAAAATATATAACTCACTAAGGCCATCATTCCTATTTGCAAGAGATACTATTGTACCTTTCTGATTTCTTTTAAAAGAGTAAGAAGATCTAAAACCATCAATATAAAATCTGTCATTTCCCAGATATTTCATTTGTGAAATTTGTTTTCTCTTTTGGCAATACAACTTATTTTTTTTACTAAATATTGTAAGAGTCACTTCTCCAAAATATTCACCGTTGTATTCTCCTGTAAATTCATTATATTTTTTATAATCAAGATGAACAAATTCAGGTTTTGATACTACTTCTCCAGAAATAATCATTGCCAGATCCTGTACTATCAAGTCAAAACACTGATTTGCAATATTACTGATTAAGATTATATGAGTTTTAGTAGAAGGAACATATATCATTAGAGCATGGTTACCAATCATACCTCCGTTGTGCCCATAAAAAATCATTTTATTTGGTAAAAAACCCTTGAATAAACCATAACAATAATCTGAAGTATAATTTGTAAGCATTTTATTTAATATTGAATTATTAAGGAATTTTCCATCATACAGATTTTGACTCCATTTTAACATATCCTGGCTGGTTGATACTGTGATTCCTGCAGTATAAATAACGCTTGCATCATGAGTATTATTATTTTGATCAAATAAACGATTTTTTTTTCTTACCATTCCCATTGCAATTGCTGGTTTTTCAGTAGAAGCCCTGATTGTTTTTACAGTTCCACTCTCCGGTAAAAAGGTATTTTTAATCCCTGCTTTAGTAAAGAAATTATCATTTAAAAAATCAAATACTGTTTGATGAGTTATTTTTTCAATTAAAACTCCTAATAAATAATAAGCTGAATTACTATACTCATATTTTGATTCAGGTTTAAATCTTAAAGGTTTTTTTGTGAATGACTTAACAAAATCATATTTTTCAACAGGTCCCGGAACATTTTCTTTCGATCCCTCAAAATTCGGTAAGGTTGCTAAACCTGAAGTATGTGATAGTAATTGATGAATTGTTAAACCTGCAACATGTTTAGGTAAAGTGATAAATTTTCCAACAGAGTCATTTAACTTCAGTTTATCCATTTCAACAAGTTTTAATATTGCAGTTGCAACAAGCATTTTTGTAGTTGAACCAGTGAAAAATCTCATATCTGTTTGTAATGACTGCTTTTTATGTGGGTTTGAAACTCCATATGCTTTGTTAAGAATAATTCTACTATCTTTTGCGACAAGAACAACACCATTATATTTATATAATTTTGCATACGTATCAAAATGCTCGCTGACTTTTTTTTGAATTAGTTGATTTGAAATATTATTGTGATTTGGATTATATATTCCACAACTTACAAACATTAAAGTAGTAAAGCATATTATATATTTCATGTTATTTTGCATAATGCTCTCCAATATTATCTTTATCGGTAGTGTAGGTGCTTTTTTAAATGCACCCGACAACAATTTTAAAATGAAAGAAAACAGTATCAGACCAAAGTTAGAAAAAAGGAATCAAGCTTTTTAGAAGTAATTTATGATTGCTAAAAACTCGTAAAAGCACATTGGAAAGATGCTAGCATACCTTTACATCTACATAGAGGTTCCCATAATTAAAAAAGGAGGTAATCCCAATGGAAAAAAGAACATATAAAGCCATTAATATCAACAAAGCAGATGAAGAACGGTTATTTGAAAAGGTCTTTGATAAAGGAATAGTAATAGGAGTTGATGTAGCTAAAACAGATTATTTCTGTAATATCAGGTCATTCAAAGAGGAACATGAAAGAGATCTTGTAGCTGTTAATACATTTTCTGGCTTATTAAGATAAAAACCCTCTGCCGAGAAACTAATTTTTTTAAAAGAACAGTTTTATACGCCTATCATTCGAACTGATTTATGCATGACTCAGGCATTGATCGTCTCGCGGTACATTGGCGCCACAATTGGTTCCTCTATACACTCACTCACTTCTTCCATGACAGAGTGGCTCATCTGATCTTTATCATAGTCCACGCCCCACTCCCTCATTTGAAGTAAAATGGGAATCAGCTTCACCGCCGGAGGTTTGAGGCTGTATTCAACCTTTGGGGGAACCTGCCTGTACACATGTCGATGTACCAGACCGTCAGCCTCCAGTTCTCTTAACTGCTTAGTTAGCATTCTCTGGGTGATTTCAGGAATACTCCTTTTCAGTTCCCCAAAGCGCATGATACCTTCCACTGCAATTTGAAAAAGGATCACAGGCTTCCATTTCCCACCAATGATGCCCAGGGTCAGTTCAAAAAAGCATCTGTACTTTCTGTCGTTACGCTCTTTAATCTTGCAGGGTTCAAGCATTTTCACATCCCAATAGTATACTGTTTGTAACTACGGCACAAAAAAAACCGTACTTGTTATTCAAGAATATATATATTACGTTGACATTCAAAAAAGATCAAACATAATAATGCAATGGATTGTTTTCCTAATTATTAAGTTAACTGACAAATAAGGTCGTACCCGGAAATACCAGAAAAGGAGAATGAATATGAAGGTTGTTGGATTTAACGGAAGCGCAAGGAAAAAAGGAAATACCGCCTGTTCTTTGAATACGGTTTTTGCCGAACTTGAGAATGCTGGTATTGAAACAGAGATGATCCAGGTGGGCAAGGAAAATGTCCAGGGATGCAAAGCCTGCTATGCCTGTGTCAAAAACCAGAACGAAGCATGTGCCATGGGGGATGACCCGGTTAATGAATGGATTCAGAAGATGAAGTTGGCTGACGGCATAATACTTGGCTCCCCAGTCTATTTTTCAGGTGTTGCAGGGACCATGAAGTCTTTTCTTGACAGGGCCTTTTTTGTCTCTTCCGTCAACGGCGGCCTGTTTCGCCACAAAGTTGGGGCTTCTGTTGCGGCGGTCAGGCGGTCAGGAGGACTTCCCACGGTAGACACCCTGAATCACTACATCAATTATTCTGAAATGGTCATGCCCAGCTCAAATTACTGGAATGTGGCTCATGGCTCCAATCCCGGCGAAATGGAGCAAGACGGAGAAGGCAAGCAAATCATGACAGTTCTGGGAACAAACATGGCCTGGCTCATGAAAACCCTGGAATATGCAAAAGAGCAGGTCCCTGCACCAGCGCCTGTGACCAAAACAATGACCAATTTTATCCGCTGATTTTGACAACCATGTCCATTATAGTACTTCCGGGTAATAACATAATTTGTAGGGTGTGTTTTTGGTTTTCGAAACACACCTGCAATAACTATTTTTATTATGAAAGAAAGTAGAATAAAAATAAAAGTTAGAAAAATGAAATCAAGTTTCCCAGAAGTTATTTTCAATTGCTAAAATCTGTAAATGTGCGTTAATAAGATGCTAACGAACCTACATTGGCTAAATCAATTATTCAAGAATAGCAACCTTCTAATATTTCTTCTTAATAGTTGACTACGCTGGCTCGACCAGCTGTTCAAGTTTTTGATCGACTATGGTTGATGATTATAAATAATTTCAGTATTATTTTAGTCATTGTTTTTTTACTTTGGTTTTATTGATTCTAGGATTGAAACTTCATTAATCTCTGTAACTTTGCATAAAGAATCAATTTGACCTGAAGCTTCATCAATTATTTCATCATAATAACCTAACACCTCAGGATCAAAATTTTCTGTTTCTTCAGCTGTTTGTTTAAATACTTGTATTTGGTTCAAAAAATTATTTAAAATGTGTTGAGTAGAAAAAATCATTGCTTCATATATTTTAATCTTTTCTCGCTCAACTTCGATTTTGTGAGATCTTTGACGATCTATTAATTCAAAAAGGGAAAATGCAATAAAAATTGTTGTAGGAATTATTAGTTCATCCAATTCATATTTTTCTAAACCATGTAACAATTCAATTAACTTTTCAAAAAGGTCTACTCCAATAATAATTGTGAGAAGATAAATTACAGTTGAAATAGCCAGGCCAATCATTGTCAGTCTGTAATATTTCATATTCTATACCCTTTCAATATTATTATTTAATAACCTTTGTTCTATGAATTTTTTTAGGGAATTTCAATATTTATGAATTTAATATAAATTGATATATTAGAGATTCCCTTAAATAATAGGGGAAATTTTAAAAAGGGTCAAACTACTTTTTTATGCTGAAACTTAAATAGAAAAAGGAAAGCAATGAAAAGATTATTATGTGGATTATGCCTTATATCCATATTTTCAACAAATTGTATTTGTTGACAATATTATTTCCTGTCCTTTGTAAGAAATCCTTTCTTCAGAATATTGCAACTTTTTCAATTGGAATCGTAGTTGTTCAGTCATAGATAGGTTGTTTATTATAGCTGACTACGGTACTAAAATTGAATATTTTCATATTGTTCTTGATTCCCTACAGTTATTTTTTTTGAAAAAGCAGTATTTCGCAAAAAGATCAGTTATTAGAGGTTCCCCTAAGTTGAAATATTAAATTTTATTGAAAAAGAAGTCACAAATTATAAGGAGATTAATAAAAGTTATGATCATTGATTTATCACATACCATCAAAAAGGAAATGCCGGTTTATCCAGGCTCGTCACAACCTGAACTGGTTGATTTGGATTTATTTGACGAACATGGTGTATACGTACAGGAATTTACCTTGCAGGGGCATATTGGAACGCATATAGATGTCCCTGCTCATCTGTTTAAAAATGGGAAAACAACAGCTTCTAAGGAGATTTCGTCATTTGTTGGTACTGCACAAGTGGTGGATTGCACAAATTATGATTCAAATAAATTTATTGGATTAGAAATTTTTAATGAGTTATCAGTGGCTGAACTCCCAGATTTTATTCTATTATATACAGGGTGGGATAAAAAATGGGGAACAAAATACTACTTTGAAAACTACCCCACATTATCTGAAGATTTGATCAGTACTTTAGCAAACTCAACAATTAAAGGAATCGGTCTTGATACAATTTCTCTGGATTTAATCGAAGCATCAGATCTTCCAAATCACAAGAAAATATTAGGAGCAGACAAAATTATTATTGAGAACCTTACAAACCTACAAGAGCTTATTGGGGAAAAGTTCATATTCTCTTGTTTACCCTTAAAGCTTTTAAATGGAGACGGATCACCTGTGAGGGCTATTGGAATGATAATGTAGTCTGTAGCACCGGCAACTATTATTATGGAAGAAAGCAGAATAAGAACCTAAAAGTTAGAAAAAGAAATCAAAGTTTTTAGAAGTAATGTCCAATTGTTAAACTCCTGTAAGAGTGCGTTGATAAGGCCATCCTGCGCTGATTATTAAACAGATATTCAAGGAAAGGGATTGCTTTGAGGGAATCTCTAATAACCTCTCTTTTGGCGAAATGCTATGTTATTTCCAAAAAAAACTGTAATAAAATCGGCTCGTTATTTTTTGAAATGCCTTGTATTTCATCCAAAATTCTAATTATTAGAGATTTCCTTGATTTATTTGGATTGGATCAAATATCAAATCCGAAAATATTTAATTATGAGGTAATGAGCTACCAGCCATAGCTGATTACGGTACTACTAAAACTAACTTCCCAAAAGGGCACTAAGAAAAGAACCAAAATATAAAGCATATTATATTTTAATTTTTTCATAATACTCTCCAATATTAAATTTCAGCAGTTCTATGTCGGCTTTAACGTCACTTTACCTTACCTACAGTACTCACAATACATAATTTTTATTTTTGAGGATAAATAATAAATCCGCTTCTATATACCACAGTTATTAGAGATTACCTTAAGATTTGAAATATTCAGCAGTTGAAGTCAGTTATAATACAACAAAAGGTCATCCATTTTATTGTGTATTATAACTGACTACAGGTACTAACAATGTTTTGATAAGTGAAAAATCATAAAGGAAACTAAAATAATCCCACATCTCATTTTTTTAAAATTCAATGTGGGATTGTTTTTACAGGTGCTTTTCTTTATAACATTTAATATTGAGTAGCGTATCTAACCTTTGATCTTTTTGGTACAGTGTTAGAGTAGAACCGCCTATACCTTCTATTTGAGTCTTTTGCCCACTTGCTGTTTCAATCAGCTTATCGATGATACGATCAGAAACTATATCTAAACTTTCTTTTCCATTCATTATGCCTGTTGCATCAACATCAATATCATCGTTAATGAGGTCTTCATTCGCACTTACCCTGATAACAGGAACAAGTGGATTTTCAAATCCTGCGGCTCCACAGGTCCAAAGAATCATATGAGCCCCATATGAAGCAAAGTTTACACCGGAACCACCGCAAAGCATTGTTGCTTCAGACAGATAAAACCCAGGCGAGGTTGGTTTTTCGACAACCCTATCATTAATCTCAAGAATATCAACAATCTCTTTGGAGCCAAATTTATGGAGTGCTCCTAAAGACTTCTCTTCTATGGTTGTCAAGCCTCCTATACTGTTTCCAATACTCATAGTTTCAACATCTGTCCCTTCCACACTCCAACGCTTCCGTTCATTTTCAATCAGACGCTCAATTTTTTGTGCAACAGCTGGTGAGCTTGCACGGACATCAAGAACTTCCTGACACCCTTGAAGTTCAAAAAGTTCTCCACCTATACAAATCCCTCCTAAATCAATTAACTTATCTGCTGCTGCACCAACACATGGGTTTGATGCAATGCCTGAGCTTGTGTCAGACCCACCACATTTAATACCAACAACAAGGCATGCCATTGGGAAAGGTTCTCGCTTTAATCCTGTAACATAATCTTGCAAAAGCCTTATTTTATTATGACCAGAATCAACGGATTTTCTTGTTCCTCCTTCCTCCTGGCATGTAATTGCATAAACAGGTTTCTTTACTTTCTCAACCTCTGATGTGATTTGAGCAGGATTTATGCTGCCACACCCCATAGCTATAACCAGAACACCTGCAACATTTGGATTTTTTGCATTTGCGATCATTTGGTTTAATGATTCTTCATTGCCACCAAGCATACAAGTATACCAATTGGTCATAACAACAGTATTCTCGTACTGTCTTCCAATGGACTGAGCAATTCCGTCACAACATTCATCCACAGCAATAATGAGTATTCTGTTACGAATCCCGATAGAACCATCAGGTCGTAAATAACCATTAAAATTCATTTTAATTACCTTCCTTTGAACAAATGTTCATCTGTCTCATAATCTCTTTCTTAAAACTTACGGGGATATCTGCAATCAGACTTTTCACATTATGAATATGTACAAGCTCTCCAGTCTTTATTGGTTCTGTGCATTGACCAATTATTCCACCACATTTTACAATTTTCTGTCCTGATTTCAAATCACACAAAGCAATTTTGTTACCATATGGAATGTCTTCAAGTGCTTGTAAGTCCTTAATATGGTTATTATCAGGAGTGAATATATTTGCAACTTCATGCTTTTTTAAATTCGTCAAAGCTGTTGCAACCATGTCGTTTTCTTTCATTACTACAAATCGTTTCACTATTTAACTTCCTTTAAGTAAGAAACTATATTTTTTTTTGATCTTTATCAGAAGTCGGACCAAAATCTTCAATCATCCACTTTATCCAGCCATAAATCATAATTCCCATGATAAAAATTATAGGAATACCTGTAATAATTGCACATGTTTTGATGGTATTCAGATTTGCTCCGATAAAAATCATTGTCAAAGGAACCAGTGCCAGAGTAATACACCAGAAAAGACGATGCATTGGATGAGGCTCCTCTTTCTCATCAAGCCCCGGTGTTGCAGTTGCAGCCATAGTAAATGCAGCACCGTCCAAAGTAGTAGCAAGGAAAAGGATAGAAACTATACTAAAGACAATCATAAAAATACTGTTCATAGGAAGAGTTTTGAGAACTTCAATAATGGCACCTGTATCTTTACCAGCACCTAGCATTCCAACCATATCTACTGTGCCTTTTATCTGACGATCCATGCTAAGACTTGAGATAACACCAAAGAACAGGAAGCAACCTGCACTACCACTTACAATAGTGTTAGTAATAACCGATCTTATTGTTCTTCCTTTTGAAACTTTAGCTATGAAAATACCTGTGAATGGTGCATAAGTGATCCAGTATAACCAGTAGAATATTGTCCATGATTGTGGGAAATCGGTCTTTCCAATAGGATCAGTATAAAGGCTCATCTGAACAAAGTTTTGAAGCATTAAACCCAATGCATTAGTGGTATTTGCAATTATAAACAAACCAGGGCCAACAACAATAATACCGATACAAAACACTATGGCGAGTTTAGTGTTCAGGTTGGATATCATAGCCATTCCTTTTTGAAGACCGATGTATGAACTAAGGGAATAAACCACAGAGATAATAATTATAAGGATAACATTCATTGAGAAGGATGGTTCAACTCCAATAACAGAGCTTAAAACTTTGGATACCAGAGGAACTGAAACTCCCAGAGTTATACTTAACCCGCCAAAGCAGATGAATATGAACATAACATCAATGATACGCCCAACAATACCATTCTGCTTAATACCAGTAATTGAACTAATAACGGAACTTAAACTTAGTCCCTTGTTTTTGCGTATGTAAAAGTGATAACACATAGGTAGACCAACAAGAGCATACAGAGCCCATGCACTGAAACCCCAGTGGAACATGTTGTAAGGAAGAGCCATCTCATAAGCCTGCTGAGACTTTGCCGCAATTCCTAATCCCGGGGTCCCAATATAATAGGCCCATTCAATAAAAGCCCAGTAAACAGTTGCCGAGCCGAGCCCGCAACTTATCATCATTGAAACCCATTTAAAGTTTGAATACTCAGGAGCTTCATCGCCAAACCTGATTTTGCCATAACGGCTAAAAGCTACAAATATTAAAAGTAAAAGACCCAGAAAAGTAAATATAAGAGTTCCTGATCCAAATATACTTGTCATTTTACCAAAAATTATATTGGCTACAGATTGTGATGCATCTGGCTTAAAAAACAAAAATCCGACAACTGTTAAAACAAGAATCATACTTACTGAAATAAGTAGTTTATCAATTCTTTTGTTCACTTTGTTACCTCCTGGCTGATTAATAGAATAATAAATTGCAAATATTTTTTTGTATATAGAGAATTTCCAATAACTGTTCTTTTTACGAAATAATTCATTTTTACTTAAAAAACTGTTGTTTATAAAATAAAAACATTTTTATAAACGTCGTATTTTATCAAAAATTCCAATTATTAGAGGTTCCCTATAAATATTTACAATGAGCAAGAGTGGTGCCAACATGTTTTTACGTTCTAACCCTGCTGAAGAAGGCCATTGTTGTACATTTTTATGATTTTATATGATGACCGTTGAGTTGATATTGACTCATTATTAATGACAAAAAAAAGAAGATGAGTTATAATGAACTCACCTAAGTATCTAAATATATGTTTATTATTGCATGTTGTGAAATTTCTCTGCTATATTAACATTCATTAATTATAAAAACCTGAGTATTAGCCATAACGGGGGATGAAACGTGGTTAAAGAGTTTGATTACTATGGAATAGACGGAGACACATTTTTTTCTATTATTGATAACATGTATGATGAAGTTATTGTCTACGATGCCAATTATAATATTGTATTCTTGAATCAAGCCTGCAAGAGACATTATAGTACTTCTCCTGAAGCAATGATAGGGAAGAGTTTTTTCGATTTTGTAGATATTGACTGGTGGAGTCCTTCAATACTGCCCGTTGTTTATAAAGAGAAGAAGGCAATGGCTATCAGGCAAAAAACCTATACCCAGACTGAACTTCTGACAATTGCCGTTCCATTGTTTGATGAACATAATAACATTAAGTATGTGGTTATGAATGTTCGTGATGAGATTAATGAGGCCGATCTATACAATCCCCAGTATATTGTGCAGGAAACCATATTGGATGAAAAGCAGAAACCTGTTTCTAAAAGTAAAGAGATGAAAAAGGTTATGAAGCTTGTAAAAAAAGTGAGTAAAATAGATGCCACCTGTATTATCACCGGTGAATCCGGAACTGGTAAATCTATGATAGCAAAACACATGCACAGGCTTGGACTGAGGTCAGATCAGTCTTTTATTAACGTCAACTGTGCAAGTATACCAAATGAACTTTTTGAATCTGAATTCTTTGGATATGTTAAAGGAGCATTCACAGGTGCTAAGTCCACTGGAAAGAAAGGTTTGTTGGAATTAGCTGATAATGGAATACTTCTTTTAGATGAAATTTCAGAACTTTCCCTGTCCGCTCAGGCAAAACTTTTAACAGTTCTTCAGGATAAAGAGTATATGCCAGTAGGTGCGAGTAAAACAGTAAAAATAGATGTTAAGATTATAGCAGCAACAAATAAGAACCTGAAAAATATGGTTGATATAGGTACCTTCAGGGAAGATTTATACTACCGGATTAATGTGATCGAAATATATATTCCTCCACTGCGAAAACGCCGTGAGGATATTCTGCAACTGGTTCATTCTTTTATGAATCAGTTTAATAATAAATATGGTCTTACAAGACAACTTTCCAGCAGTGTACTACAGGTTTTGCTCGAACATGAATGGAAAGGAAATGTTCGTGAGCTGCGTCATCTTATTGAAAGGCTTGTGGTAACAGTTGATAGTCTGGTTATAGATGTGAATCATTTGCCGAAGAATGTATTTGGAATCATTGATCAAACCAGAGAGGAAGAAAATCTGAGTTTTGATGAGAAACTTATAAAGTATGAAGCATACATAGTGCAAAGCGCATATAAAAAATATAACTCTTCAAGGAAACTTGCAGTTCATCTTTCTATAAGTCAAACCAGAGCCAATAATCTTATTAAAAAGCATATTAAGGGAACCTCTAATAACTGATCTTTTTGCGAAATACTGCTTTTTCAAAAAAAACAACTGTAGAGATTCCCTTAAGTAAGTTATCCAGCTACAAAGATGAATCCCTGTTTCTGCTTATCGTATATTTTAAAAGTTTGAAGATAAAAACCCCTTTATACCGAGTTGTGTTCAACTCGCTTTCATTTTATTTATAATAGCTGTTCATTAGGCTATTTCCTGAAAACCTCGCAATATCAAAGGTGGTAAAATCATAGAATATTTCTGGCATAAAAGTTGCTCAAACAATGAATGATCACAACAGAGGAACTAAAAGGAGGCTTATATGAAGATTGTTGATATTGAAGTTATTTGTTTGAGGGTGCCACCGGTCGATGCTCTTTGCGTTTGGGGTGAAGATGCCGTAATCGTTAAAGTTATTACCGATGAGGGCATTGTTGGCATAGGAGAGACCGACTCTTCACCATTAGTTATTAAAAGTATTATTGAAACACCAAACTCCAATCTTGCATGTTTTGGGTTAAAGGAGCTTTTAATTGGAGAGAACCCTTTGGATATTGAAAGACTATGGAGCAAGATGTATGAAGGTTCTAATTATCTTGGAAGAAGGGGTGCTGGAATCCATGCAATGAGTGCAATTGATATAGCACTATGGGATATTAAAGGAAAGTACTATAACAAACCTGTATGCAATCTTTTAGGTACTAAATACCGTGATAAAATTCGTGCTTACGGTACCTTTATTCCTGAAGATCTTCCAGAGGGCAATAAACCTGTTATATGCGAACTAATAGAAAAAGGGTTTAAAAGCATCAAATTTGGTGGTGGTGTCTTAGGTGATGATCCGGACCTTGACTATGAAATCATTAAAGCTGTTAGAGAAGAAGCGGGGGAAGACTTTGAACTGCAGATAGATCTTGCAGCCAAGTGGAAAACACCAGAACATACACTAATGATGGCTAAAAGATTAGAACCCTTTAATCTGAACTGGATTGAAGAACCCATTGGTTCTGATGATTTAGCAGGATATCAAAGCCTGGGTCAGTCTATCAAACCTATGATAGCTGGCGGAGAAACTCTGACAACATTATATGAATTTATCAGCTTTCTGGATGTTGGAAAACCGGATCTGGTACAACCAGATGTAACAAGATGCGGTGGTATTACAGAGTCCAAGCGCATTTACGAACTATCAAAAAAATACGATGTTAAACTGGTCCCCCACGGATTTTCAACAGGAATCTTAACAGCAGCCACGGCCCATTTTCTGGCTTCGTGCGAAACAACAGATTTAATTGAATACTCCCAAAGCAAATCACCACTTAATCAATATCTTGTTAAAAATCCAGCACGATTTGAAGATGAATTCATTATTGTTCCTGATGGACCGGGTATAGGTATTGAACTTGATGAAAATATTATTAAAAAATATCGGGTGTTTAATTAACTGAAGAGTACTGTATTTTTAAAAAGCCCCTCCATCGCAGGTTTGGTTGGAATGAAACAAAATTGAGTTAAGTTGACTGGCTAAATTTAACCTCATTCCACCAGATCTGCGATATTATTATTAGGGAACCTCTAATAACCTTCCTTCCTTTTTGCAAAACACTTTATTACAACCATAAACTGCTACAATATCAGCTCGTTATACTTATAAAACTATAAGTTTTTTTAACGTGTTATTCCTTATATTTAATCAAAAACTATAGGGAACCTCTAATAATTAGGATTTTGATTGAAATACAAGGCTGAGAAAAACAACGGGTTGTTTTTACTACAGTTATTTTTTCAAAAAAGCAGTAATTCGGTCAAAAGACAGTTATTAGAGATTCCCTATGTTGAAAACAAAGTAATTTTGATAAGAATAACAACTTGCAGATTCTTTTTACTTTTTTTCTTCTTATTACTTCAGCAACTATATAGATGGATAGTTAAATATGTTTATTATAATTTTTTCAACAGGTTGGCTAATCACCTTGTATGATATCTATTTGCCGGATTAATAGTAATGTCTTCCGATAAATACTTTTATTATAATTTTACTACCTAATAAAGTTGACAATGAATATTTTTTATACTACTCATTTTTCTTTATTTATCATGAATATAAGGAGTACCAAAATGAAAAAATTAAAATCTGTAGCACTTCTATTTTTAGTTTTATTTCTCTTGTTAGGTTGTGATGAAGAGACGAATGAAAGCGAGCTTCCGTCAAATCAGATTAATGAGAACTTTCACATTTCAGACACTTATATAAAAGACAACGAATTGTACATTACTGCTTCATCGACATTAAACGAAGGAAGCATTTCCAGTTTCATCAGACTCAGAATAAAAGATGAAAATGACAAGATTCTTACCACCGGACCAAATGGTTGGATCTTAGAAGAACAGTTCACAAAAGGTGAACGCGTATTTTCTACTATCAAAATTTCAACTCCTCAGACAGATATTTTCCTGATAGAAGGAATTGAAATGCTTAATGTCAATGGAATCACGCAACAGTCTGCAATAACAAATAAATATTTCATAAAAAATGATATGGAAATTGAAAAGATATAAATAACTTTCCCTTTATTTCTAGGGAACCTCTAATAAAAACTAGGAAAAAGTTGTTATAATTTTGAGGAACAGAACAGCATCACTAATGCTGTTTTGTTCCTATTTCCAGGACTGTGGAAATAGTACATCCATGAAGGAAAAATAAATTGAAGATTAGTATGTGAAATTATAATAGGGAACCTCTAATAACTGCTCTTTTGGCGAAATATTTTGTTATTTCCAAAAAAAACTGTAATAAAATCGGCTCGTTATTTTTGGAAATGCCTCGTATTTCATCCAAAATTCTAATTATT
>JAAELO010000264.1 GCA_024226555.1 Desulfobacterales bacterium | reverse complement strand
TTTTTTGTTATGTCTTGTTTTTCATCAAAAATTCTAATTATTAGAGGTTCCCATAAGTAAATATTTAAACTTTTCTGATTTCTATGGAATTACTATTTTCATTCGGTAAGGAAATCTTTTGAAAGTCTCTACAATTTAAAGAAACCTTTAATTTCATTAAAAGGTATACAACAAAGGTTTGTCAATGGGAACTTTGTTTTATTTCTTTTTGTAGCTATAGGTATTAATACCTATTGACGTTGACACATTCGCAATTGGATATAAAGAACAAGGATTTTCAAAAATCTAAAAATACTCTTTTTATTGAAAATTTGATTATTTTTTTGTAAAAACCTGATCAATGAATCATTTTTTAAAGCTGATATATATTCTTTTTACAAACACCTATATACGGCAATGTCGAACAAATTAGACAATACTTTCTCCCCATAGCATACGTAAAATTTAAAAATAAATATATTTCATACAAAAGACTATACTTATAATTTTTTTTAGGTTAATTTAATACCGTTAAGTTAACGCTATTAATTTATAATATTAAAATTGAAATGCCAAAAAATACAAGATCAGAACAGGAAATTGATGCTGTAAGGGAAAGAATTCTTGACCACGCTCTGGATATTCTTATTCATAATGGTCTGGACTGTCTTTCAATGAGCAAAATAGGTAGTCGGATGAAAATGACTGCTGCAAATCTGTACAACTATTATTCCAATAAAAATGAGTTACTTATAGCGATGCATAAAAAAGCATACAACTTATTATATGAAAAACTTTCTACAGCAGCTGATAATGAAAAAAGAAAAGACAAAAAGTTAAGAATACTTCTGGATGCTTTTGTTAATTTTGGTATTAAAAACCCTGAACTATATGACCTTATGTTTAACAGAATGATTCCTCAGAATTCAGACTACATTGGAACCCCGCAGGAAAAATCATCCAAGGATGAATTCAAAAGCTCATTAAAAAGCCTGCATCTGGCTACCAATATTGTTATGGAACATTTCGCAGATAATAATAAAATAACAGAAAAAGAAGTGAAGCTAATAATTATAAAAATATTCGGAAAATTTCATGGACTGATTTCACTATATAACAGTGGAATTTTAAAGGAAATTGACGAGAATCCCAGAAAACTGATTGATGAAATTGTTAGAGAATGCCTATTGAGCTGATTGACTGCTATAAATTTTAAAAAAATTTAAGGAGTAAAGATGCTGTCAAAATACATCCTTGCAGTGGATCTAGGTACATCCGGACCAAAGGTGGCTCTGGTTTCAACAGATGGTGAAGTTGTAGACCATACCTGTGAAAATACCGAAACAATACTTTTACCGGGTGGTGGAGCAGAAGAGAATCCCGATGACTGGTGGAATGCCATCACAAGGTCTGCCAAAAAACTCCTTTCAAATAAAACTGCGCACCCTGATGATATAGTCGCTATTAGTTGTACAAGCCAGTGGTCTGGAACAGTGGCAATTGATAACAATGGAAATGCTCTCATGAATTCAATCACATGGATGGACTCAAGGGGAGCAAAATATATAAAGGAAATAACTGGCGGCCTGATAAATATCGAAGGATATTCAATTATTAAACTGAAAAAATGGCTTTCACTTACAGGTGGAATTCCTGGTCATTCTGGAAAAGACTCCATCGCCCATATCCTTTATATTAAAAATGTTTATCCTGATATTTACGATAAAACCTATAAATTTCTTGAGCCTAAAGATTTTCTTAATCTAAAACTTACAGGTAGATATTATGCATCTTATGATTCAATAGCTCTACACTGGCTTACCGATAACAGAAATATATCAAAAATCAGGTATGATGACTCACTTATAAAAATGGTAGGAATTGATAGGGAAAAGTTACCTAAACTAAAACGGGCTGTTGATGTTATCGGTCCTGTTAAAGAAGAAGTTGCTGAGGAACTTGGCCTTTCAAAAGGGACTCTGGTAATAGTGGGAACACCCGATCTTCATTCTGCAGCTATAGGATCCGGTGCTGTTGAAGATTATGAAGGGCACCTATATATCGGAACATCTTCATGGCTTATTTGTCATGTTCCTTTTAAAAAGACAGATATTTTTCATAAAATGGCTTCTCTTCCTTCTGCAATTCCTGAGAAATATATTATTGCAAATGAACAGGAAATAGCAGGGGAAGCAATTAATTTTCTTAGAAACAACATCTTCTTTCCCGATGACGAATTAACTCCTGAAATTATTCCTGAAAATGTCCATGAAGCATTTAACCGAATTGCCGAAAAAACCTCGCCAGGAAGTGATAAACTCATTTTCACTCCCTGGCTTTACGGTGAAAGAACTCCTGTTGACGACCACACAATAAGAGGGGGATTTCATAATATGACCCTGAGAACAACCAGAGCGCACATGATACGAGCTGTTTTCGAAGGTGTTGCCTACAATACAAGATGGATGCTCAAATACGTTGAAAAATTTATAAAAAAGCCAATGGATAATATTAACTTTATTGGTGGTGGGGCGGTATCAAACCTCTGGTGCCAAATCTTTGCAGATGTCCTGGGGAGAAATATAAGACAAGTTAAAGATCCGATTGAAGCAAATCTAAGAGGTGCAGGTTTTCTTGGTTCTGTTGCCATGGGTTATTTAAAGTTTGAGGAGATATCTAAAAAGATTAAATTTAAGGAGATATATAAGCCAAACCCCAAGAACAAGGATCTTTATGATGAACTTTTTAAGGAATATGTCTGCCTTTATAAAAAAAATAAAACCATATTTTCAAGGTTAAATAAAGGGAACCTCTAATAATTAGAAATTTTTGATGAAATATAAGGCATGACAAAAAATAACGAACCGATTTTCCTACAGTTTTATTTTTGGATATAACGAAGTATTTCGGAAAAAGAGCAGTTATTAGAGATTCCCTAAAAACTAAATTTTTTAGATCGTAAGGTGAAAAAATGATTAATGAATTCGTTAAAAGAAATATTAGTAAATTACCTCCTCAAATTGTCACAATCATTGAAAAAAATATGAAAAGAATTCCATTTATTAATAACAGAATTAATAAGGAAATTGATTCTGTTATGGAAGGACTCGAAGAGTCAATGAAACCTTATAGAAAAACCCATGAAACATTCAGTACTCTCCCACTGGAAGGAAGGTCCAGAGAAGATATTTTAAGGGAAATGGAAGAATTGAATAAAAAAGAGGAATCAAAATGGAAAGAAGGTTATGTTTCCGGGGCAGTATATCACGGTGACAAAGAACATATTAATTTTTTAAATAAAGTATATGCCATATCATCACAAAGCAATCCTCTGCATTCTGATCTATGGCCTAGTGCATCAAAATATGAGGCCGAAATCATCTCTATGACTTCAGATATGCTTGGTGCACGATATTCAGAAAGTGATATTTGTGGGTGTGTAACCTCAGGTGGCACAGAAAGTATTCTTCTTGCTATGAAAACATACAGAGATTATGCAGAAGATAAAAAAGGAATCAAAAAACCGGAGATGATTGTACCTGTAACAGCCCATGCTGCATTTGATAAAGCTTCAGAATATTTCAAAATTAAAATGAGACATATTCCTGTGGATTCTAATTATATGGCAGATGTTGAAGCTGTGAAAAATGCAATTACAAGGAATACAATTGTTATTGTAGGCTCTGCTCCAACTTTTCCACATGGAACCATTGATCCCATTGACGACCTGTCTGAACTTGCAAGAGAGAATAATATTGGTTTTCACACAGATGCTTGTCTCGGTGGTTTTGTACTCCCCTGGGCAAAAAAACTTGGATACGATATACCAAACTTTGATTTCTGGTTAAAAGGTGTAACTTCAATATCTGCAGACACTCACAAGTACGGATATGCGGCAAAGGGGACTTCTGTTGTAATGTACAGAAATGAAGAATTAAGGCATTACCAGTATTTTACAGCCTCTGACTGGCCTGGAGGATTGTATTTTTCTCCAACCTTTGCAGGAAGCAGAGCAGGGGCTCTTAGTGCTTCATGTTGGGCTTCATTATTGTCAATAGGTGAAAAAGGATATATTTATGCCACAAAAAAAATTATGGATTCTGCTAAAATCATAAAGAATGGTATTCAGGATATCTCAGAACTTTATATACTTGGAAAGCCATTGTGGGTAATTGCTTTTGGATCGGATGAAATTGATATCTACAGAGTAATGGATTTCATGACAAAAAAAGGATGGAGTCTGAACGGTCTTCACAAACCTTCATGTATTCATATAGCTGTAACTTTACGTCACACCCAGGAAGGGGTTGCACAAAGATTTATTAAAGATTTGAAAGAAGCAGTTGTGGATGTAAAAAACAAACCTGCCTCGCAGGATGGCATGGCACCAATCTACGGAATGGCGGCCACATTACCAACAAGAGGTGTTGTCAGCGACATTTTGAAGAAATATCTGGATTCATATTACAGAGTTTAATTTTTAGGGAATCTCTAATAACCGTCTTTTAACTGAACTAGATGATTTTTAACTTGATTTAAATGGGTACTCTCTTTTTCTTTATTTATGGGAATCTCTAATAATTGGAATTTCTGATGAAAAACAAGGCATAACAAAAAACAATGGGTTGATTTTACTACAGTTTTTTTTTGAAAAAGCAGTATTTCGCAAAAAGATCAGTTATTA
>JAAELO010000263.1 GCA_024226555.1 Desulfobacterales bacterium | reverse complement strand
GGGCAACGCCCGCAAGGAACGTAGAGGACTCTCGTAGGGTTACTGGGGACAGTACCGTAGCACTACACATGGCACCTGCCGGGACTACAAGGCAACGCGAGTCGAGTAGTGTTAGCAATTCATCATTGGCCATGGTGGATACTTATGCTAACGCCGCGAGAGGAGCGTTAGTCCGAAATGACCAAAGGTCCGTCGAGTTTGAAGAACGATCTGCGATGTTCTTGGAGGAGGAGAAACAAGTGGAGCTATACGTATGTAAGCCTCTGAGACCATATAGGAAACGGAGGAAGGATAGGGACTCTCACTCCGATGGAGAGATGAGTAGTATCCGTTTGCGTACGAGAAGGGGGAAAAAGGCCTTGGCTCCGCGGGGAAGAAAAAGAAGACGTCTAATTCCCCCCAAGAACGCCATAACCGAGAAGAGAGAGGAGAAAGTGGAAGAGAAAGAAGAAAGAGTAGATGAACGTGGAGACTTAGCGTCGACGGCTTCATCAGTTAATCATAATTCGGTAATTAGTGTCGGAGATAGTGGAATTGAGCCCATTTCTAATGCGAAAAAGAATTATGAAGTCGTACCTCCGCCTTCGGCTGACGGCCAGGCGGAGATAGGAGGTCAAATTACGCCGGATCGGAATATAAAGGAAAGGGAGTCGCGAGCCGCGGGGGAAGCCGCGAAGGAAGTTCGACGGCTCCGTAAGGAGCTCCAGGAGATGCATGGGAAGCGTACTGAGGAACAGGTAAAGCGTTTCGGGTTGCAATCGCAACATGTTGCACTGCAGGAATATCTCCGGAGTATAGAGAATAAATGGACGACGCTTAATAGTCAACTCGAAAATAGAGATAGGGAGCTATCGAGGATACGAGAGGAGACTATGCGTCGGGAAAGAGATCTTTTGAAAGAAAAAGAGGAAATGGAAAAAGAAACGCCACTAAACTGAGCCAATTCCAAAGAAATTTCGTACGCGAGAAGACCCTGGCAAAACGAGCTCGAGACGAGGGATCCAAACGTATTCAAGTCTTGGAAACGACTCTCGAGCAAGCCGAAGCCTGGAGACGCCGGGTGGAGGAGAAGGACAAGGAGCGGGACGCCGCTACGAGTAACGCCGAAGGGTTTATTGCGAGTCTTCGAGAGGAATTGGAGAGGGTCGAAAGTCAGAAAGAACGGGTAGACTCGAGAAACGCCCGTATGGAAGACGAACGACGATTTTTAGAAGAGCGGATACGT
>JAAELO010000262.1 GCA_024226555.1 Desulfobacterales bacterium | reverse complement strand
GTTTTTGTTGATTTTTTTGGTGAGCCAACCAGTACAAATAAATCTATTGCAAGAGTTGCTATGAAAACAGGCGCTTCTGTTGTACCGGTTTTTCTTGTAAGAGAGAAAGATAAATTCAGGGTTTTTATTGATAAGATAGTAGAAACGGTTGATACAGGTTGTAAAAATGACGACGTTAAGGTTAATACTGAAAATTATAATAAAATCATTGAAAAATATATTAAAAAATATCCAAGTCAGTGGTTCTGGGTTCATGACAGATGGAAGCACAAACTCCTCGAAAACGGTTAAGGGAAATCTTTAATAATTACCTTATTTTAATTATTAGTTCCCTTAAATTTAGTATTTTTTGTAAAAAGCAACTGTTTTTTTGATAGAAATAGCAAATTATGTTTTTTTAAAGAAAATGATTTATTATTTTAATTAACTAATCATTACAAGCTATTGAGTGTATTAAATAATGATTTTGTGAATATCATTATTATAAATTTGTTTTTTTATGCAAAAAATTGTAGAAAAAAAAAATTTATTAATATAAAAGATTCTTATCTTTAAATTTCATTGCATTTACAGATTCATAAAATCCATCCTATATAAGTCGAAAGAGTTGATGACTGATACAGATGGTAAATTACAATTATTCTTTTTTTATTAACTATAGGAAACAACTTATAATCTTGACATAACAATAACCATATAATAATCTTTTAAACATAGTAGTCTGATTTTGGAGATTTTTTCTTTTTTTCCTTCAAGAAAACTCAAAGCTAACAAACATCTCCTTTAATTCACCAACTGAAAATAGTTAAATTAACTTTTATATAAACTTTGATAATCTGTGTTTTACAAGATTTATAAATACAACAAAAAATATTTAAATTAGCAGGTTAAGCTGCAAAAAATTTTAAGAAAGAGGTACTAAAATTGATGAATATAGTTGAGCTTAAATCAATGAACATCAAAGAACTTGCAAAAGTAGCTAAAAAGAATAAAATTACGTCTGCAGGTCTACGTAAGCAGGAGTTGATTTTTGCTTTGCTTCAGGCTGAAATTGAAAGAAATGGTTTGATCTATGGCGAAGGCACACTTGAGATACTACCTGATGGTTTTGGTTTTTTGAGATCACCTGATTGTAACTATCTTCCCGGGCCAGACGATATTTATGTATCACCTTCACAGATAAGAAGGTTTAATCTTAGAACCGGAGATACTGTTTCAGGTCAGATCAGACAGCCTAAGGAATCGGAACGTTATTTTGCCCTACTTAAAGTTGAAGCTATTAATTATGAAGACCCTGAAGTTGCAAGAGAAAAAATATTCTTTGATAATCTGACACCTCTATATCCAATAGAAAGACTTCAACTCGAAACAGACCCTGAAAACTACTCTACAAGAATAATTGAGCTTATGGCACCGATCGGTTTTGGCCAGAGAGGTCTAATTGTTTCTCCACCTCGTTCAGGAAAAACGGTTCTTCTGCAACAAATAGCTAACAGTATAATCGAAAGTCATCCCCATATTGTTCCTTTTATACTTCTGATTGATGAAAGACCAGAAGAAGTTACCGATATGGAAAGAAATGTAAAGGCTGAGGTTATCAGTTCAACATTTGATGAGCCCGCAGAAAGACATGTTTCTGTTGCTGAAATGGTTATCGAAAAAGCGAAGAGGCTTGTTGAACATAAGAAAGATGTTGTAATTCTATTAGATAGTATTACAAGGCTGGCAAGAGCTTATAACTCTGTAATGCCTCCATCCGGAAAAATATTGTCTGGTGGTGTGGATTCAAATGCACTGCATAGACCAAAGCGTTTCTTTGGAGCTGCACGTAAGATTGAAGAGGGTGGTAGTCTCACTATTATAGCTACAGCTCTTATAGATACTGGCTCAAGGATGGATGAAGTTATATTTGAGGAATTTAAAGGAACTGGTAATCAGGAACTTGTTCTTGAGAGAAAACTTGCTGATAGAAGAATCTACCCTGCAATTGACATTAAAAAATCCGGAACGCGTAAAGAGGATCTATTAATTGAAGCAGATAAATTAAGTCGTATCTGGATACTTAGAAATCTTCTGGCTTCATTAAATTCTGTCGATAGTATGACTTTTTTACTTGACAAAATATCCGGAACCAAAGATAATACAGAGTTTCTTGATTCAATGAATTCGTGATATATATTAAGGAGTTAAAAATAAAATGAAAACTGAATTACATCCGAAATATCAAAGAGCTACAGCAAGTTGTGCTTGTGGTCACTCTTTTGAAGTCGGATCAACAAAAGAAGAAATTAAAGTTGAAATCTGCTCAAACTGTCATCCTTTTTTTACTGGTAAGCAGGTACTTGTGGATACAGAAGGAAGGATCGAGAGATTTAAGAAAAAATATGCAAAGTTTAGTACTGAAGATTAACTAAAATTTAAGTTAAAACTTTACAAATACAGGGGAAACAGGTTGAAACCAGTTTTCCCTTTGCATTTTTTGTCTTAAATATTGTCTCAGCAAAGTATACAAAAGTACGGCTATTGGTGCTCTGCTCATTAATAAGGGTGCGGTTATGATTAACAAATTAAGGGGCGTTGAAGATCGATTCATAAAGCTCGAACAGCTGTTGAGTGATCCTGAGGTTGTTAAAGATCAGGTCTCATATCAGAAATATGTTAAAGAGCATGGTGAAATCGCTAAAGTTGTTGCAGTTTTTAAAGCATATGAAACTGTTATTTCAGAACTTGCTGATAGTAACGAACTTTTAAAAGATGATGACCCTGATATCAAAGAGATGGCAAAGGAAGAGATCGAGAGCCTTACGGGAAAGCAGGCTGCTCTTGAAGAAGAGTTAAAGATTTTACTTATTCCAAAAGATCCTCTTGATGATAAGAATGTTATTATTGAAATACGAGCAGGAACCGGTGGTGAAGAAGCAGGATTGTTTGCCAATGATGTTTTCAGGATGTACCACAGGTATGCTGATAACAAAAACTGGAAAGTTGAAATAATGGATAGTCACCCGACTGGTGTTGGTGGTCTCAAAGAGGTTGTGGCCATGATCAAGGGAAAGGGTGCTTACAGTAATTTCAAATATGAAAGTGGAACACACAGGGTTCAAAGAGTACCTTCTACAGAAACCCAGGGAAGAATTCATACATCTGCAATTACTGTAGCAGTTCTCCCTGAGGCAGAAGATGTCGAACTTGATCTGAAAACAGCAGATGTCAAAGTTGATGTTTTTAGGGCCAGTGGTCCCGGTGGGCAGTCAGTTAATACAACGGATTCTGCAGTTAGGCTAACACACCTTCCATCAGGTATAGTTGCAACATGTCAGGACCAGAAATCCCAGCTAAAGAATAAACTGAAAGCTATGCAGGTTCTAAAAGCAAGAATTCTTGATTCCATGGTCAAAGAAGAAAATGCTAAAAGATCTGCAGAAAGAAAAGGTCAGATTGGTTCGGGTGATCGTAGTGAAAGGATCAGAACTTATAATTTTCCCCAGGGTAGAGTTACTGACCATAGAATTGGCCTTACCTTATATAAACTTGATTCTATTATGCAGGGTGAAATTACCGAATTGTTAGACGAGCTTACCACATTTAATCAGGCCCAGGCTCTGAAAAATGCAGAATCATGATAATACGAATAATATAGACACGTGGACCATAGTTAAATTGCTTTCGTGGTCCACTTCTTATTTTGAATCACATAAAATAGATTCACCAAGATCTACATCAGAAATACTGCTTTCCCACGCACTTGGTCTTAAAAGAATTGACCTATACCTCAGGTTCGATCAACCCCTTGCAGCTAATGAACTATCCCTCTTTAAACAATTTTTAAAAAGAAGAATTGAGAATGAACCGGTTGCGTATATTACTGGAAAGAAAGGTTTCTGGTCACATGAGTTTCATGTCAGTAAAGATACTCTGATACCAAGGCCTGATACTGAATGTATAGTGGAAGAGGTTATTGAATATATTGGTCGTATAAAAAATGAGAAACAAAAAATTCTTGAGCTTGGAACTGGAACTGGTGCTATTATTCTTTCAATAGCAGCGGATTGCAAAGGTGACTTTTATGCATCCGATCTCTCAAAAGGGGCTCTTGATATTGCAAAAAAAAATGCAAATGAGCTTGGTATAAATGTTAATTTCTTTGAAGGAAGCTGGTTTGAACCATTTGAAGGTGAAAGTTTCTTAAATTCCTTCGATGTTATTATTTCAAACCCTCCATATATTCCAACAGGTGATATAAACGGTCTCGCACCTGAAATAAATAAATTTGAACCTTTATCTGCTCTTGATGGCGGTGACGATGGTCTTGATGATCTCAAGCATATCATTGACAAGGCTCCTCTTTATTTGAAAAAGAAGGGGCAGCTTTATCTTGAGATGGGATTTGATCAGGGTGATGCATTAAAAGAATATGCCACCCAAAAAAAATGTTTTAGCGATATATCTGTTATTAAGGATTTTGGAGGAAACCCCAGGGTGACTTCGATGACTCTGTCCTAAGTTCATGTTTTCGAAATAAAGCATGCTTTTCAAATAATACCTGTAAAAACTTCATTATATTATTGCAAGAAACACAAAATTTTGATACGTCTACAAAGATTTGTTAAAAGTGCTTATAGAAAGCATATTTGTAACAAAAAATTATTAATTAGTAATATCACACGCTCAAATAATTTGACCTCGGTGCTTTAAATTAAAGTCGGTCGATAGAAAGAGCGAGGGAAAAACCAAAAGGAGAATTAAAATGGCTTACGTCAAGATGAGAGACCTTCTTGAAGCTGGAGTACACTTCGGTCACCAGACCAGACGCTGGAATCCAAAAATGAAACAATATATTTTCGGTGCGAGAAATGGTATTTATATTGTTGACCTTCAGAAAACAGTTAAAAAATTCAATGAAGCTTACGAATTTATAGAAAAAATTGCTGCTTCTGGAAAATCTATTTTGTTTGTTGGTACAAAAAAACAGGCAAGAGAATCAATTTATGAAGAAGCTAACAGAGCTGAGATGTTCTACGTACATAACAGATGGCTTGGTGGTATGCTTACTAACTTTCAGACTGTTAAGAAAAGTATTGGAAGACTAAATCATCTTAATAAAATTGAGAATGATGGATCTATCAACAATTATCCTAAGAAAGAGCGTTTAAAGCTTGGTAAAGAACGTGGAAAATTAGATGATACCCTTGGTGGGATCAGAATGATGGATGAAATGCCTGGAGCGATCTTTATTGTTGATCCAAAAAATGAATCAATTGCAGTTAAAGAGGGAAAAAGATTGGGAATTCCAATCGTAGCGATAGTTGATACAAACTGTGATCCTGATGATGTTGATTATGTAATTCCAGGAAACGACGATGCTATCAGATCAATCCGCTTAATCACATCTAAGATGGCAGATGCTTGTGTTAACGGCAGAGAAAAATTTGAAGAGAAAAAAGCTGCTTCAAAAGATAAAGATGTTGAAGAAAAATTTGAAGAAAAAGTTGAAGAAAAAATCGAAGAAACAGTTGAATCTGATGGGTCTGATGGTCCAGTAGTTGAAGTTATAAACAAAAAAACTCCGGATTTGAAAAAATAGAAAGGCAGGATAGAAGATGAATATTAGTGCAGAGATGGTAAAAGAACTTCGCGCAAAAACAGGCGCTGGTATCATGGATTGCAAGGCAGCTCTTAAGGATTGTGAGGGTGATGCTGAAAAGGCTGTTGACTTTCTAAGAAAAAAAGGTCTTGCTACAGCTCAAAAAAGATCTGCAAGAGAAACTTCTGAAGGTGTTATCCAATCATACATCCACATGGGTGGAAAAATTGGTGTTCTACTTGAAGTGAACTGTGAATCCGACTTTGTTGCAAAAAATGAAGATTTTCAGGAGTTCTCTAAAAATGTTGCAATGCATGTTGCTGCAATCAACCCACTTGGCCTTCAAAAGGAAGATATTTCTGAAGAGGTTATCGAAAGAGAAAGAGCAATATATAAAGATCAGGCTCTTGAGATGGGTAAACCTGAAAAAATGATCGATAAAATCATCGATGGAAAAATAGAAAAATTTTACAAAGATTCATGTTTAATGAGTCAGGCTTATATAAAAGATCCAAAAATTTCCATTGAAGATCTTTTAAACAGCCTTATTGCTAAAATTGGTGAAAATATTAAAATTAAACGTTTTGCAAGATTTCAGATAGGAGAGTAGTCATTTGTCTGACAAACCAATCTACAAGCGTGTGCTTTTGAAAATTAGTGGTGAAGCTCTTATGGGAGATCAGGGCTTTGGAATTAGTCCTGATATGCTTAAATTTGTATCAAAGCAGATAAAATCCATTCATGATATTGGAGTTGAAGTTGCTATTGTCGTTGGCGGTGGAAACATCTTCCGTGGTATAGCAGCAAGCTCTTATGGAATGGACAGAGCATCAGCAGACCATATGGGAATGCTTGCAACATGTATCAATAGCCTTGCTCTTCAGGATGTCCTTGAAAAAAACGGAATGCCTACACGGGTTCAATCAGCAATATCCATGAATGAAATATCCGAACCTTATATTTTGAGAAAAGCTGTAAGGCATCTTGAAAAAGGCAGAGTTGTTATTTTTTCTGCAGGTACTGGTAATCCGTATTTTACAACTGATACTGCTGCTGTTTTAAGAGGCCAGGAGATACATGCTGAAATTCTTCTAAAAGCGACAAAAGTAGATGGCGTTTATGACTCAGACCCTGTTATCAATAAAGATGCAAAATTTATAGAAGACATAACTTATATGGAAGTCCTTGAAAGGCAGCTTCGTGTTATGGACATGACTGCAATTTCCCTTGCCATGGATAATAATCTACCTCTAACTATATTCAATCTGCTTGATGATGGACATATTCATGAAGTGATTTGTGGAGGAAAAGTGGGGACCAGGATCACTAAATAAGGTTGTATAATAACTGATTAAATGGCATGTTTCTTAACATGCCATTTTTTTTTACTTTTTTGAGATTGGTATTTTTCATTTGAACTTTAATTGATTTTATAATTAAATATACTGTTTTAACAGTTTAAAAAATCATAAACCGAGGGGAAATAAATATGTTAAATGATATTTATAAAGAAACTGAAGAAAAAATGGATAAAACCATTGTATCTCTTGAAACTGAACTAAAAAGAGTAAGAACTGGAAGAGCTTCACAAACGATACTGGATAGTGTTAAAGTAGATTATTACGGCACCCTGACACCTCTTAATCAGATGGCAACCATTGCTGTTCCTGAAAGTAGAATGATCACTATTCAGCCATGGGATGTTACAGCTCTAAAAGAGATTGAAAAAGGAATTTTAAAATCCAATGTTGGATTAACACCATCCAATGATGGTAAAATAATTAGAATTACAATCCCACCTTTAACAGAGGATAGACGTAAAGAGATTGTAAAGCAGGTTCATAAAATTTGTGAAGACCATAAAGTTGCTGCACGTAATATAAGACGTGATTCAAATGAAATGCTCAAAATGCTTAAGAAGGATTCAGAAATTTCTGAAGATGACAACTTTAAGGGCCAGGATCAGGTTCAGAAAATTACAGATGCAAAGATTAAGAAGATAGACGACATTTATAAAGATAAAGAGAGTGAAATTCTTGAGTTCTAAGTTATCAGAGATTAAGCATGTAGCCATTATAATGGATGGCAATGGAAGATGGGCTAAAAAAAGGCTATTCAACAGAATTAAGGGCCATGAAAAAGGCATTAATGCTGTTCGTGAAGTTGTTACAGCAGGAAGAGAGTATGGTCTAAAAGCATTAACTTTGTATGCTTTTTCCACCGAAAACTGGAATCGCCCGGAAACAGAGGTGAAAGCATTGATGTCACTTCTAAAAAACTTCCTTGTAAATGAGAGAAACGAGTTAAATGACAAGAATATCAAACTTCAGGCAATTGGAGATATTGATAAATTGCCTGAAAAAGTTAGAAAAGAACTTGAAATAACTCAGGACCTGACATCTCAAAACGACCAAATGGTTTTAAGTCTGGCACTTAGTTATGGAAGTAGAGATGAGATAACTTCAGCAGTTAAAAAGATTGCAGATAAAGCTTTAAGCGGAGAACTTAACGTTTCAGATATTGACGAATCTACAATTTCAGGTGAACTGTATACAAAAGACCTGCCAGATCCCGATATTGTTATAAGAACAAGTGGTGAAATCAGACTCAGTAACTTTCTAATGTGGCAGGCTGCTTATTCTGAACTGTTTTTTACAGAAACCCTTTGGCCGGATTTTGGTAAAGAGGAGTTTCATAGTATATTAAAGGATTTTCAAAACCGTGAAAGGCGTTTTGGCAAAGTCTGATATGGTTTTAAAAATAAGAAAAGGTTTGTTCTATGCAGCACCTTAAAAGGATAATCACTTCACTAATTGGAGCTCCTCTACTGCTTTTATTTATTTATAAAGCCAGTTATCTGATGTTCTCTGTTTTTGTATTTATCATTTCGATTATTGCTCTTTATGAATATTTTAAAGTTACATTAAATAAAGAACACACAACTCGTAAGAGCCCGGTTGTATTAATTGCATTTATAACTTTGATTATTATTAATTATGGTGCATATGTAACCTCTTTTGATTATATAGTATTCGCTCTGGTTTTTAATTTTATCTGTGTTTCCGCTTTATCGTTACCCGAATTCAAAGATAATTCTAAAATGTATAGAACCGTTTCAATTCAGATTCAATCATCTATATATATTCCTCTTTTTTTGTCATTCCTGATATTTATAAGAAATTCACATATTGTTCCAAATGATAACTATGGTGTTCTAATGATAATCTTACTATGCTTTCTTGTTGGTATGGGAGATACAGGAGCTTATTATATAGGCAGGAATTTTGGGAAAAGGAAAATTATCCCATGGGTTAGTCCAAATAAGACGTTAGAGGGTTATTTGGGTGGATTGATCATTTCAATATCCACAGGTTGTGTTTATAAGTACTATTTACTTAAAGATCTTGAATGGATCCCTTCAATTATCTTTTTTGCGTCAGTTGCTATTGCAGCACCTCTTGGTGATCTTTTTGAGTCCACACTTAAAAGAGCAGGAGATATTAAGGACTCAGGTACCATACTCCCAGGGCATGGCGGTATGTTGGACAGAATAGATGCCCTTCTATTTGCTATTCCAGTGACTTACTTTTTTATGAAATATATATTTAAATTATGAAAAATCTTTCAATTTTAGGTTCAACAGGTTCCATAGGTTGCAATGTTTTAGAGATAGCCGGGATGTTTCCGGATAGATTTTCTGTAATTGCTCTTACGGGTGGGACAAATATAGATCTGCTCGCTTCTCAAATAAAAAAATTCAGACCTAAAGTTGCTTCAGTTCTAACAAGAGACCTTGCTGATAAACTTAGCGAGAGAATCCCTTCAGATATAAAAACAGAAATTGTATTCGGTTCTGAAGGTTACATAAGAGCTGCAACACTTGAAGGTATTGATATAGTTGTTTCATCAATTGTTGGTTCTGCTGGTCTTCTCCCAACAATTGCAGCTATCGAAAAAGGATATGACATTGCACTTGCAAACAAGGAAACCCTTGTTATGGCTGGTGAATATGTAATGAATCTTGCAAGCTCAAAGGGAGTGAGCATACTTCCCGTTGATAGCGAGCATAGTGCAATTTTTCAATGTCTCCAGGGTCAGAGAGAGGAGGATTTTGATAGAATTCACCTCACAGCATCCGGAGGACCATTTCGAAGTAAGCCTGTTTCAGAGTTTAAAGATATTACAACCGAAGATGCGCTTTCACACCCAACATGGAGTATGGGTAAAAAAATCAGTATAGATTCGGCAACACTTATGAACAAAGGGCTTGAGGTTATTGAAGCCGTTCACCTCTTTAATGTTTCACATAAGCAGATTGAAGTTATAATACATCCCCAAAGTATTGTGCACTCTATGGTTTCATTTATTGATGGTTCAGTTATAGCTCAACTTGGAGTACCGGATATGAAGGGTGCTATTGCATATGCCATTACTTATCCTGAAAGAATGCCCATTAAGCAACCAGTTCCCGATTTTGCAAAACTGTCAAATCTAACGTTTGAAAGCCCTGATACTGAAAAATTTCCTTGCCTGAAGCTTGCGTTTGAAGCCATAAAAACAGGTGAAACAATGCCATGTGTGATGAATGCAGCCAATGAAGTCGCGGTTGCTGCATTTCTTGACAGGAAAATATCTTTTATGGATATCGCAGGTGTTATTAATAAAACAATGGAGAAACACAATTTAATAAAATCACCAAACCTTGAAGATATAATTTCTGCTGATGACTGGGCCAGAAAAATTTGCCAGGAATTTACGAATTAAGATAAAATATTTTTGACTGAACTGAAAAAATATTGGACTATGTATTCAGGAATCTCTGATAATTAAAAAATTGGATTAAATGCAATTTTTAGATTTCCTGATTAAAGGTTTAGAATTTGGAATATGTATATCGAAAAAAAATGCAATTTCATGTCTATCTCAAGTAAACATTAGTTTTATTCTACCAAATACAGAGGGTATTTATGGATTTTTTAATTACATCGTTATCTTTTATTGTAGTTATCGGTATTTTAGTAACATTTCATGAACTTGGTCACTTTTTAGTGGCAAGATTTTTTAATGTTGGTGTTGAAAAATTTTCTGTTGGATTTGGTAAGCCCATCTTTTCAAAGAAGATTGGTTATACTGAATATATCCTTGCTTCAATTCCTCTTGGCGGTTATGTGAAAATGACCGGAGAACAATATGGGGAGGAAGTTGATCCTGAACTTGAACATATATCATTTTCCAATAAAACAGTTTTCCAAAGAGCCATGATAGTTGCTGCCGGTCCAATATTTAACTTTTTACTGGCTGTTTTAGTCTATTTTTTAATATTTCTGTTTAGTGGAGTACCAAAATCGGTTATTGGGGAAATACCAGAGGGAACTCCAGCTTACAAAGCAGGATTAATGAGGGGTGATGTTGTCCTTTCAATTAATGGTGAAGATGCTCTTTCCTGGGGAAAGATGGACTCAATAATTGAAGATAGTAATGGTAAAGTCCTCGAATTTGAAATATCAAGAAAAGGAATAACCTTTCAGAAGTTCATCACACCCATTGAAACTAGTTTTACAAATATTTTTAATGAAAAGCAAAAGTCATATAGTATTGGTGTTGGTAGAGTCTATGAACCATTGATTGGGGATGTTGCAAAAGATCACCCAGCAATGAAAAGTGGAATAAAAGCCGGCGATTTAATAGTTTCAATTGACGGAAAATCTGTATTTACAAGCAGTGATGTTTCAAAATATGTAATTAAAAATGGCGATAAAGAACTGGCATTTGAGATAGAACGAAATGGCGAAAGACAAGTATACAAAATAACACCTGCTAAGGTTAAAGTTAAAGATAAATCAGGAAAGGATGTCTACGTATCAAGGGTTGGTATAGCGTTTGAATCTAATCCTCCGCTCACAAAACTTTCTTTATTAGATGCTTGTACAGAGTCTGTCAGTAACTCTGTTTTTATTGTGAAAAGCACAGTTATTGGTATTTATAAGATGATTAATGGTTCAGTTTCATCTGATAATATCGGAGGACCTATTTTAATTGCTCAAATTGCAGGTAAAGTTGTAAAAAAAGGTTTAAAATATTACCTGAATTTCATAGCTGTTTTAAGTATAAATCTTGCAATTCTAAATCTTATCCCAATACCTGTTTTAGATGGTGGACATCTGATGTTTTACACAGTTGAAGCGATAACAAGAAAACCTGTAAACAGAAAAGTTCGTGAAACCGCTCAAAATATAGGTGTATTACTTTTATTTCTGTTGATCTTTTATTCTGTATACAATGACATAGTGAGGCTCATTAAATAGATCGCTCTTTTATTGTTCCATTTTCAAATATAGACTTGAAATAAAATCATTCTATTACTATATAGATCCTAAATTTATACCTTAAGATTTATGTTAAATCTATTAAGGTTTTTGGGTGAACATAGTAAATGCGTATAACTATTTAAAATATAACAGAGATTACTGATTATGAAATCAAGGCTGGAGATAACATTAAAGGACAATTTACTGGATGCTGAAGGTTTAAAGCTTCAAAAAAATGCTGAGAAATATTTCGGAATTGAATTAGAGAGTGTCCGCTCTGTTCATATCCTTACATTTGACAGTAGCTTAACTGAAGAACAGCTGGAAACAGTCAGGGCAGATGCATTTACAAATCCTGTAATTCAAATCTCATCATTTGCACCATTAGATGTTGATTTTGATTATTGCCTGTGGATTGGTTTCAGGCCAGGGGTTAAAGATAATGCAGGTAGTACAGCTCTTGAAGCAATTGAAGATATTCTTTCAATAAAATTACCTGTTGGCGATGCCGTTTATACCTCAAAAAGATATTGCATAAAATCCAAAGACCTTTCCTATGAAGATGCTGATAAATTATCAGGGGAACTACTTGCAAACGATATAATCCAGCAGTGGAAAATATTTAAAAAAGATGAGTGGGATAAAAACGAGGGGGTTGGGATTATTGTCCCTAAGGTTGAATTGAACCATACTCCAACAGTAGAAACAGTAACTGTTGAAAGTAATGAAGCCCTTCTTGAAATTTCAGATGAAAGAAATCTTGCTCTTAATCCAAACGATATACCAACAATCAGAGAGTATTTTCTCGGAAGTGATGTGAGAAAAGATCGTGAAGAGGTTGGTCTTTCAGATCCGACTGATCTTGAGCTTGAGTACATATCCCAGGCCAGAAGTGATCATTGTAATCATAATACATTCCAGGGAATTTTCAGATATAAAGATATGGAAACAGGGGAAATTATTGTTGAAGATAACCCCTTCAAAACATATATTAAGGAACCAACTCTAAAACTTAAAGAGATGAAGGACTGGGTTGTCTCAGTATTGTGGGATAATGCCGGAGTTGGAAAATTTGATGAAGAATTTAATTACACAATAACCGGTGAAACCCATAACTCTCCATCAAATATGGAAGCATATGGTGGTGCGATTACCGGAATAGTTGGTGTTTACAGAGACCCTTTAGGAACCGGGCTTGCTTCAAAGCTAATAATGGGAAGTTATGGTTTTTGTGTGGGTGACTTTGATTATGATGGAGAACTTAAGCCTAAGTTACACCCAAGAAGGCTTTTAGATGGCGTGATTGAAGGCGTCAAAGATGGTGGTAATAAAAGTGGAGTGCCAACCACTTTTGGTCAGGTTCTTTTTAATCAGGGCTACCTCGGTAAGAGCCTTGTATTTGTAACAGCACTTGGTTTAATGCCCGCTAAAGTCGAAGGCAAATTGACCCATGAAAAGACCACAACAGCCGGTGATTTAATTATAATGTCTGGTGGACGGGTTGGTAAAGATGGTATACACGGAGTAACAGCTTCTTCTGAAGTATTCTCAGAAAATACTCCGGCAGGTCACGTTCAGATAGGTGACCCATATACTCAAAAGAAGATGCATGACTTTATTCTGGAAGTTCGTGATGAAAGTCTTATGACATTCATTACAGATAATGGTGGTGGAGGATTATCATCATCAATCGGCGAGTCTGCTGAGCTTTCAAATGGATGTATCGTTGATCTTGATAAAGTACCTCTTAAATATGAGGGGCTTGATCAATGGGAGATCTGGATTTCAGAATCCCAGGAGAGAATGACAATTGCAGTAAAGCCTGAAGATTTAGATCGTTTTATGGAACTTTCCAGAAAGCACGCTGTTGAAAGCACTGTTATAGGAGAATATACAAATTCCGGAAAACTTCATATAAAATATAACGGAAAAACATGCGCATATGTAAATATTGACCTTCTTGCATCAGCATTTCCCCAGTGGGAATTTGATGCAGAGTGGACATCCCCAGAGATGAGAGGCTTAAGAGAGCCGGTTATAAACCCACCAAAAGATTACAATGAGCTTTTAAAGGATCTTCTTTCAAGACCAAATATCTGTTCAAAGGAATGGGTTACAAGACAATATGATCACGAAGTTCAGGGAACAAGTGTTATCAAGCCACTTGTTGGAAAAGGAAGAGATGTAAATAACGATGCATCAGTTATTCGTCCGGTTTTGACTTCGGAAAAAGGCCTTGCATTCACACAGTCTCTTCTTCCCATGTATTCTAAAATTGATGCATATCATATGACCACATGCACCATTGATGAAGCAGTTAGAAGGATGATATGTGTTGGTGCAAACCTCGACCATATTAGTGGAGTAGATAACTTTTGCTGGCCAGATATCGGTTATAATGAAGATAAAAATCCAGATGGTAAATTTAAAGCTGCTCAGCTTATAAGGTCATGCAGGGCACTTAAAGATATGTGCGAAGCTTATGAGATGCCTCTTTTATCAGGTAAAGACAGTATGTATGTTGATGGTCACCTGAATGGACCTTATGGCGAAACAAGAAAGGTTTCAGCTCTTGAAACCATGCAGTTCTCAACCACAGGAGTTGTACCGGATATATCAAAATGTGTGACCATGGAGGCAAAATCAGCAGGAGATTCTGTCTATCTGCTTGGTGATACAAAGAACGAACTTGGAGCTTCCGAGTACTATGAAAGACTCGGTTTCACAGGACTAAATGTGCCGGTTGTTACCCCTGAAAAATATGCGATCATTTACAAAGCTTTAAGCAGCTCAATAGAAAAAGAACTAATCGCTTCAGCACACGGTGTCTACAGAGGTGGTTTGGGCACACACCTTTCCATGGTAGCCATGGGAGGAGCTTTAGGCCTTGATATCGATCTTGCAAAAGTACCAGTGGCAGATAAAATCGACAGAGAAGATACCATTTTATTTTCTGAATCAGCAGGTAGATTTATTGTAACAGTTTCAGAAGAAAATAAAGAGGTGTTTGAAAAAATATTTAAAGGGCTTCCTTGTGAATGCATTGGAAGTGTGACCGATAAAAATACTCTTAGTATCAAAGGATTTGATAAAGAGATAGTATCAGTAAGTGTAAATGAATTACTTTCTGCATGGAAAGCACCTTTTGGAGAGATGATATGAGTAAAGTAAAAGCGCTTGTTCTGTCTGGTTATGGTCTTAATTGTGATCATGAAACAGCTTACGCCTTTGATATAACCGGAGCGGAACCAAAAAGAGTCCATATTAATGGTCTGATCGATGGAACTGAAACATTAAAAGATTATAAAATTCTTGTATTTATAGGTGGGTTTAGCTGGGGAGATGATCACGGAGCAGGTGTGGTTCAGTCAATCCGTCTTAAAACACATATTGGTGATCAGATTCTCGAATTCATTGAGAAGGGTAACCTTGTTTTAGGAATCTGTAACGGTTTCCAGACACTCGTAAATATGGGACTTCTACCAGGACTAAATGGAGATTATACAGATAGAAAAGTCGCTCTCACATGGAATGATTCTGGAAATTTCCGTGATGAGTGGGTAAAGATGAAAGTTAATGAAGAATCTCCCTGCATCTTTACAAAAGGACTTAAAACTCTTGAGCTTCCAATAAGGCATGGTGAAGGTAAATTTGTAGCTGAAGATGATGTAATCAAACAGCTTCAAGCCAATAACCAGATAGTTGTAAAATATGCCGATCAGGATTACAAACCAGCTGAGATGAAGTTTCCCGATAATCCAAATGGCTCCATGCTCGACATTGCTGGTATTTGTGACCCAACAGGAAGAATTTTTGGACTTATGCCTCACCCGGAAGGATTTAATCACTATACAAATCATCCGGACTGGACCGCCAAAAAACAACAGGCTTTAAAAGCTGGAACACCTTTTGAAACCGGCATAACTGAAGGTATGCAAATTTTCAAAAATGCTGTGGATTACTTCTCATAAAAAATTTAAAGGCTCCAATACTGTTTTGGAGCCTTTTTTTTCCATATAAATTCAGTTTTACTTTTTCTCATACTCATAAGGCCTCTGTCTCAATATATTAATAAAAATAAATCACTAATTTGATAAACATTACTAAAATTTTTTTGTAACAACACAGTTTGAGCAAAAGGATGTTATTAGAGATTCCCTTTAATAACTTACTGGGACTGTCTTGAATCAATTAAAGCATATGCAGGTGATGATATTGAGGTAGCAAGGCTTTATCCCGAAGATTTCATATATGAATTGGAACCTGATGATTTTGTTATCCATTATGAAGTTATAAAGGCAAATGCTTCTGAGATGGAACCATAGAAAAAATAATCCGCTCATCAAGGCCATAATTCGATAAGAACGGGAAAATTTTAAATCCATTCTCTTCACGATGTATGTATACATTGATTATTCACAAAATCAAATGCCCTACGAGGTACTCTGGATACTCGTGGAAATAAATGAAAAATTTTCTCCTATGGAAAAAAAATAATAACTCTTCCCCTGAATAAACATAAAAATATAGCATAAATATTAATGCAAAAATGAAAGGAAAAACAGTTTGAATTATCTGTTACTGCTTTAGATTTAAAAAATCTTGATTCTTTAACAATAGTATGTGAAGAATGACCAAAGCAAAGAAAATAGCTCATCATATAAGGACTATTTTATGACTGAAAACAGCATATGCACCTATGATGGCAAATCAACAAAAGAACTTGTTCAAAAAATTAAAAGTTTTAATATCCTGGAAGAACTTGATTGTACCGATTCTTCAATAGAAGAACTTCCTGTTGAAGTAACGCAATTAAAAAAACTCAAGATACTTCGCCTTACAAACACAAAAATACACTCTCTCCCGGATGAATTAAAAAACTTAACTGCACTAAGAAAAATCTATCTTGAAGGGACAGAAATTACAGAAGTGCCTCCAGTAATTCAATATTTTCCTCACTTGATAACACTTGACCTGGAAAGTTGTTCAATACAAAAACTTCCTGCATTTATTGATAAAATGACTAACCTGCAATATCTATATCTTGCTGCCACAAATATTTCAAAACTACCATCTTTAATTAAACTGATAAAACTAAAACTGATAGACATTGGTGGAACCAATATTACAACAATTTCTAATGAGATATGTGAACTTACAAATCTTGAAGAATTAAATCTTAGTCTTATAAAAATAAAAGAACTTCCGGAAAATCTGGGAAAATTAAAAAAACTCAAAAAACTTATAATTAGAAATTACAGCTATGAGCAGGACTTTTATGGTAGAGACCCACATTATGTTCACAAATATACTGATGCCTCACCAATAAAAGTACTTCCTGATATCAGTAATCTGCAAGAACTTGAATGTCTGGAATTAAGCGGCATGTCACTAAATACCTTCCCGGAAGAAATTTTTACATTAAAAAAACTGAAAAGACTTTATTTAGATGGCTTTAAATTTGATACCCTACCCGAAGAGATCGGAACAATGCAAAAACTGGAAGATCTCTCTCTCATAGAGACCAATATTGCAGCCTTATCACCTCACATTACTCAGCTTCAAAATCTAACAATGCTTAATATATCCAAAACTAAAATAGAGGAATTCCCAAAAGAAATTCTTGAACTCAAAAATCTTACATGGTTGGGATTAAATGATCTTCCTATTGATTCATTACCCGATGAAATTAGTTCACTGACACATTTACAATCCTTGCATCTTTCAAAAACAAAAATTTTCGAGTTACCTGCAAGTATAGGAACACTAAATAATTTAGAATTGCTTAATGCCAGTGGCACAAAAATAACAAAATTACCACCTGAATTGGGTAACCTTAATAACCTCTGGAAAAATAAAGGCCTTGAGCTGGAGGGAGTCTGGAATGGTCTTATCAGTCCCCCGTGGCAGATAGTAAAGGGAGGGCAACAAGAATTCATAGATTATTTTAAATATGGCCTGTCAACCTATCCTAAAAAATTAGTAAAGATTATAAAGAAGGCAAAGAAAACAGAACCGGCAAAACTTGTGATAGAAGATTTTGTCATTGAATCTATTCCAATGGCAATTTGCAAAATGACTTTTTTAAAGCATTTTACTTTTAAAAGCACACAAAGAATGGAAGAGATTCGAGAAGATGAAGTAGATCTACCAGGAGGCGTTACGTATGACTATGATGATTTCAAAATTACCATACCTGAAGAATTTGGCAATCTGGTTAATCTTGAAGTGCTAAATTTACCAGATACTCCTCTTTGTAACTTTCCTGAAACATGCAAAAAACTGGAAAAATTAAAAAAACTCAACCTTCAGGGAACTGATCTTGATGAAATTCCAACAGCCATTGGCAGCATGGTAAACCTGGAACAATTAAACCTTGATTCCTATGCTGGTCCTTCAGAAGTTGACTTCATTAAGCTTAAGAAGTTAAAGGAGTTAAAGCTGGGGTGTCATAATCTCGAAAAGCTTCCAACAGGTATTGAAGAGTTAAAGGCATTAAAAATGTTAAGTCTTAACAGCACCTATCTGAATACCAACATCTCAGTCATAAAAAAACTCACAGGCCTTGAGCATTTGCATTTAAAATTTACTCAACTCCATTCTCTGCCGACATCCTTATTTTCAATGAAACAATTAAAAAGACTTGAAATCGATTGCGAAAATTTAAAAACATTGCAACCGGAATTTTCACATCTTAGTGGTTTGGAAGTATTGGAGTTGAATTGTGAGCTTATTGAGAACCTGGATGTTATTACATCTTTACAAAATCTTCGGAAATTAAGGCTTTATACAGAATTTACAGAACTATTTATACCAGACCTTTCAAAGATGAAGAATCTCACGTGTTTAACAGTAGAATATAGTGAGCTGAAAGAGTCTGTTATAAAAGAAAAGATTTTCACCCTGACACAACTGAAAGAACTTGAAATTGATGCAACATTTTTAAAAACAATTCCCCCTGAATTAATCAATGTAAAACACCTTGATAGGATAACGCTTTTTTGTGAGCACCTTGAATCATTCCCGGAAGAGATAATTGAATTTGAAGGAGTTATACAATTAGGCCATCACAGTTTAAAACCTGATTTCATAAAGGCTTTATATGAAGGAGGAGATGCCTTAAGAAAATACTTTGCTCAAAATAAAAAATAGTGCCGTAGGTCGGGTAGAGCGCAGCGAAACCCGACAAATTTAATAGAAATAGAAATTTCAATATTATGCAATACAGACGAGCTACAACATAAGGTGGTACAAATTTTAACATGTTTATCAACCTTTTCAAAAGTTTGCCCTCCACTAAGACAAAAATGGTTTTGTTTTGTCTGCTTGCAGGAGGTTTTTATGTTTGGCTCTTTCTTTTTTTCAAATTTCTTAAACATCCTTGTATTATTTCTAAATAAGCAATAAGGGTTACTAATCTAACCGATCTACAACTATAACTGAGAAATTAAATCCGGTGGAAGGAGATCACCTTATCTGTTATTTTTGATGGAGTTTAAAAAATCATTGAAAGAAATTGTAAATTGACACGCTTTCACAAAAAGACTTCGGATCTGGCGCTGAAAAAATTCTAAATTTACAAACATATTTATATATTGTATTAATTACATATTTGAGAATAAATATAACTTTATGATATTGAGAAGATAAAATGATGCAAACTTTAAAATTATACAACACCCTTTCCAGACAAAAAGAAGAATACAAACCCTTATTTGATGATTATACCGGACTCTATACCTGCGGTCCTACGGTTTATAATTATGCCCATATTGGAAATTTACGGACTTACCTGTTTCAGGATATTCTAAAACGTGTCCTGTTATACAATGATTTCAAGGTTAAACATATCATGAACATCACGGACGTCGGCCATTTGACTGGTGATCGGGATATGGGTGAAGATAAACTTGAAAAGGGGGCTGCAAGAGAAGGTAAATCTGCCTGGGATATTGCGGAATTTTATACTAAAGCGTTTCTGGAAGATTTAAAGGAACTCAATATTCTTGATCCGGATATCTGGTGCAAAGCAACTGATTCTATCAAAGAACAAATTGAATTGATTCAAACCCTTGAAGAAAAGGGTTACACCTATAAAATTAATGATGGAATCTATTTTGACACATTCAGATTCAAGGACTATACCAAACTGTCTCATCAAAACCTGGATGCGCTTCAAGAAGGCGCACGTGTTGAAAAGAATATTGAGAAACGAAATGCCACTGATTTTGCTCTATGGAAGTTTTCACCAAAGGATCAAAAACGTCAGATGGAATGGGACTCTCCCTGGGGTATTGGATTCCCTGGCTGGCATATTGAATGTTCAGCTATGAGTATGATGTATTTAAAGGATCATTTGGATATCCACTGTGGTGGTATTGACCATATTGATGTTCACCATACCAATGAAATAGCACAAAGTGAAGCAGCTACTGGAAATGAATTCTTCAAATTCTGGATGCATGGTGCCTTCCTCAACATCACGGGTGGTAAGAAGATGGCAAAAAGTGAGGGAAATTTTCTCACTCTTACAAGTACGTTTATTGATAAAAACATTTCTCCATTGGTTTACCGATTTGCTTCTTTTCAAACCCACTACCGAAAACCCATGGAGTATAGTGATGATGCCATTGAATCTGCAACAAATGGTTACAGACACTTGAAGAATCAGGTTCGAACCATTGCAGAAGCAAAAAGCAATGAAAGGGCTGAAGTCCATAAAGGTTTTAAAGAACAATTCATAGCTGCAATTAATGACGACTTAAATATGCCACGTGCCATGGCTGTGATCCAGGAAGTGCTGAAATCAGATCTGCCTGATGCTGAAAAGTATGCAACAGTTTTAGACCTGGACCAGGTTACAGGGCTTAAGCTGGATAAAGTCCTTGAAAAAGAGTCCATACCACCTGAGATTCAGGAAAAAGTTGATGCTCGAATCAAAGCCCGTGAAAATAAGAACTGGGCATTATCCGATCAACTTAGGGATGAAATTCAGGCATTGGGATATATGGTGCATGATTCCAAAGAGGGCATGAAAGTCATAAACAATAGCTGACTACAGCTGAGCAGATGTTGAGAAAGCAAGTTTGACATATGAATTTGATTAGGGAGCAAATGTTGGAGTTGACTTTATAGAAAATATCGACAATTAATAAAACCCCGGGCATGTGGGTGACCTACATAGAAAAATATTTATCATATATTTTTTGAGTCCTACCACTTTTTTTCATCTTTTTAAGGGCTTGCCCAAGTTTATATGCAATACAATTTTTATCGATTACTTCTGGAAAATTTGATATTGAAATTGGTTTATTTTTTTTATAATTAGGATTTATTTTTTCTTTGTAAAGAGATGATTTTCTTGAAAATGCCATGTACATAGGTTTGTCTCCACCAAGGCAATTTTTATGAACTTTTAACCCTGCTTCCTCAAAAGATTTATAGTCGGTTTTCTTTAGATAATAATCAACTAATTCTTTGTCAGCTATATAGAAAAATGAACGAGTTCTTTTTGAGACAAACATTTGCATTTTCTCAATATTAGCAAAGTTAATTTTGTATATTTCTAGTTTGAGTCTATTTGCAAGCTCAATTTTAGAGCTTCCAAGTTCTAAAAGCCACGTTAATTTTAATTTTTTTAATTGGTTTACGTTGGTAATCTCAGGAATATTTTTTGCTGTTATACCATATTCACCTGAATTAAAACCATTCTCAATATAGTACAAATACTTGGCTCTTTTTTTTGAAAAAGAAGCTCCAGGGTAGAAGTCTAATTTACCTTTTTTAAGGTAATCGTGTAATCTTTTTTTTGGTAGTCTTTTCACAATGATTTTGTAACCAATCATTTTTGCAGCTTCAGTGAAGAGGTCTAAATATGCCCCTGAGTTGTCAGGCTCTTTTTGGATCAGGGGCTTTTTGTCTCCATCCTTGTAGGTCATTTTTATGATGTTTTCACCATATGAATCTGGAATTAATACAAAAAATAGAAAAAACACTGAAATCTTATAAAATCTCATAGGTTCCCCATATAGGTATTAATCATAATTATGTAGTTGTTTTCCTAAGAAAAGTTAAGACCTTGAAATATTTTATAATAAAAACTGAATAAAAGGAAGCAATATTGTATTCACTCATGAAAGCTTGACCCAGTTCTTAAATGCTATGGAATCTGCAAAGGTGGATGGCTATTTCTTAGAAAATTTGAAAAAGCATTTAGAAACAGGAAAAGGAAATCCTTATAAAGAATAATTTGTTGAATAATACTCATGATCCATTAATAATTTCTTCCAGTTGAGCGGTAAAGCAGCGTCCCTATTGCAAACTTCTCAAACAATACCTTTTTTGTTCTCATACTCATATAAATTAAGACTCTCTATTATTATTTTGGCATTTCATATTACTTTAGGGAATCTCTAAAAACTATCTTTAGTCTGAATTACTGCGTTACAAGAAAAAAATAACTGTTGTAAAATTGGCTCGTTACATTTTTCTCAAGCCTTGTACTTCAACCAAAATTTTAGTTTTTAGAGGTTCCCTTTAGATAAAATACT
>JAAELO010000261.1 GCA_024226555.1 Desulfobacterales bacterium | reverse complement strand
GAGCGTTTCTGATTTTTTACATAACTATACCCAAATGAGCGTTTCTGATTTTTTACATAACTATACCCAAATGAGCGTTTCTGATTTTTTACATAACTATACCCAAATGAGCGTTTCTGTTTTTTTACACAACTATACCCAAATGAGCGTTTCTGTTTTTTATTAATTTCATAATTATTATAGATATTGATCTATACATTTGATTATATTTTATGCATATAGATATAACTATTTTTTATTAGTACACACCTTCTATAAGTACACACCTTCTATACACATTGTCATTTTATTATTGACACAATGGGTACACTATGCTTTTATTAGGATAATTATACTAATGGAGGAATAAAGATGAAAATTTCTGAAGAGAACAATATCATTAAAAAATCAAATGATTTAATTAATTCTCAAATAAAAAAATTAGATGTTAGTTCACTTAGAATAGTTTCATTAGCTATAGCTCAAATAACGACAAAAGATAAATCTTTTCAAATGCAAAGAATTCCTGTTAATAAAATTATCAATAAATCTGGTTCTTTATACAGAAAAAAAATTAATGAATTTGGAAAAGAAGAAAAACTTATAGATGTAATAACCGATAATTTGATGAATAAAATTATTAAAGTTCCTTTAGAAGATGGTGGGTGGCTTAAGTATCCATTTTTGGATAGATGTAAATACATACCAAATAAAGGTTTTATTGAAATTCGTTTTTCTGAAGATATGAAAAAATTTTTATTGGATTTAAAAGGAAATTTTACAAAACTAAACTTAGAAATTATTATGAGAATAACATCTTCTTATTCAATAAGACTTTATGAAATATTAAAACAGTATTTTCAAAAAGATTATTATTATAAAGAATTTCTTTTAGAAGATCTCTATAATCATTTAGGAGTAAAGAAAAGCTATAGACTATGGAGCAAATTTAAGAAGAGAGTTCTTGAAGTTGCTCAAAAAAACTTTAAATCACATACTGACATTGTTTTTACTTTTGAACCTTATAGAAAGTACGGAAGATCATTTACTCATATTAAATTTACTTTTTCTAAGAATGAAGACTATAAACAATTAGATTTACCATTTGATAAAGAGACTAAAGTTATAGAAGATGAATCTTTATCTTTTAATCTTAAAAATGAATTAAAACTTAACCAAAAACAAATTAATGAAATTATTACAATTAGAAAAGAAATAAATGGAAAACATTGGAAAACATGGATTGAGGAAAAATTAGTTGAATTAAAAAAGACAGATATATCCAAAAAGAGCTCAAAATATTTTTATAAATGTCTAATTAATGAAAAATATGGTGATCCAGTAGGTTACTCAGAAGCTATAAAAAATGTTAAAGATAAAAAAGAGATTGATAAAAGAAATGATGAAAAGGAATTAGATAAAAAGATAGTTGCTTCTAAGGAAACGAAAATAGATAATTTAACAGAAAAACAAAAACGTGATTTTAAAATTTTCATTGAAAATAATGCAACAAATTCATTTAATAAAAAATGGAATAGATCAAACCAAAGAATTTTTATAGATTTATTTATTGAAAATATTAAAAAATTGAATAAATCAGAACTAAAACCTATATCAAAAATATTAGAGATAGAATTAAAGAATTGATAAAAAAATAATTCTTAATTTTCTTTTATTCTTTTATTCTTTTATCTTTTAAGGGAACCTCTAAAAGCTTATATACATTATGTTTCAGGAATTATAAATACCCATATAAGCGAAATGCTATACCTAAATGAGCTAAATCTTATACCCAATTGAGCTTAAAAGAATACACAAATGAGCGTTATGTAATTACCAAATGAGCGTTATGCTGTAGTCGCTTTATTCACAATGCTTTCCTACTATGTATACCCATATGAGCGATATTTAATTTATCATAATTCTACATCTTATAAGTAAAAAATATTAATATTTATATGAACTGGTTTTTAAATGTTTTAGAAATATAATGAAATATTGAGTTTTCTTAATTAATGATGTTATAAAAAATTATTTTATTAGTATTTTATCAATTTTGTCTCTAAGAATTTTTAAACTATCTTTAATTTCTGAAATTTCCTTTTTGTCAAATTGATCATCTTTATCTAATTTAGTTTCAAATTTTTCAATCTCTAAGGATGTGTTAGAAAATTTATCTACTAAAATTTCCGATTTTCTTCTATAACCATTTTTTTTAGATGGTTTAATATTTTGTTGTTCTTTTTTTTCTAATTTCTTTTTTCCAATTTCTTTATAGAAAAGATCTAATTGTAATGATGATGTTTTATTAATTAACGATTTTATAAATGTCTTTTTTATTTTCTTTTGAGATTTATAATAATTTTTGATTTCATCAGGTAACTTTGAAATGCTTATATATTCGTAAACTCTTTTTATATCTTTACTTATTTTTTTAGATATTATTTCATTGCTATATCCTATTTCACTTAAGTTATTTATTGATTCTGCTTCTTCAATATAATTTAAATCTTCTCTTTGTATATTTTCGATAATTGATATTTCCATAATATCATTCTTAGAAACATCTATAATTATAGCTTTTACTTTATTTTTTCCTAATAATTTAAGAGCTAATATTCTTCTTTGGCCAGCAACTAATACATTATCCTTATTTACAATAATTGGAGTTAACTGATTTTTTTCTTTAATAGAAGCAGCTAATTCTTTGATTGATTCATTATCAATTGTCTTCCGTGGTTGATAAGGATTATTTTTTATATCTTTAATAGATATTACAACTATGTTTTCATCATGTCCTATTAGATTAACCTTTTCATCAACTCTGTTAATAAATTCATCTAAATCTTTTGGTTTGCTACCTTTATTTCTAATTTTTAATGCCATTATTTAAGAACCTCCTTTAATAATGCATTCATTTCTTTCTTTGCTTTTGCGTTTGGCTTATTTATTTCAAGAACAGACATTCCTTCTTTAAATACATCTCTATAGGTTTTTCTATCATTTATTTCTTCATTTAAAAGAGGTATTTTTATATCTAATAATTCTTCTAATTCTTTAATACCTTCTTTAAATTCTAAATTTTCTTTAACTACAGGATTTGGACTAATCATAGACATCAGTATTTTAAATTGAATATCAGGATTAATAATTTCCAGATCATCTACCATTTGTATCATTTTAGGAATTGTATCAAAATCTGGTTGAGATGCTTTTAAAGGAATAAAAAATTTATTGCAAACAGAAATAGCTGCTCTTAATTCCATAGAATCTCTCCCACCTGCATCAACAATAACAAAATCATATTTTTCTGAAAAGGATTTCAACTGATTAACCAATATTTTAGATTTATCATTATTTCTTAGAACTAATTTTGCTACATCAACAGTTGCTAAATTTTCATTTTCACCCCTTGTTTCAGCCCATCCATAAGAACTTTCTTGTTTATCAGAGTCAACAAGTATTACGGAATATCCATTTATTGCTAAAATTGCGGACATATTTGTTGCATATGTTGATTTCCCAACACCACCTTTTTGACCACCAAACAATATAATTTTTCCCATAATTTTCTCCTTTTTTAGATAAAATTTATCAATTCCTAATAATGGAATTTATAAAAACAGATTTGTTGATTATAAAAACATTTAAAAAATTATATTACAAGTAATATTTTAATAAATTCCTAATAATGGAATTTATAAAAACAAATTAAAATCAAACCAGGTAAAAGATATTTTGTTTTTTTGGCAAACACATAAATAGAATTCACCAGGCTAATGTATCCATAATTCATTTTAAAAATTTAAAGCTTCAGAAATAATTCTAAGTAAGAACTCACAAAGTATATTTCTACAATATATTTGAAAATGAATTTTTTTAATAAAAAATAAATAAAAGCAGGTCGATTTTATAAAGATGATCATGAAGAGAATAATTACTAATTCATTGAACCTGATCCGTCTATTAACCAGGTAAAAGAAATTTTATTTTTTTTTGCAAAAACATATAAAGAATCCCAGGGGATTGTATTCCTTTTTCTCCATGCAGAAACCGTATTTGATTTAACACTTAAAGCTTTAGAAATTATTTCATTATCAATAGGTTTTTCATAACAAAGTACTTCACAGATTCTTCCATAAATTTCTTCAATATTCAGATCAAGATTTTCTCTAATTACCATTCTAAACTTTTACCTTATATATAGATGGACTTTTAAAATCTTATATAAAATGACATGATGTCATTTTAAAGTCAATGATTTGAAAATCAAACAGATCTGCTTAAATAACAGGTGGAGTTAGATACAAAAATCAAAAAAGATTCGCATAGAAACGGATTATTTGTAAACTATAATAAATATGGGCTTTAAGAGCTTGTTGTATGTATAATAAGGGTACAAAACGTTATACGAAAGGATTCTTTCGTCAAACATTATACTAGCCATTATTTTTCTTTAATGATATTATGTTTTGAAAATATTAATTAAAATCGGATACGGAGAGATTTTAAAATGAATAATAATGAAATTATAAGTATTAATAAAAGAGATAATTTTCTTGTTTCCAAATCCGAAGAGAAGGATTTAATATCTGTTTGGTTTGATCTCTATTTTGAGGTCGAGGTTACAACGGTTAAAAAAAGTATAGAGGTTCAAAAAAGAGATCTTAAGCTTTTTATAAAATTTATGATAGATGAAAAAGGCTCTGATCTAAGAAAAATATGGACTCCAAAACTATCTCAGGATTTTAAACATTATCTGTCCACACTACTTGATTCTTACGGTTCAAGAAGGTGGGGAGATAAAACAGTAAACAGGATTTTAGCTCATCTGAAAACCTTTGCGAAATGGATAAATAAGATAGCAGAGTTCCCCCTGGGGAATCCAATGGAGAAGATAAAAAACAAGCCCCTTGGAAATAATCTTGAAATTGACAGAGCTATTACTAAAACTGAAAGGGAAATAATATTAGAGTTTGCGGATCTTCTCATACAAAATAATGGTAAAAAAAGTATAAAAACAAGGTGTTACAGAAATAGAGCTATTTTATATACACTTATAGAAACAGGAATGAGAAGAGAGGCTGTTACTCAGATCAATATTGATAATATAGATTTTAATTCTTCTGTTATTTCTGTTGTCGAAAAGGGAGGAATCACTCAACCCTACAGTATTAGTAGCTTAGGACTTAATACTATTAAAGATTATATCGATAAAGAAAGAGAGAGTGATTTTGAAAAGTGGAAAAGCCCAGCTCTTTTTCTTTCATCAAACTCTATAGCTAAAGGTAACGGAAGGTTAGCACCTCAGATGATAAATGTAATCTGGAACAAAGTTTGCGAATCAACAAATATAAAAAACAGAACTCCCCACTCAGCACGACATGCAATGGGTCTTTATATTATGGAAAAAACCGGAAATGTGGCAGCTGTACAAAAACAGTTAGGTCATAAAAACCCCATGATGTCCATGCAATATTTAAGAGTTACAAATAAAGATATGAAAGATATATTAGATGGAAGATAGTTTTTTTGATATAAACATGGTTTAATTGGTGGTTTATTATGAAATTAATCACATTTTTATTATGAATGAATTATTACTTGTTATATGTCTAGATAATATTGTGTTTATTCTGCTGTTGTGGTGCAATTGGTTCAATCATAGATCAATAAAAGACCTGTCTCCTATGAAAATAAAAATTTAATGTTTTTAAATCAAATAAAACATAAAAATTTAATTATATTGTTTTCTTTTGCTAAAAAAATAATGTAAATATTATTCAGTAGTTAAACCTTTAAAGAAATTCGACTTAACAGATTTGCCCAGGATGTGTTTATGTTTTTTTTAAATTTTCCTTTATCTATTTTTAATCAATGTTATCAATTTATAACACCTCAAATAACAATTACAATAAGAAAACTTTATAATTTAAGAAAGAAACCGATTTAAGATTATCGATTTTCATTTGTTATGGAAATCTGGTTATAGTTGTCACGAAAGTTTAGTGATATTTTTAAACATTTAAAAGAATCTTTTAAAGGGAGGGTTTAAATATAATATGTATTTAAACTGAGGCTTATGGAAACAAGGTGTTTAAAAGAAGATGAAAAGGAGGTTAAACAAAAAAAGCTTATAGGGTTGAAAAAAACAATTAATGAAATTATAGATGTTTTATATGTAAACCAGATACATATAGAATGCAGAGATAAAAGAAAAGCTTTATAGTTAACTTCAAAGAAGAGAACGTTTAAGATATTTATTTTTCTAAATATTTTAAACGTTTTTTTTTATGCATTTGATCTATTAAAAAAGAAAATATATCCTTACAATGAATTTAGCACTACAATTAATCTATTTTTGATTGCCTCAATATTTAATTACATTTAAGATTTTAACTTGCATTCTTAATTAATAACTATTATATTTTGTGAAATTTTAGCTTTTAAATAAGCAGTCCCTTTTGGGATACAAGTATTGTTATAATACTTCTACTAATTAATTAAAATTCATTCTAAAGGTTAATATAAGAACCCCTCAGTTCTTTATTAATGTTAGGCTTTGCCGAACTTTATTATGATAAAAATCAACAATAAATCATAAATATAAAACTGTTTTATATCAGTTTTAAACTAACCCTAATTGGGAATATTAATTTTCCCAATTCAGGGATATTAATGTTCCTTTTAAGAGAAAGGAATAATCTATGAAATTATTATCAATTTTCAATGAACTAAAAATTAAATTTAATTATCTAAAAAGGAACAGAGTTAAAAATAAACTTAATGAGATAAAACCTTATGGTTATGCATTTCTAAATGATCCTGTTTGTGCTGAATTAGGTTCTATTTATCTTGATGAAATATTATCATCAAGAAAAGTTCAATTAGATTTATCCTGGAGCGAGAAATCACTTTCAGAGGTAAAAAAAGAATTAACATAAGTATAGTAAATTTATTTAGTGTTAATTGATGTTGAACTTGACTGATATTATGTGCTGGCTATTGTTATTTAGCAAAATGCATAATATCAGTTATATATAAAGAATATATAACCAGTGAATAATAATAAAAAATGATTTAATAAAACCTTATGTTTTATTTATAATGATTATTTTATTCATGATTATGAGGGAAATAATTAAATGGAACCAATGGCACAAGTGGGTTTTAAACGTAACTTATGTAAAAAATGTATAAATATATGTGAATCATTCTTTTTTAAGTATTTTATAAGACCTGTATTTTTTATATTGCCAAGTTTTACTACTACAATAGTAGCTAAAAAGGGTTTAAAAGATGAAGTTATAAACTATGTAGGGCAACCAATTGGTGATTTTCTTAATGAATCAGCAATATTAATAATTTTGGGAACCTTTTTATATGTTATTCTTTTAAGAGCTATATATGCAGGAATCGAAAACTATGCAAACTCTGATAAAGTGCTTGAATTTAAGCATTTAATAACCCTGATAGAAGCTTTTGATATAATCGTTGGTGATAAAACTAACAGAATGTGCAAACAGGCTAAAAAAGCAATTGCTTCAAGCTCTGTTTGTGGAGAAACAACATTTAATAAGATTACAAAACCTGATCAGCAGATAGCTCTTTTAATAGCCGGGTTAAGAAGGATGTTTTTATCAATCGATAAAACAGAAGCTGAATTTAGAGTTGGGTTGATATCAGTTGTTAATGATAAACCGGATCAATGGTTTGCATTTGACCCTATTTCTTTACCCCCAAGAACTGAAGCAAAGGATTTGGGTGCTGTATCGAGTACTGTTTCAAACAGTATAAAAAATAGATCAATTATTGTTGTAGAAGATATTCAAAAGGAGATGATTAAAAAAGAAAGATATATTAAGGGAAATACTCAAAAGTTTGAAAATGGATCACAATTATGTTATCCTATAATTCATATGTCAACTGGCAATATTGAATATGTTATTTCTATAGCAGGTAATAGATCACGTTGTTTAAAAGAAAAACATATTGAATTATACAAATGGATTATTAAACAATTTGCAATGAGAATATCTATGGAACATAGTTTATTAATTATGAAGGAGAAATCTAATGAGTATAAATTATCCGCTTAATAATAAAACAAATAAAGTTGTTATAAAAGTAAAAATTGACAGAGCAACACAAAAGTCGATGGATAAGTTTGAACCTGTTAGATTCAATAAATCTGTAAAAAATACATTAAAGATTTTAAATAACAAATAGATAAAAAATAATAATTTAAATAATTTCCAAAAAAAACCCGAATAAGTTACAGACTTATCGGGTTTTTTATTGCAAAATAAGCTTACTTTATTAAGTGGTAAGTAACTTCTTAAAATGTATCCCGGTATTGGGCTATTCAATTTCCTTATATGCTTTGTATTCTTTTATTAAATTGTTTTTTGAATCAAAATACTTAATCATCCATTTTGAGTGACAATTTTGGCTATAAACATCGCCATCAAATGTAATTTTTAAATTTGAACTACTATTTGCACCTGAAATATGACCTCTTCTATTATTAGAGGTCTGTATTATGACCATACCTTTCTCGACAAAGCTCATACCGCTTATTTCTCTGAACTGATCCATTGTTATTGCGGATGGTATCTTGGACTCCTTGAGACTCCAAGATAAGTTACTCATACGGCATTTAACTATTTTAGCAGAAGGATATCCATCAAGAGCACCTCCTGTTAATTCATTCCGTACTCCACAGTAAACGAGTTATTATTATCACTATTTTCTGATGTTAAAACAGATACTTTAGAAAGACGGGATGAAAATGTTATAATAGATGAATTTTTAAGAAAAACAGATAAATCGCATCTTTTCAAAACTCTTTTACATAGAATTTGGAATGACAGATATCTCTCTGATAAATTTTTGTTACTATCAGCAGCTTCATTTTTCTTATCTTTTGGAATCTATTCTATAACTGATATAAAATATATTTTATATATAAGTCTTGGAATCTTTGTTTTTATAATGATCTACTTTATTATACCGACAATTGGATTTTCTGACAAAAAGATCTAATCAACGGTTTAATTTATTCTCTTTTGCTTCAATTTCGCTCAAAATAATATTCAATGTTGTTTTTAAAAATCTTGAGCTATCTTTTTTTTCCATTAATTTTTCTGATAAAGCTACTATTTCATTAGTTCCTTTTTGAATTTCTGAAAACTCTTCTTTTAAACTCATAAAAATTTCCTTTCTTAATTAGTTTCTTCTCTTTCAGGTTTTCTAACATTAAACCATATTCCCATAGCACCACATAAAATTAAAGATATAAATACAGAAGAAAATAATATTGTTTCCTGGTTAATTTCAATTATCTTTTTAAAAAACATCATATAAAAAAAGGGAAGTATAAGAATAAGATAAAGCAATGTATATAGGTTTGCATATTTGTATTTTATCCAAAATATTTTTCATAAAATTAAGATCCTTTCTGATTTGTTTTATTAAATATTTTATAGCCTAATACTTATGTATTGGGCTATTAAACCAAGCTTGTTTTTTATCCATTATTCCAATTGTACTAACAAATCAAAAGCTCTCGAACGAGTAGTATTATAATAAGGTGGTCCGCCTTGGCCTTTTATAGATTTAGAAGATCTAATAATATCATTTAATAGTGTTACAACTGTAGATAATGAATAGTACGATTTGTCATTCAACTGTATAATGGGGTATTTTAAATCATTGTGATCATTTCTTTTATCCATATAGTGTTTTTCAAGTCTTCTTAAATCTATAGCATAAAAGATATCTGTTGCTTTGAATAATACATTACCACATAAGAAAATTATAGTGATTGATCTGTCCTTAGTTTTTATGAAAAAATCATTATCAATTTTATTTTTATTCTTTATATTTGTAATATTATTAGCAGTCCATATCATTCTAAAGTTCTCCGTTATTCCCTTTTATTATATTTTTTTTATATCTCAAATTTCTCTAAAATATCATATTTACAACTTAAAGACTTTCTTGGGATATTTTTAAGGAAAAACTGAGAAAGATTTTGAAAAACTACATACCTTATTGTGTTCTCATTAAAATTCATTGGACTGTAATTAAAAGTAAAAAGACATAATTTAGGTTCTATAACATGCATATTTTCTAACAAATCGGTAAAACTAAAATATTGACTACTCTCAAAGCAAAAAATATTACGCAAGCTTGTGAAATAGTTATTTTTTTTAGAGTAGTTTCTATTTGCTAAAAAAGCAAAATATAGCCTATCTTCTTTAATTTCCCATTGGTATGGTATTTTGTCCTGGAATCTTAACAAGAAGATCATTAACCGTTTTATTCTTCTCATTTGGTTTAATGATTTTGACATTTGTAGATATGATGATTTATTTTTATTAGAAAGTTTTTCCCATTTTTCTTTTTTTCTTAGAACCGTGTCAGTTGTTGCTACAGGCTTAATAATTCCTTTTTTAAGAACAGGGAAATCATTATCATTTTCTCTTAAAGTTTTAAGCAACAACTTAGCTTTTTCTAAAGCATCTATTTTGAAAAACTCAGTATAACCTTCTTTCTTTTCAAAATTACAAGTATAATTTCTTAGATGTAGATGAAGAATTTTCTCAATCTCAAAAACAGTTTTTATATCTGTTTCTAAGTAAAATGATTCCTTATAATCTATCTCACCCCAATATCTTTTTAAATTATCTACTCTTTTTTGAATAATATCTGCTTTACCTACTTTAAAAGCATCTAATTGAGGATATAATAATAGATATAAATGAGATGGTTCTTTATTTATCATCGTTATGATTCATCAGCTATAATTTTAAAAGTTCCAATATTATCTTTTCTGCACTCAGCACACATGTATAGTTTTTCAGCTTCTTTGTTTCTTCTCTGAACCCATTTTACATCTCTATTATTACAGCAAGGATTATTAACATCATTTTCGCATTCAGGTCTTTCAGGAAAATTAATATTGGTTACATCTGCATAGACACCTTCAAACCAATCCATATTCTCTGAAAATGCTTCTTGAGGAGTTTTTTCGCCTGAGTCTATTTCCTTCTGAAACATTATCTCAAAGCCAGAGATGCTTTCAAATCTTTCAAAAGCTGCTCTCTCTTCTTTTGTTATGTTTTTACAAAATACTGGCATCATTTCTCCTTTATAATATTAAATCCTAAATTCATCAATTAAGTTACCAAGTCTTTCTAAAAACTCTCCACGTTCATGCCCTATAATTGCAAATCTTCCTTTTAATTCTACTTCTGTGTCAAGATCTTCACCATCTATTTTATCAACTCTAAAATCTACTTTAACTCCTTCAGAAGGGCTTTTTGATTCATTAAACCGGTAATAATTATCTGCCATTTTCTCCATTTAATTACTCCTTTTTCTCAAAATCCTGATAATATTCTTCTTTAATAAAAGTTATACAGTTGGGATTAACAGTAACAACCTTGCAATTGTAAACTGTAACATCTTATTATTATCAAAATCCTGTACTATAGAATCTCCATATCTTTCAAAATAACCAACAAATACCTCTCCTGTATCTTCATCTAATACGTTGCATTTTCTTCTATCACTGTTCATTTATAGTATCCTTATCTTGTTATAAATGCTTTAAGTCTCACCAGGACCCTTCTATTTTGTTTCCCACTAAAGGTATCGCAATACCTAATCAATAATGCAACTGATACTGCAAAGCAAAATGATATTTATTTTTTTATGACTCTCAGGTCCAATGAAATCAATAAACGCCAAACTCAATCTTCTATTTTTTCATTAGCTTTTGGTTTAGTAATAATTTTTTTAATATTTTTTTTCATAATTAGTAGTAGATTCATTGAAATTGATTATTCACACATAATAGTAATTTTGTACAATTTTACACTAATAGTAACTATTATAACATACATATATTGAAAGAGACCTCATGGATTTACGACAGATTCTTGATTGGAGAGACAGAGAACTATCTACATCCAGATCAATTTCGCAGAGTCTCGGAGTAGACTTCTTTCTTTTTCATAAAAAAGGTAGAATTAAATCATTTTGGAATATAATTTTTAAAAATGCTAAATGTATCTATATTTCACATTCTATTGCACAGCCAAGAAGAGATATTAACAATATAGAGCATAGAACCAAAAACCCGGTCCCTGATAAAAAAAGAGGGTTTGATTTTATAAATTCATATACTGATTTCGCAAATTTCTGTGGCCGTTTTTTTTCTATTATTGAACCAACATGGATTGATGAGTTTAGATTTGGTTCAATGGAAAATGTAGAAAAAAAACCTGATATTCTAAAACATGCTATCTTACCGCCTCTATCTGAGAGATGGCCAATTGGGGATGGACATCGTTTAGGAAATAAAATTGATAATAAATATGATTTTGAACTTTTAAATGTTGATGAATCAGTATTTAAAAGATTAGAGAATTATCATTTTACAGCAATTAAATATGCTATTGCCGAAAAAATGCTAATAGGAGAAATTAAAAGACAAATTAATGTAAGGGATCATGTATTAGCACGGCAAGCAGATATTGTTTTTGTATATAGACCTTATATATCACCTTTTCTTCCAAAACCTTCTGGTGGTGTGCATGCAGAAATAAGCACTCAATTAAAAAAGAGAGATACAAATGGCAGTGACGTAAGAGTTATTATTTATCATCCTGATAGTGATGAAAAGAGAAGAAAAAACCTCGAGTTTGATAAGATCTGGGATGAATTTGCAGGTTCATTCTTTAAAAAGGGTGAGAACTATGATTTGTTTAAAGAAAAATGTTATAATTTAATACTTAAGCACTCTAAAGAAGTCAATATTGATACTTTTAGGTCACAAATTTTTAAATTAATTGAGAAACATAAAATGGAACTTGCAGAAGATGCTAAATCGAATACGGATTCAGCTATGGCAGGGGAGGGGCTTATAGGATCTAACTATGCATCCGAAAAATTTGTTGAGATCTTAATTTCTGAACATGTGCTTTTATTAAAAACTGATTTGGAAAATAGTTTTAAAGATGAAGTAGAAAATGGTACAATTAAGTTTCTTAACAAGTTCAAGTGTGATATTGATCATAAAAAAATATTAGAAACTCTGATAGGATGAGATTAATATTTATAATAAAGGAGTTAATATGAAAGAACTCGTTGATAAAGATTGTTTAATAATTACCCATAATAGGTCCCAGACATCAAACGAAATTATGAAACGTTTACAATCCAAAGGATATTGCGTAACAGAAAAAATGACAGGTTGTTTAGATCCAGTTGTTACCTATTCTAATACCTGTTTAGTCGGAGCTCCACAAATTAATTCTTTCTTTTTTTCTGAAACAAAAGATTAGCCATACAACATCGCTAACACTTTTTTATTACATTTTTATAAGTTCAGGCTTTAATGCGCTTAAAAAGATTCAGCAAATGGGAAAGCTTTTTTAACTATATCCATTTTATCTCCTTTGGCCCAATATCAGAATATTAGGCTATTCAAAATCCATAAAATCTATAATTTTAAGCCTCATATTCGCCATGTTTTTATATTTGGTTTTAACATCATATTTAATTATCTTTTGGTCTTTAAAAGTGATTATGACCTCTGAATTATATATTCTTTTAGTATTGTCTTTGAATTTTACAATGGAATCGAAAAATACTATTATTTTTTCTTTTGTTCCTAATTCATTTGAGGCTTTTATATGAATTTCATTAACTAAATATTTTTCAAAATCTCTTTTTTCCATTAATTCTAATTTGAACTCTTTATAGACAACATCAGAACTATGTTCTTTTATGTAATTACCTTGTGATTTATTATGAAATGTTTCTCTAATTTCGATATATTTATAAATGTAATTGTTGGAAGCAAAAGAGTGAGAATTTATTATCATTACTAAACAAATTGTTATTATTGTTCTAAAAAAATATTTCATTATTTTATAATCCTAATTTTCGATTTCGTATCTGAGTAACTATTTTCAAGCTCATCCACTACAATAATTTATGATTCTTAAACACATTATAGGAATGTAAATTAACAAATAGTTATATCGTATGCTGTTCGATATAACTATTTCATTAAAAGAGAGGGAAAAATGTTCAATTATTTCTTTGAGTTTTATAAGTCGGGTTATTCGAGTTTTTTAAATTAACGATAATGTATTTTTTAAGAGATCTTGCGAAATCAAATTCACAAACCCCATCAATAATCTTAAACTCGGTAATCAATCCAAAACCAAAATGGATATCTTTGCTCTGTAATTCTATAGTTGTTGATGACAAGATTTTTAATTTTTCTTCCAAAAACGGATCTTCAAATTTTTTTAATTTAATACGAAATGTTTTTTCAGTTTCTAATGCAGGAATAGCTTCTTTTAAAAGCAATTCCCAAACTTTGAATTCATCTTCTTTAATATGAGAGTTTATTAATTTCATTAAATTAATCAATTAATTCACCGCTTTAAGTTTTTTAAATGCTTCATCTATTGCTATTAATATACATATCAGCTCTGATTTAAATTCTATGTTTGTCTTAGCTAAATCAGTATCTAACATTTCATTGGTCTTTATTAAGATGTCATTCAATAATATTTCATTAGATTCTCTTTGGTTCATTTGAGATCTACAGACCTTTATAAAATTTGAAGTTCTTTATTTTCAATTTCATGTAAAAAAGTATGTAATGATATTTCAAAACAGTTTGCAGCTTCAGAAAGATCATCATTTTCATTTATGTATTTTGAATTTCTTATCTCAGGTAGTTTTTCTCTGAATGTTTTTAGATTTGAGATAGTTTCGTCAATATCATTGAATTCAGTTTCATTAATTTTATCCGGACTTGAAAACTGATTTGATATCTTATTTCCTGATGAAACACATTTTTGATAGTTCGATTCTGATTGATTAATCTTTTCATCGTTAGCTTTAAACTTTCCATCTATTGCATTGCTAACAACAGAAACAAAGTATTTTACAGTTTTCTTTAATACATTTTTTATTTCAACTCCTCCCTGTCCATCCTGGATACAAATTTCACCCACAAAAAGCCCTGTTTTTTGTTTAATAGAATTAATTTTATTCAATGGTATTTCAAACTGTTCCAATCCGTAAATCCAACCTTTATCTAAAAATATCACTCTTTTTTGTGTACAAACAATTAACCATGTGTTTGCATTCATCAACCCTGATGTAAGTCCTAATACAGTTTCCCCTTCATTCAAAATTTCAGGAAGGTACTGAATTTCCTTTTTTGTTCCTAATGTTAGAATGGGACCTGAAATTTCTTGAATCTGTTTTTTTATCTCTTCTAAAGTAGGCATTTTTAAACATCCTTTATTTTTGTTGTTACTGTGTGCAGATCATATCTTTTGAAGCATTTTTAATTGATTGAAGTTTTCCAATAGCTTCAGGAAATTTATTTATACATTTACATTGATCAACAACATTTTGATCTTCTGAATTAGGGCAGATGTTATCTTTACAAGCTAAATATAGATATTCTTTCTTGTTATTATTATCAGTTTTGTTTTTATCCCAGGTTTTAACCAATTCGCCAGAATTGTTACCAACTTCATTATCTTCTACAACAAGTTCAACCTTACAAACCTTCTCACATGTTTCAGGGTTTTCTGTATAAGGCATGCTTATACTGTTACTTCTGCCAAAAGCTTCATAGGCAACATTGGAACCATTTACTTCAACACTTTCATTTATGTTGTGAGTACTGTTTAAACTATCATCATAGTTAAATTCCTTGTCTGAATCTGTACATAGAAATTCATATTTTGTGGTAAAATTAGAATTCTCCCCTGCAATAACAACACCTGTATTAGATCCTTGGGTATATATTATTTGGTTGCTGTTAGCAGTGAATGTGAAATCATCAAGATTAATTTGTTGTGGAATAAGAGTTAGCCCTGTGTCTTGTTTCTTTTTTATTATAGATACGCAACTCAAGCCATTTTGACCACAAGCATTTTTATTATATATATTACAATCTGAGTCATTTAGTATTTCAGAACATGTATTTTTTATATCAACTTTAGGTGTTTTAACTTCATCAACAATATCAATATATGGTGTGATATCAACTCTGCATGATTTTAACTCTTTAGGATTCTTAGCCTGATGACTACTCATTAAGACATTATATGAACTATTATCATTACCTTTTTGTTTATCTTTTTCTTCATCTCCAGGAAGGCTACCTAATTCATAATATTTTTGAGGATCTGAAGTTCCCGATTGATACATATTTGGGTTTGATTGTACAATATTTTTTCCAACACCATCAACTTCCTGTCCAAAAAATGTAATACTAACACTATCATTTTCGGTAGATGATATAGCCAATTGGGGATTATCCTTTTGAATAACAGAAACTAATCCCCCTGCAACATCACGCAATATTCTTTGAATGTTATTTGTGAATAGCTTTGAATTACAACTGTTATTTACACAATAACATCCAGACATTTCTTTAAGTTCCGTTACTTGTTCTGTTGATGTTTTTTTATCAACAATCTTCCATTTATAAAATTTTTCATTTGTAAATGTACCAGGTGTACAACTAACAAATCCATTAGCACAAACACCAGATACCAAGGAAGGAACGTGGTATTCAAAATCGAATTTTCCATCTAAGTCTATGTCCTGATTAACAATTATAGATATATCTCCTGTAGCTGTATTAAAAGCAGAAACCTTTAAAAAACTTTTAGAGGAAGGAGCTTGTATTTTCACAGCACCTTTTTTAGATCCATCCACGGTTTTTAACTCTCCACTTCCAGACAAAGGATTGAATATTTTCTCATTAATTTTATCCGGACTTGAGAATTGATTTGATATCTCATTTCCTGAAGAAACACCTTTTTGATAGTTTGATTTCATAGGGTCTTCAGAAAAAGCGATATTAACAGAAAAAACAATTATCATAATTATATTTATTTTAATTTTCATCGTCTGTTTCCTTCTATATGGTTTATCCCTCTTATTAACTCAGTTTCCATTTCTTCAAATGTAGAAAACCCTTCTGAGAGTATTATTGGTTGCCTGTAATATCTTTTAAGCAGAACTGTATAAGGCGTTTTTGGAATAGAAAAAGTACTTTTTTTATAATCAACATAAGAAACCGTAATATTGTATTTTTTCTTAATTTTATTTAATACGCTCTGTTGAGCGTAACAATAGCCACAATCGTTTCTGTAAAAAACAACAATAGCATATTGATCTAATGCCGAACCTAAAGAAATAAAGGGGAAAAAGGCTATTATTAATATAATATTTATCTTCATGATATTAGTCTTTCTTTTTCTTTGAATTGTTTAAAAATGAAAGGGGGTCTGATCCAGATCCCATTTTAAACTCATGAATTACATATTGTTCTGGAGAAATATCTCCATTCATATACCTAATTGATCTATATAGCCTTTCTGTTAGTGTATTCATTGCGATTACACCTAATGACAGAGGCATCTCTTTTAAATCATCATTTAAGAGAAGTAAGTAGGGAACTCTTTTAATTTTATATTTTTTTGCAATATGTGGGTTAAGGTCCAAATCTATATCTTTAATTTGCCATTTATACTTACGCTCAAAATAGTAAAGTATTTTCTTTTGTGCTTCGCATCTTTTATCACCATCTTTTTTGAAGAGAATTATAGTAAAATTATTCTTGGATTCATTAATCAAATCATCAATTTCTCTATATTTAATTTCATCCTGAGACTTCTTTCCAGGATTAGTGACAGAATTATTTTCTGAGTTTGTAAGCTCTGGGTGTTTTTGGGTCATAAGTGCGTAAACACTGGCAAAAGCTGTAGATTTTTGACTTGAAACATAGTTGGCCTTAATAAACATTAACATATTTTTTTCACTTGGTTTTTGTACTGCATATTTTGTTACTTTATTCATATAAACCTGAAAGTCGTCAGGGTGCATATTCCACATCTCTTCAACGGATCTTTCCTTTGGAATCCTGCTGTTTTTCTTTTTTTCATTTATTTTTTCAGTTTCCTTTTCTTTCTTCTTTACAACAGGATCTTCATACCAATAGAAACCCCTTCCAGGTTTTTCCTTATAAAATCCCTTATACCCTTCTGCAAAGCTATTAGAACAAAGGATAAGCAGTAGCATAAATACTACTTTTTTTAATAAAACCATTGTATTTTGAGTCGTATGAATCATTTGAATCTCCACTTACGAAAATATTATTTTTTGGAATTTTTCCATTGTATACAAAATTCTTAACATCAATTCCTTTTGATGATTTATTCTTAGCTCTTCCTATGTATGAACCATTGCAATAATAAGTTTTACCTTTTTTTACCTCTAATAAGTCTCCCTCAAGACAAACACTTTTTTTAACAACACGACATGGCGAACAATTTTCTATAATCTCTGGATCTGCAAACATATCAAAAACAACATATTTATTTTTTGTTATCTCTGGATTCCCTTTAAAATAAATGAATAAATTATAATTAAGAGAATCGCTATGGGAGTATAAAATATGAGAAGGTATTTGCATTGCTATAATGAAACATAAAATAAAAAAAACTATTCTACTTACTTTCATTGTAAAATCCTTTATTTTCTAACTTTTTAATATTCTCATTGATGTAATCACTATTACTTACTGATTTAAATTTCTTAAAAGCATAAGAAAGAGAAATATCCCCGTATAAAACCGATTTTTCTGATTTGTTTTTATATCCAAAAGCAGGAACTTTATTAATATTAAATTCACTAAAGCTTTCTGGATCAATAAGAAAGTTTACATCATAAGCAATGCATTTAGATTCTGTTGGATCGCAATATGGATCTTTAAGTAAAATTGAAGACAAGTATTTTAAAGTTGGAACCATTTTTTTTATTCCACCAATAAAACCCCTTAATACGAATACCGTGTTTTTACACTTTATTCTGTCTATTTGATATAAATAATTTCTTATAGTTGATTCTGGTACTGTAGAGCTTAGAAATACCAATACTTTTTCATCTTTATGAATTTTTAATTCATTACTATCGGCTTGCTCTTTAGCACTTTTTTTATATTTTGTAATAAAAACCTCTTTTTTAAGCTTATTTTCAGCTTTTTTAATTCTATTTTGAACTTCTTTTGACTTAAATATTTTATGAAGCTTTTTAGCTGTTTCTTCAGCTTTTTTATTTTCATAAAACTTGGACTTGTCTATTGTTTGAGATTCGGCTTTTTCCAAAGACTTTGATAGTTCATTAAAATCAATGAATTTATTCTCTGCAAAGCACTGAGAATATAAGACAAAAAATATAAATATTTTAATTTTCATAATATTCCTTTTAAATTTAAAATGCACAGCATAATCTCTTCCTGAAAACTATCCATGTGAAGTTATCACCACCAGTTGGTGGATTCTTTAGAGATCCCCACAAAAGATCGCTCCTTCCTGGAGGGTGAGAAAAAAGTGTTCTAATTGGCTTAGATAATTGAAAGCGGTAGTTTTGCTTTACCCATATAGGCGTTGGCATAGCAGCACATGCCCATATTGCAGGGTCCCAAATTAAAGCTTGTCTTGAAAGTTTATAAATCATTCTTTCTGCAATGGTCATTTGAGCCTGAACAAGATTTTTATCGTTAACAGCTCCAGTTAATGGATATACAGAACCATGGGAACCTGCACACCAGAACAATGCTGATAGAGGAAAACCAAGGTTTGATGAGATGCTGTCAGCTATACAAGATAATTGAGCTATAGGATTAGCAAACAACAATACTTCAGGTTGAAATAACATTGCCATGGAATCAGACTGCCAGAAAGGGTCAAGTTCTGTAATATAGCCGATATCTAATTTACTGCTGCCTTGAAAACACACGCTATCAGTCATTATTTCCATTAAGGACCAGACAGGAAAAATATAATAATGAGATTGAGAAAAAGTGGCACTATTGCCATCTTCTTTTTCATCAGATCCACCTGATAAAGTTCCATTAGGTGCAGAGCCAATTGTTGCACCTCCTAATGTTGGGAAACAATAAGGATCTTTGACTGTTTCTATCATCCTTGCTGGTTCCCAAAATGAAACATATATTCCATATCTTACAAAAACAGGGGGGGGGGGCAGGACATGAACAAACAACTGAACTGCCACTATCGGGTATTGGTGGAAGACCATTTGAACCAGGAACAACTGTAACTCCACCAATTTTCATAGGAAATACCTCAGTCCACGCAACATCGATTGCAGGATTAAGTGAGGGTTGGGGTGTGCATACAGCAAAACAAGAATATTTAATTAAAAAAACAATTAATATGGTTTTAAACAATATTTTAATCAATTTATTCTCCTTGTGGAACATTTTCATTTGCTTTTTCAGTACTGACAGAATTCAGGTCTATGCTGTTTTTAATATCCATATCCTGAACTGCTTCATCAAAATTAATATTTGAAAAATCTATACTTTGAAATTCGTCTGGTGTTAACCCTCTACAATTTGGGCTCTCTGGACTGCCCCAACTTAGACCAAGTTGTTTTCTTCCCTCAACCTGAGTTATTTTTCCAAACTTACTATTAAAACAACAATATGTTTGCTTTCTTTCTATGCACATTGAGCCACCGAAAGGGAATTTTATTCTGTTACTGCAATAACCCCCAACATTTACACATAATCCTTCCTGAGCTTTTACACCTGCTACCACTTCCATAACTTCACAAACAGAATTATTTAACAAAGCAATTGGTGCTGTCTCTGGAGTTAAAAGAGCAACATTGTCAGGAATGTCTCCAAGGATATTTTTCTTCTTTGTGCAGCAGTTTTCTCCCAGTATTTTTACTCCATCATATCTACATCTCGAATCACTTCCATTGTAAATATATATCTGCCCCAGGCAATTGCCATTAGAATCCCAATCTCCATTATCCTCCAAATCGCTTTCACCCACTGTTGAAGGATCAACTATTTCATTTCCTGCAAGATCGACACATTCTCTATTGTTACAATAATTGGTTCCTTCATATTCCAGGCAGGGGTATTCTTTTGAGATGGTGTCACCTTCAACAACATCAAAAGGACATTTGGTTTTTCCTTCGTAACACTTTTTTTCGGTCCCATTGTAAGTACCTTCAACGCAGTTTGGTGATGAATAACAAACTCCTGTTTCTGGATCTTTTTGATAGTTTTCAGGACATTCCTGAAGGTAGTTTACACACATTCCAGAATTTTGAATATTTTCGTAAGAATCTGGGCATTTTGAACCACACGTTTGAGATATTGAGCCACAATTTTCTTGGCATGATTGAGCAGATGGGTACTTTACCCCACTTCCGTTACATTTATATTCTTCTGGTATTTTGAAATAATATGTACCTCTTTTGCATGGATTACCGTAATGAGCAAAACTCCACGTCATAACATCTCCTATTTTTATTGCATTAGGTGGAAGTTGTGAAAGATTACTAAAAGATTTTGTTACTTTTGGAAGATTTGATATAGAATATCCTAAACTATCAGCAAACATTGACATTTTAAGACACTCACCACCAGCATTTGCAGATCCTTTCCAAACAAGATTGTATGGTGTAGACATGGCATAATAGGCTTTAAACATAGCTTCACCGTCTTCTATTTCATCTTCTACTGTATATATTGTATCAATTTCTGATTCTGTTTTTTTACAATCATCAGGATTTAAGCAATTTGTATTACAAACATTAGGGTCTGAATAATCGACATCAGTTGCATATGGACAGCTATAACTAACTATAGCTTCGCATCTTTTTCTTTCATTATTCCATGTGCCACCAGGAGGGCATTGAAATTTGTATGAACACATTCCTGAATCTTGAACATTTGTGTAAAGAGGAGGACATTTTGAAGAACATGTTTGAGATATAGATCCGCAACTAACTTGACATGATTGTGCAGATGGATACATCACATTACTTCCGTTGCATTTATACCCTCCTGAAACTTCGAAATACCATGTATCCCTCAATTCAGGTCCAGGCTGGTATTGAAATGCTCGTTTTGCACCTAATTTAACAGCATTTGATGGTAGTTCATTAAGATTTGAAATATTTTTCGCTACAACAGGTAAATATGTTATTGAATATCCTGAATTAGGATCAAAATATGAATAATACCAAATTCCATTTTCAATTATTCCAGTAGACATATTACGAGTTAAATTATACGGAGTGGGCATATTGTGAAGAGTTAAATCATAACCAGGAACGGGCCAATCAATAGAATATATTATTTTTTCATTCTCTATTTTTTGACAATCATTTGGATTTAAGCATTTTGTATTACATAAATCTGGATCTGTATAATTATGTTCATTATTTAAAGGGCAATTATAGTTAACAATTGTTTCACATTGTTTTCTCTCTTCACTCCATAATCCCCCAGGAGGGCATTCCATTTTTACAGGAAATTCACACCTTTCTTTTTCTGAAGAAAATATACCACTATTAAGACACTTAGGATCTCCCCATTTTTCAAGGCACTTTACAGCCTCTAACAAACATAGATTCCCTTTATCTGTTTTTCTACACTTTCCATATTCAAATGTTTCGTTAATTACTCCATCACCATCTATATCTTTTACACAAACATCTGTTGGTAATGGTTTGGTATCTGGTATAGAGCTACTTCCTATTAATAAATTTGTTACTTCTGTTTTAGAAAATACGTACCATTTACCATCTATCTCTTTTTCATATTTACAGGCATTGGCATTATATTTATTTTCGATTACAACCTGATCAGGCATCTCTTCTCCTGGATGATCTTCCCAATACCATGAAGGGTTTGTAATTGAATTTGTACCTGTTTCAGATGAACAGAATGGTAAAGTATTACTTGTATTTATAAGTTCATCAAACCCCTGCTCCGATGGTTTTGAGTTATAGAATTTTGAATAGGTACTTTGATCATAGACTTTAATATCAGCAGCAATATTTTTTCCATCTGGAGCTGTTGAGCATTTTATCTGATTCTGTAAATCGGTTTTTCCTGAAATAGAATTTAGTGGTTGCCATGTGTTGCTACATAGAACTTCTGATTCAACTCCGTTTAACGCTATTTTTACCTTATTGTTTTCAATTGGAATAGCATTTGTCATAAAAATAGTATTCTGAGAAAGCATCACTGGCATATCTACTCTATAGGTCTTTAAATAACACTTATCTCCATCACAATTTATAAACTTTGTTTCGGCTGAAATTGTAGAATAAATACATATGATAAATAATATTAATACTAAATTTTTCAATTTATTCTCCTTGAAAATACGTCTGTTTATTTCTTCTTATTTTCAACACATATTTCTCTTACTTCCATGTGTCTGTCTTTCTGCATTGCTATTGATGGTAAGGCCTTTATCTGCAATCTATCTGTAATTATTTTATTAGAATAAAATACTACCATATTATGTTTTTCAGAAAATTCAATTGCAGACCCATTAGTAAGAAGCAGTTTTGTTTTTAAATTATTCTTGTATTTTGATTTAAGAAACCAATCTATTTGCTTCTTATCTGTAGCATCAATTAAAACTATAATTTCATGATATGTCATATAGTCTAATGGGTTGTATTGATAACCCTTTGGATAAAGAATACCACCATCTTTATTTGGAATATCCATCGCAAGGGTTGAGGTCATGTCTGCTAAAAAAGTTCTGTCTTCTTTAGCACGAGGGAAATTTTTTAATCCTTTAGGCCTGTATTCATGAACTCTTTTTTTTGCACCATCTACATGTTTTTTCCAGTTAACTTCAGCAGATCGTTTTTTGAACTCATCAAGGGCATTCTTTTCAGCTATTTCGTATGTAGAACCAAAAGTCCCAAGATTTTTTATACTTGAACCTGAAGCAACAGAAATACTAAAGACAATTAATATTATTAATATTTTATTCAAAACTTTCTCCACAACATGTAATTGGGTGGGTACTAACATCTGTATATTCTAAAGGTGATATGTGTTTTAAGTCTATTGGTACAAGATATACATGCTCATCATCATTTATTTTAGTCTCATTACCCTCATTTAAATAAAATGAACAAAATAATATTACAGGTATTATTAATGCTATTATTAATATTTTTTTCATACTACATCCCCTGAGTTATTAATTCAGGATATTCAATAAGAATTCCTGATGTTTTGTTAAAATGAGTTCTTCCTTTAAAGATCCCTTCAAAACCGAAATAATAAAAATCTCTTACATTTTGTGTTGTTGCATCACTTTCTAATATCAATGGTTCTTTACCTTCTCTTTGAAGTATTTGTCCTGTTGAAGTAAGCATATTTGATTTTTTTATTACTTCTGGAGATTGCTGACTTATATATTTAGCAGTATCATTATTGTTAACACGCATATATATTTTAGAGTTTGTGTTATCCAATATCTGTGCAGCTTCATGTGGACCTACTACATTTTCCAAATCATAAATGGATTGAGTAAAAGCGGTTAAATAAACATTTGTTCCTCCTGATTTTGAAAACAGATCAGCAATTCCTCTGTAAATGATGTTCGAAAACTCATCCATGTAAATACAAAGAGGCGGAGATAATTTTGCCCCTGAAGCCTGTTTTCTGGCTATATATGCTTGTAGCATCGATAATAGGACCCTACCCATTACATGACCGGATCTCTTTGTGATCATGCATCCAGTTTGAACTATCATTATTACTTTTTCATTATTTTCGAGTTTCTTAATAAACCCGTTTTCTGTTACATTACCTAATATTGCTCCTGTTGAACCACTTCTCATCTGAGTGAGAACTGTTCTAAGTGATGATGTTACTTTATTAAAAAATTCTGGTTTGGTTTTAGTAACCTTATCAATAATAGCAATTGTTTCATCAATTTTTTCTGTTCTATTAAGCTTTTCGAGTTCATATTTAAGCATTAAAAGTTCTTCTGCAGAACATCTTTGATGTAGTTCCTTGAAAGTAATAGTTTTTGCGTTTTCAGGATCATCATCATTAAATGCAATGAGAGCTCCGACAATACACATTGTAGTTTCTTCGGCAACATTCAGAAAAAATTCTTCCTTTGCCTGAACTCCAGCAACCACATGACCAACAATCTCTTCAGGTATTGTATAATATTTTAAAGGAGCTATAGGGGCTGAATAATCAGGATAAAGTGGATTAACAAAAAACAGATCATCTAAACGGTCGTTAATTTTTGCTTCTTCGACAAGTGCTGAGATTAGATCAATATCACCTTTAGGATCAAATACAACTACGTTATTACCCTTTCTGATATCCTGTCTTACCATATTTGATTCTAAATATGATTTACCAATTCTTGTGGACCCAAACACAAGCATATGACCAGGACGACTTGATTCTTTAATCTTAATTTCTCTTAACTTTAATTCCTTGCTTAAGAGATCTATTCCTTTACCTATGGAAATATCATTATTTTTATTGAAAAAATTTATCATTTCCAGAACCTTTCATATCTATATTTCTGAATTTTTAAATATATGGCTCTTCCCCATATAGTTATAAAAGGAACGATAGAGGCTATAATAAATACAAAGAATACTTCATAAGCTTGTTTTATTAGTTCTGGTCTTATTTTCCACAGAATTGTGTATAATCTGTTTGTTAAGTGGATATTATCTGTATATGTTCTTATGGTTGTAGTTCCACTAATAAGATCAGAAATATAACCAAATATGTTTGATATTCCCTGATAAATACCTGATAAAAAAGAAGCATTTGACCAACAATTTTCTAATGTCATTGTTCTGGCCACAAAGATCATTAAGACATATAAAATAACAGCTTTTGAAAGCATAGAGAAAAGACGACCAACCAGAAGATTATCTATGGCAGATTTAGTGATATTACCAACTCTATATTTAGATAAGAAACAGCATATCATTAGAAAAAGTAAAACAGGTGTACAATTAATAAGAAGCAGAAAATTATCAAATTTAAATAAAGGAAAAATTGATATAAGAAAACTTCGTAACTGATAATCAACATAAAGAGGTAAGATTATAATCGTTAAAAGAGCGAATATGATTCCTTCGATGAATCCAGATCCAAAACCAGTGTTAAAAAATTCAAGTTTCCCTTGAATTGTTAACATTTCTCCAGGTATTTCGCTTCCATCTTTTTCCATCACGAAATATTGCTGTATTTTCGATAATGCCCCCATAACAGTGGCACTTTTAAAATTTACAGGAGAGTCAGCAGGTATTATTGCAGCAGATGCTGTTAAACCTCTATCATTATCGTTGCTCATTCTAATTCCACCTTACTAAATCAGGAACTATATATGCAATTTGGGATTTTATTCTATTTATCAATTCATTTTCTCCAAATTGATAATTATCCACAATTTCAAGATTAATAATTTTATCTTTAGCTACTCCTGTTAGACCCATGATTTTAAATATCATCCACCTTTCAAAACATATTATGAAATCAGCTTTAGTTGCAGTTTCTTTTGAAAGAATGTTGTTTCTTAAAGGATGTAAGGCTGCTGATGTAACATTAATATCATCAACTTGCGAAAATAATAATTCACCTGTTTTACTTCTATTAATATTCTCATTACATACAAAAACTATATTCATTTAGAATCACCTCTCTAATAAGGCCAATATAAAAACCACCAATTCTGAAGATATGGTAAAACAAGGCTACAACCTGTTGTCATAATAAATACCATGAAGTTTCTAAGGATTATTGAATACATCACACCAAGAATAAAAATATATAGAGAAAAATGCATGATAAAGGTATATTCAGGAAAAGTATCTGTAAATGATTCCTCAAAAACAAATCCTATACCTAAAGTTATAAGAAACAGTAATTGACAATAATATTGTAGTTTATTGTTCATTTCTTAATTATCCAATATTCGATAAAATCTATTGATATATTTTACAGCTGATACTTTTCTATTATCAGGTAAATCATCAAGTGAGTGTCCAGTATTATAACAAACTATAGAGTTCCAGTTGTATCCGTACCTGTTAATACATTGCCTTAAGATCCATGAGCCTACTTTACTACAGTAACAAGGATCTTTTTTTAACATTACCCAACCACCATTAAGTTTGTTTTTCCAAAAACTATTAATTTGCATATGACAGGAATCAACTGATTTTCTATTTCTATTTTCAGCAAGATTATTTTTATTGCTTTCTGTTAAAGAGATTGTTTCAAGAAGTTTTCCAGATATATCGTACATCTTTCCGGCTTCTTCAAAACAAAACTCTTCGCCTAAAGCAATCAAAGGAACAATAACAAGTATCATTATTAATCTTTGCATTTTCTCTTCTTTATTTCGTTAGATTTATCAACTACATTGATCAGGTCATTTACTATTTTTTTTAAATCTAAAAGTTTTTTTAAATGTGCATTATTCTTTACAACCATGATTTCTCTCCCAAGGATTATCTATTCACAACTTCTTCTTTTCTCTCTAACATTTTTAAAAGCTTAGATGGGTTGTATCCCACAAGCTCTTCTCCGTTTGATTTAATGAACACCGGAACACCTTGTTTAATCCAGTTTTTCGCTATTTTATTACTTTTTTTGATCTTATTTAATCCATCTTTGCAAAGAAACTTGTTTGATTTGGAATATTTCCAGTTGGATATATATTGATCAAAGCTTACTTTTTTGCAGATAGCTTCAGTTGCTTTATTTCTGCTTCCATTAAGCATAGATACAATAATCGTTTTTATAGTAATCCCTTGTTTTTCGGCTATTTTCTTCATATCTTTGCCGGCTTTTTTACAGTAACCACAATTAGGATCTGTTATAAAATACAATTCTTCTCCGGTTGGGTTCTTTGGTGTATAAGTAAAAGAAGCTATACTGTCGAAATCTTTTTTTACTTTTATAAATTCAGATTGTCTTAATTTAGAGACTTTCTTTTTAATTGAATCAATTTTATCATTTGTTATGCGTTTATGTTTTGAGTATAGTTGACCAGATATAACAAATTTTCTTTCTATATCGGCATAAAGAGGAATAAATCGCTCATTTATATTCAAAATAATCTGACACATTTCGCTTTGAAGGTTTTTTTCTTCAATAAAGCTCTTTTGAGGTAAATTTACGTGGGATCTAAGCCACCTCATATTAACATTTTCGCATTTGTTCTCAGCAAATGTTAAAGTTGTTAAAAATACTAATATCATTGTAACTAAAATTGTTCTTTTCATCTGAAATCTCCCTGTTCTATTGGTTCTAATTTGAATTCAAAATTATCTACTTCTTCAACCTCTTCTTCTTTTTTTATTTTTGGAACAGAGTTTGAAGCTACAGGAAAAGATAATTTGTTCCAGATCTTGTCTTTTCCATTTAAAAACATTTCTATTAATTCACTTTTCCCAGATTCTTCTAATAAACTACTTAAAAGCCTTTTTCCTTCATCGTTACTTATAAAAGCAGTTATTGAATTTTCTATGAAAATAGTTTTTGAATGAGGCTTTAGGGAACGCACTAAATTCATTAACTCTTCATTATTAAATTTAAATCGAACCCTGTTTTCTTCCATTTAGCACCCCATTGACTTATAACAAAAACCTTTAGCATTAGAATATTCTGGCTCTTGTGGGAAGAGAACAGCCCCTTCAGGAAACTCATCTATAAATTTATCTGTAATATAATATTTCCCACCTCCTGCTATCACAATATAATCAAGCTTCATCATGAGGTGCTTATATTTGGTTTTTATATGTCTGAATAAGAATTCTGAGTATTTATTTTGAATGTCATTAACGGCTTCGGTTAAATCGTATGTCTCATTTAAGTTACTAATCTTTTTTTCTTTAAGGATCTTTTTTAAATCCTGTTCAGAGCAACCTCTATAATTTTGCTTCTTAAGTAATTTTAAATAGTCATTTAAATTGCTGCACATTTTTATAACACCACCAGATTCAATCATATCTGAGTAGTCCTGTGTGGGAATCCCATTTAAAACGCACAATATATCTACAGTTTCAAAACCAATATCAACATAAAGGATGTTTTTATCTTTTAGGGAAAATTTATTTTGTGAAGCGGACATGTCAAAATGAATCCCTAATCCTTGAGGCATCACATGAACTTTTTTGAAATTAATAGAGAAATGTTCATCTCCCTTTTTTATTTCAAAAGTGTTAAGCTTTTCAGATAAAATATCTTTGTAGGATTTCCAGTAATCAAGTGGAAGACCTACACATATTTTTTCAGATGAATTAAGAAAATCAGCTATTTTCATATTATATTTTTGAGATAACAATTGTATGGATGTAAACAAAAACAATTCAGAGTGTTCAAGAAGAAAAGAGATATCTCTATTTGGAATTATTTCTTTAGAGTTTATAGCCTCTTCACCAGTAATATATTTCTTATTTTTAAAGGATAAATACTTTTTTTCGCTTTCTAATCCCATGTAATTACTTGATGCGTAAGCAAGTGCAGAAGGAAATGAGATCTTATTGAATGTTTTTTTGGAATTTCCATTAGGTCCAAATGCAAAGGCTTTGGTGTCTCCAAAACCTATATCAATACCAATATTATAATTTTTTTTATTATTCATTTTTAAACCTATAATTTAAGATTTTATTTTTACCCTTCAATCACATTATAGGTTTCATATTTTATTATTAGTTATATGTAATAGGATAATATATAACCATATAAACTAAAAAAGCTGTAACCCAAAGGTTACAGCTTTTTTATGGAGGTGTTTCCTCCTTAGTAAGAATATAAAAAACTAAGCATCCTCAAATAAGGAGTCCCAATTGGGATACTTAGTTCCCAAATGGGTATTTAGTCAGTATTGTTTTATTTTCTTTTTGAGCCTATAAATGAAAACTGACTAACTATTATATCTGTTGTATAATATTTAATTCCATCTTTATCATATTGTCCGTATTGAATTTCTCCTTCGATATAAAGTTGTTCGCCTTTTTTTACATTCTTATGAATAGCTTCACCTCGTTTGTCAAAAGCTGTACATCTGTGCCATTCAGTTTTGCTTGAACCATCTTTTAAATTCTTTGAAGTTGCCAGAGAAAACTTACATATTTTTTTTCCACTTTGAGTTGTAGTTAGCTCTGGATCTCTTCCAAGGTTTCCAATAAGGATAGCTTTATTAACTCCTGCCATTTTAAACACCTCCATGTTTATAAAATTAATAAGATTAACCGAATTGAATTAATTTCAATTCTAATTGTTTTTCATTCTAAAATCGTCAATATGTTCATAGTTAGATGAGATAAATTTATTTAACTCATACATATGTTCCGATTTAAGTCTTTTACTTTCAGATTCCTCAAAAAAATAACCTCCAACTTCTAACGAAACTGGATAAATATCATTTTGATAAATCTTCAATGTTATTTCTGGATCTGAAAACTCATCACCATTTGCTTTAATAAATTTACCAACAGAAAAGACCTCTTTATCTTTTAATCTAATCTCTACTGTTGTATTTTTTTCTCTCTTTATAACTATTTTTTTTCTTTCCTGTAATTCTGGAAGAATACCAATCAATATGTCTTTATAAGATTTTTTTAAATTCACTAAAATTCTCCTTTATATAAAAATTTTATATTTTCGTATTTTTCCCATGTTTCGCTTAGATCATCGCATCTCCTATAAGATTTCTTATCAAGTTCTTTATAGTTAATTCCTAACTCGATAATCTTTTCTTTAAATTTAACTTTGTATTTCTTTTTAAGAGATTGATCCGTTGCTTGAATTACAGTCTTAACAGGATATTTTTTAAAAATATTATAACTTAATGAATGAAGTAATCCCGTTACGTTTTCTTTTCCCGCCATTATTACAGAAAAGGTATCAAATGCTCCCTCTACGATATAAACTTCATCGTTGTATAATCCTTGAGGATTAAAAATACCTTTTGATCCTGGTAAAAAAGCGTGTTTGTTTTTCTCTGTATCGGTGAAATCAACTGCTCTACCATAAAGATTAATTAAATTTTGATTTTCAAAAATTGGTATAACAATCCTGCCATTCTTAGATTGCATAACTTTCTTATCATCTTTCAAATGAGGCCATTGACCAAAAGGAGCGTAACCAATTTTAAATCTTTTAATTATTTCTTTAGAGAGACCTCTTTTAAAGAGGTACATTTCGCCAATAGAATTTTTTAAATTTCTTTGGAATTTGTTTATTAATGGTTTGAGATGATTATAATTTGAATTCTTTTTTTTCTTATCTATTGTTTTTCTTTTTTCAAAAACTATTTTTGAGTTTAAACCTTCAATATCTGCTTCTATACCAGACATTGCACATAAATCATTAAGAACTTTCTTAAACTCTTCTTCTCTTGGTTTATCACTGTTTGAATAGAATTGAATAAATGTTTTTTCATATGAACAATTATTAATGCGATTGCATTTAATAGTCTTCATATGTGGTATCATAGTGAAAGCTCTTCTTTTTCCACATTGAGGACAAATTAAAGAGATGTAATTCCCATAATTAATAGGCTTTAAATCCTTAAAAAGGACCATTCTATCAATTTTATAGTACATCTCATTAATAAGTCTTTGATACTTTTTCATTTATAAAACCTCCTTTTAGGAAAAGTTAAGAAATTGAGACAATTTCCTAAAAGAAGGAATCCCTAAATGGGATTAATAATTGTCCCCCATTACAGGATTTTACTTATAAATTTTATTTCCCTACACCGAATTAAAGAATTTTCATTTTTTTAAATTGTTACACTAAACAACATGAAACATTATGAAATGAGGGAAAACAAATCATAACTTCTTTAATTCTATTAGTTAATTTTTCAGTAGTGATTGCTGAAAAATGTATCCCTAAAGGGACGGCATATAAAAATATGCAAAAAAAATCGTTATATAAAAGAAATGATTTTACTCCTCATTTCCATTATTTACAGTTGGGAAAAGAATTTTTTTAACCAAGCTTTCTGTAATCTTAAGATTTTTAGACATCTTTTCTAATTGTCTTGGTTTTCTTAATTTCAACTTAGTTAATGAATTCATAGAATCTATTGCATTATATAAACCATTTGATGCTGCTACAAATTCATTAATTTTTTCTTGCATCTGTTCCGGTGTAAATTTAATAAAAACACCATTTCTAAGGTTCTTCATAATTAAATCAGTGATAACACACATTTCATACATTAAATAAGTTTCCTGGGTGTTACAAAAAACCGTTTTAGTATTTCCTGAAGTTTGACCCTTTTGATCGAACATTTTTTCCTCCTATTTTTTATTTCTTAAACCATTATAGGAAGACTTTGATATTTTTAGTTATATGTTGTGTAATTATATATAACTATTAATATTTTTAATTCCTTATAATGTATCAAGAATCAATAATTTAAAGGATTAAGAATAATATGTACTCATTAGAAAAATCTGATATTTTACCTCTTTTTTATAAATCTGTAGAAAAAAACGTAAATGAATTTTATGGATCAAATCAGTGCATTATCTACAACTCAAATGAAATAGGTATAGTTTTTGAGATAGATAAGAACATAAGTATTGATGAGGCTAATTTTTTAGAATCAAAGGTTGAGCATCTTCCATCAGATTTTTTTATCGAATATGTTAATTTAGAAATATTACCGGAATTTCTTAAAAAAAATATTGTTGAAGATTTTAAATATTATTGTGCCTACTATAAAAATGTAGAACTTTATAATATTTTTAAAAAAAAACTAAAGACAGTTGTAAAAGGAACAATAGTTGATAAAAACAATGATACATATATTGTTGATATTGATAATCATAAATGTATATTTCCTAAAATAAATCAGGTTAAATCAGAACTTAATCTTTATAAAGAGGGAAATACTTTAGATTTTTTTGTTTTAAAGGTCTTTGGTAAACCTTTTGAAGTTGAACTTTCAAGATCTTCCAAAAAACTTCCAGGTATTCTTTTAAAAGAAAAATATCCTCTAAATATTTTTTCAGTTCGCAGAAGAGTTTGTGGAGAATTTTCTCTTATTAAAACAGATATTCAGTTTAATAATTCAGAATTTAACGAAAAATTTTCTAACTTCAGGAAAGTGATAAGTGAGAAATTAAATGGTGAGAAAATTATAACTAAAAATACTATTCGTTAATTAGTTTTTTTCCTATATCTATAATTTCCTGTTTTATTTTAGATACATCATTGGGGCTTATATTTTCTAATTTGCTTATCCGATTTTGAGGTTTACCAGATATTATGTGGTTTAATACTTTTTTATGTTTAAATTTTAACTCATCTTTTAGTTTATCTATAAATCTATCGTCTTCTTCAAACTCTTCTTCTATAATCTCATTTATGGCTATATTATCTTCATATGACAATCTGTCTATCAGATCCGAATTACCCTCTATAGAAAAACTTTTTCTGTATAATAAGGATTTTAAATGTATATCAACTTTTACCCATACAAATGTACTTAATTTTGCAAATTTATCTTTTTTTGAGCCCCACTCTTCCCTTGCTTTTAATGCAGCTATTACAGCCTCATGTTTAAGCTCATCATCTGAAAAACTTAAATTGTTATTTTGTTTTTTAAATTTATTTATCTGTTTCCATAGCATTGATTCTATAGAGTCAATATATTCCATTTTATCACCAATTAATTATAAGATATTATGCATCTATTATAATATG
>JAAELO010000260.1 GCA_024226555.1 Desulfobacterales bacterium | reverse complement strand
TGGGAAGGAACCGAGGGAATTTAAAAGAAGCTCTTTGGATCCGAGGCATAGTAATGCCCGCGGGGAGGAGAAGTTAGAAAGGGAAGAAGCAACCCTTAGACGCCCAAAATTGGACATTCAACGCGAAGAAGAATTGGATGCCGCGGGACGCCGAGGCCGCTTCTTTGTCGAAGATGAAATGGTGCGTGCTAAAATGGATTTGGCGGCGCAGAGTCGAGGACAGAGTGCCTCCCACCCAAGCCACCCACATGAAGTTATGCATAGGGGAGGAAGTGGAGGTGGGAAAGGACCTGCGAGTCGAGCGCAGCGAGAAAACTGGTTAAACCAAAGAATCCGAGATTTACAAGCCGAATTGGAAAACATCGATGACCGGCCATCATCGGTAGTCAATTCCGCGAGGGAATCGAGGGTAGGAGGTGCCACCGGCAGCCGAGCTGCGAATGCTTATTTAAATAGGGAAGAAACGGATGAAAGATTTGGGGATATTCCCGAATCGGAGAAATGGATTAGGGAATTAGGGGACCTCGTCACCCAAACCGACGAAAAGACACCGGCGTGGAGAAGCCCCGGTCGATT
>JAAELO010000259.1 GCA_024226555.1 Desulfobacterales bacterium | reverse complement strand
TGCAGTGCGACACTATGTCCTGAAGGTGACGAAAACGCATGAGGAGGCAAAAAGTATGACACAATAGTCTAGCGGTTTGAGCATGCCCTTTCCAACGACACCCGCCGGGTTCGATCCCCAGTTTTTGTCGTGGACTGTATTCCCGGGAATGTTCGCCACAACACTGAGGGGAGTTCCCCGTCGTGTATATTCCTGGTAATCTGGACTGCAACATTTGGAGATGTTGCGACTGCAACATGGATTCCCGGGAAGGTGGCACACAACAATGGTGTGATATGCATTCCCGGGAATATACACTGCAAAACTTACTTGTTCCGAGAACAATATTTGCGTTTCCTGGAACAAAATTCACGTTTCCTGGAAAATATTTAGATTTCCGAGAACATGAATCATAATTCCTGGAACACGACACGCGTCGTGACACACCTTCCCGAGAATCCACACTGCGTCAGTCGATTGTTTCGAGGGTGAAGTGCGTGAACTGGCTTCCTGACTGGCATGTGTGAATCAGATTCTCAAGAAGCCAAGCTGCAGAGGCATTGTTGCTCTCAGGACCACGATTTCGGCGGTTTGTGGATCACCTTCGCGAGAAGCCAAACCACGTAGACACTAATGTGTGCACTGTCTTCTCAGTTTGCAAAAAACGTGATTTCGTGTGCACTGGATTCCCGGGAATCCAAGTATGTATCGCTAGCTGTGATTACTGCAGTGTTGGAGACTCGTACAGTGCACTCGATCGCTGATGCCTGCTGGCGGCTGATGCTATCCTCCGAAAAAGACTTGCTGTCA
>JAAELO010000258.1 GCA_024226555.1 Desulfobacterales bacterium | reverse complement strand
TTCGAAGGTTCAAAAATACACTTGCCGACAAAGTGACTTGATATGATAGATGCTTGTATGACCTGCTTACAAGTGTAATTAACAGAGTTAAAGCCTTGCAGGTCTGCTCAGCCGACACATCCAAACCTTAAAAAGGAAAGGAATTTTTGCGTCCTTATTGTCTCTCATGTTGCATGTACTCTTACCCTTTCATGGCACCTCATAAGACTAGGTCTTAGATTTACCAAGAAAAGGAGAATAACGAGCACCACTTCGATGTCACCCTTTATCAGGGGATAGAATGTTAAATGTATTGGAAATCTAAACTCATCGAGCTACAAAAGCAACTCTTTGAAGAATAGACAATCTAACATGAAACAAAGTGAGCTCTCATCCAATAAGCGCTAAAATTTTAGCATGTGTTTTTTGTTTTTTCCAATCGTACGTATTAGCCAAAGTTTACCGTAGTTATCCAGAAAAGGAAAGAAACTAGGTTTGTTTGCATTTTGTTGTTTGTACCAAGTCAAGACAAGTATAACTGTATTAAGCAGCTGTCTGCAGTTGCGTAAGTGATATACTTTTGTAAAAATTGTATAA
>JAAELO010000257.1 GCA_024226555.1 Desulfobacterales bacterium | reverse complement strand
TCGTATTATTTATGGAATTTTTTATCCTTGATTAATTTTAGTCGTCGATCATAATTTAGCTGGTGATAATTTGGTGGGTAATATTGGTGGGAATAGTCCTTGTCGTCTTCAAGGTAATCTTTGTTGGATGCCTTTTTCATTATCGATTGAAGCTGAATTCAAAGAAGATGGCATTTTTACTGCGGATTGAAGGGATAGAAGTTGCTGTAATTAAAGATTGAAGTTCGATGTAGTGTTGAATGATTGAATTTTACTCGGGAAGAAGGTTTGATAAAGTGAATCTCAAACTCTTTAATATGGAATTTTAGGATTTTTATCATTGGTTTTGGTCTTTTTTCCTCTTTTTTGATGTCTGCTAAAGTAATTGGCTGTTTCTCGTGATCTAAATTCTGGTCTTCCTTTACCAGTGTTGGCTGGATGTATTACAATGATAATTTCCGATAGACATTTTAATTGTTCTTTTTATGATGTTTTTAGAGGAGGTGATCTTTTACTTTCTCAACATTCATTTTGATTTCCTGGACATCCTGAGGCGT
>JAAELO010000256.1 GCA_024226555.1 Desulfobacterales bacterium | reverse complement strand
GGAAGAAAAGCGGAAATGGCAAGAAAAAAAAAAGGAAAGGGAAAAAAGGGAAAAAGTAAAAAGAAAGACAGAAAAAAGAAAAAAAGAAAAAAAAAAAACAGAAAAAAAAAAAAACGCAAAAAAAAAAAAAAAAAAAAAAAACGCATCGTTGCCACATTTCCTTCCCCGAACGTGTCCAGGCGCCTTATCGACGTCTTATCACTTCCCGGTTGTTACTGTCGCTTCCTGTGAGAGGACGCAGTGCCCAATTTCCACTGAAATCTTTGGTTTTGGGAGTAAACTTTGGGTAACCAGACCAAAAAATGGAAAGCTGAGACAATCGATTGTACTTTCATGATGGTTATTGTTGTCCCAAGAGCCATTGAAAACGATCATTATTGGAACTATTGGTATGCGGAGTTGGAAAGGTGAGCCTTCTTGTGGTCCGGCCCTTTGTATAATTCAACTCAGTGCACACCCCTCACCACACAGGAGTTTACAAAATAAGAATCGGGGTGCGGGTGACGAATATATTGGAT
>JAAELO010000255.1 GCA_024226555.1 Desulfobacterales bacterium | reverse complement strand
TTAAAAACAAGGCATAACAAAAAATAACGGGTTGATTTTACTACAGTTTTATTTTTGTTTATAACGATGTGTTTCGCAAAAAGATCAGTTATTAGAGATTCCCTAATTGTTTGTATATAATTATCATCTATTTATACAGGAAGTAAATTAAAAATAAATGTTTATGTTTTTATCTTTAAAGATAAAAAAAACAGATTCTTTTTATCAGGGTTTTATTATTTAATAATCTAAATTGATGCATTGCTTAATTTGTTGTAAATGCAAGTTATATCTTAAAATAAAAAATAAGTTTATTAATTTTTTTTGGTACCTCTAAAGCCACGAAGCTGTGTTGGTTTTTTTTACCACAAGAGGATTCTAACGCAAAACTAACTGCAAAATCAGCCCGCCATAAATCTGAAATCATCTTTCTTCAAGATCTTCCAGGAAGCACTCAGCAGGTCCACAGTAATCTCCAATGTATTCAGACTCTGGTCTGTACAGAACTGGCTTAGGAGCAGCCTCTGCAAACTGCTCTTCCAATACATGGGCAACCCAGCCTGATACCCTTGAAACCGCAAAGATCGGGGTAAAAAGATCCACTGGAATTCCCATTGAGTGGTAAAGTGAGGCGCTGTAAAAATCCACATTCACATATATATCCATATTTTTCTTCTTCTTGAAAACTTCTTTTGCATTTTTTTCAAGCAGTTGTGACATTTCATACCATTTGGTTTCACCAGCAAGTTCACCCATTCTTTTTGACATAGGTGCAAGTATTAATGCCCTTGGATCATCAACCTGATATACAGCATGACCAAGACCCATGACCTTGCGTCCTTTGGCAAGTTCATTTTCTATATAATTATCCACATTTTCCACAGAATCTATTTTTTGTAGCATCTCCATAACCCTTTGGTTTGCACCACCGTGAAGTTCACCTGAAAGAGACCCAACAGCAGCAGATACAGCTGAATAGATATGCGCACGAGTTGATGCAACTTCCCTTGCTGAAAATGTAGATGCATTAAATGAATGTTCTGCATGGAGCACGAGACATGTATCAAAGAAATGAGACACTTCTTTTGATGGGTATTTCCCGCTTACCATATATAAAAAATTGCTGGCATGATTTAGTTTAGGGTCTGCTTTTATAGGTTCTTCATCATTTCTGATTCTTTGCCATGTGGCAACAATTGAAGATGTTTTTGATATTAATCTGATTGCCATTTCTGTTACAATATCTCTTGATTTAGATGTTACATCCTCTTCGTAGTTTGAAAGCAATGATATGCAAGCCTGTAAAACATCCATAGGCAGTGAATCTTTAGGCATTATTTTCATAGCCTGAATAATTCCATCATGCAGATCACTTTCTGAGTTGATTTTTTTTGTAAACTCTTCAAGTTCATCAATTCCAGGTAATCGTTCATATAATAATAGATAGATCACTTCTTCAAATGTTGTGTTTTCGGCAAGGTCTTTAACAAGATAACCTCTATATATAAGCTTCCCTAAAGCTCCATTAACATCACTTATTTTAGTAGTCGCAATTGTAATTCCTCTAAGTCCGGTATTTTTAATATTAGCTGAGTCCACTTTTAAGCTCCTTTGTTAAGATTTAATTTTACGCAAATCCTTGTAATATATTGTTTTATCGACATTCAAGCTTATGAATTAAAAAATGCAAATCACATACCATAACCTAAAGATACATTTTGGCACAGAAATTGTAATACAATTAGGTTAAAAGCATAAAAGAGAATTAATTGTACCGAAAGGATTTAAAAATATGATGAATTTGCAGGATTTAAAAAATGATCTTAATTTGATTAATTCAATAAACTGGGACATTTTACCTGAAGAAGCAGTAGGACTTCATCTTGAATGGGGTGCCGGATGGGCTGCTCATAATTACAGAGTTTCAGGTAGTAAAGATACAACCTATCATTTTGTAATTAATACCTGGGAAGAAACACCTGTTATTTATCTCTACAAAAGAAAATCTTTTGATACAGAGGAGATAGTTACAATTCAAATACCCAGGAATTTATCAAAGCCTTTTCTAGAGTCTGTTGGCTACAATAAAGGTAATTACTCCATTGAAGGAGATATAAAGAGATGGCTTAAAAATGAGCTAATCGAAAACTAATTTTCCCGTAACACCATAGTGCATAGTGTTATATCCCTGGAATGCCATTTCCGCCCCCCCGGAAATGGCATTTTTATTTTAAATTTAAGAAATGTATCTTAATAAAAAAATATTATATATGGATTATAATTCTTAGAATTTCTATGCGATAGTGGTATAAAAGTTGGGGGATAAATTTAATACATCAATATTTTATTAAGATTATTCTGAAGTACTTGGGGGTACTTAATGGACGGAACAAGCCCGTCCATAATTTAATATTTTACAATAGGTCCCGAACTTTTGATAAAACACTACCATAATCAGGTTCATCTCTTATCTCTTTAATCAGTTCCTTATAGGCAATCTTGCCTTCCTTATCTATTAAGAATATGGATCTTGCAAGTAATCTTGCCCCCTTCATAAGAACACCATAAGAAGTACCAAACTCTGCTGTTCTGTGATCTGATAAAGTTACAACACTTGAAATATCACTTGCTCCACACCACCTGCTTTGAGCAAATGGAAGGTCCATGCTTACAGTTAAGATTACAACATTATCACCAAGTTCTGAAGCTTCTGAATTAAATCTTTTTGTTTGCAGATCACAAACAGGTGTATCAAGTGATGGAACGACCGATATAATAATAACTTTCCCGCTGTAATCTGAAAGCTTAGCATCTGACATATCAGTTTTCTGAAGTAAAAATGCTGGTGCTTTATCACCCTCTTCAACTATATTTCCCAATAAAGTAACCGGGTTTCCTCCCATTGTTACCAATCCTGTATTTTCTTTCATATTTTTCACCTTTTCATTTTTGGCTTATTAGAAATATTTTTTAATAATTTAGGGAATCTCTTCTTCTAAGTAACACTTTTTATATATTATGTGTTATTAGGCAGTTAGGTTCCAGAATATCTATTCTGGAGGAGTTGCTAAT
>JAAELO010000254.1 GCA_024226555.1 Desulfobacterales bacterium | reverse complement strand
GTAAAAACACTAAAGGGACCTCTAATAATTTGAATTTTTGATGAAAAACAAGGCATAACAAAAAACAACGGGTTGATTCGTTTATAAAAAAGGTTTTATTTTATAAAGTTTACAGTTTTATTTTTGTTATAACAATGTGTTTCGCAAAAAGATCAGTTATTAGAGATTCCCTAATGATTTAATTCAGGATTCATAAAAATTCAGTACTGAAGATTTTATTCAGGTACAACACTTGTTTTGCGTCTGAAAGAGGCGAACCTTAACAACCGGGGACATACAATATGTTCCCTTAGGTATGGCAGTTAATTGCCCCTGCTGCCATACCTTTCTAAAACTAAACCGAACCGAGGTAAAAATATATGTACATTAAGATAACCAGTAACTTTATAGAAACAGCAAACGAGTTCATAAGATGCATTCGCCTGTTTGGTGGAGAGTTCAACGAATGGTATGTGGGTTTAACAAGAGATTCGAAACATAGTTTTCTTGAAATTCATCAGGTAGATCTGCTTGAAAAACACTGGATTCTTAGCAATGAATCGTCAGATGCAATGATATTGTATGCAAGAAAATTTCTGGTAGAACTTGGTTGCCAGAATAAAAGATCCCTTGATATGGATAATTCGAATAGAATTTATCTGTATCAGATTAGTGAAAATACTAGAGAAGATTGAGAAATTCATGAAAATTAAAACCCTCTGCCAATGCTGAAATAAAATGGTTTACTTTTATTTTAAACTAAACTTTTGAAAAGATTTAAAAGATCGAAGTTGTAGGGTGTCGTTCTTGTTTTTCAGAACGCACCGGTCACAACTACTTAAGGGAACCTTTACATAGTATTTCAGAAAGGTGTTTGACTTCAATGGTACTATCTTTTTTTGCAAACCCACCTGTTAGTTGTAAAACACAACCCGGGCATTCAGTAACCAGAATATCTCCCTTTCCTTCATAGGAATTCATCTTCATTTCAAGGATATTTGATGAAATATTTGGAAATTTACCGGAATAGGTTCCACCAAAACCGCAGCAGGTATTCTCCTCTGTAGTTTCCACATATTTATATCCGGCCTTTGTAATTAATTCTCTTGGTTCATTACTTATTTTAAGACCTCTTCCCGCATGGCATGATGAATGAAAAAGAACTTTAGCTGCTTTTTCATCAAAGTCGTTTTCGGAAAGTTTTAAAACATTGAATAGCAGATCTGACAGCAAAATGATCTTTTCTGAAAAGAGCTTTGCCTTGTCTTTATAATCAGGATTTTTTGGATTTTCAGTTAATTTATCACTGTACTTTTTAAGAAAACTTCCACAAGAACCACAAAGGGTTAAAATATAATGGCTATTTTCTAAAGCAAAACCATCTATATTTTGTTTTGCAAGGTTTTTTGAGGCGTTACTATCTCCCATCATCTCTAAGGGAAGGCCACAACATGATTGTCCCTCTGAAAAAGAAACCTGTACGTTTTCGCTTTTTAATATCTCTATTGCAGAGATAAGGTGCTCAGGATAAACAAAATCCTGAAGACAGCCAGCAAAGACTGAGACTTTCAGTTCAGGATTTTCAAGTTTATATTTAATATCCTCCCACATATCCCTGAAAGATCTGTCTGCGATTTTTGGCAGGGCTCTAAAATTATGGTCTTTACTTACAATAAGTGGGAGGTGTCTTAAAAAACCTTCCTTTCCAACTAATGGCTTTTGAGCAACCCTTGCAGCTTTTAGTAACCTGTGAAAAAAATTTCTGTTTAGCAGTATTTTAGAGAGGAGGGAGCTTGACAAAGTCTTTCCCTTATCCTCAATAATTTTTGACTGAACTTTTTTAATAACTCCTGGAAGATCTATTCCTGCTGCACAAACATCTTTACATGCGCCACAATTTATACAGTTCTGAACTAAACTTTCCGCATTTTCTGTGCCATGGAAGAAAAATGTTAAAATGAGACCGATAGCACCTATATAAATATGCCCTAAACCATGCCCCCCAACCATTCTATATACAGGACACACATTAGCGCATGCTCCGCACCTGATACATCTTAAAACTTCTGCAAAATCAGAGTTTTTGGACATCTCCATTCTACCATTATCAAGGAATACAATATGTATCTCTTTTCTATTGTCAGTTGCAGCGTAACACTCATTAGAACCTGTAATCCAGGTTACGTAGGATGTAATGTTCTGCCCGGTAGCATTTTTAGGAAGAATGTTGAGTATATCTAAAGCGCTATCAAGATCTGGAACTATCTTTTCCAACCCAACAAGAGCAACATGGATCTTTGGTAGTGTTGTAACTAATCTTGCATTGCCTTCATTGGTTACAATTCCAATAGTTCCGGTTTCTGCTATCGCAAAGTTTGCTCCACTTATACCCATATCTGCAGTAAGATATTTATCTCTTAACTCTTTTCTGGCAACTTTCACAAGAGTTTGAATGTCAGGATCAAGGGTTTCACCTGTCACATCTGAAAAAAGTTCTGTAACCTGCTCCTTTGATAGGTGTATAGCAGGCATAACCATGTGTGATGGCCCCTCATTGCGAAGTTGAATTATCCACTCACCAAGATCGGTTTCAATGACTTCAATTCCATAATCTTCCAGATAATGGTTAAGGCGTATCTCCTCTGAAGTCATGGATTTAGATTTAACAATTGATTTCACACCACCATTTTTAGCAATCTCCAGGATTATCTGATTAGCGGCTTTTGCATCTTTTGCTAGGTGGACTTTTATACCCTTTTTTTCAGCAGATGTTTTAAAACTCTCAAACATCTGCTCAATTTTGCATATGGATTTATCTTTACTATTTGCTATAGTTTCAATCAATCCATCAACATCCATAGTAGAGAACACATTTGTTCTACTATCCCGATATGCAACAGCAAATTTTTCCATGGCAGATCTTAAGAAATTGTTTGAAAGAGCAGAATCCAGTTCCTTTTTATAATCTTTCTTTTTCATGACCCCTCCAGAACTATAATATGAAGTTCAAGAGGCCCATGGACTCCTATGGCAAGAGTTCTTTCAATATCAGCAGTTCTACTTGCTCCGGTAATAAATGCTGTATAATCTGAGTTTTCATTCATGCCATCTTTAAGAGTTTCGGAAAGGGCTTTAGCGTTTTGAACAACGGTGCTTTCTTTGACCACTGCAACATGAATATCGCAAAGCATGGTCGCAATTCGTGTTTTTTCATTTGAGGAATTTAAAACAAGAGTTCCTGTATTTGCAATACCATGATCACAAAGGGTAAAACCAATATCAATATTAGCTCTCTCATCATAAATATCATCTGATAAAACTTTATGTTTAGTTTTGAATAGTTTTGCTAAAAGAATATTTGGGACTGCGATACTTTTTTGATTATTCTGATTACAGAGTTCAATACAATACAGAACCGCTTCATCCATTGTTCTTTTTTTGGAAACAACAGCTGATACTTTTTCAGCATTATTTACAAATTCTGCAATGTAATTAACTTTCGTTTGCATTTTAATTCCTCATAAAAAATTTGGATATGCCTTGAACTTGAACAAAAATCTTATTTTTGAGATGGCTTCTAATAATTTGATTTCGCCCCATATTGGTACTACCAATGTATTGACAGATGGTTTTTTTGTCAAGAATAATCCATTTAATGAAACTCCAATTTCATTAAATTATAGTATCTATTAAAGAATGTTGTTTCTGAAAAATCATTTTTCATGTATATAAAACAGCAATGGTACTACCAATGTCGAGGCATTAATAAAAAACTTTAACACCTTAATACAGATTTTTTATTTGAGGAACAAAAATGGATTCAAAAACAGTAAAAAAATTCAGGGAAATTGCAGGTGAAAAAAATGTATTTACAAATAAAACAGACCTCTATACCCACTCATATGATGCCGCAGTTCTGGATTCAGTTATGCCTTCTATTGTTGTAAGGCCTGAAAACAGTGAAGATCTGTCTAAAATTATTAAGCTATGTAGTGATAACAGTCTTTCAATGACAGTAAGGGGGGCTGGAACCAATCTTGCTGGAGCAACGGTTCCGGTAAAAGATGGTGTTGTCATATTAACAACAGCTATGAACAGGATTCTTGAGCTCAACACTGAAGATCTATACGCTATAGTAGAGCCCGGTGTTATTACGCAACAGTTTGCAGAAGAAGCCTTTAAAAAAGATCTGTTATATCCTCCAGATCCTGGAAGTCAGGCAGTTTCAACAATTGGAGGAAATGTTGCTCAAAATGCAGGTGGTTTGAGAGGCTTAAAATATGGTGTTACTAAAGATTATGTCATGGGAATGTCTTTTTTTGATGCAAAAGGAAATTTAGTTAAATCCGGGTCAAAAACCTTGAAATGTGTTACAGGCTATAACATTCATGGCTTAATGTCTGGGTCTGAGGGTACATTAGGTATTTTTAATACAATTACTCTAAAACTGATTCCTAAACCTCTTCACAAAAAATCTATTCTTGCTGTTTTTAAAAGCGTTGGCAAAGCTTCTGAAACAGTAGCAGCAATAATAGCAAATCGTATAGTACCTGCCACCCTTGAGTTTATGGATAATTTTACCATAAGAGCTGTTGAAGATTTCTCAAAAGCAGGACTTCCTGTTGAATCCGAAGCAATTCTTTTGATCGAAGTTGATGGACATCCTGCTGAAGTTGAAGATGATGCGCAAAAAGTTGAAAAACTGTGTAAAAAGATGGGGGCCTCTGTTCAAATTGCCAGGAGTGATGAAGAGAGAGATAAAATATGGGCTGCTCGTAGAGCAGCATTATCTGCCCTTGCCAAAGTAAAACCAACATTGATTCTGGAGGATGCTACTGTTCCTAGAAGTAAGCTTCCGGATATGGTGGAAGCACTAACCAGTATTGCTAAAAAATATGATCTCTTAATAGGAACCTTTGGACATGCGGGAGATGGAAACCTTCATCCAACTATTCTCACCGACAAAAGAGATAAAAAAGAGTGGGAAAAAGTGGAAAAGGCAGTTGAGGAGATCTTTGATAAAGCCCTTGATTTAGGTGGAACTCTATCTGGAGAACATGGTATTGGAATAGCTAAATCTGCATTCCTTAGAAAGGAACTTGGAAAATCAACACTTGATTTTATGGATAAAATAAAAGTATCTGTAGATCCTGATAATTTGTTAAATTAGTAAAGGGAACTTCTAAGAGATTCCTGGAGATGTTACGGAGTTAATAGATGAAAGATATAAAAAAACTTACAGAAACATTTAAAGAGCTGGAAGAACAACTGATTACGTGTATGCGTTGTGGCATGTGTCAGTCCGTATGTCCACTTTATAATGAAACGCTTAGTGAGACAGATGTTGCAAGGGGCAAACTTGCAATATTAAAAGGAGTTTCTGAGCAGTTCTTTGAGAATATAGAAGATGTAAATAAGGTAATTAATAAATGTCTGCTTTGTGGTTCATGCGCTGCAAATTGTCCTTCTGGTGTTAAAGTTACAGATATTTTCATTAAAGCAAGGGTTGCTTTGATAAATTATGAAGGTTTATCCACTGCAAAGAAGATAATTTTCAGAAAGGTTTTATCAAATCCCTCTTTTTTTAATAAACTCCTGTTATTTTTTTCGAAATTTCAGGGCGTTGCCATTAAAAAAACAAAATTTGATTCATCATGCTTCAGAATTAACATAGGTGATAGAAAAAGACATTTTCCAAAAATTGCCCCAACATCTTTTTATGATAGAATGAAGAAAAAAAACAGAAAGCAAATTTCAAATAATAAAAAAACTGGTCTAAAAGTTGGTTTCTATGCGGGTTGTATTCTTGATAAGTTTTTCCCTGATATTGCTGAAAAAGTTGTGGATATTCTGGAATACCATGGAGCAGCCGTAACTCTTTTAGATAAAACAGGGTGTTGTGGTATACCAGCCATTGCATCGGGCGACCTTGAAACATTTATCAAACTTACAACATTAAATGCCGATCTCTTTGAGGAATATGGTTGTGATTATTATGTAACTGCTTGCGCAACCTGCACATCAACCATAAAGAAAACCTGGCCTTTGGTTCTTGACGATCAAAATAAGGAAATGTCTGAAAAAGTTAAGATAATTTCTGAAAAAACATTTGATATACACAGGTTTATTACTGAAAAATTGTCTGTTGAACTCCCATCAAATAGTGGTGATAAAAGGGGGATAGTCACATATCACGATCCTTGTCATTTAAAAAAATCCCTTGGTATTTATAAAGAACCGAGAGACTTAATAAAGCAAAACCCACTATATGAATTTGTTGAATCGGATAAAAGTGACAGTTGTTGCGGAATGGGCGGTAGTTTCAATCTAAATCACTACGATATTTCAAAAAAAATAGGTGAAAAAAAATTCAAAAATCTGATAAAGACTGAATGTCAGTTTATTGCGACGGGTTGTCCGGCATGTATGATGCAAATACGAGATGTTGCTGCTGCAAATAAGAGTAATGTTAAAATAAAACATTCCATTGAAATATATTGGGAGTCTTTAAATTTATGAAGTTTAAACCTATTAAGCCCAAAAAAATATCTGATCAGGTATTTGAGCAGATAAGGGAACTTATTTTCAGGGGTGAATTGAAGCCTTCAGAACAGCTCATGCCGGAAAGAGAGCTTGCAGAAACTCTCAATGTGAGTAGAACTACAATCAGAAATGCTATAAACAAACTTGTTGTACTTGGACTTCTGGAACACAAACAGGGACAAGGTACATTCGTGACATCTCCTGACACAAGAAGCGGTAATCCCATTGTTGCTGCAATGGGTGTTCATGATGCAACCATAATCGATCTTCTCGAAGTAAGAATGGGGCTTGAGTGTAATTCAGCAGCTCTTGCCGCAAGACGAGGCACCCAAAAAGATTATGATTTTCTTGAAAAAAGTATTGAGGAGATGAAAGAAGAGATCGCTTCAGGAAGGCTCGGAACAGAAGCGGATGCTTCTTTTCATATGGCCATTGCTTATGCAACAAAAAATCCTGTTCAGGTATATCTGATGAAAAATTTCTATGATTTTTTGTTCACTGGAATTCAAAAAAACCTTAAGCATCTCTATCAGGAACCTAAAAATCTTGAAGTTATACTTAAGCAACATTATAAAATTCTTGATGTAATAAAGTCAAAAGATGAAGTCAGGTCTTATCAGGTAATGTACAAACATATCAGTTTTGTCTTGGATTATTTCAGGAGTATTGACAATTGAGGTTGTGCCACAAATAGAAATTGGGCAAAAGAGCATTTGTAACAACCTCAATGGTCATAAACCCATTGTCCCTGGTAAATAAAACACAGGTAAATAGATCGAAATTATTAGTGCAGCGACAATAACCCCTGTTATTACTATGACAACAGGCTCCAGTAATTTTACCATATTTTTACTTACTCTTTGAGTTTCATTATCCAAAAGATCAGCAAGTCTTTTAAACATCTTTTCAAGGGAACCTGTGGCATCACCGGTAGCAATCATTGAAACAGCAACCGGGGGAAATATGCTTGTTTGTTTAAATGCATCTGTTAAAGTCACACCCTCAGATATTCCTACATTAATTTCAGCGACAATTTTAGCAAAAAATCTGTTTTCTGCAGTTTTTGATGATAAATAAAGTGCTTCATTAATAGTTACCTTACTTTCCATCATGGATCCCATACTTCTTGAAAATGATGATATCGATTTTTTCAATATAATCGAACCTATTACAGGCACTTTTAAAATTAAGGCATCAATTCTCAAACGACCTTTTTCGGATGAATACAGAGTCTTTAACAGGAAAGTCAAAGATATCAGTACCAAAAGTATATATATTGAATTGTTTTTCAGTATTAAACTTAGATCGACAACAAATTGAGTGGGCAGTGGAAGGTCGCTACCAAATGATATAAACATATCTTTAAAAACCGGGATCACAAAACCTATGATTATGGTTATTACTGTAATGGCAACACTTAATATGAAGGCTGGGTATACTAAAGCATCTTTTACATTTTTTCTTAAATCATTCTCTTTTTCTATGGTATCTGCTAATCTGGACATAATTTTACCGAGAATACCACCCTTTTCACCTGCTTTTACCATATGGATATATAAACTACTGAAAACTTCGGGAAATTCTGAGATCGCTTCTGAAAGATATGAACCACTTTCAACAGAACTTTGAATCTTTGTTATCACCTCTTTTAGTTTCGGTTTTTGCTCCTGTTCTTTTATGGTACTAAGGCACCTAACTATTGGAAGCCCACTATTAATCATTGTTTCCAATTGTCTTGTAAAATTAAGTATATCCACTGTAGATATTTTTCTCTGGAAGAGATCTCTTTTAAAAAAAGATCGTTTTTTGACTTTAATTTCATCTGGCCGGGCGCCCCTTTCATAAATTTCTATACGAGCTTTATTGAGGTTTTGCGCATCTATATCACCTGCTAATGGCCTTCCTTCAGTATCCACTCCTTTCCATGAAAAAATCGTCATCTCTTTTAGTACCTCCGGGAACCTTTAATAATTAGAATTTTGATTGAAATACGACGTTTATAAAGTTTACAGTTCTTTTTTTCCTGTAACACAGTATTTCGGCGAAAAGGCTGTTGTTAGCAGTTTCCCTATCCTCTATCTTTTGTATAGTAAAAATCTCCACGGGGCATTTTTTTAAGCACAATTTTATCTTCTGATATTAATTTCTCAAGTGCTTTTTCAACTCCAGTATTTTGTCCAGTCATTTTTTTCAGATCAGATTTTGTACAAGGCCTTCTTCTGATAGTTGAAAGTATTTCTGAAATTATATCCTTACAACTTATATTTTTTGTGGATTTTAAATGATTAAATTTCATTGAATCGATACCAAAAAAGGTTTCAATCTCTTTTAATCTTTCTTTTGAAACAGATTTAACCCAATCGCATGTTCCGGGCCTGTCCATTGAATTCACCTGAATACTCTCCGGCCCTAAAGAATCTGCGAAAATCTTAATTTTTTTTAGTTCATCATCACTATCATTAACACCAGGCACTATAAAAACTTCAAGAATCATTTCATTTTGATACTCTTCTCTTAATTTTAAAAGACCTTCTTTCATTTTAAATAGAGTAAGATCTTTGTGAGGCCTGTTAAGTTTTTTAAAAACATTTTCACTTGCAGCATCGAATGAAGCTATTATAGTATCTGCACCTATTACTCTATCCCTGACATAGGCATGATGGAAAAGAGTACTATTTGTAAGAAGAACGACCTTAAACTCCGAATAATTTTCTTTCAAAAAAGCAATAACATCTCCAATTCTATTGTGAAGGGTTGGTTCTCCAGATCCTGCAAATGTTATAGCATCAAGCTTTATATTACTGTTTAGATATGTTGTCAGTTCATCTTTCAGACCTTCAAACGGAATATGTTCTTTGATTTCAATAGTCGAATCAGATGTTCTGCCACATTCACAATAGATACAATCAAGACTGCATGTTTTATATGGAATAAGATCTATTCCCAATGATATGCCTAATCTTCTAGATGTTACTGGTCCAAAAATATATTTATATGTTTCATTGTTCATTATCTTTTGCTACCTTTATTTCTGGTTATTAAATCAGGTATTTTGTATATATGTACCGGAATATGTCAAGTGACATTTTTTATAATGATTGAGGACGAATGTGTTTTGTAACAGTTATTATCCTTTCAAAATTGAATAGTATAGGGGTTTATGGATCAGGAAAAAAAATACACATGGAATGCAGATGACTATTCTAAATATTCTACTGCACAGCAGAAGTGGGCAAGGGAGCTGATTTCAAACCTTGACTTAAATGGTAGTGAATCAATTCTGGATATTGGTTGTGGGGATGGTAAAGTAACCGCTGAAATAGCAACCATACTTACAAGTGGTAAAGTAATAGGAGTGGATAACTCTGCTAATATGATTGAGCTTGCGTTACAGAGTTTTCCAGGCCAGAACTATCCTAATCTTTCATTTGAAATATCCGATGCTTCCTCTTTACCTTTTAGCGAAATATTCGATGTGATATTTTCAAATGCTGCTCTACATTGGATTAAAGATCATAAACCAGTACTTAACTCTATATACAAAGCCCTTAAATCAGGTGGAAAGATTCTTCTTCAAATGGGTGGGAAAGGGAATGCAAAAGATATAATCGATATTCTGGACATTTTAATACCGGAAAAAAAATGGAACAAATATTTTATCGATTTTGAATTTCCCTACGGTTTTCATGATTCTCAAAAATATGAGATATGGCTTAGGGAGGTCGGTTTTTCAGATGTCAGATGTGAACTTATTCCAAAGATTATGTCATATGATAATAGAGATGGGGTTGCTGGTTGGATTCGAACAACATGGCTGCCATATACAGATCGTTTACCATTTGAATTGAGGGAAGAATTTATAAACTGTACAGTTGATAAATACATTGAAAAAAATGGTTTAAAAAGTAATGGCTCTGTTAATGTCGATATGATCAGGCTTGAGGCAGAAGCTATCAAAAATTAGATAAAGGGAATCTCTAATAATTAGAATTTTTGATGAAATACAAGGCATAACAAAAAACAACGGTTTGATTTCACTACAGTTTTATTTTTGTTATAACGCTGTGTTTCGCAAAAAGATCAGTTATTAGAGATTCCCTAAATTTAAAACTCTTATAATATGAAGGCCTTATGAATCATAGAACACTTTCTGGCTTTAGAACATCTGGATGGATATTATTCAGTTTTTTGATTTGTATAGTTGGGGTCAAGGGAGAAATTTGGTATTTGATCGATATTCGTTCATTTCTATTAGTTACAGGAATTACTTTCCTGCTTCTCCTTGCAAACTTTGGAAAAGTTTTTCCTGTTTTTTTTGCAAATTCTATACTCTCACTTTTTTATCAATACCATTATCAAAACAAAAGGTTTTCTGAAATAGCTAAAACAGGAATTAAATATACAATATATGCCGGCTCACTCGGTTTAATAACCGGAACAATAGAGATGTTAGGAAATTTAAGTGATCCTTCTGCAATTGGTCCTTCTATTGCCACTATATTACTTTCCATTTATTACTCTATTATATTACTTCTTTTTTTTACTTTTGTAAAAACTTCTTTTTCATCTGGAAAAGAGGAAGCTGAGTCTGAAGTTATTTTCTCTGCTAAAGATCTTGGATTAGCCCTACTATTAATTTTAGTATGGTGCATAACCCTAATTACTACTACACCAAAGATAATAGCTTTGTTTTATTATATGGGAATCTTGTAAATTATACTTATGGGAACCTCTAATAATTAGAATTTTTGATGAAATACAAGGCATTTCTGAAAATAACGAGCCGATTATATTACAGTTTTTTTTAGAAATAACACAGTATTTTGCAAAAGAGGAGTTATTAGAGATTCCCTTATAAGACATTTTGAATAAAGACATCAAAGAGGAAAGAAAAGTGGGTTTTTAGCCCCAACTCATTTTTTATACTATTTACTTATCAAAATCTAATTAGTGGGAGATCTCTAATGGGATCCTTCTAAAACCTAAAACCTTGCATTTCATACGACAAATCTATAAGTAACACCTATGAATTTTTCAATAGCCATATCAGTACTTTTACTGGCAACCATCATGCATTCAATCTGGAATGTCTACGCTAAGCGTGCAAGTAACGGATTTGTATTTGTTTGGTTTATAGGAACTGTCACAACAATTTTGTATGCACCGTTTGTAATAGCAGTTTTATGTACGACATCTTTCAGTTTTAACCTTTACCAGATCGGTTTACTTCTCTTGAGCGGTTTCCTGCATTTTGCATATACTCTTTTTCTTTTATATTGTTATGAGAAGGTAGACATGACAGTTGCATACCCTATTATCAGAGGTATGGTTCCTGTATTAGCGGGTTGTGCAGGTTTATTATTTCTCAATGAGAATATCGGAAATGTTGGCTTATGCGGAGTTGTCGCTATTATTACTGGTGTTTGGTTGGTGGGAAGTACTTCTGATAATAAATATACTCTTGAACCGATTCTTTGGGGTCTCGGCACAGCATTTTTTGCTGCAGCTTACAGTCTTTGTGATAAGATAGCAGTGACTGATGGTGGCATTAATCCAATTGTTTTGGATTATGCAGGTGCAGTAATGAGGTGCGTGATTCTTATGCCATTTGTATTCAGAAAACCAAAGACAGTATCAAAAGCCTGGGAGGAACACCGAACTTCCATTTTTGTAGTGGGAATATTAATGCCTTTATCATTTATTCTGGTTTTATATGCTCTCAAAACGCTTCCCTTAACAGTTGTGGTACCGATTCGTGAGCTAAGTGTACTATGGGGTATAGTTATTGCCGGAGCACTTCTTGGTGAAAAAAAGATTTTGATACGTCTTAAATATGCGTTATTGATTCCCATTGGAGTAATTCTAATTATAATGGGATGATGGAATTTAGTCATTATTTTTATCAAAAATATTATTTAAAAAATCTCTTCCAATTTATTAATTGTATAACAGGGAGTCTCTAATAACTGCTCTTTTGAATAACTGATCCTGATTTTATAATTTTTTGAATTACAATTACAATCTGTGGTATGTAGATTCTATATAAATTAGAAATGGTAAAAAAAGAGGTTTGCAAAATGAACAAAAACAGTATTTCGATAAATGGATTTGACCGGTATTCATTCATTCGAAGCGATAAAAGCTGGCTAAATGAAAAATTTTTTGATGAAAATTCCAGAATTATTCCAATTCACAATTTAAATGTTTTATGTGATACAACAGAAAATCCCGGAGCTGTTTATCTTACACACAATGATCTTACACAAACTTCAGATTTTGTTGACTCTCTTGTATTTCTGGGTATTATTGATGAAACTCCCTGTTTTGCAATAGATATAAACTCTAATGAGTCTGCATCAAATATTATGAAAAAGAAAGATGCAACTTTTCAGGATCTTAGACCTGTAATGCCATTGATAGGTAGCAGGGACAATGAGTTGTTAGTATTAGCTCGTTTTACGAGCTACTGGCATTCAAAAAATCAGTACTGCGGAAAATGTGGTAGTAAAACAAAATCTTCAAATGCCGGCCATGTTCGTATTTGCATGAATACTGAGTGTAATGAAAATTTCTTTCCAAGTATGGACCCTGCCATTATTGTTCTTGTTTCATCTGGAGATCGCTGTTTACTAGGTCGGCAAAAAGAATGGCCTGAAGGGATGTATTCCACATTAGCAGGATTTGTGGAACCCGGGGAGACTATTGAAGAGGCGGTAGCCCGTGAAATACATGAAGAATCAGGCGTTACAGTTGAAAAAATTGAATATCAACATTCTCAGCCTTGGCTTTTCCCCAACTCATTGATGTTAGGTTTTATTGCAACAGCTAAAGATGATGAAATTTGTCTCGGAGATAATGAACTTGAAGATGCCAGATGGTTTACAAGAGAAGAGATCAGGTCAGATTCCAAAATATTACCTCCAAAAATATCTATTTCTCATAAGCTTATTATTGAATGGGTGAATTGTGAATAGATCCTACATCAATTTTTTAGGATCTCAAAAGAAGTAAATAAATTACTAATAGTTTGATTGTGTTACATTGGATGCTTCATCCAAACATTCGGATCTTTGTAAGATGCGCTGTAAGATTCAATGCATACATCTACCGGGCTAAGTGCTCCCGGCACAATGTATTTTCCGGACTCAGGAAATATCATTCCGGTCCAATTAACCCAATCAGAGAGAGGGGCTTTAACAGTTAAAGTACATTCTGAAATGTGAATAATTTCCGCACCATGTTTTTCATGTACACGAAGCCAGGGATCATACAGGTACCGGTCTGATTGACGCCATGTTGCATAAGAAAATATTGATTGTAATGGATATTCAGACTTCTGAGTTGGACGTACAGGAACAACTAAAGAGGATAAATTTAAGTCATAAGCGAGTCTTTTCATTTCCTGTAATATAACACTACTCAAGCCTTGACCTTGCTGTGAAGCATCAACCAATGCACCAATTGGGATCAATGTATTAGCTTGATTATGGTCATGTTTGTTACTCAGTCCCCTTTGTAATATATCTTCTATTGATTTCGGTAAATCCCTAGGTTCCATCCCATTTAAGAGGAACTGTAAAACCAGCACCAATCACTTCGTCATTTTGCTCAAATACCAGAACATATTCTGTTAATTCATCATAAAAATACTTCCAGCTTTCAGCATCACCATTTTGCAAAAATATTGGCCATGATCTGTTATCTAATGAAGCAACTTGATCAATTAAATCTATTCTTTCATCCAGTGTAAATACTTTAAAATCCACTTAGAAAAACATCCTTATGTTTTAGGTTTGCGTGCTGAAACAATTCCACCCTCAGATGTTATGCCAATTTCAACGGAAATATCTGTGAACCCGGCCTCATTAAGCCAGCCACGGTGTTGTTGCTCTGTGTAAGCTCCTCCCTCTTCATAAACATTTAGGAAGACCAGACTGAACGCCATTGATACAGCTGGCGATAAGCGACTGTCATCTAAGATACAGCCTAAAATATGGATTTGCCCACCTGGCTCGAGGGCCTGGAACACATTCTTTAGTGTTTTCTTCGCATATGCGGGTTTCATTACCTGGATAAGCGCTCTTAGAACTGCAACATCATAGCTACCTTCAATTTCACTGTTTATCAGATCTACTCCCACTGTAGTAATCATTTTAGACAAACCTGCTTCCGAAATAAATTTATCTGCAATTGATACAACCTGAGGCAGATCAGCCACAGTTACTTCTATTTCAGGATATGCACCACATATTCCCACAGCAAGACCACCTGCCCCCCCACCAACGTCTATCAAACTTTTTGTATTTCTAAAATCGATTTTCTGAGCAAGTTGCATTCCTGATCGAAGACTTGAAGGATATTGACTGCGGAAATATTTGAGCAACTCCTCTTCAGATAGAGTTGACCAGTCATGCTTTGATTTAGGTTCATCAGTTCTTATACTCTCGGCTGTATTAAGAGTAGCATGCCACAAATCATTAAAGAATTCATTCAGACTTCCCATATATGTGGGAAGTCCTTTAACCAGATAAGTATCTGATTCAACAGTATTGGAAAATATTCCATCCTCAACATTAAGGAGACCAGCTGTAACCAAAGAGTAGAGTAAAGGGGATAATTTACTTTCCTTGACCTTTAGAACAATCGCAAGGCTTTCGGGATCCATAGGCTTGTCTTTTAATGGTGTGAACAGATCAAGTTGCATCCCGGCAAGCATGGCAAAAGATGGATAAACAGCATATGCGTTACGCATAATAGTACTTGGGGCTATCTCAGAATTATTTGTCATCTTTATCCTCAATTCAAATTATGATTTAAAGTGATGAAACTGATTCTTATGATAAGTTCTGTTTGTTCATACATAATCATTTTATTTTTCTAAATATACCTCTGGTGGTCCTGCCGGAAGCCAAACTTTTGAAAAGTTTGATAAATAATATGTTAAAAAGCAAGATTGGTGTTATTTCTGAGAATATTTTTCTAAATTCTTCTTAGAAATGAGGGTAAATCACAAATTAAAAAAAGTGGGCTTAATAGTGCTTGCTAAGTCAAAATCTAACATTTTTCCAAAATTCTTATATATGAAGGAACTTTACGACACCTAATTTCCTATTGCTGTATCGCTTTCTGCTAACCTCTCACTGATTTTGGCCGCCTTCTCACTATCAACGTAGGAAAGAATCCTTCCGGCAACTTCACCCTTCATTCTAAGGAAAAGCTTCTCTGCAATCAGAATATCAAGCTTATTTATAATTGCACCAGCCTGCTTAGGTTTCATACTTGTATAAACCTTAACCAGCTGACCAAGTTTTCTCTCTTCTTTCTGTTTCTTCAGAAGCTCTTTCTCTGACTCTTTTTTATTAAATTTTTCAAGACTGACTTTTATTTGTCTGTGGACTTCATCAAGCTTTTCAAGTTTTTCATCAAGCTCCGCTTTCAATGTTTCAAACTTGGCAATCTTAACATTAAGTTTTTCTTCAGCTTTTTTATTTCTAAGTCTTTTTGCTTCAATTCCGTCAAACATCAGTTTGATTTTTTCTGTCTCTTCTGCCTTCTTCTTAGCCTCATCTGCAGCAATCTCTTCAGGGCTTCTATCATCCTCTTCCTCAACAACAGCTTTTTCTCCTTCTTTAGGCTCCTCTTTCTCCTTCTTTTCCTCAGCATCCTGGGCAAAAGCTATATTTACAAACAGACTCTTTGCAGAATGTAGAATATCTGTTTTTGTGTATAGCAGATAGCCTGCAACCGAAACCATTACTAATGATAATAAAAAACTTTTTATCTTCATGTAAAACTCCCTAATTCCCTTGATTTTTTCACTATAATCATATCGTCTGTCTGTTTCTGAATCTCTTTCTCCATGGCAAGATAATACTCTGTTTTTTTCTTCTCTTTTAGATTTTCGATTGTTTTTTTTTCAATCGATTTTTGTTTAAGTATCTCCTGCTTTTTTTGAAGAACTTCATTTAGTTTTATAAGTTCACCAAAGAGATATTCAATTTCACGTTCGGATCCGTCAAGAAAATCGGTGTGGATTTTATAACGTTCCATTGGAATGCCCTCTTCAGTTTCTTTAATAAGTTTAATTTGTGTTTCTGTAATATTGTTCCTGCAGGTTTCAATTCTATTCCTGCATTTATTAACTGCAGCTCTTGCAACAGCTGTTTCCTGTTTTGCAATATGCTCCAGATGTGTTTTGTAGCTAAGGAGCGATTCAAGGCTAAATTTAAACTTCTTCATTAGCTACTCCGAATAACATCTCAAGTTTAACAATTCCCTCCGGGTAAGTTACTTTTTCATCAACGCCCTGTCTTAAAAATGCATCTGTTTCTGGTTTTAGCTGAATGGCCCTATCTATTAAGGGGTCAGATCCATTAGCATATGCACCGATTGAGATCATATCTTCAGCATCTCTGTATGCTGAAAGTACTTTTATAAGTTCTGCTCTAAGCTCAAGATGATCCGGGGTTGACACATCATTTACAACCCTTGATACGCTTGCAAGAACATCAATTGCAGGATAATGACCTTTCATTGCAATATCCCGTGAAAGAACAATATGTCCGTCAACTATTGATCTTACGGTATCACCTACGGGATCATTCATATCATCACCCTCAACAAGTACTGTGTAAATCCCGGTAATAGATCCTTTTCCCTGAACATTACCTGCTCTTTCAAGCAGAACTGGAATTTGTGCAAAAAATGACGGGGTGTAACCTTTTGTTGTGGGTGGTTCTCCGGCTGCAAGACCAACATCACGTGATGACATTGCAAAACGGGTTATTGAGTCAACTATAAGTAGTACGTTTTTGCCCTGATTTCTGAAATATTCAGCAAGTGATGTTGCAAAATAAGCCCCTCTCATTCTGACAAGTGGAGGGCTGTCAGATGTTGCTGCAACCACAACAGATTTTTTTAATCCTTCTACTCCAAGGTTGTTATCAACAAAATCTTTTACCTCACGGCCACGTTCACCTATCAGGCCAATTATAATAACATCTGCCTGGGTGTGTTTGGTCATCATGCCCATCAAGACACTTTTACCGACACCAGATCCTGCCATTATAGCAACACGCTGACCTCGTCCAAGTGGAATCATTGTGTTAATTGCATTAACACCAACATCCATATGTTCTTCGATTGCTTCCCTATCCATGGGATTTATACGTGTTCCACGTAAGGGATATTTTGCACCTGCCTCTATGGGTCCTTTACCATCAATTGGTTCGCCCATACCATCAACCACTCTGCCAAGAAAATTATCTCCAACCTCAGCTTTTGGGTTTTTATTAACAAGTGTGATTTTACAACCGGGTCTTATTCCACTAGTTTCACCATAGGGCATAAGTAGTACTCTATCATCTTTAAAGCCGACAACTTCGGCTAATATTTCATCTGAATTACTTCCTGATATGCTGCAAAGGCTGCCAATACTGAGTCCAAGGCCTTCACCCTCTGCAATTAAACCAATAACTTTCACAATCCGTCCTTCTACTTTTAACGGACTGCAATCGTTAACTGCGTCGAGATATGGGTCCCACTCAATTTTTAGAGCACTTTCATCCATTGCTAACCACCATGACTTTCTATAACGCTTTGTTTTACAGCATTTATTCTTGCTTCAATTGAGGAGTTTACCTCTCCCCTTTTGCTTTCTATTTTACAACCACCCCTACCAACTGCGGAATCTGATACTATTGAGATCTGCTTTAAACCTTCGATTGTTTTAAAGAAATCTTCCTGGATTATATCGATAAATTCGTAATCAGCAGGATTTACCGAAATAGTTACTTCGTTTGTTTCAGGCATTTGTTCGAATGCGTGGAGAATTGAAAACTTAACAATTTCATTATCTGATTCAATTTTTCCCTGAATTACTTTTTCGCTTATTTTCAGGATCATATTGATAATCTCTTTCTCGTTAGCATCAACATGATCTTTCCAGAGATTTTCAACATCATTTAATATTTTTTTTAATTTTTCTAAATCTTCTCCTGCTTGCTTTAGTCCCTCTTCATAACCCTCTTTTTTGCCCTCTTCAAAACCCTGATCATATGCTTCTTTTTTGATCCCTTCAGCTTCATCGTTCAGAGCATTTCTTTCATCCTTAAGAGCTTTTATCTCTTCCTTTTTTTCCTTTTCTAACATTTCCGCTTCATCAAGCTCATCTGGGTCTTTACCTGATGAGTATAAAGGGCTGGGCTCAAGTTTTTTTCTTCTCTTAATACCTGATTTTTCAAGTAGATCGTAAAACTCCGACCTGTCTCCTAAGGCTTTTCTTTTATGAATAGCCTTAAAAGCAACACTCTCTGCTTTCGTAATACTAAAAGGTATAAAATCATCATCATTAGACAAGGATATCGTCCTTACCCTTTCCGCCAAGTACTATCGTTCCATCAGCTTCAAGTTCCTTAGCAGCCCTGACGATTTCCTGCTGAGCATCTTCAACC
>JAAELO010000253.1 GCA_024226555.1 Desulfobacterales bacterium | reverse complement strand
TTGGGCTCGGTGTGCCGCTTTCTCTTTGATAGATGCGAAGATTCTTCTCGATACGAATAAGAATTGGATTTTTAAGATGAAAATATTAATCGATGGGACTCCTAAGATCTCGTTAAGAATTCTATACGAAGTGCCGGTGTGAATTTTTAGGGCGCCTGCCAGGCATTTGGTTTGTAGTTCCCTAAATCTCTTTTCTACTTTCTTGGAAATGGCGAGGGCTTCGGCTCCAAATACGGCAGTGGGTCTTATCGTACCGATGTAGACTGCTTTGTGGGCTTCCGGGGCCACGGCGATAGAGTACATCCCGATGTCTCTTAAGGTGCTTGCTTTGTTGCTGGCTGCCCCTAATTTTTTGAAGAAGTGGGGGTCAGTCGAGAGTTGGTTCGGGTTGAAAGTGCACCCTAAGTATACCCATTCTTTCGGTTGGACGACTGCGTTCGGGTATATTCTCGCAATTTGTTCGACTATATACTCTTCTTCTTTGGGGCCTTGCACGGTTTGATGGGTAAGCACGGCGATCTCGTGCTTTTTCTCGTTTAGTTTCATCCCAAATCTTCGTATATATATTCTTAAGGTTTCGTGCGTTTCCTGCATTTTTCTTATAGTTAGAGAGAGGGTTACAGTGTCGTCCA
>JAAELO010000252.1 GCA_024226555.1 Desulfobacterales bacterium | reverse complement strand
TCCAGGAGTACGTGCCCGTGCCGTGGGCCACGTTCATCACGCCGCTGCCGTCGGAGCAGTCCGAGTCGTCGCCCTGCGCCGTGCTATCGACGGGATCGCCAAAGGTTCCGGTAGCATTGCACAGCACCAGGTAACCGTCCGGCAAGGTTCCGCCGCTCGAATCAGTCCAGGCGGTGGTGATCTCGCTGACGCTGTCCGTCGTGGCGCTGAACCCGGTCGGGTGGTTGCTCGGTTCGTCCTTGAACGTGGTCGCGTCGTCCGTGAGCGGTGTGCCGTCGATCTTGTAGTCGATGTTTACCCCGGAATTGCTGTAAGGGTATATCGCGTAATAATATTGCGTGTCGGAATCCAACCCCGTCCAGGAGTACGTGCCCGTGCCGTGGGCCACGTTCATCACGCCGCTGCCGTCGGAGCAGTCCGAGTCGTCGCCCTGCGCCGTGCTATCGACGGGATCGCTAAAGATCCCGGTGAGGTTGCACAGCACCAGGTAGCCGTCCGGCAAGGTTCCGCCGCTCGAATCGGTCCATGCGGTGGTGATCTCGCTGACGCTGTCCGTCGTGGCGCTGAACCCGGTCGGGTGGTTG
>JAAELO010000251.1 GCA_024226555.1 Desulfobacterales bacterium | reverse complement strand
TGGGGTATATAGTGACCTAATTGATATGAATGGTGATGGTCTGCCTGATCGTGTTGGTCACAAGAATGATAAAACAGGAGTTGATGGTCTTCATGTTGCTCTTAACAATGGTAATGGCTTTGGGGGATTTGAATTATGGTTACCAGCAGGGAGTGGTCCATATAGTAGAAATTATATTCAAGATAGTAATGAGTATGGTGTATACTGTGATCTTATTGATATGAATGGAGATGGTCTGCCTGATCGTGTTGGTCACAAAAATGAAAATACAGGGGTAAATGGTCTTCATGTTGCACTAAATAACGGTCATGGCTTTGGGGATTATAAATTATGGTTACCAGCAGGAAGTGGTCCAGAGAGTAGAAATTATATTCGAGACAGCAATATATACGGTATATACTGTGGTTTAGTAGATATAAATGGTGATGGTTCAGTTGATAGGGTTGGTCATAAAAATGTAAATACTGGGGTTGATGGTCTTCATGTAGCTCTTAATAAATCAAAAAAACCACTCCTAAAATCCATAACATCCCAAATCAACACAACATCAATCTCAAAAATTGACATTGAGTATAAATTACTTTCAGACTCAACTTTTTATACAAAAGGAAGTTCTAATACATATCCAAACCGTGATTTTCAACCCTCCTGGAACACAGTATCATCAGTAAAAGTTAATGATGGAATTGGCGGACAAAACACAATCTCCTACAAGTATGGAGGTGCAAAGCTTAATGTCCAGGGACGTGGTTATTTAGGTTTTGAGTGGATAGAAGAAAAAGACGAAACAACGGGTAAAACCAAGTACACAAAATATGCACAGGATTTTCCATACACAGGAATGCCTGTTTTGGAAGAGGTAAAGCTTACTGATGGAACTTTGGTTAGTAAGGAAGAGAATTTCTATAACCACAATACTGCTTTTGATGGAAAGGTTTACTTTCCCTATCCGGAAAAAAGCATTTTAAACAGTTATGAGCTTGATGGAACTCTTTTTAGAACAGTTACTATAGAAAACAGCAATATAGACTCCTATGGTAACTGCGGTAATGTTAAAGAAACAACAGTTGGTGGTGGTTTAACATTTATTAAAGAGACTTCTAAAACTTATAGTAATGATGATACAAACTGGATTATTGGCAAAGAAACCGGAACAACTATTACTTTAACAAATCCTGATCTTACATCAAAGACAAGTACAACTTCCCGCACTTATGATGCAAATGGGATGATAGAAACAGAAACTATTGAACCGGGTAATGTAAACGCTTTAACAAAAAGCTATACCTATGACAGCTATGGTAATGTTCAATCGCTTACTATAAATGGAGATGGTGTTGAATCAAGAGTTTCTACTTTTACAGCGGATGCTTCTGGTACTTTTCCGGAAAAAGTTACCAATGCTCTTGGTCATATGGAAACAAGAGAGTATGACGTGCGATTTGGCCAGATTACTAAAGTTACAGATCCAAATGGGTTATTTGTAGTAGTTGCTTATGATACTCTTGGTCGCAAAATAAGCAGAACCAAAGCAGATGGAGTTGTTACAACATGGAGTTATGCATGGTCTGATTTTGCTTTATATCAGGTAACTGAACAAACAACTGGAAAGCCAGTAAAAATTGTTCATTATGATAATAAAAACAGAGAGATCAGAAAAGAAACCCTTGGTTTTAATGGCAGAAAGATCTATCAGGATTCTAAATATAATTCCATTGGGTTACTTACACATAAATCTATGCCATATTTCAAAGATGATACCATCTACTGGAATGAGGTAACCTATGATGATTTAAGAAGAAAAGCATCTGTAAAAAAGGTAAATCTTACAGGACATGCAACCACAACATATATTTATAATTGTTTAAGTGTGGTTTCCACAAATCAGCTCGGACAAGCAAAAACAACACTTAAAAATGCAATTGGTAAAGTTCTTCGCATTGATGAACCAGAAGGAGCATGGGTAACATATAAGTATGATCCTTTTGGAAAGCTGATAGAAACAAATGCAAATGGTGCCATTGCAACAATGACCTACGATGCATTTGGTAATAAGATAGTTTCAAATGATCCTGATATGGGTATATGGGAATATAAGTTCAATCCTTATGGTGAGCTTGTTGAACAGAAAAATGCCAAGGATCAGACAGTTAAAATAACCTACGATAAACTTGGTAGAGTAGTTCAGAAAGTGGAAGCTGAAGGAATATCAACCTGGACTTTTGATACAGCTACTAAAGGTATTGGTAAGATTGCTGAAATTAAAAGATCTTTAGAGTTCCTGAAAACTTTCACTTACGATAGTTTTGGAAGACCTTTTGATGTAACAACAAATGTTGATAGCCAGACATTCAGTAGTAAAAAGTATTATACAAATGGTAGAGTTTCAAAAGTAACCCAGCCACAAAACTTTGATATTGAGTATCTTTACAATACAAATGGTTATTTGACAGCCATTCGAAGCCCAAAGGCTCAGATAACAAATTATGACTGGAAATTCCTGAAGTTTCTTCTGGATACTTCAAACCAAAGTGTAGCTGAAGCAACTGCTGCTGCCACAGAAGCTCAGCAAAAAGCAACATACTATAACGATAAGGCAACATATTATGAAGGTCTTGGAGCTCAAACTCCTGATATGCCACAATCGCTTAAAGATGAGCTAACAGCAACATCTGCTCAGCTTCGTAAAGCTGCTGAAGTTCTTTTAGAACAATATGCAACATGTACAAAACTTGCTGAAGATCTAAAAACTGTTTCTACTCAACTATCGCAGCAAAAAGATATTATTGCCCAGAGACTTGAAAATACAGATCCAAACGGTAATCTTGCTGAACTTGGAGATATGGTTAAAAACGCAGAATACTCATATTTCTGGATAGCAAAGGAAAGAGATGCTGCCGGACGTCTTCTTGATTCTGTTTATGGAAATGGCCTTTCAACTGTAAATGACTATAATCAGGCAACTGGTGAACTGAAAACCATTAAGAGTGATTTTGGTTTTAATAACAACTTTGTTAGAAACCTTTCATATGAGTATGACGAGATCAGCAATGTTAAAACAAGATTTGATCTTAAACAGGGAATGGAAGAAAATTTCTGGTATGATTCTCTGAACAGACTACTTGAGTCAAAAACCGACGGTCTTGTTGATAACAATCCATACACTAAAAGATCATATTATGAATATGATGCTATGGGTAATATGAGCTCTAATTCAAATGTTGGAGTTTACTACTACGGAAATAATGCAGGTCCCCATGCAATAACCGGAACAATAACATATGGTAACGGTGGATATGTCTACGATAAAAATGGAAATATGACTTCCGGTAATGGTAGGACTATTGAGTGGACTTCTTTTAATAAACCTAAGAAGTTTGTTAAGGGAACAACTCAGGTTGAGTTTACATATAGCCCTGATCACTCAAGGTATATGAAAAAAGAAACCAAAAATTCTGTAACAACTAAAACTCTCTATATTAATAAAACATATGAGAAGATAACAGTTGGTTCTAAAACTACCCATAAATACTTCATGTATGCTGAAGGAAAACTGGCAACAATACATGTAAAAACGGTTGAAAACAGTACTGATCTTCCAGATGAAACAAGATATCTGCACTACGATGCTCTTGGCAGTATAGACACTATTACAGATAACCGTGGTAATATTGTTGAAAGATTAAGCTATGAAGCTTTTGGTAAAAGACGTGAAGGTGACTGGCAGTCAAACTCTACTGCTCCAACTTTTACTAATCGTGGATATACTGGACATGAGCATATCGATGAAATTAATCTGATCCATATGAACGGACGTGTTTATGATCCTGAACTTGGAAGATTCCTTTCACCTGACCCACATATCCAATCTCCTTATAGCTCACAAAGCTATAACAGGTATAGTTATGTGATGAATAATCCTTTTAAGTATACTGATCCTTCAGGGTATTTCTCGATTAAGAGATGGCTAAAAAGAGCTGGTCGTAAAATTAGAAAAGAGGTTAAGCGTAATTGGAGAAAAGCTGAAAAGGAAATTTCAAGAGCAAATGAAAAATACTCTCCTGTTAAGGCCTATGAAAAAGGTGGATTACTTGGGCTAACGGTATGGTCTTATTATGGATTTGGGACTATAGCCTCTTATACCGATGATGAAGGATTTGGACTTGATTTTAAAATTAATTATAAGGGTTTTGGCCTTGAAGTTTATTATCAGGAAAAAGGACAGAATAAAGGGTTAAGTATTAATGGGGATTTTTTAGATTTAGTTGAAATTAATATATCTGATGATTCAACCAATGGATTTAACATTAATGTTAACGGACTTGATTCCTTAGAAGCTAATTGGGCTGAAAAAGGTCCTAATAAAGGATTTACTGCTTCTGGTAAAAATATTTTGGGTGACCATAGATTCTATTATAAAGATGGGAAAGTAAAGTTTGGTTGGAAAATATCTGAAGATGATAGCAGTCAGACTGTCAATCTTTCAAATGAAAATCAATCCAGAAACAATTCATATAATCCTGAATATTCAGATGGTTATGAAGAATCATTGGCAATGTAGAGTAATATAGCTTCAATTAAGAATATGTAAGATGTGTTAACGTTTTATCAACACACCTTTACACAATTATAATCTATAAATTAAGGCAACTGAAAACATTCGGTTGCCTTTTTTATTTCATTGGTTTTGTTTCCTCTAAATTTCTTTCCAAACGATTGTTTTGGTACGTTCGAAAGGGCCTTAATACCGTATGGTATATAATTACAATATTTTTTTGGGAAAATTGAATTTTAAAGATATTCGAATTGTGGATGCATTGTTTCGTATTAAGTCTATTTATACCTTAAACCTGAGATTCCCGACTCATAATTTTACAGGAAAAACATATGTAATAATTATTCTCGGGAATGACACGCTGGGAGGTGAGCACTCTCCTAAAATACCTTTAAATTGATGATGTCTTATTTAAATATTTCCTGAAGTTCCTTTTTATTCTCTGTTTAATGTTAACCTCTAAAGATAGCTTCGTAGGGTGCATTTTATGCACCTTCACAAAGATTAAAGAAATGAAAGGCAGGAAGGAGAAATCCCGACTGCCTTTTTTATCGATTGAATTTCGATATCGTTATAAATGTGCATAGAATGCACCCTACAAATTTTTTTTGATAAAATTTAATATCCTTGAAATGGGTGGAGGCAAGTGGAGTGGTCAATATAAAAAGACACTCGATTAAGTATTTTTTTTATAAATATCACGCAGCCAGATACATTTTAAATTCACTCTCATTTTCATATCCATTAGGAGATTGGTATCCAATTGAAGAATGAAGTCTATTACTGTTGTAGAACATCTCTATATAATCAATTATTGATAGCCTTGCTTCTGATTTTGTTTCATAATTGTTATTGTAAACACATTCTGTTTTTAAGGTTTTAAAGAAGCTTTCAACAACTGCGTTATCCCAACAATTACCTTTTCGGCTCATACTGCAAGTTATTTTATGTTCCTTTA
>JAAELO010000250.1 GCA_024226555.1 Desulfobacterales bacterium | reverse complement strand
CGGGCGCCCAGAATGCATCTTTCGGATCGAAATAAAAACGTACGCGTCAAAATGCTGTCCCCCCGCCTCCCCGCCCGGCCGCCCTTAGCGCTTTGCGCGACCGCGACCCGCGTCCCCCCGTTGCCCCCCGTCCCCCGAGCGTTAGCCCGGGGGAATGCCGTACCATTTTTTTGCCATTACTGTGCCAGAAAAAAAAACATAAGGGAAACGCATGCTGTACTTTTCTTTGCAAGAAAACACATTGAGTTTCCCAACACGTTGCATTGCCCCACACATTATTCACGCTTGGCCAGTTCGAAACCACAAGAAAACTTCTTCAATGGGTCAAAAAGACCCATTTTCCACAATTTTCAGCCATTTTTGACAGGCGTACATTTATTCATGAATAAATGTACGCCTGCGGCGGGAGGCGTACATTTATTCAAGAAAGTGTGTTTTTCCAGGGGGGTCATCACCCTGAAAAAGAGAGGGGGGTTCGTGATCCCAGGTGACCTTCCCCCTCGCATTGGCGGTACAAAAATTTGGGGCGTGTTGTTTCTCCCACTCATGTGGTTTGGTGGGGACGTTGCATTTCGGTGCGCACCTCCTCTCTTGTCTTTTCTTTCTTTTCTTTTCTCATAAGATGGGTGCAATGACCAACGGCCTACGGCCGGACACACACGCAACTGCCCGCACACAACATTTGACGCTCCGCGGGCACCGGCCGCGGCCCGTAGGCCTCCATCAGGACAAAACTCTCAGCAGTGGCATGGTCGCAGGGTGGCTGCAGTCACACGTGCCTTCGCTGAGAGGCGTGGTGGAAAATGCGTGCAACCGCCGGGAATCGAACCCGGGTCGAAACCTTGGGAGGGTTCCATCATGCCACTAGACCACGGTTGCAGACAGCTGCGTCAGTGGTCTAGTGGTAGAATGGCTCCCCGCCACGGAGTCGGCCCGGGTTCGATTCCCGGCTGACGCAGCCTTTTTTTTTGCACTTTTGCTCCAGTGCACAACTTACAGCACGCGACGCGGATGCACGCAGCGCATGACACTCATGTGGTGCACAGTGAAGAAAAAGTCAGCCCAGCCCTGGTCACCACACAAAGACCTTCTGAAAAAGGGCGCGCGCCGGGGATCGAACCTGCGACCCCTCGCTAACAGACCGTCCGATTGTGGGCTAAGCTATGGAATCGGCAAAAAAAGGCCCTTTTTTGGCGAAAAACGCGAAAAAGTGCGTTCCTCAAAAATGCGAGCCGGGCGCCCAGAATGCATCTTTCGGATCGAAATAAAAACGTACGCGTCAAAATGCTGTCCCCCCGCCTCCCCGCCCGGCCGCCCTTAGCGCTTTGCGCGACCGCGACCCGCGTCCCCCCGTTGCCCCCCGTCCCCCGAGCG
>JAAELO010000249.1 GCA_024226555.1 Desulfobacterales bacterium | reverse complement strand
CAGCAATCATTGAAGGAATCAGAGTAGAAGTATTAGTAGTAAAAATTGTTCTTTCAGGGCAAAGCTCATTAAAGGTTTTAAAAATTGTTGCCTTCATTTTAGGATCTTCAGGTACTGATTCTGTGGGTATATGGATACTTCCTGACTCACGAAAGTATTATTATACTTACAACAAAGGATCATTTCAACCTGTGTTTATGGATTGTAGCAATCGTTGATTTGAATGTTTATTACTAAACTTCAACTATTTTACTTTTCTTTTAAAACCTGTTTGTTAAACCTTGAATAAAAAACTAAATGTTTTTTAACAGTTTTTTATGTGGTTGTTCAAAAGTTTAGTCCTTTGGTTTAATTCTTTTTAATCATTTTGGTGAATAAAGAGAACATAAAAGCCCCTAATTGTAAAAAAGGGGCTTTTAGTTTGTTTAGAGTAATACAGCTCCTTTTGTAGCTGAGCTTACATATTTTGCATATCGTTTCATATATCCGGGTGGAATTTCAGGAGTTCTTGGAGTGTAGTTCTTTAATCTTTCTGCAATCTCATCATCTGAAAGTTGCACATTAAGAGATCTTTCAGGAATATTAATGTCGACTATATCCCCATTTTTTAAAATTCCAATCGGCCCTTTATCTGCTGCTTCAGGAGATATGTGACCTACACATGGACCTGCTGTTGCACCGGAAAAGCGTCCGTCAGTTATCATTGCAACTTTCGTATACCCAGCTAATTCAAGCCCCATTGTTGCAGCAAGCATTTCAGGCATTCCAGGCCCACCCTTAGGTCCTTCATTTCTGATTACTACAACTTCGCCTTCCTGAATAGTTTTCTCAGCAATTGCCTGAAGGCACTCTTTTTCCGATTCACAAATTCTGACAGGGCCGGAAAATATTTTCAAATCATCAGCTACAGCAGATTGTTTGACTACACAACCTTCAGGCGCAAGATTACCTTTTAGAAAAGCTGTTCCTCCCTGATCCAGATGAGGTTTTTCCTTTGGAGGTATAACTTCTTCATTATTTATAACTGCAGCTTCTGCTATTTCACCAATTGTTTGACCTGTGATATTTAGTTCATCCATATTAAGATCACCACTTAATCTTTTCATAACGCCTGGAACACCACCTGCAACAAAGAGATCCATCACACCGTGGGGGCCGTTTGGTGCAATACTACACAGTGTAGGAATTTGCTGATTATATTTATTGAACAGTTCAAGAGGTAGTTCCATACCTATTTCATATGCAAGTGCTGGCAAATGAAGAGTTGCATTAGTAGATCCACCGATTGCAAGATCTATCATAATTGCATTTTCAATGGCTTTTTCTGTGATTATTTTACTTGCTGTAAGTTCCTCTTCAACCATTTCAACGACACGTTTTCCGGCATTCCTTGCAAACAAAAGTTTTTCTGAATGAAATCCTGGAACATTTGCTGACCCTGGAAGAGAAAGACCAAGAGCTTCTGTCATGCACTGGAAAGTGTTGGCCGTTCCCATGATTTCACAAGCTCCGCATGTTGCACATGTTGCAGTATCGAGTTTATCAAGAATATCAGTGTAACTTTTATGATCCACACTATCTTTCATCCCTGCTTTAAAACGAATTTGAGCTGACCCCGGACCACCTGTAATAAATGTTGTTGCAAGGTCAAGTCTGGCTGCGGCAAGTAGCATTCCAGGGATTATTTTATCACAGCTTGCAATCATTACCATACCATCAAATCGCATACTTCTAACGTGTGTCTCAACCATATCCGCAATCAGATCTCTCTGAGCCAATACGAATTTCATACCAATATGGCCAAGTGTAACTCCGTCACAGGGTGCTGGAACATTAATTTCAAAGGGGATTCCTCCACCTGCATGGACACCTTCTTTTACACGTTCTGCTATGGTCTTAAGGTGCATATGTCCGGGATTATAATCTGTTTGTGAGTTTACAATGGCAATAATGGGCTTTTCTTTCAACTCCTCAACATCAACACCCGTTCCTTTTATAATCATGCTTCTAACGAGACTTACTGGAAAATCCTTGTCATTAAATACGTCTATGCTAACAGGTTTTTTCATTTGAAATTTTCTCCTCAAAAATGAATGCTAATTATTAACAATAGGGAACCTCTAATAACTGATCTTTTTGCGAAACACATCGTTATAACAAAAATAAAACTGTTGTAAAATCGGTTCGTTATTTTTTGATATGCCTTGTTTTTCATCAAAAATTCTAATTATTAGAGATTCCCAATATTTAGTATGTACGATATTAACGAACTCAGTGTGGTAATATAGAATATGTTAGTAAGTGTATTAAGAGGTGTCAAGCTTAATATTAGTAAAGTAAAACTATTTGTAACATACTTCAGAATCGACGATATTTATTAACCTGTTAATATTTGTATAACATGGATTAGTGTTGGTTTAATTATAATTAGACCGAATTTGAAAATCAAAGGATTTTCTAGAGTGAATCTTTAGTAACTGATCTTTTTGGGAAAAACAGATAACAAAAATAAAATTGTAGTAAAATCAATCCGTTGTTTTTTGTTATCTGTTTTTCATCAAAAATTCCAATTATTAGAGGTTTCCTATAATTATTTGTATATTTAATTTTACTGTTAAGCTTTTTGTGATATATATACAGAGCCTTATATTTTTTTAAAAATCTGGGAAAATATTTTTTCTGTTATTTCAAAAGTCTTACAAGATCAGACACTTTTATATCAAAAAATCATAATTTGTTTTTCAATTTATATTTAGCATTTTTTGTAACTAACACTTTAATTAAAGGTTTACAAGGAGTGAGCAATGAGATCATTTATTAAACTATTCTTGGTTCTGTTTTTATCTTTTACAACAGTTAATGCTGGTGAAATACGCTACATCGGATCATCTACTGTGGGCGTGTTTATCCAGGATGCTGCAAAAGTGTATTCTGCAAGCACATTTAAGATTAATGTAACATCAGAAAGTAAAGGTGGAGAAGTTTTAACTGCCAGAGGAAAGGCCGATATTGGTGGAGTAGCAAGGGATGTTAGCCAGAAAATAATAAATATGGGTGTAAAAAAATATCTAATAGGTAAAGATGCTATTGGTGTATGGGTTAATAAGAATAATCCTGTTAAGAATCTTTCTATTAAGCAACTTAAAGATATTTTTACTGGAAAAATTGTAAACTGGAAAAGCGTTGGAGGCGTTGATGCTACTATAAATATCTATATTGTTGGACCTGAATCTGCTACACGGAAGGTTTTTCAGGATATAGTTCTAAAAGAAGGCAGATATTATGGGAATAAAATTTCAACAATTCGTCCGGATATAAAAATCATTAATAGTGTTGCTGCAGATCCATATGCAATTGGTCAATTGAGTTTCTCCCTGGGAAACAATCATAAACTTTTTAGCAAGGTGAAAAAACTTTACATAAATAATCAGAAACCTTCTGTTAGAAATCCTCAATATCAGATAACAAGACCTTTGTATCTTGTTGTGAAGGGTGAACCAAAAGGAATTATTAAAAGTTTTATTAGCTGGACACTTTCTGATTCAGGCCAGAAAATTGTTCGAAAGAATTTTATTGGGGTGAAGTAGGTTTCAGATCAAATTTATAATTGATTACTATCAAATTACTATTTTTTATAATGAATGGAATCATTGCTGTTTTATGTTGAAAATACTTACATGTTGCAGGGGTAAAATCCGAGTACTATAAAGTTTTCTTAAGATTTGTGAGTTCTTCTTTAAGCTCAATTAAGAGGGTTCTGTAAGCATCCAGGTTGCCACCTTTATTTACGATATACTCAATCAATATGGATTCAACAGTATTTTTTATATCATCTGATCCGGTTATCTCTACCAGTTCAGAAATGATATCTGAGGCAATGTTTACTTCTATATCTTTTCTACTCATCTCTTAAGCCTCATCCTCTGGTATCTGAAAAATTTCACCTTCCTCATTCTGTAATTCCAGCAATAACTCATTACAATCTTCCACAGGCATGGTAAGTGCGTGGCAGATCTCATACATAAGGATCTTTTCCTCTTCCTTAATTTCACCATCTGAAACTGAAACAAGAAACGATGATTTCATAATAAGTATTTTATTATAATTACTAAGGTAAGGTTTTATTCTTTTTAAATACTCTTCAATTGATATATCTTCATCCTTTGAAGATTTAATGATTGTTTTTATATCGTTTTCTGTTATCTCATCCCCGGTTAATCCTTTATAAACATCTTTTATTGTGGTCATTTCGGATTTTTGTATTTTACCATCTGCAAGCATGATTAAAATCATCAACTTCAGTATTGAAGGGTGGAGCCCTCTTTTTGTAATTTCAGGGCTACATTCAAGAACGCTTTGCCAGAAAGTCTGTTTACACTTTCGACATTCTATATGTTCACCATGTGATTTTAAAGGAATAAGAGGAAATTTAAAAAAAGAATAAAAGTGTTTATGCTTCTTCAGTAAATATGGCCTTTGTGTTCTGCAATATGGGCAATAGAATAGCCCCTTACCAACAGAAATACCGGCCCATTTTTTTCCGAATAATTTTCCAGCCATTCTATAGTTAAACTCCAATATAACGATTTAAATAATTCTAAGTAAGAATAAAAGTCTTTTTTACTCAGCCATTTAACCAACTTCATCTTTAACGAAACGATATAAAAACTCTGAGTCCTTTGGTGTCAGATTAAATCTAATTGCAGCTTTGTCTGCTATCAGGAGTGGATTCATATCAGGATTTGCAACTTTTTCATGGGAAATCCACTCAATTGCATTTTTCAAAATTTCACCCTTTGGCTTTAAGCCCATTAATTATTCTCCTGCATATACCACAGCAAGTATTGTAGCTGTATCTTTTTTTGCTGAGATAAGGTGCGGAGTTGTTGATAGATAATAGATACTATCGCCCTTTTTAAGCTCGAATTTTTCATTACCAATTATTAATTCAACAATTCCATCAACCACATAAATAAACTCTTCACCATTATGACTTACCGTCTCAGCGCCGTCAATTTTCTCCTCAAGGGTTACCATAAGGGATTCCATGTTTCTCCCTTTTACCTCAGGAGCAAGGCTTTTGTAAGAGTAAATCTGCTTTTTTTCTTTTAAAGAGGTGGATCTTGCAACATTTTTCTGTTCCCCATCTCTGGTTATGGAATACAGAGCACTACCAACTCCTGAAATTAGTTTCCCAAATGCGCTGTCAAGAGCTTTGGATAATTTTAAAACAGTTCCAAGCTGTGGCTGAAACTCTTTTTTTTCAATTCTATCCAATAGATCAACCTCAAAACCTGTGAGGTTTGACAAATCTTCAAGGGAGATGCCTTTATCTTCTCTAAGCTTTCTAATTCTATCACCAACAAGTTCAACGTTTTCATCTTCAAATTTAATTTCACCTGTTAAATCTTCAACATAATCATCATTTGTGTCAGTAACTTTGTCGATCATAAAAAGCTCCTAAAAGTTGATGTTAAATAAAGAAAACTCAAATTCCTAGGAACCTTTAATAATTAAAATTTTGATTGAAATACAAAGTTTATAAAAGCTTTAGTTTTATAAAACCTCTGCTGAGAAAAAAATAACGAACAGATTTTACGACAGTTCTTTTTTTCAAAAACGCAGTAGTTCGGTCAAAAAGCAATTATTTGAGATTCCTTTCTATCCTAAACTTATATCTTTTATTATTCTACCGATTGTGTCAAGGCCCTGCTTTAGTTTTTCATCAAAAGGCAACCCGCAGCTTATTCGCATACAGTGATTGTACTTCCCTGTGCCTGAACAAAGCCCACCTGGAAGAAATGAGATATTTTCCTCCATAGTCTTTTTGTAGAGATCAAACGTATTTATATTTTCAGAAAGTTGAACCCATAGAGACATTCCGCCAGCTGGAACCGAGATTTTCACACCTTCTGGAAAACACTGAGCTATTGTATTTGTTACAATACTCATCTGATTTCTTAACCTGTTTCGAAGTGTTTTTAAGTGTCTGTCATGAGCACCGCTTTTAAGGTATTCTGCTATAACAAATTCGTTTAGTGTGGGAGTTGCAACAGTGGTGTTCAGTTTCAATCTTTTAATATTCTCTTTGAATCTGCCCGGAATTACCCATCCAACTCTAAGGCCTGGTGATATTGATTTTGAAAATGATGAGCAATAAAGAACAAGCCCTTTTCTATCGAAGGATTTTAGTGTGGGTTGTAATCTTCCTTCAAAAAAAAGATCTCCGTGTATATCATCCTCAATAACCGGTATCTCTTTTCTGTTCAGTAGCTCAACAATCTCTTTTCTTTTTTGAACAGGCATATTTGACCCGATAGGATTATTAAAAGTTGGTATGAACAAACATACCTTTACATTGTTTTCATCAAGAATTTGCTCAAGGTTGTCAAGCTCAACACCTGTTGAGATGTTTGTGGGAAGCTCAAGTGCCATTAAGCCAAGGTCCTCAATCAGTTGTAGAAAACAGTGAAATGTTGGAGATTCAACTGCAACAGTGTCTCCCTTTTTTGTTATAGCTTTTAAACAAAGCGTAACAGCATTCAGGCAACCTGAAGTAATAATTATATCATCCAGGTAAATGTTCTTTTGGTTTTTCCCCACAGTCCTTTTGAGAATCTGCTTTCTGAGACTTATATTCCCTGAAGGGTTCCCATAGGTATGTATTATGTTCTCAAGGTTTTTTGTGGATTCCTTTTTAATTATTTTTGCAAGTTGCTTTATTGGCAGAAGCTCTTTAGGAGGAGCAGAGGCTCCAAGATGCAAAATATTCGGATCGTTGAGGTTTTCAACAATTGAGCATGCAACAGAATTTATGCTGATTCTTCTGGGCTCAATTTTTGGTTTTAAAATATCCGGGACTTTTATATAACTTGATATAAGAGGTTTAACAAAAAAACCGGATTTGCTCCTTGATTCAATTATGCCCCTTTTTTCCAATTCTATATAAGATTGATAAACAGTTGTTATGCTTAATCCTGATTGTTTATGCATCTTGCGAAGGGATGTTAGTTTCTCACCTGCTGTAAACTCACCTTTTTTAATTCTTTCCTCAATCTCATTGGCAAGTTTTACATACTGGAAATTTGTATTTTCAATTGTTTCAGTATCCATGGTCTTATGAAATAAAACTCTCTATTTTGTTCTTAAGATCCTGATTCGTTAACTGTTTTGCTATGGCAAACAAACATGCCTTAAGTATTTCTGTTTTAGGCTTTGGAGAGGCAAACTGGATCGAAAGGGTATTCAAATCAGCTTTAAATTCATCACTTTTGATATTGCTGAATTTAAGATCTTCGATAAACTGGTTAACACTCCTTTTTGTGACTTCAGTAATGACCTCATCATTGCCAATGTTATCTGCCGTTTCCACTACTCCTGTGGAAATTCCTGATTTCATACATTCAGTGATACCTTTTTCGGTTATCTTTATTCCACCGGAAAGATTTACAAGCTCGGCAAAACCTTCAGTTATAAGATACATTCCCTTATCATCGCTCTCGGTTCTGTCAAATCCTATCCTTTCACCAAGATCATACATCGATACAAATCCATTACTGTTATCTTTCTCTTTGTAAAGTTCCTCTAAAAATATAAGATCCATAATTTATTTCCCATTAAAGATTATTTTAAGGCCAAAAGCTACAATTGCTGTACCAAAAAAGCCGGATATAAATCTGTTTCTACGATTGTAAAAACTCTTTATCTTCTCATGGGAGAAAGATACAGCAACAAAAGAGTACCAGGATGCTGAAATAACAAAAATCAGAAAACATGTGAGAAATCTGTAAAACAAGGGCATAGGTTCTGCATTCATTGAAAAAAGGCTTATATAAAACATCATCGCCTTTGGATTAGAAAGGTTGGTTGTAAGTCCTGTAACAAAGGATTTTAACCAATGCTCTTTTGATATTTTTTTTGTTTTAGTTAAATCTGATGATTTGTTTTTGAAAATCATAGAGATACCAAGGTATGATAGGTATGCTCCTCCAAATATCCTTAATATCAAAAAAGCTGTCTCAGAACTGCTTAAAACCGCAGCAATGCCTAAAAAGCCAGCAACAGCATAGGTAAAACTCCCAAGACCAATTCCAACAGAGGTAATAACACCATTTCTTCTACTTTTTGATAGTGATGATGATACAACAAGAAAAAAATTGGGGCCGGGGCTCATAATCGCGAGTAAAGTAACAAACGAGATTGTAAAAACCGGTGCAAGATATTCCATAAAAAGCTCCATCAAATTGCTTTATTGTGCTATAAAAATTCTAAAATAAAACAAGAAATGATTAATTTATCACGTTATAAAATATAATTATAGGTTTTAAATATTCCCAAACAAAATGTAGTTGAATATTAAGAAATGGAATATTTGTAGAACTGTTTTCATAGCTCATTTTTAAAGGGAGTTTTTATGTCAATAAAATCATGTGTTTCACCAGATGGACGATTTATTTACGGTATACATAAACCACATTTTAAAGTAACAAATTTTAGAAAAAATGATTTTATTAAACCACTTGGAACTCTTGAGGGCCGACCACATAAAAACACAATTAATTTTCCGGATGGTGATGTTGCTGAGAATAATGCAGACTGGATATATGAAATTCCAAATCCATTCCCTTTTAGGGGAACCACATACATCACAAAAAGCTGGGCTGAAGCAAAAGCTTTCGATCCTTCAAAAATTAAGCTTCCAAAACCTGAAGGCGTGTCATTAATAGACTGGCTGAAAGAAGAGGGTGTAAGCTATGATGAAGATAAGCTTGCAACTTTACCTGCTCCAGTTCTTTTAACACTTGCAATGGCATCAACTGACCCTGTGGAACTCACATATCTTGCAAAAATTTCCTGTGATTTTGTATTTGATGGAGAAACTCCCACTGGCCTTGCGTATAAGAACACAGAGCGGGGGGTTAGAAGTGTTATAAAAAACCATGATCTTTTCGAATCTGTTGTAAATAATCCCCATCTTCCCGATATTTATAAAGAGGTTATGGTACTTAGACCCGGAGTTCAGGGAGGAAGCGAGATTGTTGGTGAATGGGATGAAAAAGAGAGCCATATATTCGAGTATTTGAGACGAAACAGCTATATTCCCTGGGGGCACTATGCTGCAAATATGGCAAATGATGCAATCAGATATAAAATAGATAAGCTTTCACTAAAAGATATGAAGGGTTTAAGGCATCTTTATTTCCAGAGAACAATTGCAAGGGTTGCTTCCGAACTTGGAATTGATTTTCAGAAAAAGCGCGGGATGGTTTACGATGATGACCTTGAAGAGATAAGAAAGAAAATACTTCAAAAGATCAAAGAAAATCCTGCTATTAAATTTAATGGAACTCTTTGGGGATGGAACTACGGATTTGATTACGCCGGGACCGGATACAGACTCCATGCTTCCCATCAACAGATTCATCAACAGTTTTCCATGGTTCCAAATGATGTGGAAACATTTTACAGTGATAATGAAAAAGTTGAAACAGGCAATATCTCTTCATACGGATGTGGCGATCAAATCTATAATTATATCTGTGAGTACAGAAATGAATTTAAAAGTTCTTTTTTCAGTAATTACATAAAAGCTATTAGAAATAATTGCAGGATGGATGACAGAAAGGAAAATCAAAGTCTTGTAATCTATGAAGATAAAAATGTAATATTATTTGTTCCTAAATCCCAGACTTCCCAATGGGAAATTCAGTTAATGCCGTTAACTAATGTTGGTAACATTCTTGAAGCTGATACGGAAGTTCGAAACTCTTTGAATGAAGCTATATTAATTGCAATGCAGGTTTTAACAGCAATCGGGGCCAGGATGATCTCAACAATAGAATATTCAAAAAGAATTAATGCTGAAAACAGTGATCAGCATCTTCTATATGCATTTCTACCGAAACTACCGGAATCTATGGGTGCTTTCAGCGAGGCCCAGTTAAGATGGATAAATGGACATTATCCTGAGGATTTTGCTTACATATTAAGAGAGAAGCTAAGGAAATAATAATGAAAAAAAGTACTATTGCTAAAAAAATAAAATCATCTCAAAAAAAAGTTACTATACTTTTCACCGATATTGAAGATTCCACCAGGCACTGGGATAATCTGGGTGATATTGATGGAAGGCTTATGGTTGACGAGCATAACAGACTACTCTTTCCTGTAATTAAAAAATTTAATGGTAAGATTATTAAAACCATTGGTGATGCGATAATGGCGCAGTTTAGTAAGCCAAAACATGCTCTTAAAGCTGGTATAGCAATGCAACAGGCCCTGGAAAGAGAGAGAAATGAAAATGAATCTTTCAATTTAAGGGTTAGAATAGGCATTCACTCCGGTGATGCAATTGTTGAGCACAACGATGTTTTTGGTGATGTTGTTAATGTTGCTGCAAGGGTTGAGGCAAAAGCAACAGGTAGCGAGGTATTAATTTCAGAAAGTGCTTACGAAAAACTTAATGAGAAAAATTTTATACTAACTAAAAAAACAAAATTTGTTCCAAAGGGTAAGAAAAAATCAATACAGGTTTATAAGTGTAACTGGATGAAACACGAAGACCTGATTAAAAATATTCGGTTCACCCCAATTCTTCCAGTGGTGAAAAGGCAAAAGATTGAAATTTTTGTATATAGTATAACCTGTTTGGTAGGTCTTTACTTCTTTTATATGAAATATATCAGATATTTTGTTGGGGATTTTGAGTCAGCAGCTTTACTTATCCTGAACCCTTCAAGTCTTATAGATGCATATCCTGAAGTCGCAGGTGGAATTGGGATATTTTTAATTATTCTATTCCTTGTTATGGTCTATAAAATAAGGACAATACCTATCTTTACCCTTCGTCTTTTAAAGGGTTCATTTTATTATTGCATCTGCTTTTTAATACTTTTTACAGTTAGTAAGTATTATAAACCGGACTTTATTAAAAACTGGGATTCAAACCTTCATAGTTCGGATCATCTCTTTGTAGAAGTCCTTGAATTTAATGCTCCCATATATGAAGATCCTTCAAGAACTGCAAAAGCAATTATGAATGTACAACCTGGAATATTGCTGTTACTTTCAGATGTTTTAGAAAAAAATGATATTATATGGAATAAAATTCTTGTAAAAAAGAAGACATTTGGATGGATTCCAAGAGTACTTCCCCCTGCAATGGGAGTTGTTGAAAAAAGAGTAACACGAGCGTATAAATACTATTTTAAATATAGTGACCTTTATATTTTGTTACTTAGTTTTATTGGTCTTATTTGGGGTGTATTAGGGTTTAGTATCAGGCCATCGTGATTAGATGTTCCTTATTAATTTCTAATTTGGAGAAAAAATGAAAAACATGAAAGATAATGAAAAATCACAAAGAGTTAGAATTCTACTGGGTTTTCTGTCAATAATTTTTGGTTTCTTTCTTTTTTTATTAACTCAATATAAACTCATTCAGATCGATGAAATATCCCATAGAATCTCTATAATTCTATCATTAACAACAATATTGTTTGGAATAATGATTTTTTTAATGAATTATCTTAAAACAGGAAATTTTTTTAAGTTAAATGAATCTCAAAAAATTTACCGATGAGCTTCTCTTATTAAGAAACGAATTTGTCCACAATCAATTATCACCAGATAAAATTGAAAATATGTTGAATGAATTTGATGATAAGTTAAATAGTCAAAAAACAGGAAGCCTTATTAGTTCTGAGGAAAAATCCAATATCATAATAACTCTTAAGAAATCTATAATGGATGAATCTTCAAATAGTTTATTGGAATCAATTGAAAAGAAATTCTCAAAAGATATAAAGCGGGATAAATTCCTAAAAGACTTAAGAAGACAATGTGGGAAAACACGTAATAGATTAGTAGAAGAAATTAATTCACTAACAAGGAGAGGAAATCTCAATTTAATTATTGGGGTAGGCACAACAATCGTTGCTGTTACTATTTTATTTACAACAGTTTTAAGTGGTGCAAAACAACTATCAAACCAGGAACTAATTTCATACTATGTTCCCAGATTGACTTTGAGTTTGTTTATTGAAGTCTTTTCATTTTTCTTTCTAAAGCTTTATAAAGCAGGCCTGTCAGAAATTAAATATTTCCAGAATGAACTAACAAATGCTGAAATGAAATTTATAGCTATAGAAAAATCAGTTATGCTTGAAGATGTAGAATCTCAAGCGAAAGTAATACAAACATTGTCAGAAACAGAACGAAATTTCAAACTGGCAAAAGGTGAAAGTACTGTTGAACTGGAAAAGTACCGCTCAGATCAGGCAAATTCCCAGGCTATAATGGAATCTGTTAAAGGTATAATATCCGGTGTTTCTAATAAGTCTAACCTAAGAAATTAATTATTAAAAAATCTCACAAAGTCTTTTTCTACTCAATATGTTGCTATAATTTAAGTAGTGGGCAAAACATCAAACTAAAGACGTTGAAAAATACTATTGCGCCAAATAAATCTACTATTCAACCAACATGATACCAATCTATTATTACGAGAAAAAACATTATTAAGATTTACGTTAGGGAACCTCTAATAACAGCTCTCTTTTCTCATGCAGAGATTCTAATAACTCCTCTTTTGCAAAATACTGTGTTATTTCTAAAAATAACTGTAATAAAATCAGCTCGTTATTTTCAGAAACGCCTTGTATTTCATCAAAATATTAATTAATAGAGGTTCCCTTTACTTTATAGATTGAATTATTACTTCTTGTATAAACCTTTTCTATTTTCTTCTATATATTTAGCAAACTTTCCACTTTTCTTTAATAATGTCAAACCTTTGTTGAATTCAGAAATTAATCTTATATTTTTCTTTACTTTTTTTGACAACATAAGGTGCAATGTATAACTGGTAAGAAATTTAGGGTTATGTGTTAATTTTGAGGCACTTGATTTGAAACTCTTATTAATAATATCATAGCCATTTTGCATTTCCAACAATGCAACATTAATTCTCTTTTTCAATAGCATTTTAATTAGTATTTCTTCTTTCGGAACACGATGGGTTTTAACTATTCCCTGCTTTTCAGCATTTTTATATTCGTTACCAAAATTTGATCCTAGTACACCTCCAACTGAATAATTCTTTAAATCATTAACATTTTTCCATTCAAATTTATTACTTTTTAAATGAAAGAAAACAACTCCTCCAGTCAAAATTTTATCACTAAAATAAGAATATTTTTCTCTTTCAGGGTTAATACTTGCCACAAAAGCTCCGTCAATTTTTCCTGATTTAACAAGGCTTATACACCTATTCCACGAATAAAATTTATAGTTAATTTTGATATTGACTAATCCGAAAGCTTCTTTGATGATTCTTGTTGCAATGCCATGGTGTTTCAAATTAGCAGATTGAAATGGAGGCCATTCTGTATTTCCAAGATTAATAGTTTCTGAAGCAAAACCACTAGTAGAAAAGATAATAAACGATATTGAAAAAACAAATAATTTTTTTAAATACATCTTAACCCTCCTAACTTCATTGTTTAATCTAAATGATAGACTTTTTAATATCTTTCGAAAAATAAATACTGAACTTTGAATAAAATGGTATTGGATTGATTCCCTTAATTTTTATATATTTTATTAGAAATCAAAAAGTATGTCAAATATATACTGAATAAACAGATACTTAAAAAATATTAGATTTTATCAGCAAACAGGTTGTAAAGTTTAAATTCAGACCTTAATTATTGAGTCGATATTTAGTAAGAATTCTATTATATTCCTTAGTTTTTTTTAAGTCGTTCAGTTTTTTGGCAAATTTATCGGTCAACATTTTTAATTTCTTTGCTTTGGAAAACGCTATGTAAAAATTTTGTTTGGTAATAACAGGTTTTAAAAAGGAAATTTTTGACCAATTATCTTTATGCCGGTTCAGCAAATATTCTGGTTCATCAACAACCGCAAAGTCAACCCTGCCAATTTCCAGTAGTTTAAGCAACTGAGTTACCGTTTTAACAGTATGCAATTTTAAGAATTTGGCCTTGTCAAAATTGTAACCGTAGGAATATCCCCCTTGCACTCCGATTCTATAGCTTTTCAATTCACGCAAATCACCATTATAACGAATTTCTCCAACTCTTTTTTTTAAAATAATGAAACCATATTTTGATGATGAAAGCACATTACCATCATTAAAATAGAGAAATTTCGCTCTTTTCAGAGTATATCCAATATATGTAATTGCATCTGCATCCCCGGTCTTTACCATCTCCTGAGCTCTTTTCCATGGTACACTTTTATATATGACCTTGATTCCTAAACGCTTTGCTGCTACATTTACTAAATCTATGTGAAGTCCAGTTAGTTTTCCATTACTTATCATTTCATAGGGAGCATAGTTTGCATCAACACGAACAACTACTAAACCTTCTGCTATCAGTGGTGTGTTCAAACAAAAAATCATAATAAATGCGAAAACTACATTTCTCATTTAATTCACCTTAAATAAGGTTAAAAATATCAGGATAAAATTTGTTTTTGGAGATTGTAAATTATAAAATACTTAAAGAAACAAAAAATGACAAAAACAAAACTGAAATCTACATTTTTATTTAATAATAAAGTAAGCGTACTTTTCTGTCAACATATCCTAAGAGATTAAAAAAACAGATCTTTTCAGAAGGTGGCTCTTAGAGTAATTCCCAACTTAACTCCATTATTATACAACCCTTTTGACCCGGATATAATTTTAATTTACGCAAATCCGGCTCAGATTATCTTAATGATTAATGCTATCCAGCACGAGAAATACGAAGTTATGGATTTTTATTGTGTGGGAGAATCTTCCTGTTCAGAGGGTATAGTCAGGTGTTATGAAACCGGGAAACCAGGTCTTAGCATTCCATGTTATGGTGAAAGAAGATACGGTCAGCTATATTTGATGCTTTTTTTGAAAGAGTTGAGGAGATTTCAAAAGATAATAATGGGGCTATAATTCAAGCTGGTATACCACTATTAATTGAACTGAATCTTCAATATATGTTTGATAAAATTGTGTTTACATTTCGAAAGAGGAACAGATAAAAAGGCTTTCTAAAAAGGATGGAATTGAAGAATCCGAAGCTTCTCAAATTTTAATATCCCAACTCCGAATTGACGAAAAGAAAGATTTAGTCTTAAATACTGGGAACCTAAGAAGATACAGAAAAAATGGTTGATGAGCTCTGGGAGTATCTCGGCAAATTAAGAAATGAACAGGAAACTATATGATGAACCTCTAACTATTTTTTTGAATCTGGCTTTCAACAATCAATTTCATTGCTATTTTCGCAGCGGTAAATTCCGAAACCTGTTGTCCATCGATTTTTATAAGTTCACAAATGTCTGCGGCAATAAGATTTCTCTTTTTGGAAATTTTTTTGATCAGTTTAGTAAGTTGTCTGTATAATAAACCACCTGGTTCAGGTGTTCCCGTTCCGGGGATTACAGATGGATCCAAACCATCAAGATCAATTGTCATATAGACATTCTCAGGAAGTATATCAATTGCTTCATCCATCCAGGAGTCATCCATGGGATCAATATCATGCGCATAGAAAGGTTTTAAACTGTTCCTTTCACAGAAATCGATCTCCTCTTTGGCCACAGATCTTATGCCAACCTGTGAAACGGGAGTTTTTGTTGTTTCAATAATCCTTCTTATTACACAGGCGTGGTTAAATTTACTTTTATTCCATCTGTCTCTCAGATCAAGGTGTGCATCTATCTGAAGCAATCCTAGTTTTTTATAAACTTTAGATGCAGCAATTACAGGTCCAATAGATATCGCATGATCGCCACCTAAAGATAGAAGAAATTTTCCTTTACTCATAACAGAAAATGCTTTCTCTTCCATCTCTTTTACTGCATTTTCAGGATTGTCTGATGGATAAAAAGGTGGGATTGTGTGTATTTTAAAGTTGCTCCAGTCAGTAAGAGTCTCTTCATCAAGGGCTTCAAGCTGCTTTGATGCCGTAAGTATATGAAGAGGCCCCTTATCTGTGCCTTTTCCGTATGATACATTTCGCTCATAGCAAAGAGGCAATATTACTATTTCAGAAGTTCCAATGTCACTGTTTTTTAAACCACCGAAACTATATTCTTTCATGGATATTCCTTCTTAAGGAACAAGAATAGCTGCAGAAATTACTGTTGTCCATAATCCATTTTCATCACATGTTGTAGCCATTGTGAAGTTACTGGATTCTACTTTTTTTCCATTTACTTCGTACAGGTCTTCGTCACAATCATAGGATTCATCAGGACAAATTTCTTCACCAGCTGTATGAGCAAGCATCGAAACGGCAAGTCTTTCAGAATATTTTCCCGCTTCCTCTTCTGATTGACCAAATCCACAGTGCTCTGAAAGGAATCCGTAGTTACCTTTCTCAACAGGAAGAGCAAGACCAACACTTGCAACCATTCGTCTGCCTGGTTCCTGACTTTCTGCTCTTGATAGAACACAGTGAACAACCTGACCAGGTTGTAAAATTTTCAGACCCTTATCAATATCTATTATTTCAGATTTTGGAGGGTAAATTGAAGATACTTTTACCAGATTGAATTGTGATATCCTTGCATCACATAAAGCATTTTCAAAAGATGACAGTTTCTCTTTTGAGACACCGGTTCCTTTTGTGAAAAAGATATACCTTGGAACATACATTACTAAAAAGTTCTCCTATTCTATATTTCAAATGTCATAAGCAATCTCTGATTGTTTGAGATACCTTAAATAATAAACTCTCAGACCAATATCTGATTTAATGTTTTACAGCTTAAAAAATATTTTTATTATTGTAACATTTTTTGAGTGCTATCCATAAAGATTATTATTGATTCCTTTAAGTCAAATTTTTTTCGTCTCTTTGATAAAAAAGAGTATCAAGGTTCTTACTATTTAAAAAAAGAGACAGGTAATAAAAAATGAATAAATTCTGTCTGATATCAATATATTAGATCATAGTGCCATATATAACATTTACTATCACCCATTAAAAAGCTGTGACAAAAGGGTCCTTAACAGGTATAATTAATTCTTATAATCTCTTCATAAGGAATCATTATAATGATTATTATAAACGAGCCTATTTGGAACAAGTTCAGGAAAATCAGAAAAAAGACCACAATTGATATTCTATCTAAAAACTATCTTTTTCAGGATTTAACATCTAAAGAGCTTAAAATTTTAAATGCTATTGTCCATGAGAGAACCTATGTAAAGGATGAAGTCATTTTCAGGCAAAATGATACAGGTGTTGGAATGTATATCATTTCAAAGGGTGCGGTGGATATAATTGCTGAAAATTATGAAGATAGAAAGATGGAAGAGACAATAATCGTCACCCTCAATGAAGATGATTTTTTTGGAGAACTATCTCTGATTGAGGAAAATGGTAAAAGAAGTGCCACAGCAAAGGCAACTTTCGATACATCTCTAATTGGTTTTTTTAAACCGAATCTGATGGAGATAATGAAAATGAATCCTGGCATTGGTGTCAAAATAACCTGGCGTCTTTGTCAGGTTCTTGGACAAAGATTAAAAGATACCACTGATAATCTGGCTAATGTAAAACAACAGCTTAGCTCACAGGAAGTAGGATAAATGTTCATAGATAATGTTAAAAAAGAACGTTATATAAGAACAATTGCTGTGCTTATAATTATATTTATATGTGGAGCTGTTATCTTTATCGTTGAAAACCTTCTGATATCTTTTATTCTGGCTTTCGTTATAAATTATTTATTATCACCATTTGTCGATAATCTTGAACGACGTGGCTTTACAAGACTTTATGGTTCCATTATTGTTTTTTCAGTATTAACATTCTTCGTAGGAATTTACCTTTATTATTTCATCCCAAATTCAGGAAAACATCTGGATGCATTTATAAGCGAGATTCCTAAATATGGTAAAGGAACAATAGCCCTTGCAAAAGAATTGGAAGCTTTTGCCAATAATCTACTTAATGGAGCTTATACTGTTAATTTCAGTGAATCTCTGGATAGTAATTTTTTAGAAATCTCCACTGAATTTATGGATAATCTTCCCAGCCACATTTCAGCAGCTATTACCATTCTTCTTTTATCACCTTTCTTTGCTTTTTTCATGATTGCTGAAGGAAGGTTCATAATGCAAAAACTGATGATTCTTGTTCCAAATAATCTTTTCGAAATGGCACTGACCTTACAATACCAGATAAATAATCAGGTTGGTGGTTTTATCAGAGCAAGGCTTCTTGAAGCAGGAATTGTAGGATTCATTGTCTGGATTGGATTATTAATAATTGGTTTTCCATATGCTCTTTTGCTTGCTGTCATTGCTGCATTGACCAATCTTATTCCATACATTGGACCATTTATTGCCATAATTCCAGCTGTGCTGATTGCTCTTGTCAACGGTTCCACCTCAATGGAAATATTAATGGTTATATCGGTATATTTCATTTCACAAATGGTTGATGTTGTATTTATTGTTCCATTTGTGGTTGCTAAAATTGTAGATCTTCATGCCGGGATTGTTGTTGTCGCAATTATAGCAGGTGCTCAATTCGGTGGAATTATTGGTATGATAATCTCAATTCCGGTTGTCAGTATTTTAAAACTTACCTCAAAAGAGATTTACGATTATTATCTTCACCATTAATTTAGCAATAAACCCTCCAATCCTTCCTTAAATAAGGAAGCTCTTCAAAAACTATAACTATATGAATATACTTGCAATAAGTTATGGTATTATATAATAAATACATTTATTATATAATACGATTTCTCAAATGGAATGACGGTTCATTTTAAATAATAAATCTACAAATATTTAAGATTTTAAATGGAGTAACAAAATAATGGAGTTGAATATTTCCAAATCAGTTTTTTTATCAATAATTCTTCCTTTTTGTTGAATTTTCCATAACCTTAATTAAAAGAATCTTAATAATAAAAAATTATACTAAATGCATTCTTTTTCTAAATTCTATTTATACGGCGATTAACCATCGAAACACTTGTTACTGTTAGCCTTTAAACTGCTTAATATCTTTACATTTAATTTCAATTAGTATACGTTTTTCTGGCATTTATGAATCTTGTTTTAACGTTATGTTGTAAAAAAAGTGAATATTGTTTAGTCTGACCGTTTATTTTTGTGAAAATGGTAACTTTTCCTGTTTCTAAAAACAGAAGAGTTTATTTTAAGCTGGAAACTATGCTTTTCCATATATTTTAGGAGTGATTAAATGACAAAAAAAATGAAAACTATCGATGGAAATACGGCTGCATCTCATGTTGCTTATGCAATGAGTGATGTTGCTGCTATTTACCCGATTACACCCTCGACCCCTATTGGTGAAGTTGCCGATGAATGGGCTGCACAAGGCCGTAAGAATATTTTCAATCAGGTTCTTAATGTAAAACAGATGCAATCTGAAGCCGGAGCTGCTGGTGCTGTTCATGGTTCTCTTGCTGCAGGAGCTTTAACAACAACATTCACTGCTTCACAGGGTCTTCTTTTAATGATCCCTAATATGTACAAGATAGCAGGTGAGCTTCTTCCAAGTGTGTTTCATGTGACAGCAAGAACTCTTGCAACACATGCCCTTTCAATCTTCGGAGATCACTCCGATGTAATGTCAGTAAGACAAACAGGGTTTGCTCTTCTTTGTTCAAACAGTGTTCAGGAAGCGCAGGACATGGCTCTTGTTGCACACCTTTCATCAATTGAAGGAAGCATTCCATTCTTACACTTCTTTGACGGATTCAGAACTTCCCATGAAATTCAGAAGATCGAGATGATCGACTATGAAGATATGGCAGCACTTGTTAACATGGAAGCAATTGAAGAGTTCAGAAGAAACGCAATGAACCCTGAGCATCCTGAAATTCGTGGTACTGCTCAAAATCCAGATATCTTCTTCCAGGGAAGAGAAGCTGCAAATATCTACTTTAATGAAATTCACAACATAGTTTCTGATAATATGAAAAAAGTTGCAGATCTCACTGGTAGAAAATATAACCTTTTCGATTATGTTGGTGACCCTGAAGCTGACAGAGTTATTGTTGCAATGGGATCCGGTTGTGAAACAATCGAAGAAACAGTTAATAAGCTAAATGAGCAGGGTGAATCTGTTGGACTTGTTAAGGTCAGATTATACAGACCATTCAATATTGATGCTTTTCTTGCTGCAGTTCCTGCAACAGCTTCAAGAATAACTGTTCTTGACAGAACAAAAGAACCAGGAAGTACTGGTGATCCACTTTATATGGATGTTTGCATGGCTTTCATGAAGTTGGGAGAGGTTCCTCTTCTTACTGCCGGACGTTATGGCCTTGGTTCAAAAGAGTTCACTCCAGGAATGGTAAAAGCTGTTTATGACAATATGAAAGTTGTTTCTCCAAAGAACAATTTCACAGTTGGAATCAATGATGATGTTACCTACCTTTCACTTGATTACACTGAAGACTTTAAAACAACACCAGAAGGAACAGTCCAGTGTAAATTCTGGGGTCTTGGTTCTGATGGTACTGTTGGAGCGAACAAAAGTGCTATTAAGATTATCGGTGACAACACAGAACTTTATGCACAGGGTTACTTTGATTATGACTCTAAAAAATCAGGTGGTCTTACAGTTTCTCACCTGAGATTTGGTAAGAGCCCTATAATGTCAACTTACCTTGTTAACGCACCTGACTTTGTAGCTTGCCACAAGACTCAATATGTTGAGCTTTATGAGCTGCTTGATGGTATTGTTGATGGTGGTACTTTCCTTTTAAATACTTCATGGACTCAGGACGATATGGAAGATGCAATTCCATCATCATTAAAGAGAGCCATTGCTGATAGAAATATTAAATTCTATGTAGTTGATGCTGTGAAAATTGCTGCAGGTGTTGGACTTGGCCAGAGAATCAACATGATCATGCAGACAGCATTCTTTAAACTTGCTGACGTTCTTCCTTTTGAAGAAGCGATTGCACTTCTTAAAAAAGATATAGATAAAACATACGGAAACAAGGGTGAGAAAATTGTTCAGATGAACATCGAGGCTGTTGATAAAACTCTTGATGCTCTTGTTGAAATCAATGTTCCTGAATCATGGAAAACTATAACTGTTGAAACTGTTGATAAACCTGAAGCTCCAGAGTTTATCGAAGAAGTTCTAAGACCTATAGCAAGTAAAAAAGGTGATAGCCTTCCAGTAAGTGCTTTCTCATCCGATGGTGTTTTCCCGGTTGAAACATCAAAGTTTGAAAAACGAGGTGTTGCAATACAGGTGCCTGAATGGATTCCAGAAAACTGTATCCAGTGCAACCAGTGCTCATTCATTTGTCCACACGCATCTATCATTCCAATTTATGCAAAAGATGAAGAACTTACTGATGCTCCTGCAGCTTTCACAACTGTTGATGCTATCGGTAAAGAGTTTAAAGATTACAAATTCAGAATTCAGGTTAATTCTCTGGATTGTCAGGGATGTGGAAACTGTGAAGATATCTGCCCTGCAAAAGTTAATGCTCTTGAGATGAAGCCAATTGAAACACAGACAGAGATTGAAATTCCTAACTTTGAGTTCTCTGAAACAATTCCTTACAAAGATGATCTTACAAAGAGAGAGTCTGTTAAGGGAAGTCAGCTTCAGAAGCCACTTCTTGAGTTCTCAGGTGCATGTGCTGGTTGTGGTGAAACACCATATGTCAAAGTTCTGACACAGCTTTTTGGTGAGAGAATGATGATCGCAAATGCTACAGGTTGTAGTTCAATCTGGGCTGGTTCTGCTCCCTCTTTCCCATACTGTACAAATAAAGACGGATATGGACCAACATGGGGTAACTCACTTTTCGAAGATGCTGCTGAATTCGGTTATGGCATGTCTTTAGCTGTTAATCACAGAAGAGAAAAGCTTGCTGCCCTTGTAAAAGAAGCTCTTGAGCTTGAAATTGCAGAAGATACTAAAACAGCTCTTAACGGCTGGCTTGATGGAATGAACGATCCTAAACTATCTAAAGAGTTTGGTGATCAGCTGAAATTCCTTCTTGCAGGATATAACGAACATACACTTCTGGACGAGATAGATGATATGTCCGATCTTATGACTAAAAAATCCCAGTGGATTTTTGGTGGTGACGGTTGGGCTTATGATATCGGATTTGGTGGTCTTGACCATGTTATAGCCACCGGAGAAGATGTAAACATACTTGTTATGGATACTGAAGTTTATTCAAATACAGGTGGTCAGGCATCTAAAGCAACTCCATCAGGAGCTATTGCCAAATTTGCTTCATCAGGTAAGAAAATTGGTAAGAAGGACCTCGGACTTATAGCAATGTCTTACGGTTATGTTTATGTTGCTTCAGTTTCTATGGGAGCGAACAAACAACAAACTATGAAAGCATTCCTTGAAGCTGAAAAGTATCCTGGACCATCAATTGTTATCTGTTATGCTCCATGTATTAATCAGGGCATTAAAAAGGGTATGGGTAAAACACAGCTTGAGATGAAGCTTGCTGTCCAGTCCGGTTACTGGCCTCTATACAGATACCATCCAGATCTTATTGAAGAAGGTAAAAACCCATTTATCTTTGAATCAAAAGAGCCAGATGGAACTCTTCAGGATTTCTTAAGCGGAGAAAACAGATATGCTCAATTAGAGAAATCTTTCCCTAAAGAATCTGCTGAACTTAGAAAACAGATAGAACAGGAATTATCAAGAAAGTATGATCTATATAAAAACATGGCAAAGACTGATGAAAAAGAAGAATCTGCCGAATAGTTTTTGAACTTTAGTTCATAGATATAAAAATAAGAAGCCGCATCTTGAAAAAGATGCGGCTTTTTTATTTCTTGTTGAATCTAAATAATTAGAGATTTGATCGAAATCCTAACATTTATAAAAGCTTTTAGTTTTATAAACTCTTGAGAAAAAAATAACTACGTTTTACATAACAATCAAAAAACTGTATTTTTATGTCTCTTCGGGAATGTTATAATTTAATAACATCTCTTAAATAAAATAAGGGTCTGTAATGAAAGATACTCTAAATGATATTGTCGTAAAGCCTTTCGAAACTCTTAGAACCTATGATACCCTTGCTAAAGCAGCGCAGTTTCTAAAAAAAACAAAGTTTGATGGTATTCCCGTTATTAATTCAAAGGGTAAACTAACAGGCGTTATGACAAAATCCAATCTTTATGATGCTGTGAGTAAAGGCTTTAATCCTGATACCCCGATCAATGATTTTTATATTAAAGATCCTGTTACAATTGAAGAAAACCTTTCATACTCAGAACTTTTTGAAATAGTAAAATCTGCAACTATCGGTACCGGTATCGTTATTAATAATCAAAATGTAGTAACGGGAGTTTTTAACAAAACGGACTGGATTCAGGCCATGTTCCAGAAAGAGGCCCAACTTAGTAACAGACTGAAAGCTATCTATGATACAATGCACAACGGGCTTATAGCAGTAGATTCAAAGGGAGATATTACCGATTTAAACAGCGCTGCTGAAATGATTTTATCTGTTGGTTTCAGTGCTATTGGTAAACCTGCCAATAGTTTGCTGCCAAACCTTGATATCAACAGAACCATTTTATCAAAAAATCCTCAAATTGGTATTAAGTATCAACACAATAATATAAACCTTTTGTGTAATATTACTCCTGTGAAATCATATAAAAATATGAAGGGGGCGATAATAGTAATTCAGGATACCACTGATCTTGCCAGAATAGTTTCAGAGCTTGCAAATGTTACACATCAGTATGAGACTCTGGAGTCTGTTATGGAGATTGCATATGATGGAATTGTTGTTGTGGATCAGGATTGTAGGATAACGATGCTAAACAGGGTAGCTGAAAATATTTTCAATAAGAAGAACAAAGATCTTATCGGAAAAAAAGCTGATGGTGTTATTGATAACACAAAGCTACATATTGTGGTTAAAACAGGTATGCCTCAAACCAATAAAATTCAATTGATAAACAGCGAACCGTTTGTTGTAACTACGCTTCCCATAAAAAAGAATGAGAAAGTTATAGGTGCTGTTTGTAAGATAATATTCAGAGATATGGCTGAAGTAAAAGAACTTGCTGAAAGACTCGAAAATTTGGATCAGGAACTTGCATACTATAAAGAAGATACTGGTTATATCAAAAATGCTTCGATAGAGTTCGATACCATTTTAACCAATGACCCTGATTTTATGAAGCTGAAAAAAGAGGCTGAAATAGCATCAAGGGGAGTCTCAAATATACTGATCACAGGTGAAAGTGGAACAGGAAAAGAGCTTTTTGCTAAAGCGATACATATGTCTGGTATATGCAGGCAAGGGCCTTTGGTTCGGGTTAATTGTGCAGCAATTCCGGATTCACTTCTCGAATCTGAGTTTTTTGGATATGCAAAAGGTGCTTTTACCGGTGCTTCAGAAAAAGGTAAAATTGGAAAATTACAAGCTGCTGATGGAGGAACACTTTTCTTAGATGAGATTGGTGATATGTCCATCAGCCTCCAGAGTAAACTTTTAAGAGTTTTGCAGGATCAGGTGTTTGAACCTGTTGGATCAAACATGAGCATCAAAGTAAATGTTAGATTTATAGCTGCTACTAATCAGGACCTTTCTGACCTTATTAACAGGGGTAAATTTCGAAAAGATCTCTTCTACAGATTAAATGTAATTCATCTTGCTTTACCATCTTTAAGGAATCGTATTAATGATATAGAGCTACTTGCAAGTTATTTCCTTGAGAAATATAACAGAACATTCGGAACCAGTGTTTCCTATATCTCAAAACAAGTTCTTGAACTCTTAAATAACCACGACTGGCCCGGTAATGTGAGAGAACTTGAAAATGTAATAGAGAGGGCTATAAACTTTGCTGGGACAGATTTCCTTGAAGTTAGTGATCTTCCCATCTACCTTCAGGAAAGATCAAAACCAGTTAAAATTTCAAAATCAAAATCATCTGAGTTATCACTAAAAAATAATATCGGTGAACATGAGACGGAATTGATTCTTGAAGCTTTGGAAGCAACAGGAGGCAATAAAGCAAAAGCTGCTCGTATTCTTGGCATAAGCAGATCATGGCTTTATAAGAAAATAGCTAAAATTGACATATAAAATACGGATTGACATATACATTTAGAATCCTTTATAAGTATTAACTGTATTTTAATATACAATTCAAAACTGCTTGACTTAATAGCACCTATAATTAGAGTTTTCTACAATTTAAATTTTAAAGGAATTATTAAATGAAAGTTTATTTTTTTCCAGGTCAGGGTTCTCAAAAAAAAGGGATGGGAGAAAGCTTATTTGATACTTATGGTGAAATTACAGGATTTGCAGATAAAATTCTTGGATACTCCATAGAAAAATTATGTAATGAAGATGAAGATGGCTTACTGAATCGAACCAAATATACTCAACCAGCCTTATATACAATCAATTGTTTAAAGTATCTTGAGTTAAAAGAGAAAGATCCTGTTTTACCCGACCATGTTGCCGGGCATAGTTTAGGAGAATATAGCGCTCTATTTGCTGCTGGTGTTTTTGATTTTGAAACCGGTTTGAAAATGGTAGTAAAGAGGGGAGAACTTATGGATCAGGCCAAGGGCGGTGGAATGGCAGCTGTAATAGGTATAACTCCAGAACTGGTGAATGAAATTATTTCATCAAATTCACTTGATTCCATATCAATTGCAAATTTAAATTCACCTCTTCAAACAGTTATTGGTGGGTTAAAAGAGGATATAGACGATGCAAAGGATTATTTTACCAGTAAAAAAGCTATGTTTATTCCACTTAAAGTCAGCGGTGCCTTCCATACAAAACATATGGATATAGCGAGAGATGAATTTGCAGAATATATTGATGGTTTTGAGTTTTCAAAATCAAAAATACCTGTAATATCAAATTATACTGGCCTTCCATATAATGAAGATATTAAAACCAATCTTGTTAAGCAATTAACTAATCCGGTGAAATGGACAGATAGCATACTTTACCTCATGGAAAAAGGAGAATTTGATTTTGTTGAAGTGGGGCCAGGGAAAGTACTAACAGGATTGATGAAGAGAATAAAAAAAGAAGCTCTTATAAATAAAACTTTAAGTAAATAACTGCCTGCAGATGGTAGTTATTTACTATAGGGAACCTCTAGTAATTAGAATTTTTGATGAAATACAAGGCATGACAAAAAATAACGAACTGACTTTACAACAGTTTTTTTTTGGTAAAAACGAAGTATTTCGCAAAAAGAGCAGTTATTATAGGTTCCCAAAAGTAAGTTAGATCTTCAGCAGTAAACCCAATCTCTACAAATCAGAAATCATCTTCAAACATTTCAGGATATAGTCTTAGTGCACAATCAGGGCATATCCCATGGCTAAAAGTTGCAGAAAAATTTTTGGTGACATACGCTTCAAGTTCTTCCCAAAAATCTTTATCACTTCTGATTTTTTTACAACCGGAACATATGGGTATAAAATTTCTAACTTTTTCCAACTCCTCCTGTGTTGCCTTAAGCTCTTCAAGAAGTTCACTTCTTTCACTTTCCATTTTTGCTTTATATAATGCAACCTCTATTGTGCTGTTCAAAACTCTTAAATCTACAGGTTTAATCAAGTACCCAAAAGGTTCTGTAACTTTGGCCCTTTCCATCAAATCATCATTTAGATATGCAGTTAGAAAAATAACAGGAGGACCATTTATTTTCTTTATAATTTCTGATGTTTCGATACCATCCATACCACTTTTCAATTTAATATCCATTAGTACAATATCAGGTTTATCCCTATCAATATTTTCAAGAGCCTTTTCTCCGGTATTGACGATACCAGTAACCATATAGCCTAAATCATTTATGTTATCACTTAATTCAGCGCCAATTAATGCTTCATTCTCAACTATAAGTACTTTTCTTTTCATACAAAACCTCGTAAAGACCTCTAATATTCTTCAATTGGCCATTCAAGTGTGAAGCATGCTCCACCATCATTTTTGAAGTGCCACTCTCCCTCAAGTTGATTTTCAACAAGTAAAGATATGATTCTCATACCAAGGGATATGTTATCATCTATTTTAAAATCTTCTGGTAATCCGGAACCGTTGTCTTTTATAACTAATCTGATTTTCTTTTTATTATCAATATAGCTTGCAGATATATCAATAACATTTAAAGATCCTGTAAAAGCATGCTTGAAAGCATTTGTAATGAGTTCATTTATAATTAGACCACAAGGGACGGCCTGATTAATAGTAAGTTTAACATCTTTTGTATATATTTTAGTTTCAACTTTTCCCTTAATTTGCATAGCAGTAATTACAATTTTAACTAAATCAGCTACATATTTTTGCAAATGTATTTCAGAAAGCTGATCTGACTGGTATAGAGACTCATGTATCAAAGCCATTGATCTTATTCTGCTTTGGCTATCTTTCAAAGCTTCTTTTACTTCAATATCTTTTATATTTCTTGCCTGTAATCCAATTAAACTAATAATTACAGCCATATTATTTTTTACTCTGTGATGGATCTCTTTTAACAAAACCTCTTTTTCTGAAATATTGTATTGAAGGGATTTGATAAGATTCGTGAAAATGGTTCCCAGCTCTTTTGTTTCAATAGTTCCGGTGATTGGAATACTATCTGAAGATAGTCCTTTTTTTTCGATATTTCTGGCAGCATGCATTAATTTGCTTAAAGGCGTTGCAAGACTTTGGGATAGAACAAGAGAAAGGAGCAGGCCAATACCAACGTAAATTGCAGATATGAAAACCAGGCTATTTTGTAACTCATATGCAGGTTTATTTTTTTCATCAAAGTATACGGAAGAAGCTATATACCATTTAAGAGGTTCAAAATATACTACATAAGATCTCTTCCAGAATCTGAAATCCTTTATGTGATCAGGCGGTTTTTCCCACAAATAGTCAAGTTGTTTTCTTTCTGTTTTTTCTGCAGCAATAAGATCTTCCAATATGGGATTTCCGGTTACAGGATTTTCTAAATTACTGAAATCTGCTCCCTCTAAACTTGGATGAATTACCATTCTCTGTTTGTGATCGAACAGATACATATATCCGCTGTTTGCTACTCTAATTTTCTTAAAAGTTTGTTCCAGCTCTTTTAAAATAGCTCCATGTCTTTTCTTTATATCCTGTTCAATATCATCTATGTATATACCTGTACCAAGAATCCATCCCCACTCTTTAAACAGTTTACCAAAAGATGTTTTTGGTTTCTCTTCTGAAAGGCCGTTTGATGTTGGTTTTGGCCATAAATAATCCACATATCCCTCATCTTTACTTGTACAGATCTCAACAAAAGCCTGAAACAGGTTTTTCCTTATTCCCAGAGCGCAGTTAAATTTTTTGTCATTAAGAATTTTGCCATTAAGCTCAGGTATTGTTGGGTGAATAATCATTTTAGGATAAGGGGAACCTGTGTCATTAATCCATATATACCCAACCCCTTTATCGTAACGAAGATTTTTTATAAAGCTGATTGCATATTTTTTGGCAACTTTCTCAGAAAATTCACCTTGCTTTGCCCGTTTATGGAAATCCTGAATTGTTCGAAATGCTATAGTAATAACATTCTTTAATTCAGCATTTCTTCTTTCAATCATTGTTTTTTTATGGAAAAGGAGGCTTTTATATTCATTCTCAACGCTTAATAACACTGTGTTTAATATATTTCTGGCATTTTCATCCTGTACATTGAATATAACTTTACGGGTTTCTTTGTGAACAAAATACATGATTGTTATAGTTGTGATCAGGATGATTCCAATTACAACAATAATAATTCTGGTGTTAAGAGACTTTAGCATTCATTCATACCAGTATGGTCAAAATATAAATTTTTGAAGTTTTGAATGAAAATTATATATCACAAACTCAAAAACCACAAGGCCTTTAAATTATTAGTTAATTCCGACTTTATTTTGCTTCTGAAAGGCTTTGCATTACACTTAAGCTTTTATTTCGTATAAAATCAAAATAAAGTCGTAACCGAGAACTATTTTTTTCATCAGCCTTCAATAACCCTCTTAGAAAAAACGGGAGTCATTTCTGAACTGATAAAATGTTTATTTTATAAACTAAAGGGAACCTCTAATATTTAGAATTTTGTTTTGAAATACAAGGGTGAGAAAAATGTAACAAGCTGATTTTAAAACAATTATATTTTACGAACACCTGTAGTTCGATCAAAAGGCAATTATTAGAGATTCCCCAAAGTATTAAAAATCAGTCATTTTTTATCCATTTTACAGTTTGAATAATAGATTTAGATGTTTATTTTCATAAGTTATGATTCAAATTCAAAAACCCAATTATAATTTCAATCAGATAATCTTATAAAGAACTGTATTGTTTAATAATATTACCAGATTTATCAATTTAAAAATAATTAACAAAACATAACAAATATTTAATATTGAAGAAAAATATGACCTGCCAAGGGCTAATGGCCTCGTTGAAACAACGTTTATCTTTTTTGAAAAAAAAATATAATTATTATGTTCACTCCCAATATATTTAAATAATATTTTGAGTGTCTATAATATTTAGGCACAACTAAATATAAGCTCATAAGCTTTTAAAAAACAACAATGTTCGCAATAAATTGCTTGAGAACCTGTTTCAGTAAGTGTGGTTTAATAAAATTCTTTTTACTTGACATGAAATCCAGTGTGTAGTATAAAGTACTTAGACGCTGTACATTCAATTTGTTTTTATTCATAGAACTGAATCAACAAAGCCTTTTATTTCGCAGCTGTTTCTGAACTTTTACTCAAAAGTAGGTTCGTTTTAAAAAGAAGTTAAATATATTTATTCAGTCAATTTTAATGATCTGTTTAAAGAAGGAGTATGTGTAAATGATATCTACAAAAGATTTTGAACACAAGACTGTTTCTCTGGATGGCCTGGACATAAGAAAGCACTCGGGCTGTATTGATAAACTCAAGTCAAAAGGGTGGGTGGTAGCTGGTACCTCTCCAGATACAAAAAATATGTGCTTTAACTACACACTTAAAAGACGTCCAAAAAAACAACTGGATGAAGTCTAAGCAACCTTCAATTTACCACGAGTTACAAATTTCTCTGATAAATTGAAGGTTTTTAAGCCTTCTCATCCTTCTCTTATGAATATTTTGTGGTCCACAAGTGATAATGATTCAATTTTTCCTTTAATAAATTTCTGAGCTCCGAATATATTTGTTAATAGCACACCATCGTTATCAGGTATTACCTTATCAACTGATTCCATGACCATTTCATGGTCATCTTCTTTGATTAAATAAGCATTTGCTTCGCACATTGACTCTCTCCTTTAATCTTTTCTCATTATATAAGGTTTTATATTTTTAATTACAATATCATCAACAAAATGTGGTAATGGACTACTACTCATACCGGCAATTTCAAGATTCTCCTGAAAAAGTGGTATTAAAAATTTTCTTGCCGAAGCTTTAGAGACAGCTTCTGCCATTCCCACAGTAAATTCGCCCATAAAAGAGTGTGGCATTATAATACTAAGGGGACCAACAATAACATCTGCATCTCTAACACTGTGAATGATAGCATTTTCTCCTGAGGCACCCTTATTTGCTTTGGATTTCAACATTTGAGCCGTTGCGATTGCATTGGTTCCAAGAGCAATCACTTCAACTTTTTCGCCAAACTCTTCCTTGAGTTTTTTTATGATATTGCTTCCAATACCACCGCCTTGTCCATCTATTACACAAATTTTTTTCATCCGATTTTCCCTAAACAATTAATTCCACTGTATAAGTATCTGGATAACAGATCGATGGAGAGTGGTCAATTTATAGTTTTAGAAAATAATATTTAGGCACTTAATCCATTGAAGGGAATAGATAACAACCTTAATCGAACTACTCGATTTTCGTTTATCAAATTTCAATATTGTGAATGCTTCGCATTACACTGAATTGTTTGGAAAACAATACAATTTAATTGTTCAACAAACAGAACAACAGAATTATTACAAAAATAAAACTGTGTAAAATCGGTTCGTTATTTTTTTTGTCATCCAGAGATTTTATAAAACTGTATGTTTTTATAATCTGAATTTTAATCAAAATTCTAATTATTAAAGTATCCCTTGAAATAACAGTGGATTAAAATGTAAATTAGGTGTATATCTTCAGACTTAATTTTTAAATAACAGGTTTCAAATCTGTTGAATATAGCCCAAAGGTATTTGAATAAAATGAGTACACATAGCCCATATAAAAAACAAATAGATTCGAGAAGAACATTTGGTATTATCAGTCACCCTGATGCTGGAAAAACAACAATCACTGAGAAACTCCTGTTATTTGGAGGAGCCATTCAGGAAGCCGGTGCTGTAAAATCAAGGAAAACGGCACGAAAAGCAACGAGTGACTGGATGTCAATTGAACAGGAGAGGGGTATATCTGTTACATCTTCGGTTATGAAATTCAACTATAATGACTACGATATTAACCTGCTTGATACTCCAGGTCACATGGATTTTTCAGAAGATACCTACAGGGTACTAACAGCAGTTGATAGTGCCCTTATGATTATAGATAATGCAAAAGGTGTAGAAGCGCAAACTGAAAAGCTTATGGAGGTTTGCCGAATGAGAAATACACCTATTATGACATTTATTAATAAACTCGACCGTGATGGGATGGACCCACTGGATATTATGGCTGAGATTGAGGATAAACTTCAAATTGAGTGCGCTCCTCTTTCATGGCCAGTTGGTATGGGAAAGAGGTTTAAAGGTGTTTACAATTTATATAAAAAGGAACTCTTAATTTTTACACCAGGACAGGAAAAAGTTCTTGATGATGGAATTGTTATTACTGATCTGAATGATAAAAAACTTGATGAATTTTTAGGTCCGCAAGCTGATGAATTAAGAGATGATATAGAACTCCTTGAAGGAGCTGCAAACCCCTTTGAGATGGAACATTATCTAAATGGAAACCAAACCCCTGTTTTTTTTGGAAGTGCTATTAACAATTTTGGTGTTCAGGAGCTTTTGAATGCATTTGTTGAGATGGCTCCAAGCCCAGGGAACAGGGAAGCGATATCAAGGGAAGTCTCACCCTATGAAGAAGCTTTTTCAGGTTTTACCTTTAAAATACAGGCAAACATGGATCCGGCACATAGAGACAGAATCGCTTTTTTTAGAATCTGCTCTGGAAAGTTCAAAAAGGGCATGAAAGTGATGCATCACAGGCTTGGAAAAGAGGTGAATATAGCAAATGCAACGATATTCATGGCTCAGGATAGAACTAATGTTGAAGAAGCTTATCCTGGAGACATAATAGGTATTCATAATCACGGTACAATCAAAATCGGGGATACTTTTACCGATAAAGAACCCTTAAAATTCACAGGTATACCAAATTTTGCACCGGAACTTTTTAAAAAAGTCAGACTCAAAAGCCCACTTAAAGCAAAACAACTTACAAAGGGTTTAACTCAGCTTGCTGAAGAGGGAGCAATTCAGGTATTCAGACCTGTTAAAGGTTCAGACTTCATCCTTGGAGCTGTCGGTTTATTGCAGTTTGAGGTTACAATGGCAAGATTAAAGGCTGAATATGCGGTCGATGCAACCTACGAAAATGTTGATTTTGCTGTTGCAAGGTGGGTAACCTGCGAAGATAGCAAAATAATCAAAGAGTTTGAAAAGAAAAACCCTTTTAACCTTGCACAGGATTCAGAAGGTTGCTTAACTTTTCTAACAACAAGTGACTGGCAGCTGGGTTTTGCAATGGAAAATAATCCTGAGATTACTTTTCACAAAACAAGAGAGATCAACTAAACATATTGTAAGCTTGACGCATTTTTTTACATAACCTATCGTTAAATCTTTGTATTAATACTTTAAAAAATAATGTAAAAACAAAGGTGCCAAATATGCAGAATTTCGAATTTTGTGTTCCAACCAGAATAATTTTTGGTCGTGGGAAAGAGGAAACCATAGGAGAAGTATTAAAAAATGATGGCATAAAAAAAGTTTTAATGGTCTATGGATCACACTCTATAAAAAAAAATGGATTATATAAAAAAGTCACAAAATCATTAAAAGAATCTGGTATCGCATTTGCCGAATATAGTGGGATTAAATCAAACCCAAGGGTTTCTGACGTGGATAAAGCGGCAGAACTTGCAAGAAATGAAGATGTAGATGCAATTCTTGGTGTTGGCGGTGGTTCTGTAATGGATTCTGTCAAAGGTATTTCTGCTGCTTCTAAATGCAATTGCAATGTTTGGGATTTCTACACACAAAAAGCTGAAATAAATGACGCATTTCCTATATACAACATCGTAACTCTTGCAGCTACAGCAAGTGAAATGAATTCAGGTTTTGTTTTAACCAATGAGGAAACAAGTGAAAAACTTGGAAATGGTTCGCCTCTTTTATACCCTAAAGTATCTATTCTAAATCCTGAGCTAACTTTTACTGTTCCAAAAGATTATACGGCATATGGTGCTGTTGATATTATTGCTCATGTTCTTGAAGGGTATTTGACAAGGACAAGTGGCCCTGACCTTATGAATATGTATATCGAAAGTATCATTAAAACTGTAATTAAAACTACAGAAATTATATTAATAAATCCTGAAGATTATGATGCTAGAGCTGAATTTATGTGGTCAGCGACCCTAGCTCTTAACGGATCTGCTAAAACTGGTATGGATGGAATATCATTTCCTAACCATATGGTAGAGCATGGGATCAGTGCTATTTCAGATATAGCACATGGTGCTGGTCTTTCAATTGTTATACCTGCTTGGATGAAATGGTATAAATCAAAAAATGAGGATCAGTTTAAAAGGTTTGCCAAAGAGATTTTTGGAAAAGACACAATAGATGATGGTATTAAGTCACTTGAGGACTGGTTTCGTTCAATTGAAAGCCCGGTAAGGTTGATAGATGCTGGTATAACTGATGAAACCCTACCGGATATCACTTTAAAATCACATAAACAGGCATTAAAATGGGGAATAGACAAAGAGTATTCAGCTGAAGCTATCTCTGAAATTTTACAATTCGCAAAATAGATCTGTTTTCTTCAAAAGGTTGTAAATGAATAAAAAGGGCGTAATCGAACTTCATATAGCAGTATTGCTATTTGGTTTAGCAGGACTATTTGGAAAATTTCTTTCACTATCGCCCTTTATAATTGTTTCGGGTAGAACCTTTTTTGCATCCATAACACTTATTCTTATAGTAATTTTTACAAGAAAAAATATTTTTAGGGGTCTTTTTAATGATTATAAAGTATTGCTTGGAGGAGTTATACTTGCGATTCACTGGGTATCATTTTTTCAGGCAATAAAGATTTCCACAGTTGCTATAGGTCTTCTGTCTTTTTCAACTTTCCCGGTTTTTGTTACTTTTCTTGAACCATTGTTTTTTAAAGAAAAAATTCGAAAAATTGATATTTATACATCTATAATCGTTCTATTAGGATTGATATTGGTTATTCCTGATTTTGATCTAAATAACAATGTTACCCAAGGGGTAATATATGGCGTTATATCGGGACTTACCTTTGCTTTTTTATCATTGCTAAGCAGAAGTTATGTTAGAAACAAAGACCCAATTAACCTTGCTTTTTCACAAAATTTCATCGCTTTTCTTCTATTAATACCATTTCATATTGTTGAATTTTCACCAATTACTGTAAGAGAGGTATACTTATTGATTGTTTTAGGTGTCTTTTGTACAGCAATTGCACACCTTCTTTATATAAGAAGTTTAAGATCAGTCAAGGCCCAATTCGCCAGTATTGTAGCATCTCTTGAACCTGTTTATGGAGTTGTTTTTGCGCTTATTTTTCTGAATGAAATTCCAAATATCAGAACCGTTGCAGGTGGTCTCATTATATTAATTGCAATTATTATTTCCAGAAGAAATGCATAAGGGAACTTCTAATAATTAAAATTTTGATTGAAATAAAAGGCATTAGAAAAAAACAACGAGCTCTTTTATAAAAAGCTTATTTTACAAAGCTTACAGTTTTTTTTGTAATACTCCGTTGTTTTGTTTTTATTTCTTTTAATACAGCTTTTTGTTTTACAGGCAATTATTAGAGGTTCCCAGAAATATTATTTATGGGAACAACTTTTCAAAATGATTTTTTTTAAGTTGTATTATCTGTATTATATGGATATGATTTAAAGTTATAATTAACACAATTTGAAATTTTCGAATCACATTTTTTTCATTCTTCAAACTAAGATATTCGATCAATTTGGGAAATTTTTGAATTCGCTGGCAAAGTATTTTTTAATTTAAATATAACAGGATTTTTATGGAACTTCACAAGCTTCCAAAAGAGAAAAAATGTAAATATATTGAGGATCTTAGTAATGAAATCATATGTGGTTTAGACACAAATGAGTTCAAAGATATACTAAAATATGCATCAGATAAAGATAATCAGGTTCGAAAAGTTGCAAGCAGTATTCTTGCTGATGCTTTTAAAGATGATAGTTTGAAAGATAGTCTTTCTAAAGCTTTTGAAACAATGATCCATAGTGATGATGAGAAAATAAGACAAACAGCTATTTATACAGCCGGACAAATTGGCCGGACAAATGCTGAAGAGATCTATCCTCTTCTTGAAATAGGGATCGCAGACAAACACTTTAAGGTTCAAAAGGCTACCACTTCAGTATTAAAAGTTATGTGTGAAAAAAATCCTGAACAAACTCTTGATTTCATTAAGAAACATGTTCATCATGAGAATCCTTCAGTTAGAAGAGAAATCGTTCATGGTATAGAATTAAGAGGTAAAAAATGTCCTAATGATGTTTTACCGGTTTTAAGATCTCTCCAAAATGAAAAACATAAAAGTGTTGTTAACATTGTAATCCATGTAATTGGGCAGATAAGCTATAAAAAAGGTGCAATAGAATCAATTGTTACCGAACTAAAAACATGGAACAACAAGTGGCTTGTAAAAAAATCAGTTAAAGAGATAATATCTGTACACAAAAAACATCCAAAGATAACTGATAAATCTATAGATGAAATAAAAAACTACCTCATATCAAATGAACTTTATGAAAAATAAATTAAATTTAATGAAACCGTTTTATTTTCAATACTCTTGTGGTTATAGCCCATAACCTGCTTAAAAAATTCGATATTTATATATAGACGAATAAAATAAATCATGATATTTAGAGAGAAATTGCAATTATTTAAGTGTATTTTTTATGTCTGAACTCAATTCAAAAATGTATGAAGTTTCGGCCAAATCTCAGGATCTGGGACGATACCGTGATTTCGATGTGTATTACAAACAAGGGACAACTTTTCGCCTTTATAAGGCGAATCATATGGACTTTGATGAAAGTAAAGTTAAACAGGGGAAAATACCTGAGAAACTTTTTGTTTCTTTTAACGATAAAGTTAGTATGATCCGAAAAGAGCAGATTGATCTTAACTTTAGGTTCAAAGAATCTATCACAATAGATATTTACAAATCCAGAGAGATCTTAAATGATCTTATTTCTGTTACACTTTCTGAACCCAGAAGCGAAATTCTTGTTGAAATCAAAGATACCATTGAAGATATTGTTGAGGAATTCCTGTTAGATGAACAGATAGTATCAAAACTTACTAATATTGCAATCCATGACTACTCTACCCAGCTTCATGTTACCAATGTAATGCTTTTTTCTCTTGGTTATGCTCACTATTGTAAATTCAGTGAAAACGATATTAAAATGTTTGCAATGATGGGACTGATGCATGATGTTGGAAAACTTCATGTGCCGGACTATATACTGAGTGCTCCTAGAAAACTAACAGATGAAGAGTTTGAACTAATAAAAAAACACCCTGAAAATGGTTTGGAGATACTTGTAGAAAGTGGTTTTGAAGAAAAAATTCAATTAGCTGCCCTTGAACATCATGAAAGGTTAGACGGAAGTGGTTATCCTTTCAAAAAGAAAGCTGCAGACCTTAGTGGAACATCAAGAGCCCTTGGAATTATCGATATGTTTGAGGCTCTGACATCATGGAGACCTTATAAAAATTCTATCTCTCCACTAAAAGCCCTTGCCCTTATCAAAGAGGATGTTGATAAAGGAAGGCTCGATAGCATGATTTTTAAAAATTTTGCTTACAGCATTATAGGTATATCAGAAAAAGAGAAAGAGAAAGCTCCTACAAGAAGAGTTGTCCATAGAAATGAATCAGGTGTTATTCTTTAAAGAAATTCCTCTTCCCACATTAAGGGGTGGATTGACCCACACATTTTTATCAATACCCTTGGTTTAAATTCTTACAAGGTAAGATACTTTCCCCATCAATACAGAAATTATTTCTTCAAATTGAATAGCATAAATATTAAGACTATAAAGCTTGCTACAAAAGCTGCGAGTGGTAATAAATATGCTCCAGGAAAATAAATAACTAATTTGGGCGCTTCAATTATTTTAAGCTTAAAAATCAAATACCATCCAGAAAACAGCATTATAATAACTGGAACTATAATTGAAATAGCAATACCTGTGTTTACTTTCTTACTCTCGGAATCTGTGCTCATTTATCCTATCTCTTTTATATAAGCGGGAAGAGAGTTTTGTCACAATTCATAGCTAAAATTTATTAAAACTCTCTTCCAGTTTATTTTAAATCAAGCAATTTGGATCCATCTGAAAAACCTGCATCATAATAGAATGATCTATCATACTTACACCTTGAGAGAGAGCATCAACCATATCCAAATCTTCCCATCCTAAATCTTTAAGAGCTTTAATGTCACCTTCTGTTACAGAGTTAGGACTTTTTATCGATTTAACAACAAACGATAGCATGGCGCTATCATGTTTTTCCAACATTGATTTTGATGGATCAGTTTCCATCTCTTTAAACTGATCCTCCTCAACACCAAGTTTTTTTAATACCTCTTTATTAAAATCCATACAAAAACCATAGTCCAGGCTGTGAGCTGCCAGATATCTGATATGGGCAAGCAGAGGAAAGCTTAACTTTGGATGATTTGAATAGTATTCAATCCTTTTTAATCCCATCTCAAAAAGTGCCGGACTGACACTCATCATCTCCATAGGTTTGGGGACAATACCAACATTTTCCATGAACATTTTGTAACCATCTTTAATAATTCCCTGTGCATCATTTACTTTAACTGTCTCTATTAAAGCCATAATCTCTCCTCATTTATTGTTTAAGAAACTTAAATCCTTGAATAATTATTAGATTGACTTAAGATACAATTGAATGTAGTATAAGTAAAATTAATTTAAATAATCATATCCATAAGACGGTCTAATGGTAATGCATAATCTTGAAATAAAACATTTAAAATTGATTAAGACAATTTCTGAAACCAGGAATATGACGAAAGCAGCATCAAGGCTTTTTATCACCCAATCAGCCCTTAGCCAACAATTGAAGGGGATTGAGGAAAAACTTGAGGTGAAACTTTTTTCGAGAAACAGAAAAAAAATGATCCTTACCAATATTGGTAAAAAAGTTTTGGTTACTGCTCATAATGTTTTAGAAACACTTGAAGATACTGAGCTTGAGATAGCACAAATGGTTTCAGGAGACACAGGAGAGATTAAGGTAGGTACTCAATGTGTATTCTGCTATAAATGGCTACCTGATGCTATGGGTAAATTCAGAAACAGTTTTCCAAATATAGATTTTGAGATTGGAAGTTCGGATGACGTTCTAAACGAACTTGAATCTGAAAAATATGATTTAATAGTTACCGGGGCCCCTCTAAATGATACAAGACTTACTTACCAGCCACTATTTGAAGACCAAATGGTATGTATAATGCCAAGCGATCATCCATTAACAGCTAAACCCTTTGTAGATTATCAGGATTTTAATAATGAAAGTCTGATCTTAAACTCAGAGAGAGGAAAGCAGTTAATACAACAGACGAAAAGTTCTCCTGGAAGATTTATGATTGTCAACCAACCACAGGCAATTATAGAAATGGTAATAGCTGGATTTGGTTTGAGTGTTTTTCCCAGATGGGCCGTAAAGCCTCAGGTTGATAAAAAATTGATAGCAGCAAGGCCGATTACAAAAACATGTATTAGCTTAACCTGGAATATTGTTTATTTAGATAGAAATCTTAGTGTACCTCAAAGAGAGTTTATTAATATAGTCAGCAAATTAAATATTAGGGATGCTCTCTAATAAATAATACTATTTATTATCGCATCTCCTCCCAGCTTTTCTTCCCTATATATTTTGCTTTAATCTTTTTGACGATTTTTCCCTGTATTTTTGCACAGGCTTTCCATATCTTATTAACCAAGCCCGGATCAGATTTATAAATTTGATGGGACATGATTAAATAATATGCTTTAGTCTTTAGTGGAATGTCAATTTTTTTTACATCCGGATAACCAAGCATTATTGCGTCCCCCGAACTTTCATGGGCTGCAACCCCATCAATGCGATCCAACATAAGTTTCTTAAAATTTATTCTAACTGAATAGACAACTTCTGCTTCAATACCAATATCCTTAAGTGCAGGAACGATGGAGAAACCAAGTTCGGCCCCGATAGAAACATTATAATTATTGAATTTTTTTCCATCCCATTTAAGTTTGGAATCTTTTTTTACATACAGATAATAACTTGAATCGGAAAAGCGTTTTGAAGGATCAATTTTCCCATCTCTTTTTCTTGGAAAAACACCATATTTTTTTCTCTCTTTTTTATAACTTCCACAAATCAAGCCATCCATCTCCCCTCGGGCAAGCATCACAAGACATCGCTTCCAGGGCACCCGCACATATTTAACCTTGATCTTTGCTTCTTTTGCAATAAATCGCATCTCTTCTATCAATATTCCAGGATAGAGATTTTTTTCTGTTCCTGGTGCTCCCATGGATGGAAAATTATCCTGTTCGTTTATTCCAATAAGCAGGGTTCTGTTTTCAGCAATGACCATAGAATCGAACATAAAAATGGTTACCAGGATGAATAAAAAAACAGGTTGGGAAAAAAATCTGTATTTCATTGTTTACTCCAGTTTTTTAAAATTCAAAAAATTGAATGAAAAAATTGTTTTTTTAAAAAAAACTTGTTTTCATTAGCAGAAAGAAAAGTAACCTTGAAAGCCTTTTTTCTGATCATTTTACAACATTATTATAAATAAGAGAAGATTTATAATAATAGTAACTTCTCATGATTTTTCTCTTTTTGCACTTATCTTACAACGGTTTAATGACATAGCTTTCTGAAAATTACAAATAGGGATCAATCAAAATATCAGTCTCAATGTAAATTATTTATAAAAAACACACATCGAAAAAATTAATTCAAAGCCATCACTTGCACTATTTAGAGTATTTTGATAGATTATTCAGAATTTATAATATTAACAGCGTAGTTCTATTAAAGCTAAAACACGCCTATCAAAAGACTTCATGTATAATGTACGTTCAGTAGTACTGCTATATTAGGAGTTTAATCAAAATTGTTTTATATTTTCTTATATTTGTATAAATTCAAGGGAACCTCTAATAATTAGAATTTTGGATGAAATACAGATTTACAAAAAAGTTTTAGTTTTGTAAAGACTCTGCTTGAAAAAAAATAACGAGTCGATTTTAGTACATTTTTTTGAAATAACGTAGTATTTCGCCAAAAGAGCAGTTATTAGAGATTCCCT
>JAAELO010000248.1 GCA_024226555.1 Desulfobacterales bacterium | reverse complement strand
AGGGAATCTCTAATAACTGTTCTTTTGGCAAAATACTTTGTTATTTCCAAAAAAAACTGTAATAAAATCGGCTCGTTATTTTTTGAAATGCCTTGTATTTTATCCAAAATTCTAATTATTAGAGATTCCCAAAAGTTAGTTCCAAGCAAAAAAGGGTATTTAGGCTATTCGCTATTTATTTAAATGGTTATTCTTGTGCCAATACAGTACCAGACTTTCCTGTAGTTCTTTGATACCTGATTGTATTGGGTATTTTTAAGAATGGTAAAGCACCTGTAAACCAAAGAATTGAGCCAACAAGCATTAAATTATCGATATCCATAAAGAATATAATAATCGCATTCCCGGCAAATATGAAAGCCGATTGCCATCGGGGAATAACTTTGGTGTAAAACAATCCGGCAGCAATAATCATGAAACCTAAAAGGCTCAGCCCAGCAAGCAATGAAGACAACAGAAGCATTCCTTGTTTTTTTGTCAACTCTTCAATCACATCTATTACTCCAGGAACCAGTTCAGCATTAATATTTCCTATGGCAGTAAAAGAAAGCCATGATCCAAAGACACCTCCCATGAAAACAATTCCTGTAATGGACAATGAAGTCCCTATAATAGATAACCAGGGCTTTTTCTCAAACAATAGATAACCAAAATATATAACAGCAGAAATGCCAAAAGGAATCGCTAAATAAATAATAAGATGCGGTATAATAAAATCTAAATTCGAATTTGAGCTGAATAGCTCCATAAATCGCTCTGGAGACGGGGGTATATATATCAATTTAAGTTTTATCATATCGGCCATAGAATACTCACCCATGTGATGAATTATAAATGAAACAATGAGTGTCGCTGGAAATATAATTGAAGACAACACTCCTATCCTGTACAATGTTTTAATAGCTTTTTGATTATTCATAGGTCCCTCCTGTAAAGTAGTATCACGGTTGAATTAAAAGAAATACCCCTCAGTAATTTTGTCTTTTTCAACACATATTTATCTTCAAATTAACAGGATGGGAGGCTATTTCATTAACATATGTTAATTTACAGTTTTTTTCTTATTCGACTTAGGCTTACAGGTGAGATACCAAGGTAAGAAGCAATATGGAAATGTTTAACTTTATCAATCATTCCGGGATAGTTTTTTAAAAAAAGTTTATATCTCGTTTCCGCATCATCAAACAAAAATTGATATTCTCTTTTTTTTTTGGATATATTGTTGTTCTATTAGTTTTCTAACAATTTTATTCCAACTTAAATTATTTTCAATCAAATCATTAAATGTTTTGAAACTGGAGATAAGAATCTTCAAGGGCTTCAATATGAAATTTAGATACATCTCCTAAAAGAATAGCCGAATAGGAAATGAGGAAATCATTTTCCACAGCAAAATACTTTGTATATTCCTTTCCATCATTATCGATATAAAAGTAGCGAAATATTCCAGATAAAACCAATCCAAACTTGTCAGGATTATCACCAGCATTAATAAAGAATTCGTTTTTCTTTACTGTGGACGAATAAAATACATTATCTACAACAGATAAATCCGCAGGAACAAAGTCATTTTTTTTAATAAAGTTGCATCATAGAATGATGCAACTTTATTGAGGAACTGATAAAAAGCTATAACGCTGCAAGAAAGAGGTTTTTTCTTTCGCTATGAAGGAGTTATTACAAATCCTTTTTATAACATTTCAATAGAACATGCCATAGCAACCCCACCACCACCACAAAGAGTAGCAAGTCCAGTTGATTTATTACGTTTTTTCAGAGCATGCATTAAAGTTACTATCAATCTTGCACCAGTTGAACCAACAGGATGGCCAAGACCAATACCTGAACCATTTACATTTGTAATCGATCTGTCTAAACCAAGATCTCTTTCACATGCAATATATTGACCTGCAAAAGCCTCATTTACCTCAACAAGATCAAAATCTTTAATAGCAAGTCCACTTCTTTTCATAAGATCATTAACAGCAGGTACTGGAGAAAGTCCCATAACTGAAGGATGACATCCACCTTTACCAACTCCTGTAATTTTAGCTATTGGGGTTAATCCCAGTGCTTTAGCTTTTGAAGCTGACATTATAATCATACCAGTTGAACCATCATTGATTCCACTTGAGTTACCAGCTGTTACTTTACCTGTTTTTGGAACAAACGCTGGTGGTAGTTTTGCAAGGTCTTCCATCTTTAGATTAGGTCTGAAGTGCTCATCTTTATCGAACATAATAGATGGTTTTCTTCTTTGCTTAACCTCAACCGGAACTATCTCATCAGCAAAAGAACCATCATTTGTAGCTCTTTCAACTTCATTATTACTTCTTAAAGCAACTTCATCCATATCTTCACGGGAGATATCCATATGTTGCGCGATAAATTCTGTTGTATGTCCCATGATATAAGGTTTACCAACAAAATATTTCAGTGGAGCCTGGGTTTCATCAACAGGACCATCTTCAGGATTTGGCATTACATGGGATCCACAGTGAAGGCTTCTGATCAAAGTATCAACCATTGTAGTATCCTGAAGTCTTGCACCCCATCGTGCAGCAGGAATTGTATATGCAACACCGGACATATGCTCAACACCACCAACTAAAATTGCATCACTCATTCCAGCCTGGATTGATGCCATACCGGAAATTACAGCTTCCATACCGGAGATACAAACTCTGTTAATTGTTACTGCTGGAACTGTCTCAGGAATACCAGCCAAAAGAGCACCAACCCTGGTTACATTTAGTGTATCTGCGTGTTCAATGCAACACCCATATCTAACATCATCAAGTTCTGAAGCTTCAATGCCCGCCCTTTTAATGGCTTCCTTCATTGTTACACTGGCAAGCTCTGCTCCGATAGTATTCTTTAAGGTTCCACCAAAAGTTCCTACTGCTGTCCTACAACCTGAAACAATTACAACATCTTCCATTTTTCTCTCCTTAAAATTGTTTAATTTTAAAACTTAAAAATATATAATTTGTAATTTTGATTCCAAAAATTAAATATCAAGCTAACTTTATGTTTAAAATAAGGCAACACTCAAATTGAAAGGTGTTTTATTTTTTTGAAACCCTTATGCTTCATATATTGCCCGATAGCATTTTAATAAAAAAAACTATAGGGAACCTCTAATAACTGCCTTTTAATCGAACTACGGCGTTATTTTCGAAAAAAAAACTATTGTAAAATCAGCTCATT
>JAAELO010000247.1 GCA_024226555.1 Desulfobacterales bacterium | reverse complement strand
TAATTATAGGGAACCTCTAATAATTAGAATTTTGGATAAAATACAAGGCATTTCAAAAAATAACGAGCCGATTTTATTACAGTTTTTTTTGGAAATAACAAAGTATTTTGCCAAAAGAACAGTTATTAGAGATTCCCTATATTTAAATCGGAAAGAAATGAAAATAATTAAATTGATTATTTGGAGGTTTCCTACATTAAAAGCTGCAGTGCCTGTATACTTGGAAGAACTCGCGCTGCTGTGTCAACGGTAGCATTACTTTGAGAGAGTATGTATGTGTCACATCCTGAAACTGTAAGACTACGAACACGAAGCGTATAGCAACCAGATTTGGTATTTAGGACTACGCCTTTTCAAACTGTTTTCCATCTGGATTATAAGCTCCAAGGACTCCATCTGTATAAAAAAAAGAAACGATAACCTTTCATAAAAAAAGACAGAAACAGTTTCAAATTTTTCATCACTGAAAAATCCAACCACAGATCCTATGGCAATTCAAAATTTGCAGAGTTTATCATTTTCTTGTATAAAATATCTTTCACTAAATGAAGAGGTAATAAATGAGCGAAGTGTTGTTATATAGAACACAAGACAATGTTGATATCGAATTAATAATTGAGAAATGTGAAGCGGCAAAAGCTATTATTGTATTATGGCCTTGTACAATGGGTGATGTAAGGATGTATCGGATGCCACAGGAGCTTTTTGCCAGTAAAGGTTACTCAAGTGTCCTGTTTAATCCAAGGGGACACGGTAACTCTGGAGGGCAGGTTGATATAAGAGAATGCATTAATGACCTTGAGTCTTTCATTACCGAATTTAATACAGAAAATCTTCCACTGATATCAGTTGGTCATAGTGGTGGGTGTGGAGGGCTTCTAAACATTGGTACGCGCCTTAAAACTTTGAAATATTTTCTCATAGCTCCTGTACTTGACTCAAGAAAATCTCTTTTTTATATGTATAAAAACAGTTCTATAATTGAATTTAATATGATGATAGCAACTCAATCCAAAGATCAAAATTTTGTTCTTTCAACCCTTGAAACAGATTGGTGGCTTGATCCAGAAACATGGCATAAGAATGATTTAAGACAAAAACTCGACTATGTTTCAGGTATGTCCAAAATAGGGCATTTTCTTGAAAAACTTTTTATTGAGGGAATAAATGGCTATAAAGATCTCGAAGCACAAAAGAGTTCAGTTGAAATTCTTCTTCCATCCAGTGACAACTGGTATCCTCTTGACTCAACAATAGGTTTTGCTAAAAAAAATAACATCCCAATTATTGATAGCATAGGTAGTGATCACTACTTTACTAAGGCGTGGAAAGGGGTATGGCAGTATATTTATGATTGTTCTTTTGATTAATTTCTGCGTTTTTCTTCAAATTATATATCTCGACATAAATAATTGAGGGAGCCTCTAATTACTGCCTATAAAACAAAAGGCTTTAGTTTTGATCGAACTACAGCGTTATTAGAGATTTCCTATAATAAAAACAAAATCTCTACCTGCTAAAAACAAAAACGACGTATCAGTCCTGATTATTGAGGCTGTGTCGTAAATCATAATTCAAACCTGATTATTTTAAATCTGTATTTTATCATTTACAGCTAATCCATAATTGATCGTCATTCCTGGGAATATTTTAGAACATTTTTTTTAATATGAGAGGCTGTGTTACAAATAGAAATATTGTTTTAGTTCAAGGAAGATCAAAATTTTAACCACAGGAATATAGAATATTTTGAGGATTAAAATTTTTATCTGACGTAGAAATTGAGCAAAAGAGCATTTGTGACACAGCTTCATAAGTCAGAAATCCATTGTCTAATTTATTTTACATTCAAGACACAGCCTCCTCTCTTCAAAAAAAAATTTATTAAACTATAAAAATCCAATGTTGAAAAAAAATTAATTTCTATTAACGAAATGTTGAACATGAGGAATAACAGCATATTTGAGGTTTTTGAAATTAGATCTCGCTTAAAACCCTATTGAAATTGGATTAAGGCGAGGGGAAGCCATAGAGCAATAAAAATCAAATAACCAGTGTTGGGTCTAAAACTCTTATCTATATTGCGATAAATAAATAACGAAAAGTTAATAACATCTGAATAGGACGGCTGTAAAATGATTTATGATTTATCAAAGATGAAACTGCAATGCTGGAACAATAAAAATCAAATAACAAGTGTTGGGCCAAATACTCTTCTCTATAATGCGACATTTAAATAACGGGTAATTAAAATCATGATGTTTGTAAATATGTAGCTGATTCAGATGCTTAATAAAAATAACGAAAACAATATGTTCTGTCCTGTTGCACAACAGGCAGGACCAGAGAGGAACTGAATATGCTTGCCGAGGTTGAACAGAAAATTATCGATGTACTTAAAGCTGGAAACACAGGAATTAAGTCATTTAACAAAAAAGTGGGGGCGCAGTCCGGTGACTACCCGGCTGCATTTATAGAAATTGATTCGGCAGAGTATGAGGTTTATGGAAAATCCGGAGTTAAGTGCATACCTGGTATCTCTGTAACACTTATTTTTAAGCCTGATCCTATAGATGAAGCTTCAGGGCAAAAAATGCTTTACTTGATTTCCATGGTTACAGAGCTTCTTTTGATGGAAACATTCGGGCTGGCAATAACTCCGGTGATCCCTAAAAGTTTTGAAACTATTATTGATGAGTCATTGGAATCCGGTCTGGTGAAAAGGCAGCTCAATTTTACTACTTCATTTACAGTGATTCCCTAAGACAAATTTTTATAAAAAACAGGAAAGTAAAATGATCGATAAAGGCGAAATTGTCAGGCGAATAGATAATCTTGTGAACGTTGGAACCATTTCTGAAATTGATGCTGACGGGAAAGCGTTAGTCAGGGTAAATGTTTTAGGACGAGTCACATGGTGGATGCCTGTGATGATGTTTGCAAATTCCTTTAAGCAGTCATTTGCACCTGTTCGGGTTGGGGAACAGGTTCTATTGATTTGTCCGGGGGGGCAGGCAGACAGTGGAGTGGTTATGCGAGGGGTTTTCAACACAGAGTGTATGGAACCTGGGGGCAGTTCCCAGAGTGTTGAGAAGACTGTGTATGAGGATGGTTCCTGGTTTTCTTATGACTCCTCAAGCAATCAACTTAAAGGTGTGGTTAAGGGTGATGTAGAACTAACCGTTGCTGAAAACACAAAGGTAACGATTAACGGAAATGCAGCATTGACAGTTAAGGAGGATGCAACTGTGACTGTTAACAAAAATGCAACTGTGTCGGTTAATAATAATGCAACATTAACAGCGGGCGGGGATGTTGATGTGGATGCGATGAATGTAACCTGTGATGCGACTACCATAAAGCTCAATGGGGGAACCGGAGTGGTTACAGGTAAAAGTATTTGTCACTTTACAGGAAGTCCACACGTTGATGTTTCAAAAACTGTATTTGCAGGAAAGGATTAAAAAAGATGCCATTAAGCAGCGAAGCATTGAAAAAACTTATTGTAGATGAATTGGTAATAAAAAAATTTATAACAACGGGAACTCACTCCAAAGTGGATGAATTTGTCGAAGTTATTGCAACAGCTGTTGTCAGTCACATTACGACAGCAGCTCTAGTAGACGTATCTGATGGCACAATTTCATGAAAATACAAGGTGGCATAATGTATCAGTCAAGCATTCAAAAAAGTGTAGAAAGAATTCTTTCAACTCCTGTGGGAACAAGGGTGATGAGGCCTGAGTTTGGCAGCAGTTTATTTGAGCTTATTGACAGGAGGGCTGATGATGCATGGCTTGTGGACTGCGTGAGCTACACATTTGATGCGATTGACCGGTGGGAACCAAGAATTTCAGTTCAGACTGTCAAGCCGCAGATTGATGGGCAAACCGTAAAAGTTGCTATCGAAGCTGTTGTAAAGGAAACAGGGGAAGGAATAAGTATGGAGGTGTCATTATGAATACACGGAAAAAAATAGATCTGTCGGATATACCGGCACCAGCTATCATCGAATCCGTGACATTTGAAGATCTTTTAAAAGAAAAGATCGGGATCATAAAATCGATTGTTAAGGAATGGGAGCCGATTGAGTCCGATGACTATTCGGTGATCGCTGAAAGCTGGGCATATGATGATATCCATCACAGAGTCAGATTTAATAACGCAATCAAAGCGATGTTGCTTCCCTATTCCACTGGAAGTGATCTGGATAATCTTGCATGTATGTATGGTGTAGAACGGCTTCCAGGTACAAAGCCAAAGGCGAAGTATACGTTCAAATTGACCAGGCAAAGTGATCAAACAGAAACAATTATGAAGGGAAACCTTCTTGTCTCAGCAGATGGCTCGTCTTTTTCATCGGTATATGAAGATATTGTTTTTGAAGCAGGTAGTACTGAACAGGAAGGGATTGTTGAACTTGATGATTACATAGAGGCTTCTCAGGTTAAAACAACGGTTTTTGTTACTCCCATGCCTTTTATAGAAAGTATGGTTGATCCCTGCTCAACTTTTTATGGTGGCAGCAGTCCTGAAACTGATGAGGATTTTCGGGAACGTATTTTATTCAGCCTTTATTCATGGTCAACGGCTGGTAGTGAGGAATCATACATCTACTGGACTCAAACTGCTGATGTAAGAATTGAAGATGTGGCTGTCAGAGGAAGTTCGGGCGGTATTGTAGATATTTATGTTCTTTCGGAAGCATATGATGAGGTGCTGGAGTCCTGTGGACTTGCAGTAGGAAGTGACAGAAACAGGCCTCTGACAGATAATGTTGTTTTCCACGAAGCAACCATAAAAACAGTTGATATTGAGGCTGATATAACGGTGTCTGATCGTTCAATGATCCCTTCTATTGAACGTGTTCATAAAGATGCATTAAAAGAACTATCCTTTAAACTTGGAGAAGATCTTTTTCTGTCAAAATTATATTCAATACTTCACATAGCAGGTGTTACCCATGTGGAAATTGCAAGCCCCACAGTAAATCAAATTGCCTTATTCAATGAGGCGGTAAAAATAGAAAATATTAAACTTAACTACTCATAACAAGGAGAATCTATGAGCGCAAATTTTGGAGTAAATGTAAGAACAACAGTAAATGCGGCACGACCAATGAAAATTGAGTCATCAACTCCCATAGGGGTTGTGGCAACGTCCAAGGCGGAGCCAGGACTTTATTTTTATGGAAATACAACAGAAGCCAGAAAAACCATAGATGATATGGCAGATCAGTCAGGAAGTCTTAAAGCAGCAGTCATTGATATTGACGATCAGAATGTTTCAGGTCCTCTGATTGTATCAAGTGTACTGGAAGGTGCAGATGATGCAGCAACACAATCAAATGTGATTGCTGGTATTGAAAAGCTTAAAATGGCTCAGGGGGAGCTTGCCTATGCTCCGAATCTGATTGTTGCACCTGAATTTTCAGACATTCAGACTGTTGCTGCGAAAATGCAGCTTGTTGCGGAAAAGCTCAGGGCAACCGCCATTATCGATCTTAATAAAGATAATGAATCAGATGCGGTAGCTGCTGTTTCCTCATTTGGCTCAAAAAGAGTCCTGCTTTGTGACCCTTATGTAAAGGTGGGGGATGATATATTCAGGCCTATGTCGGCACGAATTGCCGGTATGATAGCTAAGACAGATGCTGAGTGGGAATATGGTTTTGCTGATTCTTTTTCCAATCGCATCATGAATGGCATTGTTGGAACAAAACGAGTTGTTGAGTTCGTACCGGGAGAGAATTGCGAAGCTGACAGACTTAGGGATGAAAATATAACTTCTGTGATTCGGTATAAAGGTTACCGTGCATGGGGTGGAGAAACAACCGATGGCGATCCTATCTGGAAAAGTCTTACCAGAGTAAGAATTTTTGACAGAATCTGCGGTGCCGCTCTTGACGGTCTTTTCTGGGCTATCGATAAGCGGGCAGATGTTCTGAAAGCAGCAAAAGACAGTGTTGACCAGATGCTTCTTGGACTTCAGGGAAGCGGTGTTCTTCTTGGTTTTAATGTTTTCTGGGACCCTGAACAAAATACTGCTGTAAATGTCACTGCGGGTAAATTCTACATGATAGCCGAAATGCAGGATATGCCGATTGTAAAACGTCTTGAAGTGAACTTTTCCTATGTTGACAGGTATGGCGATGTTCTAATCAAGGAAATTTCTTAAGTAATAACAGAATAAATAACGGGAATAATAACAGGAGGAAATATGGAAATAAAATCACCACAGACAATGACCGGGGCATCAGCATTTATTGAGGGTGTTGGGTTTCTAGGAACAACAAAAGAAGTTGAACTACCAAAGATTGAATTTGAAGAGTGGGAGTCAAAAAGCGGACTTATGGTCCGAAAAATTGATTCCGGGGTTTTGAAGCCCATGACAGCAAAAATCGTTCTGGAAGAGTATAACGATGTTTATTATGAAGCACTTAAAAAACGCTTCAATCATAATGCGAGCATTTACCTGAAGCAGAACCTTGCGCCAGATTATACAAGCATCGTTGCCACTTTCGGAGGCTCGGTTACATCTCTGGAATCACCCAAAACCGAACTTGCCAAAGAGGTCAATGTGACATTGAACCTAAATCTCTGGTTTTACAAATTCGAAATTGACGGTTCTGAAAAAATCCTTGCCGATCTTAAGAGTTTCATCCTTCGAATTGATGGTGACGATATTTACTCTCAAATCAGAGCAAACCTGTAAATACTATTAACTTAGGAGTCATAGGAGTAGAAGTTTCTATCCTGAAATATACTACTTCTGTGCCCAATAAACGGAGATTAGTTAAATGACTGAAAACATAAAACTGGAATATCCGGTAACCTTTAAAGGAAGTGAAATCTCAGAGCTTAACATGAGACGCCCGAAAGTAAGGGATCAGATTGCTGCAATGAAAGGGGGGAAAGATTCTGCAAAACAGGAACTTTGCCTTTTCGCAAGTCTTTGTGAGATTGAACCGGCTATGATTGAAGAACTTGATATGAAGGATTATCAGGCCCTTCAGGAGGCCTTCAGCGCTTTTTTGTCTTAGCGGAGGAGACCCTGCTAGATGGGCTGCTTGTTGTAGCCCACTTTACAGGGTGGAGCCGCCGGGAAATATCAGAAATGGACACCGATGACTTCGTCGATACCCTTAATCGGATTGATCGTCTGTTTAAGCGATCCGATTCGAATTAGGAGTGTACTCGATAAAGCATGCCTCCGGCAACTGCCGGAGGCCCATCATTTAGAGGGAATCTCTAATAATTTTTAAACTCAGGAGGGCAATTGATTCATGAACAGTTCGTCAGCAGATATAAAGATCGGCGCTGCCCTTTCAGCAAGTGTTGGTAATATAATTAATACAATTAAGAAGAACGCAGGTGGAATTTCAGCATCTTCTAAGAATAACGTTGGTAAAAAATTAACACAGAAAAAAAGTAATCCTTCTAAACAGGAAGCAGGTGTATCTTTAAGTGTATCCATTTCTGAAAATGTTGATAGTGCATTTGAAATGATTGAACAAAAGAAAGATGCACTAAGTAAATTATTGACCGGTATTCCCGTTGGAACCAGTTTAACCGAAACAGTTGATAATACTTTTGGAGCGCTTGAAGATAAAAAGGAAGCAGTAAGCGAATTACTTTCAGGCATTCCTGTTGGAGCCAGTTTATCCGAAACAGTTGGTAATACATTTGCAGCTCTCGAAAGTAAGAAGGAAGCATTGGGGGAAATACTGTCAGGTATTCCCATGGGAACAACCTTGTCAGATGGTGTTGATGGAGCATTTGATTTCCTGACTGAAAAATCAGAAATAATTCAGGAGCAGTTGGGAGGATTATCCCTTGGTGGGGTATCAACCGGTGATCTGTTTACATCTTTGGATGCTGCAACTGAAAAAGCCGGTGGTTTTGGTGGACTGATTAAAAATATCGGTAGCGAATTCAGTGCCATAGGAAATGTTTTTAAGGGTGGTGGGAAAAAAGATTCTGGCCCCAAAGGCAAAACCACAGAACCGGAAGATCCCGAAACTTTACTATCAGGATACAAATCAGCCCTTTCAGGTTTTAAATCTGAAATGAACATCGAGGTTCCGGAACATTTCAAAGAGATTGGAAATGATCTACTTGCCCTAACAGCAAGGACTCCCATTGCTGCAAAAGGGATGGGGAAAATGATGTCGGCGGTAAAAGGGGTTACTTCCGCCAGTCAGAAGTTCAAAGCTATCAAGGGATCGGTAGCACGTATTGGGGAATCGTTTGGTGTAACTGGTGAGCAGGCAAAAACCTTTATGGCATCACTATTTCCATCCCTTGGGCCACTTGGTGAAAAATTAGGATCTGTTCTTCAGCCCATGAAAGAAACCTGGAATCAGGCAAAAGCTCTGGGAACAGCAGCTTCAGAAAGTTGGAAAACAGCATCTGAAGGATATTCGTTTCTAAAACAGAATGTGACAAGTGCAAATGCTGTCATGCTTAAAAATTCGGCCATTACAGTTGCATCAGCAGCAAAAAACAGGATGCTTGCTGCATCAACATGGGCTGTTGGAGCTGCGCAAAGGGCCGTTAGTGTCGTTACAAAAGTCTGGACCTTTTTTCAGTGGGGGCTCAATGCAGCCATGCTTGCCAATCCCATTGGTCTGATTATTGCCGGGGTTGTAGCCCTTGGGGGTCTTGCATTTGTTATTTTCAAACAGTGGAAACCCATTGTTGGTTTTTTCACAGGTATTATAGGGTTTATCGGAGATATTTTCACAAGTCTGTGGGGGATAATCGGAGGTGTTTTCAACAGTCTCTGGGAAATTATCGGTGGAGTAATAACCAGCATTGTTGAAGGGATAAAGAGTATTCCTTTTATTGGAACCATACTCTCTTTTTTTGGGTCCGATGATGAAGATGAGAAAGAAAAGGACAAAAAACCTGAAATCGGGTCAGAAGTAAAAAAGTCTGCTGTTAAAAAGGATAAAGTAAAAGCCAAAGTAAAAAAAGGAGATAAAGATACTCCTGAAGTTGGAGCAGAAGTAAAAAAGGCTTCAAAAAAAAGAGGTAAAGAAAAAAGTGGTACGAGCAAACGTTCAAAGCCAGGAGCTACTCAGTCTAAGAAGAAAAGTAAAATAGGTAGCAAGGGGTCTGTGGATGCCGTCAACAAAAAAAATGTCATTGATCTGAACAAGAGGCGCAAGGCGGCTTCAAAGGCAGGTAAAAACAAAAAGAAAACCATCGGTAATAAGAAAACTCTCATGGCCGGAAAGGCTTTGGAAAAAAGTTCAGCTAAGGTGGTTGACTTTGATAAGCAGAAAAAAAAGAGGGGTATTGGAAAGAAAAAAACTGCTCCTAAAGTGGTTGAGAAGAAGTTTGTAGAGCAAAATCGATCTAAGCAGTCAATACAGAAAACCGCTTCAGGAGATGTGGCTGTGAGTTTTACAGGTGATATCAACATCAATGCAACTGATGGCAAAATCGATCAACCCTCGTTCATTTCCCAGATTGAAGAGGCCATGAATGAGATCAGGTGGCGAAACAGTGAAAGGAGTTTCAGTGATGTCGGATAACAAAAAGCAGAGCCCTCTGTTTAAGCTGGGGAGCTTTCATTTCACCTTAAACGGAGCCTCACTGGATGCGTTTACACGGGATTATGAGTTCAAATGGTCTGAGGAAAACAGAAAAGGAAATACTCCCACCTATCAGGCAGCGGGCAAGTGGTCGGAAAAGATTGAGTTGAAAGGGGTGGTTTTTACTGCAATCAACGGAAATGGATTAAAAGTTGTTGATGAAGTCGTAACCCTTGCAAAAAAGATGAAACCGGTATCTCTAACCCAGAGCTCAGGTACAATTTACGGCAAATTTGTCATTCTTTCAATCAATGAAGAGAGAAGTTCTTTTTTTCAAACCGGTGAATTTTTAAAGCAAAGCTATTCATTGAAGTTAGGGAGGTGTGATGGATAAGACAATCTACATTGCAAAAGATGGGGAGACTCTGGATAAGATTGTATATCAGTTCTATGGAACTCTGGACGTTTTTGAAACAGTGAGGACTCTGAACACGGATCTGAAATCTATCTTATCCACAGGTGACAAAGTAATACTACCGAAGTTTGAAGTTAAATATGAACCCGAAATTGAGGAGTCAAAGGCGCTATGGTAGCTGTGCAAAAGTTGACCCCAGACTTCAGGCTCTTTGTAAATGGCAACAATGTGACTGAAAAAGTCAAAACCCATTTTTACAAATTAATATTCAATGACAGATCAGGAGATGTGTCTGATGAACTGATGATCGAGTTCAGCGGTGATTTTATAAGGCCGGTCTATTCGGACATTCTGGAACTCTGGCTGGGATATAAGGAATCAGCGTTATGGCACTGCGGGAAATTTCACGTTCAGACCACGGAAAAAGATCATTTAAGTGACAGAACTACACTTCGGGCAAGTTCTGCGGATTTTAGCGGAAAGTTGAAAGAGGTGCGGCACTACTCCTATGAAAACATAACCATTAAAGAGTTGTGCAGTGAAATTGCTTCCCGTCACAGTTTGTCCCTGAAGTGTGATGTGGATATCTCGCTAACTCACATATCTCAGACTGGTGAAAGTGATCTCTCCTTTCTGAAAAGATTGTCCCACAACTTTAATGCAGTTTTTTCCATAAAGAATGAGACTCTTATATTTCTCCGTCAGGGAAGTAAAGAACATTCTGTTGAGATTAAGAAAAGTGATTGCTCTTATCTTAAGATCAAGCATGCAAACAGAAAACTTTATGATTCAGTTACAACCACCTGGCAGGAGGCTTCCGCAAACAAAGTCAGTAACGTTACTGCCGGAAATGGGGGCGATGAATATCTTTCCCAGCGTCCTTGTCAGGATAGTTCAATGGCACGGGAAAGGTCAGATTCTCTGCTGAAACGATTGACTGGCAAAACAGTAACAGGCCGGATCAGAAAAAGAGCTTCACAAATGTTTGCAGGCTCTATTCTAAAACTTTCCGGTGCAGGTGATGACGATGGAAGATATCTGGTCACAGAATCCACATATTTCTTAACAGAAGACGGTTTTAACATGGATATTTCTGTGGAAAATACAGGAGAGGAGGGTGAAGCATGAAAAATATAACTGAGAAATCCCTTTTACCGGCAAATGAAAGTAATACTCTGAAGAGTATATCTTTAAAATACGGAAAACAGCTTGGCGAGATTCCTTTAGAGAAGCTTTCCATTCTTCCAACAGGAGAAAAGCCGGCAGTAAAAGAGATGTTGCCAGTACTGGCTGCCATGTTTGATGTGGATATCTCAGGTTTGAAAGAGCAATCTGCAAGAAAAATCATTCAGAACGGTTTATTAAGTCACAGGCACAAAGGAACAAAATGGGCCGTTGAGTCAAACCTAAAAGCGGTATGGAACAACGCTAAAGTTGTTGAGTGGTTTGAGTATGGAGGGGCCCCATATACATTTAACATTGAGGTTGATGTCAGAGATGACGAGATTACTCCTCAGGTCATAGAAGATATCAAGTCATCAGTTGAAGGAAGTAAAAACGTTCGAAGCCTCATAGACAAACTAATGGTTTCCTATCTATCGGGCGCAAATACAAACATATCAACCAAAAGCTCTGCAGAAGTAAGTGCGTGTGCAAAACAGGCAAACACATATCATTTCTTAAGCAGTGCATCTGCAATGCCTTTATACGGCACAACAGGAAGTGTTGAATGTGACACAAGGCAGATAAACAGTTACAGCAATATGGCAGGTACAAGTGCAACTATTGGATGTGGAACATCCGGAGGTGTCAGCAGTTCTGCAAAACAGGTAAAGGGAACCTCTAATAATTAGGATTTTTATTGAAATACAAGGCGTGAGAAAAAATAACGAGGCGGTTTTTCAACAGTTTTTTTTTCGAAATAACGCAGTAGTTCGATCAAAAGACAGTTATTCGAGATTCCCTTAAGGAAAATGGTCAATGAAGAAGCCTCCGGCGGCCCTGCCGGGGACTATACTTTTGAAAAGTATAACAAACGGGTGGCGCTTCGCGCAGTGAAAAAACATATTTCAAGTGTTGAGATGTAACTCGTTAAAATAAAGAACTATTTAGTTAAAATAGGAGGAATGAATGACTATAGAAAACGGAAACATACTGGGAGAGAGTATTTTAACCCAGGCTGGTGTCCAGGCTTATATTGAAGCCAGTCTTTCACCAGGCAAAAAAATTGTTCCGGTGGAATTCAGGTTTACGGATCTGGAGATATCCAGAAAATCGACGCATACATCCATGTCCGGATGGCATACAGCTGCGATTACAAGTTACACAGTTATTGATGATGATACTGTGGAATATCTGTGTGACGTACCGCCGGATAAAGCAATAAAATACTGCAGAACTGCAGGGTTGTTTCTGGAAGACGGAACTCTGATGCAGCTGGCATGGCCCCCGTATCCTTTTCCGCCGAATATGCATCAGCGGTTTAAGATTCAGACTAGCTATTCAAATGCATCTGGTCTGACGGAATTTAAATACACGGACAGTACGGAAACAGAGCAGGATCTTGCACGACTTGAGACACAGGCAATTTTAAGTGAGCAGATCCTTAAGAACAGCATGGAAATCGGTCTTATAAAGCAGTTTATTAATAAATAAAGTTGGAGGTAAAAATGAATTTTCCAGAAGTGGAACAGAAAGTAAACAGGCTGGTGCATAACATCAGCGAGCAGAACAGAAGTTACTACGATGTATTTTTAAATCAAACCCCTAAAACCGTGGGGCTTAAGCATTATGATGAGGATGGCGTCCTTAAGGATGTAACAATTCCAAATATTGCCAAGGTGACGAATGATATAGGCTATATAAAAACGTCTATGACATTGAATGTTGGGCCAAACAGACAGTATAAATCCATTGCTCAGGCGTGGAATTATCTGACCAATAAGAGGATAGAAGCAAGGGTCGAGATCAAGGTGGATGATGGTGTGTATGAAACATCAACTATTTGGTTGTGTGACCATCCTAATGCGGAGCATATAGATATTATTGGTAATATATCTGAACCTGAAAAATGTATTCTCAAGTTTGTTCCGGATAGTAATGGATACTCCCATGGTATTCGAATAATTAATGTTAAGCGTCTGGTTTTTTCCGGGTTCAAAATAGTTGGATCGAAAAGTGAAACAACTGGACATGGTGAACTCTCTACACATCGAGGTATTCGAATCGAAAACCATTCATCAGTATATAGTCATTCTAACAGTATTATTATCGATAGTTGTGGAAATGGGGTTGAAACTACTAAACATTCTTTTTATGAGGCACATAAGATTCGTATAAATAACTGCATGATTGGAGTATATGTCAGTGTATTATCCTTTGCTTTCATTGGTAGAGGCGTAATTAATGGTCTTGGAAAAGGAACAGGTACTGCTGTGCTTGGCCAAACAAATAGCCAAATCCACTGTAGCTTATCAACAGTTAATGGATTTTCCAGAGGTGTGACAGCTTCATATAATTCAGATGTCATTTGCGATGGAACGATAGCTGATAACTGCTCAGTTGGGTTTACTTCATTCAATTCAGTTATGAGAAATGATAGAGTTCGAGATACATACGGATTACCTGTTTCATTACATTCAACAGCTCCTTATGTAAACGGATATGCAAAAAATTGTGATATTGGATTTGAATCGAATTATGGTGGAACAATGTTTGCCAGTTATGCAAAAGCAGAAAAATGTAACAGGGGGTTTTATGCAAACAGAAATTCATTACTTCAAGTTGGTGAAAGTTCATCAATAGGTTGCAGTGAATGGGGGTATTTAGCATATGGCATGGCTGAGATAGAAGCTTATGGAACGCAGAAAAACCTTTCAGGAAATGGGAATGACTATTCTATGGAACATGGGGTATTAGGAAACGATAATGCAATGATCAGGAGAACATAAAATGATAAATGATATGATGAATATGGATTTTGACTTTGAAGAAGTGGGCTTTACAAGTGATGTTACGTACGACCTTGATACGGAAAAAAGAATTCGCTGTGATGAGGTTGAGAATGTGATGCAATCAAAAATTGGGTCTGGTATTGAGGTTGGTGGGGATGAGTTTAAAACAGATGAGCGCTCTCTCACAAGTATTTCTCGTGCTTATTCCCATGCGATCAACTCAAAAATGAATAATGCTACCTATGAAACAGAATGGAGTAAAAAGGATGGCACTCCTGTTATTCTTGATGCTGATGGTATGATTGAGCTTGGGGAAAAAGCCTTTCAGAAGGTGGATGTAATGTACAGAAAAGCTCGGGTGGTAAAGAGTCTGGTTCGTGAACTTGAAACAATCGAAGAGGTAAAAACTTTCAATATTTTTTCTTCTGAGTTGTGGCTGGATTAGAACTGATATCAGGTAAATAAATAATGTGTTGTGACCGGATGTGTAGAAGATATTCTTAATGTCCGGTCATGCCATGGGAATCAAAATTATTGAAGCTATCTCAAAAATTCTAAAATAAGTAATTTGATCTTTAGAATATTAGCACGGTTGTCATTCCAGAACGCTACAAGAAACATACTTTTTTGGAAAGTGAGGCAGTGTCACAAATCATTTTTTTCTGTTTTAGAGTGAAAACATTTTGTATTAAGCCTTTAAAGATATCAACTTAAACGGTCGTCATTCCAGAACCTGATTAAAGCTTGTTCTTAATCAGGTATCAGGAATCCAGAGGTTTTTACTTGATTTTTGTTTTTTTATTCATGACAGCCTGAAATCAAAGTTATTTTTTTAGAGAGGTCCAATCATTTTTTTAAGAATTTCCTTATAAAACTTTTGCTTTAAAAAGTATTATATAAAAATACCAAACAACAAAATTTTTATTTTAGATTTGACAAACAGGCCTAAAAAAATAAAAAACGGAACTCTTTTTTTAATCTTAGTATATTTTTTTCATTTTTTTATTGTAAATTTCAAAAGCTGTGTATATTGTGGTTATATCGTAGAAGCGAGTCAAAGCAGAGGCGGTACCCTCCACTTTTGACTCTGACCAAACTCTTAACCTAAAAGGAAAAGAAGAGTCATGGCTATTACTTTATTTACAGAAAGATACAGATTCCGTCAACGCATCTTTCGCACGTCGGGGCAGTTTTTTCACTCAAGTACAACCAAATCCCTTGAAAAACTATGGATAAAGACTGTTACAAATAATTCTTTTATTTGTAAATCTGGCCTTTTTTTATTCATTTTATCTAAAAGTATTGAGTGAAATTGAACTGGGTTAACATAAAAAGACTTTAGTTTTTTTATGTTTAAAAAATTCAAATGTTTTAATTCGGGGTGGAATTTATTGTGACTGAAGAATTTCTTCAGTTAAACACCAGTTTTGCGTGCGAAAGATTGTACACTTAAACTACATATGAAAGAGGCGGTCAAAGGTATGGGAAAGCAACTGTCCCGTCCCATACCTTACTTTTTATAATTAGCCTCCTTTAGGCAATCTCTAATAATTAGAATTTTTGATGAAAAACAAGGCGTAACAAAAAACAACGGGTTGATTTTTCTACAGTTTTATTTTTGTTATATCTGTGTTTCGCAAAAAGATCAGTTATTAGAGATTTCCTGTAGATCCAATCTACATCAAAACCACAAATTAAATAAGTACTTCTTTTCTTCACACCTTTGCCAAGTATCCGTCTTTGCTTCAAAGCCTATGTATTACGCCATAGAAGTATTTCTTATAACCATAAAAAACAAATAACCAGTGTCTGGACAAAAGCTTTTATCTATATTGCGATAAAAGAATAACTAAAAGTTAATACATCGTATGGGTGGACAGATATGCCTTAACAATATTTCATCGGTGGTAAAGTTAATCGCTGAAATAATAAAAATCAAATAACCAGTGCTTGGGCAAAAACTCTTCTCTATAATGCGATAAAAATAATAACAATTTTATTAAGGGAACCTCTAAAAAACTGCTCTTTGACCGAACTACTGCGTTGTTCGAAATAAAAAACTGTTGGAAAATCGCCTCGTTATTTATTTCTCACCCTTGTATTTCAATCAAATATCTAATTTTTAGAGGTTCCCTTAAGGGGATCAGGATGAAGTAAAAACCGACCTGATCGATCTTATAGTGTGCATTCCGAAGAAGGACCATTCTTTAGGTTGTAAAAAAGTGGCAAATTGGAAGATTTATTACATCCTGAAGAGGTGAGCTACACTACATTTCATATCAATAGTTTTCATTGGGATTTGCAAACATTAAGGGAACCTATAATAATTAGTAATTAGAGGTTCCTCAAGTTTTATTTTGAATTGAGAATTTTCTACTGATTTTTATCATTAACCTTGCTGAAAATCCCAATTGACCAGGAGAAAAAAAGATGTACGCAAAAGCAAAAAAAACAGTAACAAAGATTCATCCGATAAGTCATGGGAATGTGGGGCAAATGTCACCGGCCCAGAAGGAAGCCTGGCTGATTAAGATGCGGAAAAAAGCAGGATATCCTGCATTGAATGAGGAGCAGAGAAAAGCTGATAATACTACTGCTGTAGAGATTCCCCTATGTCTATAAATTGTAACTTAACCTTTTATGATTGTTCTTTTGATTAATGACTTCGTTTTTCTTCAAATATCTCGAAATAAAACCATATTCCTGCGAGATATAATCTTCGAAAACAGAGATTTTATAATCTGAAATTAAAACAAAATTCCTAATCCTAAAAATGTGATCAAATTACAAAAGCATAATATAAATCATTGGAATCATGTGGTTTAGCAAATACAATGAATGGCCTTTATCCCAAAATCAAAAAAAATATCGTGTCATTCCTGAGAAGGTTTGGAATGTTTTCTCCAAACCTGAGTCAGGAATCTCATGATATTGCGAAACCTTAAACTATAACAAAACCTTCTGCACCGAATTAATTTAAAAGACAAAAACCTCCTGACCGAACAAAATTAAACCATTTTTGTTCTATAGGAAGCCAAGCTTTTGAGCAACCTACATAAAAAACTCTAAAAACATTAGTTTTTTATTCAAGGTTTGATAAACAGATTTTGTAAAAAACAAAAAAGGGAGTGAAGTTTTTAATCTTAGTATAATTTTTTTTATTTTTCTATTGTAAAATTCAAATGCAGTGTATATGGTAGTTATATCGTAGAAGCGAGTCGAAGCAGAGGTGGCGACCTCCGGCTACGACTCTGACCAAACTCTTAGACCTTAAGGATGAAAAGAGCATGGCTAATACCTTTTTTACAGAAAGATACAGATTCCGTCAACGCCTCTTTCCCATTGCGGGGCAGTTTTTTCACTCAAACACAACAAAATCCATGAAAAACAAAGGGATAAAGATTGTTACAAATAGTTATTTCATTTGTAAACGTCCACTGTTTTTATTCTTTTTTCAGAAAAATGTTGAGTGAAATGAACTGGGTCGACATAAAAATACTTTAGTTTTTTATGTCATAAGTCTCATAAAGTTTTAATTCAGGGTAGAACATTTTGTAACTGAAGATTTTCTTCAGCGAGACACCAGTTTTGCGCAGGAAAGAGGTCATATCTAAACTACATATGAAAGAGGCGAAAAAGGAATGGGATGAAACTGCCCCCTCCCATTCCTTTTTTATTATTGGTTGACTATTTCACTTTTTTTAGTAATTGTTGTTAAGATTTACAAAGAAGTTTTATTTTGGTTAATCTATTATTTATGATTTAAAAATTCATCTATCATTCCTGTTACCAAAAGATTTTTTAATATTTAAAGGTTAATTAATGATTTCAACATGGCATAAGATTGATTTACATATACATACCGATAAATCGAATATAACTAAAGATAATGATTACAAAGCTTCTTTTGATTCTAATATTTTAATAAACAAATTAAAAAAGAACTCTGTAGCAATGATCTCCCTTACTGATCATAATATTATTAATTGTGCTGCTTATAAAGATATAGATAACTCAGAAATTAAAATTTTAGTTGGTGTTGAATTAGACATATCTATATCAGAAGAAATACTTAAAAAATATGTATTTTCAAGAGATAGCGGGGATTCTGTATCGAACAAACCATTTCATATTATAGTTATTTTTAGATCAAGAAATTACTCTGAATTGAATATGGTTTTAGATAAAATGTATGAATCTATTAGTATAAATGAGCTGGAATCTAAAATAAATTTAAATAGGAAAAAGAAACTTCGTACAACAACTTTCAAATATTTATTTGAATCCTTTCAAAATGAAGATTTTTTTATAATAGCTCATGGTAATAAACATAAAGGTATTGTTTCACCTTATAAGCTGAATGGTAAAATTTATGAGGCACAATATAATATACTTATTGGAGAGATATCAGCTCTTGAGATGAAAAGTAATATCAAAAGAAATAATGCTATTAATATTTATAATGAAGGATTTAAAAAATTATTAGAACGTGGATTTGAAGATGAAACAACATCTTATGTTTCTTTTTCTGATAATCATGACTGTAATAATTATAAGTGTCCAAAGGAAAGTACTTGGTTAAAGGGTCATTTAAATTATGAAAGTTTAAGAATCGGTTTTTCTGATCCTGAAAGTAGAATCTGTTCCTCTGAAATTATACCTACACACGTTCCACATTTCATTGAAAAAATAAAAATTCATCAAACGGATGGATCAGAAAGTGAAATACAAATGTCTCCATATTTAAATGTTATAATTGGAGGGCGTTCATCAGGTAAAAGTCTTTTTTTTAATACTATAGTAGCATTAAACCAAGACATAGACAAAGAGCAAAAGGTTGTTTTTGAAAGAGATTATAAAAATTTAATTGATCTTAATATTACAAATATAAAACTTAATATTGGAGATTATTCAACTAAATATACCTTAAATTCAGATGCTTACTATCAAGAAAAAATAATTGAACTTTTTAATGATGAAAAAGATTTAAGGAGAAATTTAGATGAATTTTTTCTTGATTTTTCAGATCAAGAAATCTCTATAGAAGAGACAAAAATTGGAATGCTTTTCAACAGACTTAAATCGTACTATAAAATTTATTATGAGACTCAAAATGTCATCAATAAAGGTAATAGATCAAATCTTATAATTAATAGCGCTAAAGATATCAAAGAAATAATTCATATAGATGAAAATGATTTACATGTTGAATTCAATATTGATCACCATATAGAAATATCTGATAGTATTTCAGGTGTCGAAGCAAGCATTAAAAAATTAAAAAAAAAAGAATTCAAAGGGAAATCACTCTTCAATTTTGATGAACAAGATAAGATAGATGATATATTGAGTTTACTCAAAGAAAAAAAAGAATTAATAGATAAATCAAAAAATAAAACTGAATTAATTATAGATTTTTTCAAAAAAATAAAAAATATTTATAGAGAATTCATTCAAGATGAACTAAGCAATGAAGCTCAAACTATTGCTTTTTCAAAGAATGAAATTGAAGAAGATTTAAGGAATTATAAAAGATATTTTTTATCTAAACTAAAACTAAAAGAAATTTGTAAAGATATAAGTAATATTGAAATTAAGGTTGAAGACAAAATCAAAAAAACTAAAAATTATAACTTTTGTTCAAAATTGAACTTTGAAATTAATAATAAAAAAATAACTGAGCAATTATTTCAAAACAATTTTATAAACTATAATAAAGATAAAAATATTTACAAAAATATAATAGATATTGCAGATTCAGAAACAGAAGTCAGAGTTAAACAAAAAACAGGATTAAAAGGAAAAACACCTGATATATTTGATAAAAAAGTAGATGAATTTGTGTTAAAAAACAAAAGTAAAAAAGAATACGAAATAGTCGAAAAAGGAGATATGTTAGTTAATACAACCTCAACTTCACAAGGTAGAAAAGCATCAATATTTCTTGATGTAAAATTAAATAGTTATCTTCAAAATAATGAAAAAAAAGTATTAATGATAGATCAAATTGAAGATAACATTGACAATAAATATATAAGTGAAACATTAGTTACTTTAATAAGGAAATTAAAAAAAAAGATGCAGATTATTTTAGTTACACATAACCCGAGTATTGCTATATATGGAGATGCTGAAAATATAATAATCTGTGAAAACACCAAGACTGGAATTAATTATAGACAAGGTGGTTTGGAGAATAAAGTAATAAGAAAAGAAGCATGCAATATTTTAGATGGAGGTGATGTTGCTTTCAGAAATAGAATGAGTAAATATAATATTGAAAAATTAAAATCTACATTTTGATGGATAAACTATGAAGTTAATAATGAAAAGAAGTGGAACAATTATAAATATTAAAGATGACAGTAGAGAGTTTAAATTTGATTTAAATGAAACAGTGAACTTTAACGAATTTATAAAACATATTAGTGATTATGAATCTAAAATTGAGTATAATGATGATGATTTAAATTATACAGAACCTGATATAACTCAAGAAATACTAAAATTTATAGATTATACATTGAAAATATTAGTTGCTTTCAATGATAGTTTTGATGAGGTCTATGATGATGACCCTTTTGCTATATAAGGGTACATTAACGATTTTCCCAGCGCACCATTTAAAGAAATTACCAAAAACAAAGGGATAACGATAATCCCACCTGATTTAATTTATATATCTTTTGATATTTAATTGTTGTTTGTCGTTTAAAAGATTGAATAATTTGTGGTAATCCCGTTTCCGTTTTCCCCGTAGGGGCAAAATCCATTTTTGCCCTGAAATCTATTTCGGCAATAAATTGCAATGAAAATGGGCGAATATGAAATGGGCAGATATGGAATCTGCCCCTACCATTTCATTTATTCCATTGATTTGGTTGGGCATTGTTTAATATTCCTTTAAATGAATATTTGTAAAACCATCTGGAATTGTCTGCCATATGTTTTCAACTATTTTCCCTGCGCTATTTTAATTCCAAACTCCATCGTTTATACATATCCTGTTTGCCAAACTTTTCAAAAGTTTGTTTTTTTATGTTTTTGGTTTGCTGTTTGAGGTATCGCTTTTTCAGGAGATTCCTGACTCTTATTTTACAAAAAACCGTTCTAAAATATTCTCAGGAATGACACGTTGTTTTTGTTATATTCACTGTTTTTAGTTTTATTTAATCTCTTTATAATTTGATGAAAAACGCAGAAATTAATCAAAAGGACAATCATAAAATAGTTGATAAATAGTGTAATGGAAATATAATGGGGTTCATGAAAGAGATAGAGACATTAAAAGAAGTGGAAAAATTGTTGGAAGGTGAAGGACGGATCTCCAATTGTGCGTTTCAGAACCTTGACCTGATCGGTTATGAGGATAGGTTAAAGCAAAAAGAGGTTACGAACTGTCTTTTTATGGGATGTAATATCAGCAACGATTACACGAAAGAGATTATTGATGGAAAAAATCTTGTATTCCCGGCTATGGATGTGCCATTTGAAACATATCCGGCTGATTTATATACGAGAGATACCATGTATAATAACTTTAATCCTGATCAACCTGATTCATACAACAATACTTACGACAAAAAAACTTACGATCATTATGTAAAGAATGGGAGACACTCTCCGGATTCTATTTATGAGACTCTTGCAAGAAGACTTCACGATCATTCCATAACAGATGCTTTGATGGATATTCTTGATAATGTGCCGGCAAAAAAAATTGTGGCTATCATGGGTGGTCATGGATTGTCGAGAAAAAGCAGTGATTATCTGAAGGTAGCTCAGATTGCAAAGGCTTTATCTGAAAAGGATTTCTTTCTGCTGTCAGGTGGCGGACCGGGTGCTATGGAAGCAACTCATCTTGGGGTGTGGTTTGATGGGTATTCAGATTCTGATATGCAAAAGGGAATAGACCTTATAGCCCAGGCTCCAATGTTTAATGATGAACTGTGGCTTTCCAAAGCTTTTGAGGTGATTAACAAATTTCCGAAAATTTCAGATAAAGAGAACGATATCGGTATTCCAACGTGGCTTTATGGTCATGAACCACCAACGCCTTTTGCTTCAAAAATCGCTAAATACTTTGCCAACAGTGTTCGGGAAGAAGGTCTTTTAGCTCTGGCTACTGGTGGAATTATCTACACCCCGGGAAGTGCCGGGACTATTCAGGAAATTTTTCAGGATGCAACCCAGAATCACTATAACTCATATGGTATAATCAGCCCCATGATTTTTTATAATAAGTCATTCTGGACGAAAGATAAACCTGTATACCCGTTACTTAAAAAACTTGCAGAAGGTTTTGAGTATGAAAATCTATTGAGCATTTCTGATGATGTTACAGAGATTGTGGATGAACTGGTTAAGTTTTCAAATTCCTAAAACAATCTATAGAAAACCTCTAACGAATATGGATTCCCGATTCAAATTTGGTTAAAAAAGACAAACCAAATCTTCTCGGGAAGACAACAATCTTATTATTTTTGATGCTTCTATACAAACAAGGAAACAGTTTCAAACTTCTCCACATCAACAAGACCATGGTCAGTAATCTTAAGTTTTGGTATTACAGGAAGTGATAGAAATCCCAATGTTATAAAAGGGTCATATAGATTTGAACCCAGGGTCGCTGTAATATCAATAAGTTCACCAAAATCTTTTCGTACTTTTTCCATTGGTTCAAGGGACATTAATCCACCAAGTGGAAGGGGTAAATTATATCTGACTATTCCATCGTTAGCTACTGCAAAACCGCCGCCTGTTCCCACAATATTTATTACTGCTTCTCTCATATCTAAATCATTTGTTCCTATAACAACTATGTTGTGGGAATCATGGGCAACACTTGATGCGATTGCACCTTTTTTTAAACCGAATCCATTAACAAAGCCTAATCCTGTTGTGGCTTTACCTGTATATCTTTCAACAACTGCAATTTTAACCAGATCTTTTTTAGTATCAGCAATGGCAAAACCGTTTTCTATAGTCGCTTTTGATATCAATTCTTTAGTAATCACCTGATCTTTTATAATCTGGATTGTTCGGATGGATTCAGACGTAGCTTCTATTGAAAAATCGAGATTTTCTGGATCAATCTCCATAACCGGTCTGATCACATCATTATTTTTTACAGGAGAATGTTCTTCTTTTAAAATATTGTTTTCGGAAACCAGAACTCCTTTAGCAAACACCATATCCGGTACAAAATGTTCAAGGTCAGAAAAAATCAAAATATCTGCATCTTTACCTGGAGCAATAGCACCTTTATTTTTAAGTCTGAAATATTCAGCGGGTACTGCTGTTGCAAGTCTTATGGATATAACAGGGTCTAAGCCCTTTTTTACAGCATCTCTAACTACAGCGTTCACATGACCGTCATCAAGTATAGCATCTGGATGCCTGTCATCTGTACACCACATTAATCGCCAGGAGTTTCTATCGTTGATTATTGGAAACAGAGCATCAAGATTTTTTGCACAGGTTCCTTCCCTGATCATTATAAACATACCAGACCTGATTTTCTCGATTGCTTCTTCTGCACTGGTACACTCATGATCGCTTGTAATACCCGGAGATACATATTTACTTAACTCACTGTTTGTAAGCCCTGGTGCGTGACCATCCACAACTTTATTAAATTTGAGAGTGTCGCTGATCTTTTTAAGAATATCTTTGTTGCCGTTAATAACACCTGGAAAATCCATCATTTCGCCGAGTCCCAGAACTTTCCTGTTCTTTAAAAACGGATATAGATCTGAAGAACCTAATTTTCCACCAGAGGTTTCCATATTTGTAGCCGGAACACATGAAGGTAAAGTGTAATAAATATCAAGTAACTGATTTTTGGAAGATTCAAGCATATAATTTATGCCTTCTGCTCCGTGAACATTTGCTATCTCATGGGGATCTGCAACAACTGTGGTGGTTCCAAGTGGTACAACCGCTTTTGAAAACTCAGTGGGAGAGCACATGGAACTTTCTATATGAACATGGGAGTCTATAAATCCAGGAGAGATAAATTTCCCTTTAAGGTCAATAACCTTTTTTGCTGGACACTCATCAAGCCCTGTAATTTTACCGTTTGTTACAGCAACAGAGCCTTGATATATTTCACCGGAATATACATCTATGATATTACCGTTTGTAAATAGAATATCAGCTATAATTTCATTGTTTTTACTAAATTTTTCTAATCCCATAATACGCCAATCCTGAATGTAATAACCTGTTATATTTACTTATTTATCAATTTAATTTTGAGAACTATACACCTTTAAAACATTTTTAGCCAGATCAAACTTTATTCTCATATTTTTATTACTTATTCACAATCAGAACTATCAACAACTTGAATGATTTTATATTTTAAGGTAAACTAATATAAAAAAAACAGATCGTTATACTTAAAAAGCTCTACCAATAAATAAAACCTCTAATTGGGAATAAGATAAATATGAATGTAAAAAAATGTGGTATTTTCCTTATTTTTATATTGTCTATTTTATTTACAAATGAATGCCTCTCTGAAGTACATGAGTTTAAAGTTGGATATCAGGATAATGATGGATTTCCCAATGTTATGGGGCAGGGTACAAAAGTTGGTAATCCCCCTGGGGTTGGTGTTGATATTATATTTAAAGTGGCTAAAAATCTTAACATAAAATTACTTGTGAGCAGGTTACCAAATAAAAGAGTACACAAGTATCTAAGTTTGGGTTCTCTTGATGGATCAGGCTTCTACTCATTCAAGAAAGATCGTCTAAAAGAAGGGGTTTTCCCAACTAAAAACGGGAAACTTGATAAGAGTAAAAGGGTTTCTGTTCTGGGTTATTACATGTATATCCTAAAAGGAAGTAAAGTATCATGGGATGGGGAAATATTAACCGGAGTTAAATATGTGGGAGCAAATTCAGGCTATTCTGTTGTTGGAAATTTAAAAAAAATAGGATTGACAGTTAATGAAGTTAAATCTACAAAACAGAATCTTGAAATGCTTTTAAAAGGTCGAATCCAGGCATATGCTGCTCAGGATGGAACTATCGATCCGGTAATAGCATCATATAAAAGATATGCAAACCTTATTAAAATTGGCCCACCCATTAAAACTAAAGAGTATTATTTTATGTTCAGTCATAAATATTATAAAAATAACAGGGAAATGGCGCATAAAATCTGGGACCAAATTGAAGTTGTTCGCGATTCAGTCCTTGCAAAATACAGGAAAATGAATTTCAGACCTGTTATAAAATAGTGGGAACCTCTAATAATTGCCTTTGATAGTAAACTGGTATTTTACTTATTGTACTTTTCTATCACAATCTCTGCCACCTTTAAACCATCAACAGCTGAAGAAACAATGCCACCGGCATATCCTGAACCTTCTCCTGCCGGAAAAATACCATTTATATTTGATTGTAAGTTATCGTCACGAAAAAGTTTGACTGGAGATGAGCTTCTGGTTTCCACTCCTGTAAGAATTGCATCGGGATCATCAAAACCTTTAATTTTTCTACCAAGAACTGGTAATGCTTCTTTAATGCTATCTATAACATAATCCGGGAGACATTTATCAAGAGAGGTAAAACGTACGCCTGGCTTATATGTTGGTGAAACCTCATTTTTTGAAGTTGATTTTGTATTAATGAAATCTCCAACTCTTTGTGCCGGAGCACAATAGTTTTTACCACCTTCAATAAATGCAAGTTTTTCCCATTTTCGCTGAAACTCTATTCCTGCGAGTGGGTGATCAGATTCAAAATCATTTGGATTGACATTTACAAGTAGAGCACTGTTTGAGTTTTCACCACCCTGAGAATATTCGCTCATTCCATTAACCACAAGCCCCTCTTTTTCTGAAGCTGCTGCAACCACATAACCACCGGGACACATGCAAAAGGTATAAACTGACCGTTTTTCAGAGTTATGTGCAACCAGTTTATAAGATGCCACAGGAAGTTTTGGGTGTTTATAAAAATCATGATACCTTGCTTTATTAATGGATTCAGCCTCATGTTCAATTCTAACACCTATGGAAAAAGGTTTTGCCTTTATATCCAGCCCCCTTTCATAGAGCATTTCATATGTATCCCTTGCTGAATGTCCTGTTGCAATAATAAGATCATCAGTTTCTATCTCCTTATTATCATTCAATACAGCAGCCACGACCTTTCCATCTTCAACTTTTATATCGGTAAGGCAGGTATTAAATAAAATCTCTCCGCCTGAATCATTTATATCCTTTCGCATATTCTTTACTACCTGAATCAGTTTATCGGTTCCTATATGAGGTTTTGCGTTCCAACCAATCTCTTCTGAAGCACCGTTTAGGATAAACTGCTCAAAAATATATTTAGTCCTTGGATTTTTAATAAGAGTATTAAGCTTGCCATCTGAAAAGGTTCCTGCACCGCCTTCTCCAAATTGTACATTTGATTCGGTATTAAGTTCTCCTGAAGAAAAGAATTGGTCAACATCCTTAATACGGGAATCCACATCTTTTCCCCGCTCAATAATTAAAGGCCTGAGACCTGCTTTTGCTAAAACAAGTCCGCAAAAAATTCCAGAAGGCCCGGTACCTACAACAATAGGTCGTTTTTTTACAATTCCTTCCTTAACAACCGGGATTTTATAAACATAGGGTTCGAACAAACGTATCCTGTGTTGTTTTATTTTTGCTTTTGTCTTTTTTGATTTTTTTTGAAAGTTCTCAAAAAAACTGTTTTCATCTTGAATTTGAACATCAACAGAATATGCAAATTTAATATTTCTTTTATTTCTTGAGTCAATTGCCCGTTTTGACACTGAAAAGTGTGGAATATCCTTTTTATCAATATCCAATATGGAGCTGATATGATCTGTCAAGTCACTGTCTTCATGATCTATGCCTAATAATATTTCTTCAATTCTTATCATATCGGTTTCCTTTAAAAGTTTTTAATAGGATTTCTTATAATTTATAAGCTCAATCAAATACAAGTTTTTAGAAGTTATCTTTGTGAGAAAACATTGAAGAATGTAATTAGAAAAAAAGCAAATGATCTTTATTCTGGTTTCCAGGTTTATAAAAAAATAATTTTAAATATTCAAAAGATGTTTAGAACAAAATATATAAATGGATAATTATGAAAAAAAGGACTCTTTTCCCATTTTAACTTTGAAATATCCAAAAATCATATCGAAAAAATCTTTACCAAGAAAAGCTTCTATGGAATTAAATCTGTCACTGATAGTTTTGAAATCTGTTTCAGTTGAAACCCAATATTTTTTAAAGTGTTCCATTGTTAAAAGGTTTCTTTCCATACCTTTTTTAATGACAAAAGTTAATATTCCCAAATCATCCATTAAAGCTACAGGATGAGCTATCAAACCTTCAGGAATAAAATCTATTGGAGAGGTGAGATATATAAGTGAAAGAGAGATTTCTGCCTTAAACTTCATTGAAACATCAGGATCTGTTAAAATTGTGCATAAAAAAGAATAGCAATCAGGAAGAATTAGTGTCATCTCGTATACAGAGTCATTATCATGCTTTTTTTTAAGTTCTTCTAAATTTTTAATAAGCTCAGACTGGTATCTGGTAGAGTTTGAAAGAATATCAGAGATCTGTTCCAGAAGATTCTTTTTCCATTCAAATGGCAAGTGAACAAATTGCTCAACATAATCCCATATAAGTTCAAAAATATTCTGGGAAGGAAGGAAAGCACCTGCTCCAGAAAAGTTCCTGAATACATAATCAACCATATCTACAAATTTTGGAGGAACCGTTATATTTTTTCCCTCTTTTGAGTAGACATATTGACCTTTGTGATCTTTTTCCGGCAGTCCTTCTTTGTATTTTTCATTTGTTTCAGGAAGATATTTTGAAAGGGGACTGACATGAAGACTTTTCTCAAGAATATCAGTATCGATATCAGAAAAATCTATAAAATCATATTCCTTAAGAAAAGCAAGTTCTTCAGTAATTAAAATAATTTGATCTTCTGTAAGTAAATTCTTCATTTTACAATACTTCTCTTCTGTTTTTTACTAAGTTTTTCTTCCAGAGCTTCATCAACACTTTCATAGTTTTTACTCATTTCAATGAAGAAAGAGTCTCTTTTAAGCATTGTTTGAGATATCTCTGTAGCCAAATCATCAGGATTAAAAAGATTTTCATAATCTTCTGCATGGAAAAACTTTGAAGTTATATCAAGTACACCTTTAACAAATGACATTAACTTCCTCCTTGCAAGATTACATCCTGCTAATACAAGCATTGCATCGACCTGTTTTAAATCTTCAGAAGCATCAACTAAATCATTTTGAAGTTTTTCAATAGTTTCATATATTTCATTTTTAATAACAGGATTATCTGATTTTATAATATCCTGAATATAGGAGATATATCTTATTCCTATCTCAGCATACCTGCTTGTTCTGCTTGATACCTCTTCCAGAATATCTCTTTTTCTACGAATTTTTTCATTCTGGGTTTCTTTTTCGTGATTTAAGCGAACTACCCTGTAAAAAGTATAACTAATTATAGCAGTAATTATGATAAGGGTAGCGAAAAGAGACAGGTACTTGAAAATGACAACAGACATTATATTCTATGTTCCTCCCATTTGAAGTTTTATATAGGGAACCTCTGATAACTGGCTTTTGATTGAAACTCTAATTATTAGAGCTTCCCTATGGGCAACTTAAAACTTAAGATGCCCAATTTTACAACTACTTCATTGAGTGAGGGATGTATGAGCAAAGTGGCTCTTCCTTCATAAAATCTCCGGTTGCTTCATAAGCTCTTGCTCTGCATCCACCACATACTCTGACATATTCACATTTACCACATTTTCCGTCAAGTGATTTAAAGTCTCTAAGGGATTTGAAAACTTCTGAATTATCCCAAACCTCTTTAAATGATAACTCATTTATATTGCCACAATCAGAATGTAAAAAACCACAGGGTTGAACTTTCCCCTTGTGTGAGATGAAACAAAAGCCAGTTCCGGCAAGACATCCTCTTGTTACTGCATCAAGACCATGGCTTTCAAATGTTATTTTTTTACCCTCGTCTTTTGCTCTTTGCCTCAAAATTCTGTAGTAGTGCGGGGCACATGTTGCTTTCAATTGAAGATTTGTTTTATCCTTCTGATCGTAAAACCAGTTTAAAGTCTCTTCATACTCATCTGAATCTATCCCCTGATCAACAATATATTTCCCGCGACCTGTTGGAACCAAAAGGAATATATGATGGGCAACTGCACCTAACTTTTCAGCCATATCAAGTATTTTTGGAATCTCGCTGTGATTCAGTTTTGTAATGGTAGTATTTATCTGAAATTCAATCCCGGCTTCTTTTGCGTTTTCAATTCCATTTAAAGCACTTTCAAAAGCTCCATCAACACCTCTGAAACTATCATGTTTCTCTTTAGTAGATCCATCAATACTCACACTGATCCTTTTAATCCCGGCTTCTGCCATTTTTTTTGCATTTTCGGGAGTAACAAGGGTGCCATTAGGAGCCATAACCATCCTTAGACCTTTATCAGTACCATATTTTGCGACCTCAAAAATATCCGGTCTTAAAAGAGGTTCTCCACCTGTTAGAATAATGATTGGACTTCCAACCTCAGAGATGTCATCAAGAAGTTTAAAACACTGCTCAGTATTTAATTCTCCTTCATATGGACCATTATGAGCTGCTGCTCTGCAGTGTACACAGGAGAGATTACAACTTCTGGTTATCTCCCAGGCAACAAGTTTTGGTGTAAACTCTTTACTGTCTTTCATATTTGAATGGGGATGTGCCCCATGTGGGTGTTTTTTTTCCATAATTCACACTCTATTCAGCGAATCTCTTATAACTCATCTTTTTGCGAAATAAAATCGTTATAACAAAAATATTAATTATCTGAGATTCCCTTTATTTAATTCCTTTGCCGCATCTACAGCAAAGTAAGTTAGTATCATTTCTGCTCCGGCACGTTTGATAGATGTTAACATCTCCATCATAACCTTGGTACCATCTACCCAACCCATTTGAGCTCCAGCTTTAACAAGGGCATATTCACCACTTACATTATAAGCTGCAACAGGAAGATCTGTTTCTTCTCTGATCTGAAAAATAATATCGAGATAGGAAAGTGCTGGCTTTACCATCAGGATATCGGCACCCTCCTGAACGTCCAGAGTTGCTTCACGTATTGCTTCTTTTGAGTTTGCCGGATCCATTTGATATGATCTTCTATCTCCAAATTTTGGAGCAGATTCAGCAGCTTGTCTGAAAGGACCGTAGAATGCTGAACAATATTTAACAGCATATGACATAATAGGAATGTTATCAAAACTCTCTTCATCAAGCGCTGCTCTTATTTCACCAATTCTGCCATCCATCATGTCTGATGGTGCTACCATATCAGCACCAGCCTTTGCGTGTGAAACGGCTACACGTGCAAGAAGATCAAGTGTTGAATCATTATCTATTCTGTTTTTTTCAACAATACCACAATGTCCACTATCTGTGTACTGACATAAGCAAACATCTGTCAGAACAGCAAGGCCAGGAACTTTATTTTTAACTTCCTTTACTGCTTTTTGAACAATACCATCTTTATTGTAAGCCTGCGTTCCAAGAGGGTCTTTTTTGGGAGGAATACCAAAAATCATTATAGCAGGAATACCTAAATCAAAAGCTTCTTTAGCACTTTTAACAATATTGTCGATGGATTGCTGATAATGTCCAGGCATTGATTCTATTGGATTTTTAACACCTTTGCCTGATATTGCAAAAAGTGGAAGAATAAAATCATCTGGTGTAAGAATTGTTTCCCGAATCATTCTTCGAAATGCGTCACTCTCTCTCATGCGTCTGGCTCTATAGTCAGGAAATAGCATCTTTATCACTCCTTAATTTATACTTAACATAAAACAAAGGCTCACCATATTGAACTGGGGAGCCTTTTATCATTCTAATAAAGATCGGAAGAATTTTTATTTTTTGATCTCATCATCACTTAGATAACATGCTGGATCTGGTGACCATAAATCACCTGTAGCTTCGGCTCGAACTCTGAAATTTCCACCACAAACGCTTAACCATCTGCAGGTTGCGCAACGTCCTGTTACATGTTCTTTCTTATTTTTAAGTTGACCCATCAATTCATTTGTCGTATCTGTCCAGATTTCAGAAAAAGGTCTGTCCTTAACATTTCCAAAATTGTAATGTCTCCAGAATTGATCTGCATGGATTTGACCATCCCAGCTTATACATCCAAAACCTCTTCCTGAGTTATTTCCTTCATTCATCTCCAGAAGTTCAAGAACTTTTGCAGCTTCCTCTGGATTTTCTTCAAGCATTTTCAGATAGAGATATGGGCCATCTGCATGGTTATCTACAGTCAATACCTCTTTCGGCTTGTTGTTATCATGGAGTCTTTTTGTTTCTTTCATGATCAAATCAACAGCTTCTCTTGTTTCTTCGTGTGTCAAATCTTCTTCAATAAGTTTTGAACCTCTACCTGCATAAACAAGGTGGTAGAAACAAACCCTTGGAATATCCTTCTCTTCAAGCAGATCAAAGATACCAGGAATATCTTTTGAATTTATCTTGTTCATTGTAAAACGAAGCCCTACTTTTATCCCAGCTTCCTGACAATTTTTAATACCTTCCATAGCTGCTTTGAAAGCACCTTTTTTACCTCTGAAATGATCATGGATCTCTTCTAAACCGTCAAGGCTAATTCCAACGTAGGATAACCCGATCTCTTTAAGAGTCTTAGCAACTTCTTTAGTGATCAGAGTTCCGTTTGTAGAAATTACAGCTCTCATCCCTTTGCTGACTGCGTACTCAGCAAGTTCTGGAAGATCTTTTCTCATTAAGGGTTCACCACCTGAAAACAGGATAACCGGTACACCAAACTGAGCGAGGTCATCTATTAATTTTTTTCCCTCTTCAGTGGTAAGTTCATTGCTGTATTCCTGATCTTTGGACTGTGCGTAGCAATGTACACATTTAAGATTACATCTTCTTGTAATGTTCCAGACAACAACTGGTTTTTTATCTTTTGAAAATTGCAGAAGATGTGAAGGTAATTGTCCTGACTCCCTTGAATATCTGAGAGCATCGGATGGTTCAACTGTTCCGCAATATAGTTTTGAAATTCCAATCATTTTTTATCATCCTGTTGTTTTTAAAAGAAAAGAGACCTTATTGGTCTCTTTCATCATTTTTAAAGTTTGATAACTGATACTATTAATTTAAATATATTTCCATAAAATTATGTAATTAATAAAATTATATTTTGTAAATAATTAATAGCTTTCTTTTATAATCTCACCCAGATATGTATCTGGTTCAATAAGAGCTGATTTAGGAATATTAAATGAGTTTCTTCCCGTTTTTTCAACAGCAAGCCTAAGACCATGTTCAAAATCACTTGTTAGCTTATTATAAACTTCATCACTTGAGGCTTCAGACTCAATAAATTGTTCTATAATAAAATCAATTGCATCATCATCAAAATTTATATTGATACCGTGATTTTTGATAAAAACGGTCTCGATCTCTTTAACCTCTTTAAAGTAAGAGCTTATTTTTTTTATAGCATGACCAATGTTTGTTGCATATTTACAGTAATAGTCCACAACAAAATTTATTCTATATTGAGTTAAGGTAAAATTATATTTAATGGAAAGACTTTTCCAGTTGTTACTAATATACTCTCTTATTGAGTCTTTTTCTTCATCAGCAACCTCTTTAAAGGCCTTTCTAAATACAGATGTTTCATGTTTTTCTACAATATTTTCAAGTTCAGCATCGGGGTTATCCACAACATCTTTAGTTACAGCAAATTGTGTAACATTTGTGGATGGAAGCTTATTCTCAAAAGAGAGCAGAGCCTGTTCAACAGCACTCACTATCCCTCTTGCACCAGTATTTTCATGAAAAGCTCTTTTTGCAAGAACCTTCAGAGCTTCATCATGGAATTTAATATCAACTCCATATGCTGCAAAATCAAGTTTTTTATTAAGTAATACAGGGTTATTAGGGCTTTTAAGAATATCAAAAAGATCCTGTTCACTAAGTTTTTCAAATATAGCTCTGATTGGAAGACGACCTACAAATTCAGATTCAAAGCCATATTTTATAAGATCTTCAGTGCGAATCTCTTTTAAAAGTTCAAGGTTCTCCTCTTTTTTTAGTTCAGAGCCAAAACCAATTGTCTGTTTAGATAATCTTTTTTTAACAATATTAGTAATGTTACCAAAGGCGCCGCTCATTATAAAAAGGATATTTCCAGTGTTAACAACTCTTCTTTCTGTTCCCCCACCTTTTTGAAATCTTTCCATCTCCTGAAGCATGGAGATTGGATCATGGGGAACCTTAAGTTCCACATCTGTTTCTTCCATGGGTTTAAGAAGAGTTCTCTGGACACCCGTTCTTGAGATATCTGCTCCCATTAGATTAGAGCTTGATGCTATTTTATCGATCTCGTCAATATAAATTATACCCTTTTGGGCAAGTTCAATATCGTCATTGGCTTCTCTCACCAAATCCCTGACAAGATCTTCAACATCTCCACCAACATAACCTGTTTCGGTGAATTTTGTAGCATCCCCTTTAGCAAAAGGGACACCTAATTTTTTAGCAATGAGCTTAATCATATAGGTTTTACCAACACCTGTTGGACCTATCATCAGGATATTACTCTTTATGTTACCAAGAATCTCATGATTTTCCTTGGAATTTTCAGAATATTTAATGCGGTTAAAATGAGTACAGATCTTGGTTGAAAGGATTTTTTTGGCATCATCCTGTTTTATGATATATTGATCCAGATAAGAAACAAGTTCTTCAGGGTTCATATCAAAATTCAGTTTTTCGCCACTTTTTTTGACTTTATCTCCTGTTCCATCCATTTGATTCTGTAAATTTAGAGATGGTGGGGCTACAACCTTTACAGATCCTCCAAATTTTTTACTGAGGAAATCACCAATCTCTTTCTCTATCTCTTTTTGATCTGGTATTTTTTCTTTTTTATCACTCATACAAAAATAATAAACATCCGGTTTTAAAAATCAAGTTTTCTGAATTTTATAAGGAAATCCTAATCATTTTCAAATGTTCAATGCAAAATGCTTGAGGAAACATCTAATAACTGCCTTTTTACTGAACTACTTAAGGGAACCTCTAATAACTCCTCTTTTGCAAAATACTGTGTTTTTTCTAAAAAAACTGTAATAAAATCGGTTCGTTATTTTCAGAAATGCCTTGTATTTCATCAAAATATTAATTATTAGAGGTTCCCTTAAGTTGTTTTAAAAGAAATAAAAACAAAACAACAGAATTATTCTAAAAAAAGAACTGTTATAAAATCAACTCATTATTATTTTTTCATGCAGATATTTTATAAAACTAAAAGCTTTTATAATCTGTATTTCAATCAAAATTCTAATTATTAGAGGTTCCCTTGTTATTCAGGTTTTTCATTTTTTCCTTCAGGTATATCCCATATTTTAAGTTTAATACCCTCTTTTTTCATAAAAGGTTCATCGCATAAAACAGATAGTATTTTTTCTTTGTTTGAAGCTTTATTAAGTTCAAGAATTTCCTGAATTTTTTTTAAATTTCTGGTTTTGAGAAAATTATATTTTACCTCTGTATCTGATATCTGTCCATTATCATTCTTTATCAGGAAGAGAATTTTATTCAAAACATTTTCACTTCCAACCACTGATTCAAGGGTTTTTAATGGGATTGTTCCAAAATGTACTTCATCTTTAGAAGACTCGATATCCTTAAGTCTTTTACTAACTGTTGCTCTGTGGATCGATTTTGTATCAAGAACGTCTCCAATAACAATATGGGGGTATTCAGTTCCCACCAAGTTAATAGCTTTTTCAAATGAGGTGTTTCTCATTCTCGCAAGGTAGAGGTTACAGGCCAGAAAATCAGCTCTGTTAACCTCAGCATTATCTACCACAGAATATGATAAGTCAGATTGACTGAAGTTTGCATTCTTGTAATTTCCATTGGATAGATTTGCATATTTGAGATTTGATCCTGAAAGTGATGAAAGATCAAGTTCAGATTCACTTAGATCTGCTTTTTCAAAGCTACAGTTTTGAAAAAACGCTCCTGATGCATACAGTTGTTTTGCTACAGCTTTATTGAAATTACATTGTCTGAAAGTACATTTTTTAGCAGATGAGCCGCTTAGATTCGCTTCTTCAAAGTCCAGTTTTTCAAAATGTGTATTTGCAACAAAGTTAACATTTCTTAAATCTGCATTTTTAAAAGCAGCAAATTGAAATCTGTTTCTGAGAAAAAACTGACTATCTTTTAGAGATGCTTTGTTAAAATGAGAGTTTGAAAAATTACATTTTGTAAAGGACGATTCCTGCCAATTAGAACCAAGAAGGTTGCATCTTAGAATATCTACTTTCTCAACAAGAGCACCTTGAAAGTTTGTTCCAATGAAAAATGATTTACTAAATCTGCAGTTTTCGAAATTAATACCACTAAGATTAGCACCGGAAAGATCAACATGCTCAAATTCAATATTATCAATAAATGGTTTGGCAAGAGAAAGATCAATGCCTTTGAGCATTGAGCTATTATTAAAAATTCCTTTATAAACACTTAGAACCTCGACAAATTTTAAGGAACTGTTATATTTTGATTTCTTTTGAGTTTTCCACTTTCTGAGTCTGAAATAGAAAATACAGCGCGGTCTCTTTGTTTTTCCTCCTTTTAGGTTCCTGACAATTCTATCAATTATCTGGAATTGATTTTTAATACGCATAAATCTGTCAAAATCTGCAATAAGTGCTTTGATCGAATTATCATTTGCAACAATTGGTTTTAAATGTTTTGTAATATTATGGATTGTAGCTTTCGATATAGGCTTGGATAATACCTCATGAGGATTTTTCTTATAGATAATCTTTAACTTAACAAGTGCGTCAATAACCTTTTCAGACTCTTTTGGTCTTATGCGAAGTACTCTCTCCAGATATTTTCCACTTACAAAAAGTCCGGCAAGGGATAAAGTTCTTGCAGCTGCTATTCTATACTTACGTTCTGCTTTCTTGTTTCCTCCAATAGGATATCTATAGCATATATAGGTATTTAAAAGCGCGTTGTCAGATATGCTAACAGTAGGAACTCTTTTATCACTTTCACCATCACCTTCGCTACTATTTGATTGTCTGATAATATTTTGTATCTCTTCGGATCTTTTAATAACATCTTTACTGTACTTCTTTTTGTTTGATTGGACTTCGGCTACACTTTTTATTATGTCAGTATTTAGCTTCTCGAATCCCAAATCATATAGAATAAAAGGGTCTTGTTTTTTTGCGACTAAGACATTGTTTATTGCTTTATTAACTCTTGCCTGACCTTTCTCACCATGTTTAGCAATTACTTCTTTCTTGTTTTTTACATAACTCCACTCTTTTGCAATTAGTTTTTGGTTTTCCTGTTTAGTAAGTTTTGCCATTTTATTAGTTTGAACCCGTTTGATTAAATTAACTAAATGCAAAAATGATTATACTATGAAGTGGTTGAACTCTTCTTTTTTTACACCAGTATATCGTTGAATTGAATTTATTTTAGACATTTGTCATATTAACATGAAATTTTGAAATTTTAAAGGAGAACAAAAGTTCTAAAAACAAAAGAGCTAACCCTAAAAAGGCAGCTCTTTATAATCTTATTTTTCCTATCTCAGGAAATTCTGGCTTAAGAGGATTCTACATTAACAGCTGCAGGACCTTTCTGACCGTTTTCAATTTCAAAAGTAACTCTATCACCTTCATTTAGAGTTTTGAAACCGTCTCCAGATATACCGGAAAAATGAACAAAAACATCTGGACCTTCTTCCTGCTCAATAAATCCAAAACCTTTCTTTTCGTTAAACCACTTTACAATTCCATTAGCCATCAATGTGACCTCCCTTAAAAAATTAATTTGCAGTTCCAGAATCAGGGTCACCACCGAGAAATGGATATTCCTGAGAATGAGACTTCCTTTATCACATGAAGCGCCAAGCTCATGAGACTACAATCTATTAAAATTAATTTATGGATGCAAATATTTTTTAAAAAAAAACTTGCAAAATTATTTTTTATAAAAACCTAATAGTATTTTATAAAAATATTAAAGCTGCGGAATACCTCAATTTAAGATGAATGTGTTATTAGTTGTATAAACCAAATAGAAAATTCAAAAAAAAACAATTTTTGATGATTTTATTTTTTTTCATTTAAAAAAAAAATATATTTACAAAATATATCCATCATCATTTATTTTTTAAAATTTATTTTTTAACAAGTGGTTGTTTAATTGACTATTAGCAATTATAATTCATTACCTGATAATAGGGACAAGCAGATGTGAGAATAACTATAATGATTTAATAACTATATTATTTTCTATTATTGTATAAAGACTTCTCTAGAGGGAATGTTGTTTTTATTATATTACCTCTGAGTGTATTTCAATATAAAACTATGAAGTTATTTATAAGACAATCTCAATTATTGTCCTTTGTAAAAATAAAGACGACCTCATAAATTTATTGTATTTATGTTTGTATTTAGGGAACTTCTTATAATTAGAGATTCCCAAGAATTAAAAAATAAGTTATATTTAATTTAAAGCATTTATATAAACCATCCGATATTTAATCTATTACTTAGGACCAAAAAAATTTTTACTCCATTCCCAAAGGGGAAAAAATGAAAAAAAAGAAAATTATTGAATTAATAGAAGATGCTAAGAGTCGCAACTTAAAATCTTTTTCTCTTAACTTTAGGAAAATAAAAGATATTCCACCTGAAATTGGTGGGCTTACAGATATTCAATATCTTAATATTGCAGGAAATAAATTAAAGTCACTTCCAATTGAAATATTTAATTTAAATAAGCTTGAAAAACTTGAATTAAATGGAAATGCATTAACTAATATACCAAAAGAGATAGAGAAATTAGAAAACCTGAAAGAACTAAATTTAAGCTATAACAATCTTGAAAACCTTCCTTGTGAACTATATAGTTTAAAAAAACTACACCTACTATTATTGAATGTGAATGACTTAACTGAGATATCCAACGGTATTGGTAATTTAAGCAATTTAAAAGAGCTTAACTTAAGTTATAACAAGTTAGAACGCATTCCAGATGAAATGGGTTTTCTAAGAAACCTCGAAGTTTTGAACCTTTTGAATAATAAACTCACAAAACTTCCTCAAAATATCACTAAATTAAAAAATCTAAAAACCCTTGAAATATTTGGGAATCATATAGCAGAGGTTCCTGATAAATTAGCAAATTTAATTACAGATAATTTAAAAATTTCTGATGATGATAATATTGAAGTAGATAATTCCTTTGTGGATCAGGGTGATCTTGATGGTTTACTTGATTTATATGATGAGGATGAGTAACTATTCGTTTATTACATAATACGGACATTCATCTTCAGGACACTCCTCATTTTTTTTAAATTGCCCACAATTGCTATTCCCCTCAGCTTTTAATATCAAATTAAGATGTGTTTCAGATAAAGATGCTACTGTTTTTAATGCAGTAATAGTCTCTCTTCTGCAACATCTTGCTGATTTGAACATACTTATACTTTGAATTATCTCACCTGTTATTTTTGCAAGTTCCTGTCTTTGTTTGGGTTTTAGAGGGTTACTTTCAATCAGAATTCCCATACCTATCCCGGAACCAAGTGCAGCTCCACATCCTCCCCAAAATCCACAGGTTCCACCTGGAATCTGTTTTCCTCTTTCTATGGCAGTGTCAAGAGCATTTTCAAAATCTATTTTACCACCTAAATTTTTGTATGTTGCAACAATCACTGAAGCAATAGCAAAGTGATGCTCAGGACCATGTAGCGGCATAGATGGATGCATTCTTATTTTGTTTAGAAGTTTTATCATGTCCGTTTCAGTTGTTTCAAGACATATGTTTTTTACTATATCATCAAAATTACCTGTATGGCAGGTATCGCAAACAAAATGATCATTTCTACATAAAGCATTTGCTGCTTTAAGATTTCCACAAAGTGAGCAGTTTTTATCTACAATCTCTTCCAGATAAATTAATACTTCTCCGCATTTCATGCATCCGTCTTTATAAATCATTTTTCCCTGTAAGTTTAAGCGTTGTACATGTCCAGCATCGATTCTGCAACAACGAGAGAATCAGCTTCTTTGACCCTGTAAGCTGGCCAGAGTACAGTATTTTCTTCAAAGCTGAAACAAGGTGATTTGGTATTTTTATCTTTAACGCGGACAACCAGACCGATTCCTGAATCCCAAAGAATCTCCTGAACTACCTTTATAAACTCATCTTTTTCATCGGGATTATCATAGAATCTAAGATCTGACAGGCATGAAAAACCCTGTAATAGACTTTTTACAGCAACTTCTGTTTTATGTATAATATCCTTCATCTCTTTACGATCTTCAATTTTGCCGAGAGTGAAGTACAATCTGTTTTTTAATTTGTTTAAGCGTATTTCATGCATTAAAAAAAACCCCAATAAAGGTAATTCATTTTATTAATATATTCCTTAAATTAACATATATTAATTATATAGTACAGGCTCTATTAAATTTGTTTAATCGCTTATACATTAATTTGTAAGGGTTTTTCAAGCCTTTTATATTAAAAAAATGATAATAAATGTTATTTAAATTTAGCTCAATTCTTTAGATAGACAAAAAGAGGGTGTTGATAATGGGAAGTTATTTATGTAATGATCTGAGAGATTTAAGCATTTTGTCTGATTTTGAGGTATTTAAACATCTAATCTGATGGTGAAAGGGGAGAAAATGAAATTAGAAGAGGCTATTCTCAAACGAAAAAGTATACGAAAATTTCTCGATAAAACTGTTAAAAAAGAAACTATAGAAAAAATTCTAACCCTTGCAGTCAGAGCTCCTTCAGCGGAAAATACCCAACCCTGGGAGTTTTCGGTTGTAACAGGAGATGTTCTGGATAAAATAAGAGAAGAGAATATAAAAAAGGTTAGAAATTTTGAACTACCTCCAAAAGAGATGGAGAGAATGTTGGTTGAAAGACCTAAAGAATCAATTTACAGGAAAAGACAAATCGAGATAGCTGTTCAGCTTTTTAAACTTATGGGCATAGAAAGAGATAATTTGGAAAAAAGAGCTAATTGGCTCGAGCGTGGATTTCGTTTTTTTGATGCACCTGCAGCTATAATTATCAGTTCTGATAATTATTTGATCGAGGCGGGAACATTTTTTGATGTTGGACTACTCACTCAAACAATATGCCTTGCAGCTCTTAAAGAAGGACTTCACACCTGTATAGAAAATCAGGGTGTAACATATTCTGATGTATTAAGAGAACATCTTAATATACCTGAATCAAAAAGGCTTGTTGTTGCAATGGCAATAGGTTATCCAGATTGGGATTTCCCTGCAAACAAAGTTGAAAGTCATAGAGAGCCTGTTGAAAACATTACTAAATGGTATGGTTTTTAATATTGTGATGAATACTACTTTATAAAAATTAAGACATAATCTAAGATTATGTTATTAGCAAAGTATATCGAAAGCTTTTTATAACAGAAAACCGTTGTTTTTTATTTGGGGGAATCTCAAAAATATTAAATTTATTATTTTTGCTATAAGCAACCTGGATTCCTGAGAGGATTTAGTTTACAAAACAAATCCTCTCAGGGATGACAATTAGTCTTTCTTTTATGCAAAATGTGCTTATCAAACTTTTCAAAAGTTTGGCACTCAATAGGAATAAACATGATTTAGGTTTGTTCGCTTACAGAGGGTTTTTCTTTATTTTAGAAGCATTCATAAAAAACAGAAAGCATTGTTTTTTATTCAAGACGTTAAGAGACCTAACAGAACTAAAGAGGTACATAAATTAAGAGATAAAATTAAAACAAGTTCTCTTAATTTATTTTAGAAGCATTCATAAAAAACATAAAATCGTTGTTTTTTATTCAAGATGTTAAGAGTCTAACAAAACTAAAGAGGCACATAAAGAAGCAAGCTTCTTTATTCTATACACGAAAGAAGTGTTTGTTGAAAATAGAATCTGGTACTTTTCGCATTATTTTTCCAAGTATATAGATAGCAACAAAAGTAAAAAGGATTCGTCCCCATATTATCCCGGAGATATGGCCTCCTATAACCACCATTAGTAGAGTGTCCTCAACCAGGCTGTGACAGAGACTCATTAGAGCTAAAGAGTAAAAGATATCAAATTTTGTCATCTCTCCATTTTTAGCTTCCTGAATTATTAAACCTCCCCCATATCCAATACCTAAAGTCATACCAATCATTGTGATTGGAAGAGCTGCACTACTCATTCCAAGGATCGTCAAAACAGGTGTGAGGAGTTTTTTTAAGAGGTCTATGACTCCAATTTTATCTAAAATTTTCATAGTTAAAAGAAGTGTAATAATTATCAGAAATATCCAGATAAAATTATTTATCTCTCCTTTTGCCCATCCGATCCATGAACTATCTTTTGCAGCTGGTGTCCATAATGCCTGATTGGGTTCCTGAAGATAATTAAACATTTCGTAACTTTTGTTTAATAAAAACCCAATTAAGAGCGCTCCAAAAATTCTTAAGGGTGCAATAAATCTTAATCTTGGTCCTGCTTTCTGCGATATTCTAATCTCAATGGGAAGTGAGTGCGCGACCAATATCATTGTAGCAAGAACTGTAACCTGGGCAACTGTTAGTCCGGCTTGTGGAGCTAAAGCTGCAAAAACAATAATACCGGCATACATATTTGTTATCATGGCCGTTGCCCAAACTATTCCCATACTTCCTGGAAGGCCAACAATTCCCATAACTGGGCTTAAAAAAACACCTATATACTCTATTAATCCAAAGATATCCAAAAATCTTGTAATAATAGATATTGGAATGATTATTATAAAGAGCTCTTTGCATGTATTTACAGTATCAAAAAATGTCTTTTTTAATCCATTTACTATATTCATTTAAAATCCGTTTTTCTACCTGGGGATTATTTATGCTTTTTGCCAGAAACAACTTTAGGCCTTGAATAAACGTCACCATTGAGCTCAGTTGTTAAACCTTTCTTCAGATAAAGATAACCAATAGAGGCAATCATTGCGGCGTTGTCACCGCAATATTCGATTGAAGGGATATATACATTGATACCATATTTTTTTGCATCATTTGTAACTTTTTCACGAAGTCTACTATTTGCTGCAACTCCTCCAACTATTGCAATATCATTACACCCTTTTATTTTTGCCGCATTTAGTATTTTATAACTAAGCACCTCTATTACAGATTCCTGAAAACCTGCTGCAATATCACTAATGTATTCCATATAGTTTTCATTTAATTTAAGATATCTGTTTACAGAAGTTTTTAAACCGCTGAAACTGAAATCAAAACCATTCTTTTCAAGATATGACCGGGGAAATTTAATCTTCTTCTTATCACCTTTTTTGGCAAGATCATCAATAACCTTACCTCCTGGATAACCATAGCCTACCATCTTAGAAACTTTGTCATATGCTTCCCCCACAGCATCATCCCTTGTCTGTCCCATTAATTCATACTCTGTATGGGATTTGACATAATAGATACTTGTGTGCCCTCCTGATACAAGAAGAGCAACATAGGGAAACTCAGGTGAATTATTTTCAAGAAAAACTGAAGATATGTGTCCCTCAAGGTGGTTAACACCAATAAATGGGAGTTTTTGGGCATAGGCAAAGGATTTTGCAAATGTAAAACCAACAAGAAGTGCTCCAACTAAACCAGGACCCTGAGTAACTGAAACACCATCTATCTGGTTTTTATTTAAACCCGCATTATCAAAGGCTTCATTAACAACAGGAACAATGGCTTCAATATGATTTCGAGATGCAAGTTCCGGAACCACTCCACCATATTGATGATGGATATCTATCTGTGTAGAAATAACAGAAGAAAGGACTGTTCTCCCATTTTCAACAATTGAAGCTGCTGTTTCATCACATGAGGTTTCAATACCTAAAATCTTCATTTTAGATCCATTCTACTCTTTCTTCTTTATCATCCCTGTCCTTAACATCTCCAATTAAAAATGCCTTCTCACCACTATTACTGATGGTATCAAGAACTTCTGATGTTGCGGATTCAGGAATAATTACAACCATTCCTATTCCATTATTGAAGGTTCGCATCATCTCTTTAGTTTCAACGTTTCCTCCCTCTTGAAGGAATTTGAAAATTGGTGGTATGTCCCAGCTATCTTTTTTTATTCTTATTTTCAATTCATTTGGTAAAACCCGAACAATATTTTCATCAAGTCCACCTCCAGTGATATGCGCAAGGCCATGTACCTCTGTAGTTTTTAAAATATCAGCAATAACTTTGGTGTATATTTTTGTTGGAACGATCAGTTCTTCACCAATTGTTTTGTCTAATTCAGGAACAAAGGAATCCACCTTCAGTCCTAAAATTTCAAAACATATTTTACGCACCAGAGAATAACCGTTACTATGAATTCCACTGGATTCTATACCGATAAGCTGGTGCCCATCTTTAATTTTTGAGTTATCGATCATCTTACTTTTATCAACAATACCAACTGAAAAACCAGCAAGATCATACTCATTATCTCCATATATTCCAGGCATCTCTGCTGTCTCACCACCAAGAAGAGCACAACCAGACTGCTTACAACCCTCAGCGATTCCTTTTACCACGTCTGTTGCAGTATTTAGATCAAGTTTTCCCGTTGAAAAATAATCAAGGAAAAAAAGAGGCTTTGCACCAGTAACAGCGATATCATTCACACACATGGCAACAAGATCTATCCCGATTGTGTCGTGCCTACCTGTCAGAAAAGCTATTTTGAGCTTAGTCCCAACACCATCAGTACCACTAACAAATACAGGCTCAGTCATACCTGAAAGATCTGGTGAGAATAGTCCTCCAAACCCTCCTATACCGCCTAAAACACCTTTTTGAGGTGTTTCTTTTACAATCTTTTTTATATTTTCAACAAAAGCGTTTCCTTTGTCGATATCTACACCAGCATCTGCATAAGTTAGAGATTTGCTCATTTTCCTATTCCTAAATTATTGGAAGTTAATATTTCGTTTTATTTTTCATGACTTATAACAAAAGTCAAATTACTTTTTGTCATGTTCATCTTTAATTTTTGAGAAACCCGGTATCAGGGTGTGCGTACTTTTTACCCCGGTGACCAGTCTGATACGGTTTATATATATTGATATTGTTTCTGCATCAGATGTAAGAAGATCTCGTTTAAGCTTAAATTTTATAAGCAAATCGTGAGCACCATGTACTGAGTGAATCTCTTTTGTTTCTTTAAATTCATATATTTTTTCAATTATTCTGGCTTCTCTTTTTGCTTCCACATTCATAAGTATGAAAACAGTGATTTGTCTGTGCATTTCCGGGTATTCGTCAACCTTCTTGTTAGACATTTTTGAACGAAACTCTTCCATGCTTTTAGGTATTAAATTGTCAATTTCCTTTCCATACTCTCTTCCAAGCCTCTTACCCCATTGGTGTGAAGATACATACATATATAAGTCACTTATAGTTCTGTTCTTAAAAGCTCTTATTAAATTTGCTTTCTCAATTATGACAACAAGGGGTTTGTAGATGCTTCTATACCAATCAGAACTGGCTTCTTTTAATGTTACAGTGGACCATTTTTCCTCCTCCATAAATGTTTTATGCTGGAGAATCTGATCCATCATACGCCTGTACTGGCCTATTTCAGTGAGTTCAAGGGTTGTAAGAAGTCCGGTTTTTTCTAAAAATTCGGATTTTTCATTATAAAGAATATCGCAGATGGTCTCTTTTGATGAGATAAACTCCACAATTTTAGCCTGGATTGAGTCCCAATTAAGTTCTTTGGCCATTGCAACTCTGTGATTCCCATCTAAAACATAATATTCATTTTTAATCTGATATAATTTAACAGGTGGAAGGATTTTACCATTTCTCATTGCCGTTTTAATACTCTGCAATCTTGCTGAAGGTAAGTGTTGTTTTGGTTTAAACTGACCATCAAAGTCATGATAACGTCCAACACTTCCAACAATTTGATTTAATGGGACAGTTTTAATCCCTCTCTCTCTAGTGTCATAAGCTTCTTCAATGTGCTGGCTCTCATCAAATGATTTTATCTCTGAGTTTTCATTATTTGAAAATAATTTTTTTATTACCTTAAACATAAGTCTTACCTATTTTGTTATTTTATATTTCAAAAATATGATAGCCGCAGGAATTAATAATTTTAGTTTGATTAAAAACTGTTACCCTGTCTTCATTTTTTTTAAAAGCTTTGTGTATATGTCCGTGTACAAAATATTCAGGTTTATATTTTGATATAAGGTTTCTAAAACTGTCAAAACCCATATGACACCTATCTTCTGCATCACCTAAGTACCTTGGAGGAGCATGGGTTAAAACAATATCAACACCTTTATTAAACCAGATAGAAGCTCTTAAACTTTTAATCATTTTTTTCATCTGCTTATCTGTGTATTGGTTTGGTCCTCCATTATACCAGTTTGAACCATCAAAACCTATAATTTTATAACCTTTAAACTTAATGATCTTACTATGGAGATCAAGACAACCCTGGGGGGGTTTTGATTGATAACGAATATCATGATTTCCTTTAATATAAAAAAGTGGAGCTCCAACCAGAGTCATCACTTTGGTCAAATATTCAGGTGGCAAATCTCCACAGGAAAGAATAAGGTCAATACCTTCAAATATAGAACCATCGAACTCAGTTTCTAACTCTTTAACCAATATATCTGATATGGATAGTATTTTCATTTTTATGATTTTGTTACAATGGCAATACCCGATGTAACCATAACACATCCTGCAATCTTATTAACCCTTCTCAAAGATTTCTTGTTTTTAATTAATGACCGGGTTGATTCTCCAAGGTATGCATATGCCATCAGAACTGAAGCAAGAATTGATAAAATAACGAAAAAAACAATCATAATATCCGTATTTTTAAGATTTGACAGATCTAAAAATGTAGGCAAAAAACCACAGTAGAAAAGTATCACTTTTGGATTTGAAAGGGTTATTAAGAGTCCTGTAATAAAATTACCTGTTTTGGATGTCTCGCTAATATTTGTTTCTTTAGTGATAAATATTTTTATCCCGATCCATATCAAATAAAGACTGCCACAATACTTTACGATAATGAAGAAATCGCCCATTACCTTCGCTACAAATGAAAGCCCAAAAATAGCAAATAACAGAAAAATAGCATCTCCAAGAACAATTCCCAGAATAAGACCTAAAGAGTTCTGAAAACCTGTTGCAAGTGATTTTGCAACAGTTGCCAAAACACCGGGACCGGGAGTTATTGCTAAAATAAACATTGCCAGTGCAAGGCTTAAGGTTGTTATTAAATCCATTTTGTTACCTTTTATATAAAAAGAATAACTATATCATGATTTTTTTTAAAAATCTCTCTTTTATTCAAGGTGATAGTTTATAAGTAGGAGAGTTATTTATACATCGCTGTTAGAGTGCCCTAAAAGCATAAATAGTAGATATTTTTGTCTATTGTATTCTTAAAACAGTAATTAATTGAATTTTTTTTTTGTAAATTTTAATTAAATAAATCAAAACCCTACGCACATATACTTATGTATAGAGTTTATAAACTTGAAAATAATTGTTGCCATTAACATTTGGATGAAGCAATATTAAATTGTTCTTTATCTATACATTATATGTTTTGTTAAAGAATATACCTTGACAAAACCAATGAACTCGATTTAGTAAGTGAATATTTTAATAAATTAATTTTTTATATAATCTTTGTTTATTTTTTAAAGTAATTGAATTATTATAAAAGCAAAAATTATTAAATTCTTAAAAGGGGAGAACAAAAATGAAATTGACTGTAAAAAGAGTTTTGATCGCTGTCACAGCAGTAGCATTGTTAATTGGAGTTAGTTCTGCATCTGCATACGAATCTCGTATTCAGAAATACTTCAAGAGCAATCCTACTACTGTAAAGCAATTAGAGATGAAGTGGGGAGATGCGGTTAGCGTTCATGTAATTTCTGAAGGTCTTGAAAAAAGAATATATGGTGAAAAAGATGCTGAGATTGGTTACACATATTTCATAGTAAAAGATGGTATAGTTATTGATCAGGGAGTTACACCTTCTCTTTATCAAAAGGCAAAGAAAGCAACTAAGCCACATTTAAGTCGTTTGATGTCTGTTTATTACAAAAAGAATAACGTTACTCTTAAGTCCAGAATAAAAAAATATGGAAAGCCTCTAAGCACAACAACTTTTCCTAACGGTATGAAAAGAGTAATTTTTAATTATGGTGATGCTCAAACAGGTAAAAAATTCTTTATTTCTCATAATGGAAGAATTCTTGATGCTGGTATGACTCAGGTTTCTGCAAAGAAATCAAGCGATACTACACCAAAGATTAGCAAATTTATGAAAAAATGGTTTAAAAAACACCCAATGAGCCTTAAAGCTATAACTAAAAAATATGGTCAGCCTATCAGTACAAAAGTATTAAAAAACGGTATGACAAAAATGGTTTTCGGACCTAGAGATGCTGTAGCTGGTTATAAGTTCTTCATTCTTCAAAATGGTATGGCAGTTGACAGTGGTTTAACTGATTAATAGCCGCCCGATTATATAGATACGATTTTAAATAATGCGTTATGCCCATTAAAGGGTATAACGCATTTTTTTTGATATCATTATCTTCCAAGAAAAAAATCCCATCTTTTTTTGTGGAAAGAATGATCCTAACCTGAAAGGGATTGAAAATTGACCTGTTTATAAGAGCTGACTGGACTGAACAGAATCTTTTAAATACTCTTAAAAAAAGTAAAAAACATAAATTTAAGTTTGAATGAATCATTCGTATCAAAAAGTGATTTTCATTTTAAATTTGCTGAAAAGCCCTGTACTTATTAAACATGAATATTTTAGTGATATTCTTCTAAGTGTTTCATATCATGATGAATTAAGTTGCAGGCAGGACATAAACCCTTTTGAGAAAAATGCTTCACCAATCTTTACTAAAATAGGTATTAAGTTTTTACGACTTCACCTTTGGCATTAAGAATGAACCTGTCAAAATCATTTGCAAGAATAAGATTTCCGTTGTAATTCATCAAACCTTCTTCTTTGATATCATCTATTTTAAGACCATTACCTTTGTCTTTCTCCTGATATCGTGGACTAAAATGGGTGAGAATAAGATTTGGGATTGAGTTTTCTTTTGAAAAAGAGGCTATCTTTTTTGCAGAACAGTGCTGTGGAATCTCTCCCTTATCCTCTGCAATATCATTAGTGTAAGTAGCTTCATGAACCAGAACATCTAATGAGTTTATATGTTTTTTTAGTAATAAAGGATTGTCATTATCTCCTGCGACAATAACTTTCCGAGGCTCTCTTCTTTTTAGGAGGTAATCACAGCTTTTCAACTGTTTTCCATCAACAAAAATATCCTCACCACTCTGAATTTTTCCCCAAAGTGGTCCTTTAGGAATTCCGTTTTTTTCTAATTTTTTTACATCAAGTTTTTGAGTAATATCTTTTTCTGTAAAACAAAAACCAAAGGATGAAACCCTATGGGATAACTCTACTATATCTACATTAAAATCATTTACTTCCAACTTATTTTTTTCATCAATATTTATAAACTCTATTTCATATGAAAATCTTGTTTGAGTAAGCTCTTTTGTTGATTCTATATACTCCTTAACAGCATTTGGACCGATTATTTTAAGGGGTTCTTCTCGACCATACATAGTTGCACTTGCCAAAAGACCTGGAAGACCATAAAGATGATCACCATGAACATGAGTAATAAAAACAGCGCTCAAATTATTTAAAGATAAGTTTGTTTTTAAGAGTTGATGTTGTGTTCCCTCGCCACAATCAACCATATACCATGATTTAGAGTTTATATATTTAAATGCAAAACTATAAACATTTCTTGTTTTTGTTGGTACACCGGATGATGTTCCTAAAAATATTAGTTCCATATTTATAATAACTATTTCTCAAAATAAATGTTTATTAAAAAATGACTTAATTATAATTTGAACTTCTGCAGCATTTTTTTCAAATTATCCGACATGCCGGATAGATCTTTTGCGCTCATATCAACTTTTGCACTACCATCATCAATGCTTGAAGTTATGGAATCAATTCCTGAAATCTGTTTAGCCACTTCACCGGCAACAATAGCACTTTGATTGACGTTTTCATTAACCCCTGAGATACCAATTGATGCCTGGGAAACGTTTTCAGCAATCTCTTTTGAAGAGATAGATTGTTCTTCAGCAGCTGTTGCAATTGTTGTGATTGATTCGTTGGAGTCACTGATCACTTTTGCTATCTCTGATACCTGTTTTGCAGTTTCTGCTGTTTTATCCTGAATCCATTTTAGTTTTTGTTCTGCTTGAACTACTGCATCACTTGTTTGCACAGAAAGCTCTGTGATCTCCTGAGCAACTATTGTAAATCCTTTTCCAGCTTCACCAGCCCTTGCTGCTTCGATTTTTGCATTAAGTGCCAACAGACTGACCTGTCCTGCAATTTTTTGAATATCACTTGTAACAGAATCTATTTCTAATGCAGCAGAAGAAAGTTCATCCATTATTTTTGAAACACCTTCAACCTCTTCTACTGCCTTATCAACAACATTCTTTGCAATATTTGAATTAACTGCTATTTCCTGAACTGTAGAGTTCATCTCTTCTGCTGCTGCAGAAATTATATTTAGATTACTCGTAGCCTGTTCTGATGCTGCAGCTATTGATGTCATATTTGAGCTCATCTCTTCTGCTGCCGATGCCACGGAAGTTGCACTGTCAGATGCCTTATGGGAACCATCCGATAGACCTTCTGCTATTTCACTCAGAATATTTGATGAATCACTAATGCTTTCACCGTTTTCTAATATTTCAGACAGAATATTGGAAAGATCCTCACTAACACTATTGATTCTGAGTCCAATAGTACATAGTTCATCTTTCCCTTTAAAACTGAGTCTTCCTGTAAAATCTCCTTCACTCAAATTATCCATGCTTTTAAGAATTCTTGTAACACGATTACTAACAAGTATCTTTATTAAAATGTAGATTATAGCTATAACCAATATAAGACTTATTACCCCTATAAGGATACTTAAATTACGTGTATTGTTAATATCATTCAGTGCTTTTTCAGTTGATGCGATAACAGTCATTCCACCAAGTACTTTCTGAGAACTTCCATGGCAATGATAACATCTTTTTTCATTAAGTATTGGATATATTACAGCGTTATAATTTTCGTTATCTATTTTCAGGTCATAAATGTTTTTATCTTTATTCCCTGTTTTAATCATATGGCCAAGAGCTATGTCCAGTTTATCATCATTAATTGTATTGCTATGCAGTTTTCCGATTACACTCTCTGTACTAAAAGATATCTTTTTATTGAAATCGTAAATATGAACCTTAACACTTGGTAGTTCGTTTTTAAGTTTTTTAAACTGGTCTCTTACAACATCATTATTACCAATAGCAAGGGCATCTTCCATTCCACCTTTAACAGCTTTGGCAAGCATAATATTTTGAGCACCAAGTTGTTTATCAAGAAGAGAATACTCCGATCTTATGTTTAAAAATATAATAGTTGCAAAGATCAAGATGAGTATTAGTGATATGGGTATCATTACTCTTATCCATAATTTTGATCTGTATATTTCAAATAGATTCATATTACTCCCTGTTAGTGAGCACCGCCATATATCATTGGCTTAAATTTAAACCCTTCAACTCTCTCTTTATTATGACAATCCATACAATCTTTAACATCAAGTTTGCCTTTTATGTCGTCAGGATCTTCAGATTCAATATGAGTGCTTCCGGGGCCATGACAGGATTCGCAACCTGCGTCCTTTAAATGAGGAGTTTTTTCAATTGAAATAAAACCACCTTTTCCATATCCTGTAGTATGACATTTCAAACATCCCTGATATTCAGAAAGTTTTAATTTACTCTTCATTTTTTCAACAGATTTGTAGGACTTCGCTTTCTGTGAATATTTTTTATAATTTGAATACTCAGTTTCATGACAGGATTGGCATTTTTGACTACCAACATATGCTTTTTCTGATAAAGCATTTTCGAATAAAATAAGGTTTAAAAAAACTAAAATTATTATAAATCTGTACAACATTTTTATAATCCTTTTTGGTATAATAAAACTATACTTTCAATATTTTAGAGATGCGGTTTCATACATTATAAAAAAGCAAAAGGAAACGAAAAACTAAATATTTTTAATATATATTTAAGTTTATTAAATAAATATTAATGCCTTGCATACAAGGTATTAGTAGGTAAATATCTGATTTTTGATAAAAAAATCTCTTTTAATAATTGTATAATACAAATTATAACTATTATGATCAACATTGCTGTTAACAACAGAATGGAGCTGATCAATATGACCCTAACATTGATTTCTATTGAGAGAAAATTGTCTTAGATCCCTATTCTTAAAAATTTGAACAGATAGAAGCAAATCCAAGAAGAAGTAATAAAATCCTGATTACCATACTGTAAAATTTATCATTCAAGCCATTATAAAGAGAGTTACCCAAAAACATACCCGTAATTAATGATGGAATACTAATAGCAAGAAGTAGTAAGACTCTAACAGTTACGAACCCATAAAACAATTGTAACGATACTGTTATTAGACCAGCAAAAAATAAGAAACTTGTAATAGTAGATTTAACCTCATCTTTTGTCCAATTTTGAATGGATGTATAGATAATTACAGGAGGACCATTAGCACCGATACTTCCACCTAAAATCCCGGCAATAAAACCAGCTACGAGAGTCCATATTCCCCTTAGCTCTTTTTTAAAAGACCTGTTCAAAAGAAGATAAATTGCAAATAGTACAATGATTACCCCAAGAATTATTTTAAGAATGTCTCCCGGTACTTTTCTAAATATAAAAATACCAATAAAAATTCCAGGTATGGCTGAAATCAGGAAGAGCTTAAACTCTCTGACCTTTAAGTGTTTTCGCAGCTTAATAAAAAAGGTTAGATTTATACAAAGAGCCTGAAGGCAGATAAGTGGCACAATAGTATGTATATCAAAAAAGAAAACAAGAAGAGGTAAAGATATCAAAACAGATCCAAAACCTGATAGGCCATGGATAAAACCTGATAAGAGCGCTATTGTAATTATCGGAATTATCTCTGTTAACATCTTCTGTTCTCCTGATTAAGATACAATCTTTATCACCACAACGGTAAATATGCAAAACACAAATAAAATAAAGAATAGATTCTATTGAACAAAAAGATTTATGATGAAACTCTCTATGAAGTATATTTTTTAATATGAGAACTGTTTTTTAGCTTGGCTTGATCTTTAATGGTTGACCCGGCTTGTCTTATTTAAAGAAATTAAATTTATAGCAACCTGCACAACGGTTAGGCATCTTTTTTGTTAGTTACCATAAAGCTTTGGGAGAAAAAATGGTATCAAATCATCAGTTGACCATTACCTTAGCAAAGGAACATAAGACCCTTGAATTTCTCAGAAAATTATACCATCACAACACTTTTTTTTAAGTTTGAGATTGTTCTGCTTTTTTTAATTGTGTTATAAAAATTCTTAAATAGTGCTGGGGGTGATGCAACACATAGTTCTGCTATAAGCATACCTTCATCTTCTAAATTTTCTGTACAAATCCCGGATTTATTAAGAAGGTTTATAATTTCAGTTTTCTCAGCCTGGTCAATGAATTCTCTCTGGGGGAGGTAGATATTCTCAATTATATCAAATTTATAACCATAACTATTGAAAACTTCATTTATATTTTTTTTGTCAAACATTCTTAATATACTCATAACAGCAAATGGTCCATTTTCTCCGGGATGATCTTTACCCAGATGCTCAAGGATAACTGAGAGGGTTTTATCTGTAATATAACCAATAGCACCCGAACTTAAAAGAAGATTGCTTGTTCTAATCCAGGACAGATCATCCTTGGAAAGAGTATCACTCTTTTGTTTTTCAAGGTTAGCTGTAATACCTGCATCTAAAATTCCAGCGTCCAGTGCAAAATTTATGGCATTTTCAGAACAATCAAACCCGACACATCTTAAATTAAGTGCTGGTTGTACAACATTTAACCACATTCGTGTAGTTTCACAGCATGAGAGATAGTTTGTCGGTGCTCTTGAGGAAAAAAAAGATACCATCTCCTGGAAAGAACATCCATAGCGGACTGTTGCAGAACCAATTCCATATGAGCAACCAACATCCAGCATTTGAACAGGCCATGCTTCTCCGTTTAGTTCATTCATATATTCTGCTGCTGCAGCAAAGAAAGGTTTTGTTTCATCACCAATCCTGTAGTTGTGAAGATCCATCTCTTTTATGTAGTTGTGTGGTGTTAGACTTTCATATACAGTTTTAAAATCAGCTTTCGCTTTATTTTCATCCTGATATTTCATCTGGATCTCCTGATAATCTAAAAATTTAAACTTATTTAATTGGTATGTATCTTGTACCATGCATATTAAAAGCATGGTGAATTCTTATAAGGCTTTGTATGATATTGAATATATTGCACATGTTAGTTTTGCGACATATTCCAAATAAATATTTATAGCAATATATTCCATTGTGTGCAATACATAAATAATTATATATTTCCGTTAGAATAATATTTTACAAATAAGAAGTTAGATTTTAAAAGCCTTATCTAATTAACTATTTGGTTATCTGTCAGTAAAAAAATCATTTTATTGTTTTTAACAAACTATTTATCTAATGGTAACCTCTAATAATTAGAATTTTTGATGAAAAACAAGGGCATAACAAAAAACAACGGGTTGATTTTACTACAGTTTTATTTTTGATATAACGATGTGTTTCGCAAAAAGATCAGTTATTAGAGATTCCCTCTAATAATAAAAATTATTTTTGGCTGAGATCATTAATGTAAGGACTATTGAATGAAAACATCAGAATTAGGTAATGATCAGGATATTAAAAAAAAACAGCTCTGTAGTGAAGTATTAATTCTGCTTAGAAAGATAAATCAGGCCATAGATCTTCATTCAAAAGATCTAAACAAGAAATATGGTTTAACAGGTCCCCAATTAATAATACTTCAGGAAATATCCCATAATAGTGGACTTACTATAACCGGACTTGCTAAAAGGATCAGTCTGAGTCAGGGAACAGTTACAGATATAGTTTATCGTCTTGAAAAGAAAGGCTTTTTGAAAAGGGTTAAGAGTACTACAGATAAAAGAAAAACTGAGCTTTATGTGACAACAGAATGTGAAAAAGTTCTGGATAAAGCCCCCCCTCCACTTCAGGAAACTTTTATTGATCACTTTACAGACCTGAAAGATTGGGAACAATTTATGATTTTAAGCTCACTACAAAGAATTGTAGATATGATGAGTGCCAAGAAAATAGATGTATCACCAATATTGGTGTCAGGCCCACTTTTAGAACGTTAATATACTATTGATTCCTTGTTGATCCACTTAAGGACTTTATATACTGGAATTCCTTAAAAATCCTGCTAAGCAGTCCTACCTCCATAACCTTATTATACCATAGGGCCACAATTATCAGGGAATCTCTAAAAACCGCTCTTTGACTGAACTACATCGTTGTTCAAAATAAAAAACTGTTGTAATGTTTATAAATTAAAGCGTTTTATAAACGAATCGCCTCGTTATTTATTTCTTACGCAGAGATTTTATAAAACTGAAAGCTTTTATAATCTGAATTTCAATCGAAATTCTGGTTTATAGAGGTTCCCACGATTCTATTCTCTTGGTGGTTCTTCTTCAGGTTAAATTGGGCAAGTTGGTTTAGTTTATATATCAAATCATTGCTCTGTTATAAGCAAAACTTGCACATTTTTTGCGAAATTGATCCATTTTTTCTGCACAATAGTATGATTAAAATGTCTCAAACTGGAAAATAAAATAAAGGAGTTTTGAGGATGAAGGTAAATAAAAGGCTAACAGGTAGATTCATAATTATTGGATTATGTTTTTTTATGTTAAACACATTTGGTTGTGCACCCCGTGAAAGAGGGTATAGAAGTGATAATCAGGGATATGAAAATAACAGTGAGAACAGACGAATGGGGCGCAGGTCCGGTTATAATAGCAATAATCGGATGGGAGGCAGGCAAAACAATTCAGACTCTTATGCAAGTAACAACAGATCTGAATATGATACCAATACAAATCATTCAAATATAGTTAAGAGCGCATCAAGTAACATCGACAAATCATTAACTTATCCAATTGTTGGTTCTAATCAGAAAAAATTTTACAACGATCATACAGCAACTTCAAGACCCGATAAAGGTGATGATTATTACGGTCAGGATGCAAGTTATAAACAAAATTCACCTTCATACCAGAATAATGGTGATGGTACTGTTACAGATCTGAATACCGGTTTAATGTGGCAAAAAGCCTTTAAAAAAATTGAATGGAATAACGCAGCAACAGATGCGAAAAGAGCAACAACAGGAGGTTATACCGATTGGAGAGTTCCTACTATTAAAGAGTCGTATTCATTAATTCTTTTTAACGGATCAACAGGAACAGGCAGACCAAACAGCCGAAGCGCTCCTTCAAATGCAATCCCATACATAGCTACAAACTATTTTGATTTCGAATATGGAACCGGAAACAGATATATTGATGCTCAGTATATTACAAGCACCTCCTATTTAGGTAAGATCATGAATAATCAGGAAGGTTTTTTTGGAGTAAACTTTGCCGATGGAAGAATTAAGTGCTATCCGAAACAGGGAAACAGAAACAGTAGAAAGTGGTATGTGCGATATGTGAGAGGTTCAAAAGATTACGGAAAGAATAAATTTGTTGATAACAGAGATGGTACTATATCTGATAAAACAACCGGCTTAATGTGGTTACAGACAGACAGTGGAAATACAAAATTCCAGTCTATTTTATCTCGATTTATACGAAAAGATGGATCGATGAACTGGAAAGAAGCTCTTAATTTTTGTGAAAATATGAATTTTGCAGGAAAATCAGATTGGAGATTACCAACAGCAAAAGAACTTCAAAGTCTTGTTAATTATAATCGTTCGCCATCAGCAACTATGTCCCCGGCGATTGATCCGATTTTTAAAGCCACAGAGATAAAAGATGAAGGAAAAAGCAGGAACTATCCTTTTTACTGGTCATCAACCACACACCTTGATGGACGTGAACTTGGTAGAAATGCTGTTTATGTTGCATTTGGTGAAGCCTTAGGATTTATGAGAAGTCGTTATTCAAGTGACTATAAGCTCATGGATGTTCATGGAGCTGGCGCACAGAGAAGTGATCCAAAGATCGGAAACCCTTCTGACCACCCAAAAGGTTTTGGTCCCCAGGGAGATGTTAGAAGAATATTCAACTATGTAAGACCAGTTAGAGATATTAAATAGGTCCCATAAATCTTCCTGGATTTTCCCCTAATAAAATCCAGGAAGAACCACTGATTTATAAAATTGATTTTATGAGGGCAGTCACCTATCCTTTTTTAAATTTTACCATGGGAACCTCTAATAATTATAATTATGATTGAAATACAAAGTTTATAAAAGCTTTTAGTTTTATAAAATCTCTGCATTAGAAAAAATAAAGAGCTGATTAGTTTATAAAAACGATTTAATTTTATAAACATAAACAGCGTCTATTCTGTTTTTTATAACCCTTTTTATGTTTGCCTCGTTAAAATTTGGGTGGGTAATAAGATCAAATTTATTTTTTTTGTTATTCATAAAGGTGTCAGGTAGGTTTTTTCAGCACATTCTATATCCAAATGAAAAATATCCTCAACACTTGTGATCTTATTTAGTTTATTACTTTTGTGTAGAATTAGAGCAGATTAACCTAGTAAAGTTTTTTTGTGAACAAATTTGTTTTTGCCCGTTCTGTAGATAAGAATATCCATTGTGTTTAGGGAATCTCTAATAACTGCTCTTTTTGCGAAATACTTCGTTATTACCAAAAAAAACTGTTGTAAAATCGGTTCGTTATTTTTGGTCATGCCTTGTATTTCATCAAAAATTCTAATTATTAGAGGTTCCCTTTAAGTGTTATTAATTGTCTTGGAACATTTGAGGTCTCATTATCCAAATAAAATTAACTCCCATTTCAGGGGCGATATGATTATTTAATAAATTCGAAAATTAGCCCAGTAAAAAAAAATAATTGGGTAAGGCCTTGTTTTTGATACAGTTTTGATGGTTGTTAATAAAGGAGATAATAATTAAAGCAGATTATTGCTGGCATAACTTAATTTATTTTATGAAACTTTAAAAAATCTTTTGCTGTTTCCTCTGGTTTCTCAATCATAGGGAGATGTCCTGTGTTTTCAAATATTGTAACTTTTGTATTTTTCATTATGTTTTTGAGAATATTTGCCCCTGAATAATGTATCACCCTGTCATTTTTACCCCATACAACGAGAGTTTTAATATCGCTTCCAACAAGAATTTTATCTAATTCAACTGGTTTATCCATAATAGCTTTAAAAACAACTTCGTTTAGAGGTTTATTTCTTATTGCTTCTTTTGCGAGAACTTCAACAACAGAAGATGGTATATATGGTTTTTTATAAAAAACGAACTCCATAAGCTTATTAAAACTTTCTGCATCTTTTACAATTAAAGGATGTTGACCCTTTTGTATAAGCCTATACATCTCACTTTTTTCTGATGAATAAACACCACCGGGATCTAACAACCAGAGGCTTTTAATGTATTTAGGGTGAATAGCAGCAAATGTGGCTGAAATATGGCCTCCCATTGAACTACCACCGAGATGAATTTTTTTAAGGTTTAACTTATCTGCAAATGCACGTACTCTCTCCATTTGATCCATAATGGAATATCCTGCATCTTTTGGTCTGTCACTTTCACCAAAACCAATAAGATCTAATGCGATAACCTTAAAATGTGGGGTCAAAAATTTAGAAACCCTTGTCCAGTTATCTTTATTAGCACCAAACCCATGAATCAGAAGAAGAATTTCACCTTTTCCTCCAGCAAGATATTTCACTCTCATACCATTTACAACAGTTTCAAAAAGCTCTAATCCTGCTTTATCTCTCTCTGAATTTGCCATTCTTTTAAGAACTTGTTCCGGAAATATATTTACCCATAACAGAAATGCCCCAAAAACAACTATAATAGCTACTAACAGGAAGGTTAATATTTTTTTCATGTTGACCTCAGTGTTAAGTTTTATGTTCCATAAATCATTTTGCATTTTACAGAAAGCTATCACAAAAAATTTGATTGTTCAATTAATATTAATAGTGTGTTATATCCTATTCTTATAAAGACTAATATTAATTAGTCTCTAACAATTAATCTACAGATATTGTAGATTGAGGTTCCCTATTGTTGATATGTAATTTTATATCTGAATTTTTCTGGATCAAGCCAGTCAATTGTCTTTTTTCCAACCTGTGCAAATGGGTACATTAGATAGTTCAGAGGCTTTCCATGTTGCTTTGGATTCAGTATAAGATCACGTCCCTCTCCAAGTTTTATCCTGTAAGCATCTATCCCGCCCCAAAAGTATTTCCGATAAGCGTTTGTTTTTGAATCTATCAGTTCAAGTGTTTCCTTAAGCATCATTTTCCGAACGTCTGCCGGGTCAACAGGAACCCACCCATAACCTGGAAGAAAAAATTCTGCCCAGCAATGCTGCCATTTAGTAATATCCTGAATTCTTTTTTTTCCCTGTCGAATACCAAGGATCTCTCTTGAAGGCACACCCGCAGCTCTTGCAAGGGCTACAAAGATAGAGCTAATATCAGCACATTTACCACACGGGTTTTTAAGCAGTTTACTTAGATCACCTGCTCCGCATCCACGGGTTTCCGGGTTTCTCCATGTATTATCACAAGTCCAGTCATATATTGCCTTGGCTTTTGCAAATATACCGGTTTTTCCTTTTGTAATTTTATCTGCCAGTTTTTTTACTTCTACATCCACAATATTAGAGTTCGTTGGAGCAAGATATAGTGAATAATCAGCAGGACTCCAGGCCGCTTCTTTCTTAGGGAAATTTCTTCTAATAACTTCCTTTCTTTCAGTTTTGAAAGTAAACTTTAAGTTTCGGTTTATTGTGTTTGAATTCCAACGGGCATAAAGAATTGGGTTTTCATATGTACTGTCTGTATAGACCGCTGAAGAGGAATAATTTCCTTCAACTTTTATATCATTAATGGATTGGTTTTTATTTGTTACAGGATATGGTACCCACAATTGAACTACTTTGTGTTTATTCTGAGCTGATAGATCAAACTCCATCGTTATTTGGCCTGATACTGTTTTAGCCTGAATGTTTGATCCGAATAGCAGGAAAATCATTATAACTATATAATATTTTAATTTATACATATTTATCACTCCCTATTAAAAAGAAAAATGTTTTTTATACTTTTTTTTAAAAAAAGAGCAAATATATTATATTAATAATTTCTGCCATGTGTATTGGATAATTCGATTTTCTGTTTTGAGGGAACCTCTAATAACTGATCTTTTTGCGAAATACTGCTTTTTCAAAAAAAACAACTGTAGTAAAATCAACCCATTGTTTTTTTCTCAGCCTTGTATTTCATCAAAAATTCTAATTATTAGAGATTCCCT
>JAAELO010000246.1 GCA_024226555.1 Desulfobacterales bacterium | reverse complement strand
CCCAGAAATATACACAAAAACAGAAACTTTACATGTTTTTGCTCAAATCTCAGTGATTCTGAGGAATGCAAATCCCACATTTATCCAACCAAAGAATCACAAATAACAAAAAAGAAAATGTACATTTCTCATGGCAAAATAGATATGCAGCAATTTGTTTTTTTCCTATAAAACAAATAACTTATATGTTTGTCACAAAAAAAATATATTAAACAAACTGAAAAATAATATATATAATTGAAAACAAACAAAAGAGAAAACGTTGTGTGTGCTTTTTTAATTTTATAATTATTGCAAATTGAGAATTAATGAAAAAAATAAAAAGTAAAAATAACAAATTGTAATAATTAGTTAAAATGAAACACTGGTAAGAAGAGCTATTGGCTCAACACCAGTCAGTGGTAGATGTGCAATATTTCCACAAATAGTTTAAGAAATATTGGTTAATTGATGAATTGGACAAGACATTTGCCTTTTAGCTGTTCTTCCATGTATAATATAGGGAGGAATTCCATGTGAAAATTGCATTGATTTCTGTCGTCACCGCACATGTGTGACAACATAAACCACAGCAATATTTTTGAAAAATGGTCTTTTAAAAAGTAAAAATTACTTGCAAGAAATTGGTACTTTTACAAATCAAATATTTCTTTTCCATTCCTATCATTTATTGAAAAAGCACAAATAACAAAATCGTTGTGTGTATATTTATTTGAAAAATACAAATAACGATTTGTTATTTGCATTTATTTTGGGTTCTTCCTTCATGTTGGTCCTCATGTGCAGGGAAAAGATTCAGCAAATTGGTGAATTATTGATTTGGCGTTATTTGCCTTTTGACTGTGCTTCTATTTGAGAATTCCATGAGAAGTGCCGAATCTTTTCTCTTTTCCCTGCACATGAGGACCAACATGAAGGAAGAACCCAAAATAAATGCAAATAACAAATCGTTATTTGTATTTTTCAAATAAATATACACACAACGATTTTGTTATTTGTGCTT
>JAAELO010000245.1 GCA_024226555.1 Desulfobacterales bacterium | reverse complement strand
TCGAATTCCCTGCGATTTTAGTGGATTTCTCCCTACGATTTTTACTCGAATTCCTTGCGATTTTAGTGGATTTCTCCCCCGATTTTTACTCAAATTCCCTACAATTTTTAGTGGAATTCCCCGTTCGATTTTACTCAAATTCCCTACAATTTTTAGTGGAATTCTCCGTCCGATTTTACTCAAATTCCCTACAATTTTTAGTGGAATTCTCCGTCCCATTTTTCTCAAATTCCCCACAATTTTTATAGCGGAATTCTCCGTTCGATTTTAGTCGAATTCCTACGATTTTTAGTGGAATTCTCCCTCGATTTTTAGTCGAATTCCCTGCGATTTTTAGTGGAAATCCCTGCGAGTTTATAAGCGAACATTTTGTCGAATTTTCAAAAAAGAACTTTTATATGCTTTTACCGGGTATACCCCGATTACCAAAGAACTTTTATATGCTTTTACCGGGTATCCCCCGATTACCAAAGAACTTTTATATGCTTTTACCGGGTATACCCCGATTACCAACGAAACTTTAGTATGCTTTTACCGGGTATACCCCCGATTACCAACGAAACTTTAGTATGCTTTTACCGGGTATACCCCCGATTACCAACGAAACTTTAGTATGCTT
>JAAELO010000244.1 GCA_024226555.1 Desulfobacterales bacterium | reverse complement strand
TTAGATTTTGAGGTTTTCCTCTTTGGTACTGCCATTGATTATTCTCCTAACCAATTAATATTCTTAATTAAAATAATTTTTAACATAAAGCACAACAGAATTAGATACTTTAAAATAAAAATCATGTCAAGCTCTTTGATAATCAAATACATATCAACAATAACATTGTATTATGAAAAATTAACGCATAAAATAATAGTTCTTCATCATTTGCAAAATCTTTCTGGTGTGATATTAAAATGCAAAAAAACAATAAAATAAAGAAAAATTTAAACCTTTTAATTGGAAATAAATTATAATGGATACAATAATTACACGTTTTCCCCCGAGCCCAACAGGCTATCTCCATGTTGGTGGAGCAAGAACAGCCCTATTTAACTGGTTATACGCAAGAAAAAATGGAGGAAAATTTGTCCTGAGAATAGAGGATACTGATACTGAAAGATCCACTCAGGCTTCTGTTGATGCAATATTGGAATCACTTGAATGGCTTGGAATTGATTGGGATGAAGGCCCATATTTTCAAACCGAAAGATTTGATCTTTATAAAGAGTATATCCGGAAATTACTTGATAGTGATAAAGCATATTATTGTACATGTACCCCTGATGAGATTGATGTGATGAGGGAGGAAGCAAAAGTAAAAGGTTTGAAACCCAAGTATAATGGAAGATGCCGGGAAAGAGGTCTTAAGGAATCTGAAAATTCCGTAATTAGATTTAAAGCACCTCTTGCAGGAACAACAGTTATAAATGATGTTATTAAGAAAAATATTGTTTTCCAAAATACAGAGCTGGATGACTTCATAATAGAACGAAGTGACAAAACCCCAACTTATAATCTTGCTGTTGTTGTGGACGATGTGACTATGAACATCAACACCATCATAAGGGGTGATGACCACGTAAATAATACTCCAAAACAGATCATGCTTTATAACGCTTTGGGTGAAAAACTGCCTGTATTTGGTCATGTACCAATGGTTCTTGGAAAAGATAAATCAAGACTGAGCAAAAGACATGGCGCAATGTCAGTTACAGAGTATCGTGATATGGGATACCTGCCGGATGCTATGCTTAATTATCTTGTAAGGCTTGGCTGGTCATTTGGTGATGAGGAGTTCTTTACCCGGGAAGATCTTAAAGAGAAGTTTAATCTTGAAAATATTGGAAGATCACCAAGTGTTTTTGACACCGATAAGCTCCTTGCCATTAATGGAGAGCATATTAGAGCCACAAAAGTAAAAACATTATCTGAATTTATGAAGCCTGGACTAAAAGAGAAAGGTTTTGAACCAGATGAAGCACATCTTGAAAAAATAGTAAAAACTTTAAGCGAAAGAAGCCGGACTATTCATGAACTTGTGGATGGTTCACTATTCTATCTTGAAGATGAACTAACATACTGTGAAAAAGGTTCAAAAAAGAACATGAAGCAGAATGTAGTTGAAGGTATTCAGACTTTAATAGAGGATTTCGAAGCTCTTGAGGATTATACCCAGGATAAGATTGAAGAAATTTTTAAAGGTGTTCTTGAAAAAACCGGTCTGAAATTTGGAAAATTAGGTCCGGCTGTGCGTATTGCTCTTACCGGAAAGACCAATAGCCCCGGGATTTATGAAGTAGTTGAAGTTCTTGGTAAGGAAACCACAATTGCAAGGCTCAAAGCTGGGTTGGATTTTATAGAAGCAAGATACAAAGAAGATTAATTTGGCGTTGTAAAATTCCTTCATATACTTCGTTATAGCATCTTCGCCAGCTCTTCGACGTATTGGAATACGACTCATCGCTGTCAAAATGCTAATGCCTTGTATATGAAGTTTTTTACTTAGCCAAAAATTTAATAAGATCTTATTTGTAAGGAATATGGGTACAAACTAAAGGACTTATAAGAGCATTTAAATTATGATAATAGAAATAATCAGGATTTTGGGAAAACTATAAGGCATTACTAAAGTTTGATATACAGAGGAATATTTATAATATTTCGATGAATATCAACTTTAGTATAACGCAGAAAATTTTTCAAAAAGACTATTATTTACTTTTTACAACATCTTTGATCCAGCTAAGCCAATCATCAAAACCCTCTTCAGTTTTTGCAGAGATACGGAAAACCGGAATATCAGGATTGATTGACTTAATATTATCTTCAGCTTCATCAATATTAAAATCAAGGTATGGAAGAAGGTCAACTTTATTAAGAACGGCAGCCCCGCTACAAAGTTTAAACATCACTGGGTATTTAAGGGGTTTGTCTTCTCCCTCAGTAACGCTTAGAAGTACAACACGGCTATCTTCTCCGATATCAAATTCCGCCGGACAAACAAGATTTCCGATATTTTCAACAATAAGAAGGTCTATTGATTCAAGGTCAAGATCAAGGGCAGCTTTTCTTATTACATGGGCTGCAAGGTGGCAATCTCCACCGAATTCATCTGTATTTACCTGAACAGCATGTGTTCCGGTAACATTTAATCTGTCGGCATCGTTTGTTGTGCAAACATCACCAACAATGACTGCTGTTTTAAGTTCAGGTTCAAGTCTGGCCAGTGATTTTACAAGAGTTTCTGTTTTACCGGACCCTGGAGAACTCATAATATTAAGGACATAAACGTTTTTATCTCTGAAAAGTTTGCGATTTTCTTCAGCCATAGTATCGTTAGCATCTAAAACTTTTTTTACTATTTTAACTTCCATATTTTATTATCCTTATTATCAAAAATCTAATAATTTAATTTTGTGATGAAATACAAGTGAATTGATAATTTAAACACAAAGGAATATAAATAATATTTCGATGGGTTTAAATTGTCAATTCACGAAGTAGTTCGCTCAAAATGGAATTATTAGGGTTAGTCTTCAAGCTCTATTGAAGTAATCTCTAATTCCTTACCGGAAATTATCTCAATCTTTTTACCACCACACTCTTTACAAGAGAACTGTGGGCCATCAGCTTCTGTTTCTTTCTCGCACTCTTTGCAAAGAAAAACCACAGGAATCTCCTCAATAACAAAATCGGCGCCTTTTAGTCTTGTATCTTCAGAGGCAATATCAAAACAGAATTTCAGGCTTTCAGGAACAACTGAAGACATTTTTCCTATTCTCATATTAACCTTCTCAACAGCACCATCAAAGTCTTCCGGTATTGAAGACTCAGCTATTTTAATAATTTCAGCTGCAATTCCCATCTCATGCATTTTTATTTTCCTCTGTGACTAATATAAAAAAACAGGTTTATCAGAAATCGTGTATGATTTCCAATAAACCTGATATTTTTTTAAACTTTTTCTTTTTTTGTGATTTAACCTATTACACAAAGATCAGCATCTTTAGCAACAGAGTCCCCACTTGCAAAGTTTATAGCTTTAATTGTCCCGGAAGTAGGAGCAGGAAGAGCGTTTTCCATCTTCATAGCTTCTAAAATAACGACAATGTCACCTTTTTCAACACTATCGCCAACATTCTTGGAATAATTAACAATCATTCCTGGCATTGGAGCTTTTAAGGATGTACCACCATTAGTGTTTGCTGCAGGAGCTGGTGTTGTCGCAGGTGCACTTGGAGCTGGGGCCGCAGGCGCAGCAGCAACTGGTGCTGCAGGTATTGCTGAAACAGCAGGTGCAGGAGCTGCAGCTTGCATTCCGGCTATATTTACAACCGGTGGTCCACCAATCTCATCAACTTCAACTTCAAAGTAGTCATTTTCAACAAATACATTGAATTTTCTTAAATGATCTGTTCTTTGAGGACCAGTTCCAATATCTGTTTTATCAACAAGTTTACCTTCAAGAGCCTTTTTAACTAATTCATCCTGAGCTTTAACTTCTTCAAGGGTTTTTCCTTTTGTATCTGCAGGAGCTTCCTCTTTACCATATTTCCACTTAAGGAATTTTTTACCGGTTACAGGGAATATTGCGTAAAGAATTTCATCGTCAAGATCAACAGCAAGTCCTTTAACATCTGCTTTTGCCTTTGGAAGTTCAGCTTCAAGAACCTCAGCAGGACGACAAGTAATAGGAGTTTCTCCTCTGTCATATCCTTTAAGGGCTTTCTTTTGAATTTTTGGATCTATTGGAACTGCTGTTTTTCCATATAAACCATAGCAAAGGTCCTTAACCTGACCCGTAATCATCTTATATCTTTCATTTTCATCATCGAAAAGAACGTTATTTACAGTTTGAGTTCCAACGATCTGACTTGTTGGAGTAACAAGTGGAATTTGTCCGAGTTCTTTTCTAACTCTTGGTAGTTCTTTATAAACTTCATCAATCTTATCAAGAGCATCCATCTCTTTAAGCTGATTAACAAGGTTTGAAAGCATTCCACCAGGTGTCTGGTGAAGAAGAACATTGATATCGATAACAGACATTTTGTTATCTGAAAGAAGATGTTTATATTTTGGTAAAATATCTCTTTCAAAAATTTCATTGACCTCAGCAAGAGCATTTATATCAAAACCAGTATCTCTATCAGTTCCAAGAAGAGACATAACAAGAGGTTCAACAGCAGGGTGAGATGTTCTGTATGCATATGGTGACATGCAGGTATCTAAAATATCCACACCAGCTTCGATAGCTTTCAAATGAGTCATTGAAGCCATTCCAGAGGTGAAATGACTATGAAGAAGAACCGGAATATCCACGGCTTCTTTTATTGTTTTTACAAGGTCATACGCATCATATGGAGCAATAAGGCCAGCCATATCTTTAATGCAGATACTGTCAGCTCCCATGTCTTTAAGGGCTATTGCTTTATTTTCAAAATACTTAAGATCATAAACATTTCCACCCATTCTTGCTTCTGTAAGAGAATAGCAGATGCAACCCTGGAAGTGTTTATCACATTTTTTAATAGCAGAAACAACAGTTTCAAAGTTTCTGTAATCATTAAGAGCATCAAATGTTCTGAAAATATCCATTCCATTTTCAGCGGCTCTTTCAACAAACGCATATGCTAAATCATCAGCATAATTTCTGTAACCAACAAGGTTTTGAGCTCTAAGAAGCATTGAAAAAGGAGTTTTTTTCATATATCTCTTAAGAGTTCTGATTCTTTCCCATGGGTCTTCGTTTAGAAATCTGTGCATGGTGTCAAATGTCGCACCACCCCAGGTTTCTGTTGCCCAGAATCCAATTTCATCCATCATCTCAGCCACAGGGATCATATCCTCTGTACGGCCTCTGGTTGCGAACAGTGACTGGTGACCATCTCTTAAAGTCACATCCATAATTTTGACTGGATTTGCAGCTTTCGGCCTGTCAGCACCGTATTCCATTTTAGCTTTATTCAATACACCGTGTTCATTCATCATCATTCTCCCAATAAACTTTATTAAAAGCCTTAACCATAAAGACTCTTTTACAATACAGTTATAAACAAACTATCCAAGTATTGAAGACAAGAGACCCCATTAAAAATGGGGTATAACTTTAAACATAAATCTGAAGGCTTATTTCCGTTTTTGTGAAGCTTAGCGCCCCATTAATCTCATTTGCATCATAGTTCTCATCTGCATGAGAGCTTCTCTTCCACCTGAATTCCATCTGCTAAATGGAGAGGCGAATATAGGTTCATTTTCAATAACAGGTACTTGTTCCTGAGGTCCACAAGTTTGTGATACAATGGATTCTTCTTCTGACTTAATGTAGTTTGTGACTGCAGCTAATGCAGCTGCCATTTTTTTATTTTTCATATTCTTTTTAAAATTTAGTTTAAAATTAAAAGATATGATTATAAATAATTGATTTTATTTAAAATCGGCCCATACATCTTTTTTAATGCGAATTCTAACATTTGTACACTCTCGGAAAAATGTCAAGACAAAAGAGATGTTTAGTAAATGAATGCATTTTAACAAAATTGTAAGTACGTAATAATACATGTTATAACAATTGGTTTTAGCTGAATTTGGCCATCACTTTTTTGAAACCGGAAATAGAGTTTTCAATGGATTTGTCATCCACACAATAAGCTATTCTAAAATAACCAGGACCTGCAAAACCACTTCCCGGAACAGTTAGAATCAACTCTTCCTGAAGAGCCTGAACAAATTTGACATCATCTGCTATTGGTGATTTTGGAAACAGATAGAAAGCTCCGGGTGGAACTGTAAAATCATATCCTGCATCTTTAAGACCTTCACAGAAAAGATCTCTTTTTCTTTTGTAAAGATCGATATCAACACTTAACCCCTGAACCTTTGCTATAACTCTCTGCATAAGAGCTGGTGCATTTACATATCCAAGAATTCTGTTTGAAAGAGCAAAACCACCATAAATCTGGTCTTTATATTTTGCCTTTGGATTTACTGCAAGAAAGCCAATTCTTTCACCTGGGATTGAGATATCTTTTGAATAGGAAGTAGCAACTATCGACTCATCATAACTTTCAAAAATACCTGGAACAACGGCATTGTCATAGACAACTTTTCTATATGGTTCATCAGATACTAAATAGATAGTAGTATTAAACTCTTTGTTTTTTTCTCTTAAGAGAGCGCCCAGTTGATCAAGGCTTTCTTTTGAATAAATCTGACCCGTAGGATTGTTTGGAGAATTTATCAGAACAATTTTTGTCTTTGGGTTTATTTCAGATTCTATAGCTTTAATATCAAGAGTAAAGTCTTCATTTGTTGGAACTTTTACAAGGGTTCCCCCATGGTTATCAGCATAGAATCCATATTCAACAAAGTGTGGAACAGGAGATATTATTTCATCACCGGGATTTAAAACGGTTTTAAAAATTACATTAAGAGCTCCAGCTGCACCACATGTCATTATTATCTCATTTTCAGTTAAGGTAACCCCCTGCTCTTTTGAAACAGTTACAGCCACTGCTGCTCTGGTATCTGGGTAACCAACATTGGGCATATATGAATGAACAGCACCTTTATCAGAAGCTACTTCTTTTAAAACCTCTTTGAATGCATCTGGAGGGAGAAGATTTGGATTTCCAAGACTGAAATCAAAAACTTTATCCGCTCCATGAAGAGTTTTTAAACGATTTCCCTCTTCAAACATTTTTCTAATCCAGGATGATTTCGTTGCGATAGCATTTATTTTTTCTGAAACAGTCATTTTTAGTTACCCCTTTTTACTAATTAGTACCCTGTCATTAAGCTCTTTTTGCGTAGAACTCTTTTCTAAATTCACTAAATTCATCTTTTTTTATAGCTTCTCGTATATCATGCATCAGGTTCAAATAGTAGTGAAGATTATGAATTGTATTCAATCTGTATACAAGAAGCTCTTTAGATTTGTATAGGTGCCGCAGGTAAGCTCTTGAATAGTTTCTGCATGTATAGCAATCACACTCAGGATCAATTGGTCCTTTATCAAAAATATGTGATGCATTTGGAATGTTTATTGAACCAAAACTTGTAAACAGCTTACCATTTCTTGCATTCCTGCTGGGCATAACACAATCGAACATATCAGCACCTAAATTAACAAGCTCAACAAGATCTTCTGGTGTTCCAACTCCCATGATATATTTAGGCTTATCATATGGAAGGTGTGGAATTGTTTTTTCAGCCATTTCAAGCATCAGATCCTTAGGTTCTCCAACACTTAATCCACCAATTGAATATCCGGGAAAATCTATCTCAGCAAGAGACTCAGCAGAAGCCCTTCTTAAATCTTCATACATACCACCCTGAACTATTCCAAATAGATGATTTGTGGATTCAGTTTCATTTTTCCAATAATCAAAACATCTCTGTGCCCACCTGGTAGTAAGTTCCAGGGATTCTTTTGTGCTGTCATAATCAGCAGGATAAGCAAGACATTCATCCAGACACATCATTATATCAGAATTTAATTTATCCTGAATCTCAACAGCTTTTTCCGGTGTAAAAGTATGTCTTGAACCATTAAGGTGCGACTGAAATTTTACACCCTCTTCGGTTCTTTTTGTGAGTCTTGCAAGAGAAAAAAACTGAAATCCACCTGAATCCGTTAGAATAGGTTTGTCCCACCTCATAAAATCATGTAAACCACCAAATGTATCAATAACATCTGTTCCCGGCCTTAAATAGAGATGGTAAGTATTTCCCAATATAATCTGAGCTTTCACATCTTCTAAATCTTCCACAGAAACAGACTTAACAGATCCAACTGTTCCTACCGGCATAAAAATAGGTGTTTCAATCTTTCCATGATTTGTTTGAAGAATCCCTGCACGGGCTCTGTTTTTTTCTGAATTTTTTATTACTTTAAACATAATTTTGATCTTCAATCTTTTTTAAAGTCTCCGACGGCAATCTTTTTGCAAAAAGATTGATCAAAAACTCTATGGTTTAAGAAATATATTCCTGATTATATTTAACTTTGGATTTTTTGAATAAATACAAGACACTGAAAAGATAATAAACTGAAGTAATATGTTTTTAATATTTCGAAGTTTATTCTCTTTTTATAACGCAGTATTTAACAAAAAGCCAATCGTTAAATAATTAGCATTGAGTCTCCGTAACTAAAGAACCTATATTCATTTTTGATAGCTTCTTTGTACGCCTTCATAACATTTTCACGCCCCGCAAAAGCAGAAATAAGCATCATTAACGTAGACTCAGGCAAATGAAAATTAGTTATAACTGCATCAACTATATTAAACTTAAATCCCGGATATATAAACAGATCACAACTCCCTGAGCCGGGCTGAACAATTCCAGTCTCTTTTGATGCATATTCCAGAGTTCTTACAGATGTTGTACCCACAGCGATAACTCTTCGACCATCTTTTTTTGCACTATTAACAATATCAGCAGTTTCTTTTGAAACAGTAAAAAATTCAGAGTGCATTTTGTGATCACGAATATCAGAAACTCTAACAGGTACGAAAGTTCCATAACCCACATGGAGAGTTACATATGTTATATCAACACCTTTGTCTTTGAGTTTTGAAAGAAGTTCATCAGTAAAATGAAGCCCGGCTGTTGGGGCTGCCACAGCACCTTTCTCTTTTGCATATACTGTTTGATATTTAGTCCTGTCATCCCGCTCCTCATCTTTATTTATATAATGAGGTAAAGGAAGTTCACCTTTCTCTTCAAGTATATTTTCAATCTCTGAGCTATCGAACCTTAAGGTTGAAACACCATTTTTGAAATCTGTAACCACTGCTGTAAAGCCATCAAAATATAGAGTTGAATCCACTGCAGGTCTTTTGGAAGCCTTAACCAAACAGTCACATTCAAAAAAACCATTTTTATTCAGTTTTTCGATACCTTTTATATAATCAAGAATAAGAATCTCAATTTTACCACCGGTCTCTTTTTTCCCATAAAGTCTTGCAGGTACAACTCTTGTATTGTTTAAAACAAGCGTGTCACCTGGTTTAAAGAAATCAATAATATCAGTAAAAACTTTGTGGTTAGTAACGCCCGTTTCTCTGTCTAAACATAAAAGGGATGAACTATCTCTTTTATCTTTTGGATTATGTGCTATCAAATCTTCAGGAAGTTCGTAATCATAATCCTTTAAATCGTACATATAAATCTAAGCCTTTCCAAAATATACGAAAGCAAGTCCGATAGCCATAAGTATCAATCCTAAAATCCTGAGAGTTTTTTCAGGAAGTTCAGATAGCTGCTTCATATAACTTTTCATTTTTGATGGGAATGTAAAGTGAGGTAGGCCCTCGATTATCATCACCATCCCAAGCACGCATAATATAAAATCTATATCCATTTAATCGCCTAAAGAATTGTCGATTTCACAACAAATCCTGCGTTTCGAGCCAATCGCGGTACAAAAAACGTACAGCTTCATAGCTCGGAGCCTTGTATTTGCAGCAAACTCAACAATTCAAATAAAGTGTTAACTGTTAAAATTCCGATCAATTTTAAACACTTAATACATGTAATGATTTGTTTTTGTCAAATATTGAAGAATATTATATTGAAATCCTGAATTGCTTTTTTTGATTAAAAACAATAAGTTTAGACTATAGAAAAGTATTTATAAAGGATATTAAAATGGTCAAAACATTAGGTGCAGACAATAGCTCTACTGTGGATAAAGGACTGGTTGCCATGTATTTGAAAATGACGCCGGAGGAACGATTAAAAGCTAACGATAATGCGGTGCGAGCAGTTTTGGAGTTGAGAGATGCATTCAAAAAGCGACAATCCACAAAGTGAAGACCTTTCCAGATTGGAACCTTTTCTATAACTTAAGTGGAACCTATAGATTCCCGACTCAGATTTGTAAAAAAACATTCCAAATCTTCTCGGGAATGACAACGGTGTCGTAAGGCTAAGAATTTTGGTTGTAATTTTATTCTACGTAGTCTTATTAAAGTAACGAGCTGATTGTTTTTAAATAACAGTAATTATAGTTAAATTTAGTGGTTTGAACAAAAAAATTTAGGTCTTAATTATGGAAAGGCAACCATGTGTTTATATTCTGGCAAATAAGAAAAATGGTACTTTGTATACAGGAGTTACCAGTAATCTCATAAAAAGAGTATTTCAACATAAAAATGGAGATGTGTCAGGATTTTCAAAAAGATATCAAATTAAAAATCTTGTATATTTTGAAATACATCTAACTATGGAAAATGCAATAATTAGAGAAAAACAGATTAAAAAATGGAATCGCCAATGGAAAATCAATCTAATTGAGAAAGATAACTATAACTGGAATGATCTATACAATATATTATCTTGATTTTGATAGTTACCATTATGCCTGAAGTTATTCCCGAGAATTCATAATTAAAGCTCATTTATTATTCATCTTTATTTTAACAGTTGCAGTCAATCAACAATTGGTTGTCATTCCCGAGAAGATTTGGAATGTTTTTGTTCCAAATCCGATTCGGGAATCCATGTTCTTTTTATATAAATTAAAATCATTTCGATATCCACTCCTGAAAAAAGATTAAACCTTTACAACTTTCATATTGAATAATTCAAATTTACATCTATATTATAGTAAAAAAATTTTCTAACATTTCTCAATTTTTATAAAAAAAGGATAAAAAATGGAGTTTGAATCTGTTATCGGTCTTGAAATACATGTCCAACTCAGCACCGAATCAAAAATATTCTGCGGTTGTTCAACAAAGTTTGGCTCAAAACCAAACAGTAATACTTGTCCGGTTTGTCTTGGGATGCCAGGATCACTGCCCGTTCTTAATGAAAAGGTTGTTGAATATGCGGCAAAGGCAGCCATTGCAACAAATTGCAAAATTATAAAAGATAACAGGTTCGCCAGAAAAAACTATTTTTATCCTGATCTACCACTTGGATATCAGATCACACAGTTTGAACTTCCAATTTGTGAAGGTGGGTATTTGGATATTAAGGTAAATGGAGATACGAAAAGAATCGGGTTTACAAGAATTCATCTTGAAAATGATGCCGGAAAATCCAACCATGATCCTGACAGGCCTGTTAGCTTAGTAGACCTTAACAGAGCTGGAACCCCGCTGATTGAGATGGTCTCAGAACCAGACCTTCGCTCTGCTGAAGAAGCGGTTATTTTTTTAAAGCAGGTTCGTTCCATTGTTAGGTATTTAGGTATTTGTGATGGCAATATGGAGCAGGGAAGCTTCAGGTGTGATGCGAATATCTCAATAATGGAAAAAGGTGCAAAAGAGTATGGCACACGAACAGAGATGAAAAACCTGAACTCCTTTAGAAATATTGAAAAAGCAATTAATTATGAGATTAAAAGACAGATAAGAGTTAAAGAAGATAAGGGAGAAATAACTCAGGAAACAAGACTTTATGATCCAAATAAAAACAGAACAAGCGCCATGCGAGGTAAAGAAAATGATCATGACTACAGATACTTTCCAGATCCTGATCTCCTACCTGTTGTTTTAACAGATGAATGGATAGAAAAAATAAAATCTGAAATTCCTGAACTTCCTGAGGCTAAAAAAGAAAGATTCATAAAAGATTTGAATTTGTCAGAAGACGACGCAACTCTTCTGGTTTCAAGTAGGGAGCTTGCTGCATATTTTGAAAAGTCACTTACTGTTTTTAATGAACCAAAACCAGTTTGTAACTGGATAACAGGTACGCTTCTTGGTTTTCTAAACAGTGAAGGGAAAACAATATTAGAATCACCAGTGACCCCTGAGAATTTAGCTAACCTTGTAAAACTGGTTGCAAAAGACACAATAAGCGGAAAAATAGCAAAAACAGTTTTTGAGGAAATGGCTGAATCAGGAAAATCACCCGAATCTATCGTTGAAGAAAAGGGACTTTCTCAGGTTTCAGATGTTTCTGAACTGGAATCAATAATCGATGAAATTTTAGAAAAAAACCCGGATGAAGTTGAAAGATTCAAAGCAGGAAATAAGAAATTAATGGGATTTTTTGTGGGACAGATCATGAAAAAAACAAAAGGTTCTGCAAATCCTAAAGTTGTAAATCAGATAATTTCTGAAAAGTTGATATAAAATTTAAGAATTAAGTTTTAGAAAAAAATAACTCGTTTTATAATTTCTCATCAAAAAAAAAGCCCTTTCAAATGAAAGGGCTTTAATATTTCAAGCAGTCTAAAGTCTATTAATTCAACTTTATTTAGAAAACAATCTTAATTTGGTGCTGTAGTAGGATAATATCATCTGGTGCATCTGCATCTGCAATACCATCAATCATATCAAGAGATGCATATGAAGCTCCAAAAGTATAAGTTACAGCATCATTGATCTTATAAGCACAATCGATATCAATTTCCCATGCTGTATCAACGCTATCAGCAGGATGTGTCTTTGAATATTCAGTAGCACCTACATCTTGAGTTGAAGCATCATCTGCATAATTACTTAATACATAACCAACTTTAGGTGTAATTGTAAGACCATCCATAACTTGCATGCTGAAATATGCAGCATAAATTGTTAAACCACCAGCGCCGGCATAAGTAGAATCTGTTCTACCAACTTCCATATCATCATCAAGAATATTCAGGAAACATACATCATCACCAAAAGCATATCCATATGTAGAACCTGCTTTGTTCATAGTAGTTCCACCGTAAAGAAACATGAAACCAGCAGTGCTTTCACCCATTTTCATACTTGCGTGAAGGTAAGCACCATATACATCGTAATCAAGAGTATCTCGGTTAGGAGTTTGCCATTCAATATCCTGATAACCAAATTCAGCTTCAATTGAGATATCACCAAAAGAACCATTAAGAGCTAAAATGTAAGCTGTTTTTTCCATATCTCCAAGATTTGTCCATGCTGGTGCATAAGCATATGTGGAGTTATAGTTAGCACGTACAAAAAGAGGCTTAATGTACAATGGACCAGCCTTTGTTATTAAACCTAAGTAATAAATGTCGTTATCATCACCGTTTAAGGAAGAATTTTTATCTGCATTAGCGGTAACATCACTATTCTCATTGGATTTCTCATGAACAGCTACAACAGCACCAATTGGAGTTGTTACAACAGCCTTAACTCTCCAAACACCAGCAGTAGAGTCACCAAAACCTGTTCCCCATGCTCTACCATCCATCAAACCGAAAGTAAGAGATGCAGGACCAATTTTTGTCTGAAAGTAAGCTCTTTCAACAGAAATGTTTTCATCTTCTTCATTAACATTTCCTCCTACGTTGTCACCTGTAGTAGCAGCAACAGTTGTAGATCTATCTGCACCAGGCTTGATATCTTTCATGGCGATTTTAGCAAATGCAAAGTTATTCTCATCAACAACGAACTTTGGAAAGATATTAAAATCAAAATCATAGAAACTCTTAGAGTTTGCATCTGGATCTAATTCATATCCGCTTCTATATTCACCCTTCATAAGAGCATTACCTGTTACTTCAAACTTACTCGCATAAGCAGTTCCAAAACAAAGAACAGATACTAATGCAATTAAAATAATTTTTTTCATCTTTAATTCCCCTAATAATTATTTATGAAAACGTTCTAGTATTTAACTCGTAAAAACTTTATTCCAATAAACTACACAAAAGCAAGAATTTTTTTACCCCCCTCCTTTCATAGTTACATTGAAAAATTTAAATTTCTTTACAGTTTTAATTTTTTTTAATGAATTTTTTAAGTAATTAATTAATATCAACTACTGCTAAAAGTCAAGTAAAGGTGTTCTTTTTAATAGCTAAAAACCATCTCTAAGATCATGATAAAAATTTATTGACAGAACGGGTTCACGAAGTAGATGGGTTCTGTTAATGAATTTGTAAATTAGGATTATAGTCTTTTTTTGTTGATAGAGCATTCCAAATACAACTTTTCAGTAATTGATTTATATGTTATCAAATCTTCAAATTGATTTTAATACCCCAGTAATCAGGAGCTAATTTTGAAAAAAATATTATATCTGTTTTTGTTTATCGTTTTAATGATTAATTCAAATCTATATGCACAGCAAAAAGTAAAGGTTTTAATTGTTCCGTTTCAGACTGAATCTGAAAATGATATTTCTTTTTTGAAAAATTCGATTACTGAGATTATTGAATCAAAATTAAAAAAAGATTCACTTGTTATAATCTCAAAAAAATCTTTTAAAGATTCAAAAAAATTGATTTCCCATGCCAGAAAAGAGGGTTTTGATTTTGTTGTCACTGGAAAAATAGCAATTAAAAATAATGACTATGAGCTTTCGGGTTCATTATTAAGTGTTAAACAAAAAAAACAAATAGTCTTCCTTAACAATAAAGGTGTTGGAACAGGAACCATTTTTGTTCATGTGAACTCTTTTACAGATAAGGTCTTAAGAGTTGGTCTAAAAAAAGAGACTGAGCAATCTTTTGTCAAAATAAAGAAAAAACCCGGTTGGAAAAGCAGTGAGCTTGATTTTGTTACAACATCTATAACCAAAGTAGATTTTAATGGTGATGGTAAAAATGAAATTATAATCTCAACATCCCAGGATATTTATATATATTCCAAAAAGGGTAATAAACTTAAGAAAATATTGGAATTTGACCCCGATACCAGTTTTAAGGTCTATGGCGTGGATGCAATAGATCTAAATAAAAACGGAAAAGATGAGATATTTGTAACTACAATCGATATAGATAATAACAGGCTTAACTCTTTTGTTATGGAGTGGAATGGGGAAAAGTTCGTTAAAATATTAAAAGAACAGAATTATCACTATAGATCTGTAAAAATAAATGGTGAAACGATTCTCCTTACCAAAAAAGCCTGGGGCAAAAGAGGCGCATATGAAAATGAATCAAAATATGAAAAAAATATATTTAAAGTTGTCTGGGATGGTAAAAAATATAAATATGAAATTTACAATAGAGATGGTCTAAATCTCTACTCCTTTGTTAAAGGAGATGTAACAAACGAGAAGAAAGTTACAACTCTTTTTTTTACAAATGATGATAATATTAAAGCTGTTGGAGATAACAATAAAGAGTTGTGGATGAGTCCGGAACCCCTTGGAGGGACTTATAAATACTTTAAAGTATTATCCAAATATGATCCAGAGGTTAAAGATAAAGAATACCTGTCTCAGAGACTGTTTATTGATGATGTTGATAATGATGGGAAAAAAGAACTGATCACTGTGCATAATGAGAATTTAACCTCATTATTGCCAAATTCGAGGAAATTTACAGCAACAAGTATTAAGGTTTTCATATGGGGAGCAACGGGATTTGATGTTAAGTATCAGTCATCTAAGCATTCGGGATATATAAGCGATTTTTTCGTTGGTGATATAGATAATGATGGCAAAAAAGAGATTGTTTATGCCGTTGTTTCAAAAAAAGGAATTTTCAGCTCCAAAAAGACTGTAATTTATACATATAATTTGTACTAATATTTCAAAAAGGGTTTATCTAAATCAGGGTGAACCCTTCATTTCTTAATTTCAAAAATTCTAAGACCCAATACTTTTGTTATTAATCTGGCGACTAAATATCTTAAAATTTATTTAGTTAACATGCTGAATAGGTTATTGTAATTCCATTTAGTGGCTCATCTATTTAATCGCTGGGTTAATATATGGATTCCCGACTCATATTTTTCTAAAAGAATTTAGAAAAATATTCTCGGGAATGACGTCGATCTCAGGTTAAAATTTTAATCAAACTTTCAAATAAGTTACTATTTTATTAACTTTTTTGGCTAAGTAAAAAACAAATAGCATAAAAAATGCTTTGTTTTTATTGCGAAGCTTGGGTTTAATACCCCGCCGCTTGCGGCGTCTGTGATAGACTAATTATAATACCCCGTTGCTTGCTGCGGGGATTTTTATTGCGCTTCACATTTACAAGGCATTTGGGATCGGTCGGGAAGACGTTGTAAGGTTAATATTTAAGAGTTTGAAGTTTGGATAAATTACAAGGCATTACAGGAAATGTTTATTCCGCAGGAATATGGTTTTATATTTCGAGGAGAAACTTTCTTGTATAACGCAGTAATTTGCCAAAATTTGAACTCTTACTAATTATTTGAAAGGGGATGGAAAGAAAATCTTGGAATACAACTCCATAGCATATCTATCGGTAAGACTTGCGATAAAATCAGCAACCATTCTTTCTTTGGTATCTGACGCTTTTGTACAATCCTTGATTTCAATCTCGGCAAGTTCATCCTCAAAGGAGTTGTTGTTCTCTTTCAGGAGGCAATACTTAAAAAGTTCAATCAACATTCTTTTTGATTTTTCGAACTCTCTGTGTACCTGATCAGATCTGTAAACATTCTCAAACAGAAAACCCCGAAGGTCATTCATGGCCTTGTGCATATCTTTACTTAAGTTAAGATATGGCTTTTCTGATGTCACATCACTGTTTGAAACCAGATCCCAAACCATTTTTGCAGCTCGTTCAGAATGTTTTGATCCAATAATTCGCACACAATCCTTTGGAACCTGATTCTCTTTGATAACACCACTTCTTATGGCATCATCAAGATCGTGGTTAATATAGGCCATAATATCAGCAACCCTTACGATCTGTCCTTCAAGAGTTATAGCTTTCTCTTTATGGTGTTCCGGTATGATCGCACCCAAACCTTTTGAATGTTTTAAAATACCATCTCTTACTTCAAGTGTAAGGTTCAAACCATCGCCATGTCGCTCTAACTTATCAACAACCCTTAAACTTTGCTGGCTGTGTGAAAAACTTTCTTTATATATCTCTTTTAGCGCAACCTCACCACTGTGCCCGAATGGGGTGTGCCCAAGGTCATGCCCCAAAGCGATCGCTTCAACCAGATCTTCGTTCAGCCTCATAGCTCTTGCAATATTCCTTGCAATCTGAGCAACTTCAAGTGTGTGTGTTAATCTTGTTCTGTAATGATCACCAAGTGGTGATAGATATACCTGGGTTTTATATTTTAAACGCCGAAATGCATTGGAATAAACGATTCTATCCTTATCAACCTGAAAAACAGTTCTTAAATTACAATGGTCTTCATTACGCCTTCTGCCTTTTGATGCAGAACTTAAGCAACCAGATCCAATTATAAAGCCCGCTTCCCGTTCTTCAAATTTTTCCCGAATAGTCATGCCTATTCCTTTAAACATATTTACCATTAAAGGTAAAATGATTATTATTGATTATGGAAAACCAATTTAAATTTGGCACTATAAAAACTCTTAAAGATTATATCACAGGAACTGTTCTTGAGGACGATTCAAATGAAAGGGACCGGCAGAAAATATTCAAATTTCTGGTGGAGTCTAAGGGTTTTGATAGAAGAGATCTGAAACCAAGAGAGATTATAAAGTTTCCACTGAAAAAAGGTCTTTCTATTATAGATGCTGCTGTATTTGTAAATGAAAAGTGTGTAATGATTGTTAGATATGGTTTATCTTCAATAGTTACAAGGCATAGATCAGCCCTTGCAGCGGGAAGGATCTATTCAGGAAAACACCTGCCATATGTAATAGTTACAAACGGTGAAAATGCAGATATTCTGGATGGCAAAAGCGGAAAAGTATTGTTCAGCGGTTTAAATGATATTCCATCAAAGGATAAACTAAAGGCCAAATTTGAATTAATACCAGACTCTTTTCCGGCCGTTTCAAATGAACAAATCGATATGGAATATAAAATTTTATACTCTTTTGATGTTTTGTAGATACGATTCAAGCTATTTCTCTTTTGTATTTTCACTTATCTGATACAAATAAACCCTGTTTGAATTATCCATATCAAGGGCTCTGTTATTCTGGCATCCAAGTTCTACCAGAAATTTTCTTGCATACAATATCAGTGCATCAGATTCTTTACTTAAAAGCCAGTGTTTTTCAAGTAGATCCACTTTATGGATGTTTAGAAAGCTATGTTTCGAATCTCTTGTTAAACCCACATACCATTCATTGAAATCTCCGCCAAACAGGCGAATGCATCTTATGAACTCATTTGATGTTTCTATAAAGTTGCTGGTTATCTCAACGTACATATATTTTACCTCGGTTTTGTTTTATATTTTGAAAAGGTATGGCAGCAGGGGCAGTTAACTGCCATACCTTATGGAACAATTGAATGTCCCCGGTTGTTAAGGCTCGCCTCTTTCAGACGCAAAACAAGTGTTGTACCTGAACAAAATCTTCAGCACTGATTTTTTATGAATCTTTAATTAAATCTCTGGTGTTTTTACATGTTCAATGACACTCAAATTATCAACGGGGGATACAATGGAAAAACGGTTGTTTTACAAACCGAAGGCACATTTGTAGAACATACTAATCCTGCTGTTTTTCCTGATTTAAAAGTGTTTGAGTGTAAAAGCTGCCCCGACGTTTGAAAGAGGCGTTGACGGAATCTTAGGGATTCTGTAAAAGAATATACAGACATTTACGTTTCTCCTTTGAAGAAATGTTTTTGTTCAGAGTCAGTTAAGGAGCTACAACTCCTGACTGGCTCGCTTCTGTGTTTCTGAATCAAGCCTATACTCTGCATATCAAGATTACAAGCAAATAAATATATTTTTTATGGGTGTTAAATAATTGAGTACCATTTTTTGAAAATTTGGGAAGAAATTTCGATCGTTTTGGGATTGAATTTTTATTCAAATCGGGCGGAGGTAAGGCAATACACTGCAAAAGAGAGTTTAATGGATTTTAATTTAGTTGTAAGTCGGCTTGAGGAACGAAACCCGACAAACTCGGAAATTCTTATTTGGTCGAAGATGTTGGATTTCGCCTTTGGCTCTATGCAACCTACGAGATATCGTGTTGATAACATTCTTGAAAAATTTGATTAAAATTTGAATTATAAGGGAATCGAAATGGCAAGCAACGCCCCCTACAAAACCATTTAGTTTTTCAATATCATTTCAGTTTTTCACAATGTGTTTGTTAAACTTTTCAAAAGTTTAGCTCTCGGCAGAGGGTTTTTATTTTTTTTGAGATATTCAAAAATTTTGTTTTTTTGCTTTTAGATTTTTTATCTTTAATTTTCATAAAAACTTCTAAAAAAACAAGTAGCTTATTTTACTAATTTAAAATTATAAAAATTATAAAATCCATTCTATCTGCTTGAGTTAAATGGGTAATGTGTATTATTGTGCTAAACATGAAAAATGGAAAATCAAACATATCCTTATGTTCCCTTGCGAGTGGGAGTGTGGGGAATTCAATATATATAGAAAATACGACAGCCAAAATTTTGATTGATGCAGGGCTCTCTGGAATTGAAATTGAAAGACGTATGGAATCAAAATCCCTTACATTTGATGATATGAAGGGGATTGTTATATCCCATGAACATAATGACCATCTTATGGGAGCAGCTATTTTATCAAGACGGTTTGACATCCCTTTATATATGAGCAGGCTGACATACCAAAGGGTTGCCCATAAGATTGGAGAGGTGAAGAATCTAAAAATATTTGAACCCGGAGTTTCGTTTTATATTGGAGATTTTGAGGTGCATCCATTTCAGATATCACACGATGCTGTTGATCCTGTGGGTTTTTCTGTTACTTACAAAGATTCCAAAGTTGGTATTGCAACTGACCTTGGCATTGCAACCGGTATGGTGAAGACTCATCTAAAAGACAGCAACATGCTTTTTATCGAAGCAAACCATGATCCTGAAATGCTTATTAATGGGAGTTACCCATGGTCTCTAAAGCAGAGGATTCGGAGCAGGCACGGACACTTGTCCAATTTTGATACAAGAGAACTTCTGGTTGATCTAAAGCATGAAAATTTAAGAAATGTGGTTTTGGGCCATCTGAGTGAAGAGAACAATACACCCGATAAGGTTCTTGAAACCTGTGGAGATGTTTTTAATATTGATAAAACATCGATTCATCTTGCATTGCAATCTGGTGCCGGTGATCTTATAGAGGTTTAGATGAAGAATCCAATTGTCAGGGCCTTTATTCTTTTTGTAATTATTTTTATAGTGCTTGTGTTTTTTTATGAACGCTATACGAAAAAAAAATTAAAAGAGGAGGTCGATAACTTTTCTGAGATTATTGCAAGATCTTTGTGGAATTATGATTCAGCTGTTCCGAAGAACTATCTTGAGATCCATTGCCGTAAAGGAAACTACAAAACATTAACTGTAAAAGGTACCTATGGTGAGGTGTTCATCCATCTTGAGAATGAGCTTACAGGTTCCTTTAATCAGATATTTCTTTTTCTAAAACTTATCCGTTTAAATTCAACTGAGTCATCCATATTTTTCAGGGGTAAAAATATAGGTGTGATATCTGCAAATGTTTATAATACTTCTATCTATCTCTATCTGTATTTTATGGCTGTGATTCTTCTGATATTGACAGTGCTTTTATTTTTCCTGAGAGTTCAGGAAAGGAGTAAAATGCTTCAGAAAACAAATGTGAAGCTGAATGATCTTCTTGATACTCTGAAAGATACTCAGGATCAGCTTGTGCAATCTGAAAAAATGTCTGCTCTTGGTGGTTTGGTTGCTGGAATTGCCCATGAGATTAATACTCCTGTTGGAATTAGCCTTACCGCATCGTCCTTTTTGGAACAGAGAACAAAGGCTATCGAAAAGCTGTTTGAGTCTGACAAGATGAACAAGGATGAATTTCAAAAATATCTTAAAACTGCGACTGAGGCGACCTCCATTGTTTTGACAAACTTAAAGAGAGGCGCCGAACTGATTCAGAGTTTTAAACAGGTAGCTGTTGATCAGTCCAATGAGGAGATTCGTTATTTCAATTTTAGAAAGTGCATTGATGAGACTCTGTTAAGCCTTCGTCCAAACTTTAGAAATGAGGGGCACGAGATAGATGTTTTCATCCAAAAGGATATCTATCTGACGAACTATCCCGGTGCTTTCTCTCAGATATTTACAAATCTTGTGATGAACTCAGTTATTCATGGGTTTGGTAAAGACAGAGATGGTCATATGGAGATCAAGGCAAGTTGTGGAACAGAGACTCTTGAAATTAAATATAGTGATAATGGTGTGGGAATGGATAGTGAGACCATTGCAAAAATATATGATCCTTTTTTCACAACCAAGAGGGGTAAGGGTGGTAACGGGCTTGGAATGAATATTGTTTATAATCTTGTTACCCAGAAGCTAAAGGGTGAAATCCATTGTGAAAGTGCTCCTTCTAATGGAGCCTCCTTCACAATAACCATCCCCGTGAGGTTATAATACCTCTCTTTTGATTATTTCTGCGTCATAATTAAATTTTAATCACATAAATAAAAGTCTATGAATTTTATTTTAACTACAACAAAATATTACATATATTTCTGTGGTTAAAATTTAATTCTTCCTTGAACTTAAAACAAAATAGAAGAATTCTAACAGTCACGGTAATTATCTGAATAGTTGCCTTTTGAAAGAATAACTGCGTTTTCTTCCAAAATTCAAATTATTAGAACTATAATTAATTTGAAATAATTAAAACTTATGGGTTTCTGATTATCTTAATCCAGAAGGTGTTTTTTGATATGTCCTAACTCTTTAAATATAATCTGCTCGCAGGCAAGCTTACAAGCCTTGAGGCTTCCGGGCATGCAGAAAACAGCGGTATTCTCAATAATACCTGCTGTTGCTCTTGAAAGAATTGCAGAAGAACCAATCTCATCATAACTTAAGACAGCAAATACAGTCGCGTAGGATGTTAATTCCTTTTGAAGCAAGGGTTTGATGGCTTCGATGGTAACATCTTTTTTGGTAATTCCGGTACCGCCTGTTATCAATATTGCGTCACATTTATTCTCTGAAATGATCTCTATTACAGCTTTTTTTATATCATTCACATCATCATCAACCACTTTATGGTGAATAACGGTGTGACTCTTTTCTATTGATAGGTCTTTTATATATTGGCCACTTACATCATTTTCAATAGTTCTTGTGGATGATATTGAAAGTATGGAGATTGTTACACTAATTGGTGCATTCTCTTTATGTCCCAATTTTATTTCCCCTCAAGAATAACACTATCTGAACCATCCTGCTCAGTAAGAAGAACATTTATAGTTTCGGAATGTCTGGTTTCTATGAATCTTCCAATATAGTTTGCTTCAATTGGCAGTTCCCTGTGGCCTCTGTCTACCAGGACCGCAAGTTCAATTTTTTCCGGCCTTCCATAATCTAAAATTGCATCCATGGCAGCTCTGATTGTTCTTCCAGTAAAGAGAACATCATCGATCAGAATAATATGGTGCTCATCAACACTGAAGACAATCTCGGTAGGCCTCACAACAGGTTGATTTCCAATACTTGTCCAGTCGTCCCGGTACAGGTTGATATCAAGATTTCCTGTTGGTATCTTTATATTTTCTATCTCTTCAATTTTTTTTTGAATTCTCTCAGCAAGAAATACACCTCTTCTCTGGATTCCGATCAGAGCGAGTTTATCAACTCCCTGATGTTTTTCAATAATTTCAAATGCGATTCGTGTAATAATTCTGTTGATATCGGAGCTTGTGAGAACAACATTTTGTTTTTTCATTCTTTATTCCCTGTTTTAATTCTATTGAGCGAACCTCTAATAAATGCTCTTTTTGCGAAATACTTTGTTTTATCAAAAAAAATAACTGTCGTAATGTTTATAAAGTAAAAGCATTTTATAAACGAATCAACCCGTTATTTTTTGACAAAAACTTTGTATTTCATCAAAAATTCCAATTATTAGAGATTCCCTTGACAATATGTACAGTTATCTGTATCGCAAAAGAGGAAAAAATTCACCAAAAATAAGTTATATTAAAGGTTGTAAAATGTATCAATGTACAGGTGTAATTTTAGCAGGTGGTGAGAATAAAAGGCTTCCCGGGATTCATAAAGGTTTTATTGAAGTTTCAGGTGTAAGAATTATAGACCATATACTTACTCTGTTTAATAAACTATTTGATGAAATAATTATTGTTACTAACACGCCACATCTCTATACAGATGTGGATGCAATAGTTGTATCAGATATAATTAAAGTCAGATCATCCCTTGCCGGAATACATGCGGGACTTTTCTATTCTTCAAATCCAAATATTTTTGTTTCAGCATGTGATACTCCATTTCTTTCTGAAGATCTTGTTGTTAAGGTACTGAAAAGCATGGACCCGTCTAAAACAGTCATTGTTCCTGAGGTAAAACTTGGACTTGAGCCACTTTGTGCTGTATACTCGAAAAAGTGCATCTCCCATATCGAAAGAAATATAAAAGAGGGGCGTTTATCAATCAGAAGTTTTTTTACTAAAAACAGAACTAAAAAAATACCTGAATCTGTATTAAGAAAAGAGGATAAAGATTTAAGATCTTTTTTTAATATAAATACAGAGGAAGATTTAAAAACAGCCAGAGAGATTGCTGAAGGTATTAAAGTATAAAGAGGTTATATATGGAACTACAGACTCTTATAGATCAGGTCAAAAAAAATGAAAGATATGAAGAAGCTGGTATGATTTTATGCCACAATGGTGTTGTTCGGTCTACCTCAAGGGATGGAAAGAGAGTTAAGGGTTTAAAAATTAAATCTGACAGAGCAAAACTTGATGAAATCATAGCAAAATATAAACAGAATAAAGGTATTGTAGAGATTCTTGTCCACATTGCAGAGGATGATACAATGCTTGTTGTTGGTGATGATGTAATGTTTATAGTTGTTGCCGGGGATATTCGGGAAACAGTTATTGCAACACTTACTGATGTTTTAAATGAGATAAAAAAAGAGGTTACTTCAAAAACCGAGTTTTTTAGTGTTGAGTAAATCATTAAAGTTTTTTAAGGTATTTTTATGGGCGAGTTTACACATATAGATGAAAATGGTTCTGTCAGAATGGTTGATGTGACAGAAAAGGGTATAACTGAAAGAGTTGCTGTGGCAAAAGGTTATATCTCAATGAACAGAGATACTTTTGATAAGATATATAATAATCAGGTAAAAAAGGGCAATGTTCTTGAGACGGCTCGAATCGCTGGTATAATGGCTGCTAAAAAGACCCACGAGCTGATTCCCATGTGCCATCCCTTGAACATAACATATGCCGGGGTGGATTTTAGCCCTGTTGATTCAGAAAGCAGAATAAATATACGGTCTGAAGTGAGGGTTACCGGACAAACAGGAGTGGAGATGGAAGCTTTGACTGCTGTTTCAATATCTGCTCTGACTATATATGACATGTGCAAATCCTATGACAAAGAGATGGTTATCTCTGAAATTCTTCTTTCTGAAAAAAAGGGAGGAAAAAGCGGTCATTTTATAAGAAGTTAATATTAATTCCTGGAGAATTTATAATAATATATGCGTAGACTTGTATTGATAGTTCTACTGTTTTTGGTGCTTTTTAGCTGTTCCTCAAAAGACGAAATTAAAAGAAAACCTGATGGAGAAACCTGCTCTTTAATTCAGCTGGATCAGGACCAGTATCCTGATTTTTATGATGACCTTTCATTTGAACACCTTGATAAAAGCCTGATAAAAAGCATTGAGTATTATAAAAGAGGGTCAAAAAACAGAAACTTATGGTTTGGTGAGATCGGTTTTACAGCTGAGCACCTTAAAAAAACTCTGGTAGATTTCCTTTTTTTTATTCAGCAAAAACCAACCAAAGAAGAGTTTAGTAAACACATTAAAGAGAACTACCTTGTATTCAAATCCTGCGGAAAGAAGCCTTTTGAGAATGTTCTATTCACTGGCTACTATGAACCGTTTCTTGAAGGCAGCATAGAGAAGACAAAAAGGTTTAAATATCCTGTTTACCCAATTCCTGAAAATATAGTGTACCTTGATATCTCAAAGTTCTATCCGGAACTTCCTAAAAAAAGAATTACAGGAAGGGTTGATAAGAATAAATTTGTTCCTTACTTCACAAGAGAAGAGCTCAATAAAAAAAATATATTATCTAAACACGCTAAACCTATTGTGTGGGTGGATAATAAAGTTGATCTCTTTTTTTTAGAAATACAGGGTTCTGGTATAATTAAATTACGGGATGGGAGTAATTTAAATATTCATTATCATTCATCAAACGGACATGAGTACAGGAGTATAGGAAAATATCTGGTTGATCTTGGTAAAATTCCGCTTGAAGAGATCTCCATGCAAAGTATAAGAGCCTACCTTGAGAAGAACCCTAAAGAGATGGATAAAATATTTAATTACAATCCGAGTTTTGTTTTTTTTAAAACAGAGAAAGGAGGTCCATATGGATCAATTAGTGTTGAACTAACAGCTAAAAGATCTATCGCAACAGACTCAAGGGTTTTTCCCAAAGGAGCACTCTGTTTTATAGAAACCCAGGAACCAATAATAAATGAGAATGAAGAGATAATTGACTGGGTTGATTTCAGCAGATTTGTTCTGAATCAGGATACCGGAGGGGCTATAAAAGGACCTGGCAGAGTTGATATCTTTATGGGAAACGGAGTTGAGGCTGAAGTAACCGCCGGACATCTCCAGCATAGAGGTGACCTCTATTTTCTGGTTTTAAAGCCGGATTAGTTCTAAGCAGCCGCTGCTTTACCCGTTGAAACAAGAGCCTGTAAGTTTTCAAGGATATTAAAAATTCCACTTGAAACTTCCATCCCTTTAAAATTACCTTTATTTCTGTCTGACATATACTGTTTTTTCCAGATGTCTATAAAATCCCTCTTTGTATCTGGCTTTGCTTCAACCTCATTGTGATCATTGTAGTTTTTGTGTAACTCAGGCTGATGGGAAAGAATGTTATAGTCCTGTAGAGATATAATTCCCTTGTCGTATAGCTCCCTGCTCAAACTAACCATCTCTCTTGGGGAGATATTTCTGAAAGATCCATACTTGTTAGCAATTTTTGAAGCAACTCTTGCTCTTTCCAAATGAAGAGTACTTCTTAGGGAAAGATTTTCCTCCCTCTTTTCAGAAGATTCATTACTTACTTCATCAATTGCTGTAGCTGTATTGCTGTACTTTTGAGCGATTGAATTTGATAGATTTTGAACCTGCATTTTTTTCTCCTAAAAGTAGTTTTTACTGTTAGGAATTAGAAATTTGCAAGCAGCATGCCAAATGTCGTTGAGGGTATCGATTTCACCACATATTCTTCATTATGAGCGGTTTGTAGTAGGAAACAACTACGACTTTACCGCTCGGTGCCTTGAATATTCAGCAAACTCAATTCCCTTATGAAAAAAATGTAATAAAAGTTATCCTGAGAAAGAAAAACATTTTAGAGTTTAAATGCGAGAAGTAGAAATTTTATAGTCGGTTTCTTATGTTGCAAAATAGTGTAAAGATACGTTGAAAAGGCGTTAATCCATCCTATGAATAAAAAATATTAGAATAACAATTGGTTTTTCTTTCGTTTATTAATAATGCAGGGCATTAAGTTTAGGGCGTATGCAAGGCATCAAGCCACGAAGCTGTATGTATTTGATACCGCGAGTGGCTTGTAACGCAGCAGATGTGCTAAAATCAATGCCCACCGACTAAATGTTCTCTAACTAATTAGGGAACGGATTACTTCCAATTCCTTCATTTTTAAGGGTTTTGCAAAAATCCTGTCAACACCCTTTGTTGCAATCTCACGTTTGAAAACAGAATCACTATCCCCTGAATCTTTTACAAAACTGTTTTGGCCTGTGACCATAACGATTGGCAAATCTTCAGACGGAAGATCTTTTCTTATCTCTTCAGCAAGTTTTATACCTGAAAAAACCGGCAGCATAAAAGACGTAATTATAAGATCCGGTTTATCTTTAAAAATGAAACCAAAAGCATCTTCCGGGTTTTTGAAAACTGTTGGCTTAAAGCCTGATGCATGCAATTTGCTAATGTAATAATCATGCATAATATCTGAATCATCAACAACGACAACGCTCTTTCGACTACGACTGCTATCCTCAGCATCTCTTTCGATAGATCTTGCCATGGAGTTATTTCCCCTTGATTTTAAAATATTCAGAAAAAACTCCCTGTTAGAAGGATGGGTCGTTCTTGAAAGATAATCGGAGGCTACAAATGTAAAAGCATCTGAGCCCAACAAAAATTTAAAAAGATTGTCGGACCTTGAGTCGATAATTGCTGAAACTATAACTTTAGCAATTCTGCTACCAGTTTCAATCATCTCCTTCATCTTATTATTTATTTCATCCGAGTATACTTTATTAATAATCTTGGAAACGGCAATACGAACATGATCAGCTGAATCTTCAAGATACTTTAAAAAATTCTCTGGAATATCGTAGGAATTTGGAACAAGGGAATAAAAAGCTTTATATGCGGCAAATCTTAGATTGGGATCCTTTGGTTTTGATTCAATAACTTTCATTATTGCATCTATTGAACTTTCATCCCCTTTTTCAGAGAGTATGTTCAATTTATTAATGGAAAGATCTATATCATCAACAATAATGTTCTCTGATAGCTCTTTCATATTTAGATCATTTTCTTTAAGTACATTTTGGTAATTTTTGTACCGAATATCCGGATTCTCCGAAGAAAGTGTATATAAAATATCACTTAGTCCACTCTCTGCTTTTTCAGCATCAAGGAAAGGTAAAAGTTCATCAGGATTAAGTGGTTTTTTTAGAACTTTAGTCACACCACATTTAGTAACTTGCTTTTTATTATCTGAATCATTTGTTTGATTTACATCAAAAATAAAATCTCCCTGGGTTGTTATTATAACTATAGGAAGAAGATTATCAGGATAGATATTCCTTATTTTGGACGCAAGCTGAAGTCCCGATGTTTCAAGCATATTTAGATCTGTAATAACAAGGCTTGGTTTTGATTTTTTTATCATTTTTAGAGCCTTGTTTGGATTGGTAAAAACAATAGGAGAATGTCCCATTTTATAGATCTTTTTAACATAGAAATTTAACATTATTCGTGAATCATCCACAGCATAGATTGTCAGTCTGTTTTTAATTTTATCCTTTTGAGTATCAAAAGCTATTCTTCCAGCAAGAGCTTTGTTTCCCCTGTTTTTTAATAGTTTTATAAAATATTCCCGTACTTCAGGTTCAGCATCGTGTGTAAGATAGTTGGAAGATCCAAACGTAAAGGCGTCTGATTCTAATAGTGCTTCAAAAGTATTTTCTGATCTTGAGTCCATTATACCTTCAATAACAAGCTTTGCTGCCCTGCCTCCGGAGTCGATTTTGCTCCTTAAACCAGCAAGAAGAACATCGGAAAGATTTTTATCTATCGCAGCAGCAGCAGCAATTCTAACCTGTTCAGATGGATCAGTGACACCTTCTATCAATACAAGAGCAGATTTTAATTTTGGTAGACGCTCTAAAGCTTCAAATGCAGCAAACCTGACATTAGAATCTTTGTGTTTGTTGTCAATAACTTTTAAAATCGGTGAAGCCGCTGCTTTTGAACTAATATTACCAAGAATATCAAGTGAATTAATTAAATTATCAGCATCTTCCAGATCCATGTTGTGAACAATGGCTGAAATACATTCTTCACCTTGTTCTATAAGAGAATCAATCGCCTGATGCCTCAATTCCACATTTCCTGAATTAAACATATCCAGAAGTTTTTGAGTTTCTTCAGGGATCTCGATCTCAATCTCTTTAGTTTTTTCAGGTTCGGTTCTTTTTGTATCTTTAACAGGCTTTGTTTCAACAGGATCAGGTTTGGGTTCAGGCTCTTCAACCAGGGCTGGCTTTTCAAAAGTAAATGGAGGAAGATTCTCAGCTTTTCTTAATTTATCTAATGTTGACAATATAATAGGACTGGCTTTGCTTGTTTTTGCTGCAAATTCAAGGGCCTGTCTCGCTGTAGTTCCACCTATTCTTTCAAGGGCAAGTATTGCTTCCCGTTTCAGCATCTCATCATTATAATAAATGAATTCAGATAGTGCCATAACAGATGATCCATGGCCAATATTGGAGAGAGCTCTTATGGTCTCCATTAATATCCCGATATTGGTTTCTGTGGTTATGATATCAAGGAGAACAGGTACTGTTTCCGGCATCTTGTTTTCATCAGCCATGCGTATATAAATAAAATAGAATTCGTTATTTACTCTGCCTTTATCAAGAATAATCTCGTAGAGTTTGTTTCTTACAGCATCGTCAGCGATTTCAACACGTACAAGATACTCAAACATGGAATATGAAAGACCATCATTTGCATTACTAATCTCAAAAAGAGCCCTGTTTTGAATTTCAGGACTAATTGTTGGAATAAACTGCAGAAGAGCATAACTTTTTTGAAGATCATTCTCTTTAATACAAAACAATAATTCATCTATAAATTGCTGTTCAATATTGTTCATAACATATCCCTGATTTTAGTAGTGAAATACCTGAAAAGGTAATGATATTTTTTATCATATGTAGTAAATATTATGATCGTTAATATTTATTTTGTCAAATTCTCATTTAAATGATGATCTCTAAAAATCAAATAAAAATCATAGTTTTTAAATTTTTGATTTGACAAAAACTGTTATTCTGATACTGATCCAAGTTACTTAAAGGAGCCTCTAATAATTCGAATTTTTATTGAAATACAAGGTTGAGAAAAAAATAACGAGCTGGGTTTTTCAACAGTTCTTTTTTTCGAAAAACGCTTTAGTTCGGTCAAAAGGTAATTGTTAGGTTTCTTAAATTATTAAATTGTTTGATTTGACAGGTGAATAATAAAATGGCATCGACTAAAGATACAGAGAAAAAAACAAAGAAAAAAGCAGTAGCTAAAAAGAAGGTTGCTCCGAAGAAAAAAGCAGCTAAGAAAAAAACTGCAAAGAAGAAGGCAGTTTCAAAGAAAAAAGCAGCTAAAAAAAGAGCCAGAAAAACTAAAGAGATTAAACTTACCGAGTCTCAGGTTAAGTTTATTAATGAGAAAGTAAAATCTTTGGGAAGTATTGAAAAAGTAAGAGCTCTTTACTCTTTAGATGACAATGTTTGTAAATTTGCTGTAAAAAAAGCTGAGGAGTTGTTTGGAAAATAATCTTTTTCCAAATTTGAATATGATTCAGACTGACTTAAACACAGAACTCTATTTTGAGAATTTAAAATCTGTATTTGATTCCATGGCAAAAGGTTATGATATTATTGCAGGTCATTATGGATTTGATTGCAAGGGATGTACAGATAGTTGTTGTTTGACCCTCTTTTATCATCACACCCTGCTTGAATGTCTATATCTTAAAGAGGGACTGAAAACTCTTGATCAGGATTTGTTAAAAGAGGTCAAAATCAAATCTGAATCTCAAATTATGGCTCTTAAAAATCATAATTCCAAAGAACCTTTTAGAAAAATGTGTCCACTGAATTTTGATGGTTTATGTGTTCTTTATGAATACAGACCAATGATATGCAGACTTCACGGAGTGTGCCATGAATTGAGAAAGCCTGGTCAGGAACCATTAAGAGGGCCTGGTTGTGAACAATTTACAGAGCTTTCAAATGAAAAAAAATACCTTCCTTTGGACAGAACTCCATTTTATATTGAGTTGGCAAATCTGGAACGTGGCTTAAGAGAAGAAGCAGCTATTAACCAGAGAATAAAAATGACAATAGCTGAAATAATATTGGATTAAATGGGAATCTCTAATAAATGACTTTTGATTGAACTACAGTTGTTCTCGTTTATCAATGTATATGTGGTGAATGCTTCGCATTACACAGTGTTATTCCAAAAAAAACTGTAAACTTTATAAAAGAAAACCTTTTTTATAAACGAATCATCTCGTTATTTTTTCTCATGTAGAGATTTTATAAAACTGAAAGCTTTTATAAACGCTAAATTTCAATACGCAAATAAAAAGCTTTAGTTTTTATTTTACTAAAATTCAAATTATTAGAGGTTCCAAAATATGAAATCAGTTGAGATTAGTGAGATAGATAAACTTCCCGGAAAACGTATAGATTCCGGAGAACCTTTTAAATTTAAGTGTCATAAGGATGTATCCTGCTTTAACCTTTGCTGCCGGAACCTCAACCTGTTTTTATACCCATATGATGTTTTAAGACTCAAAAACGAACTAAACATTTCATCAGATGAATTCATTGAAAAACATACTGATATTGTTCTTAGGGAGGGAAATTATTTTCCCGATGTTCTGCTTAAAATGGCAGATAATGAGGAAAAAACCTGCCCTTTTCTATCCAAAGAAGGTTGTTCTGTATATTCAGGAAGACCTGATTCGTGCAGAACATTTCCCGTTGAGCATGGTGTGATTTTTGGAGAATCGGGAAAAGCAGATATGATAAGTTTCTTTAAACCACCGGAGTTTTGCAGAGGTCAGGATGAGGACACAGTGTGGACAAAGGAAACATGGTCAAAAGATCAGGAAGCAGAAAAATATTACAAAATGACACTTTTGTGGGCTGAAGTTAAAGCGTTGTTTGGTAATGATCCCTGGGGACCTGAAGGTGCAAATGGGCAAAGGGCCAAGATGGCTTTTATGTCAGCATATAATATGGATATTTTCAGTGATTTTATTCTAAAGAGCAGTTTTAAGAAAAGATTCAAAATTAAAGCAGATGTTCTTAAGAAAATAAAGAAAAATGAAACTGAGATGTTGAAGTTCGGCTTTTCCTGGATCAAGTTTTACCTATGGAATCTACCAACCAAAAAATTTAAGAAGTTGTAATTTTTGATACGAATTGTCTTTTAAGCGAAATGCTGTGTTAAACAATAAAGTTTTATCATCGAAGTAATAAAAACATACTCCTCCGGTAAAACATTCATTGTTATGCAGAGATTTTATAAAACTAAAAGCTTTTATAAACGTTGTATTTCATCTTAAAATCCTAATTCATGTTATATAAACAAAAAACTTGTGATTTGTTGACCTTCAGAAAATCCTAATTCTTAGGCAAGGTAAAAAACAAGAAACCACTAATGATCAGTCTGGTTTAAGCTCTATCAAAAACAAAATTTTTCAGTATTTTAGTAAAAAAAGGTTATTTAATTATGACAGTATAGGAGCGAGGTAAAAAAGTTTCAGTTTCGAGGCGTAGTGTTCAATCAAGCCGCAGGCGTATGTAGTTTATACGTCGAGGTTTGATAGGTTACTGCAACACAGAAAATGGAGGTATTTTACAAGCGTCGGTATCGATACAAAATAAAAAAGGGTTGGAACTATTATCACCAATAGCAATAGAGTGGTCTTTTTTATTGCGCTCCTCCCAACCCTTTTTAAACTTATCTTTCCTGTCATACTTTTTCTTGTCTTTAAATGAAAAACCCGGTGGTGCTATTGGTTTTCTTATCGTTGGTGTAACTTCACCTTTGATAACCTGTTTCTTTTTCCTTTTTCCCATTTTTGTTTCTCCTTAACAATTTATTAATATCCTATCTTAATACAAATCAAAAATTAAAATCCAATCTTTTGGCGAAGTAAAAAACAAATAACATAAAAAAGCTATGCTTTTTTATTGCGCTTCACATATATACAAGGCATTAGCTTTTTTTGATATGAGGCGTGTTTTGCTATACGTCGATTAGCAAAAAAAAGTTATAAAGCAGTATATGGAGGAATTTTATAAACCTACACCACTCCTTCGGGCATTGGTAAAATATGTTCTCCCCCAAGAGTATAACCTCCATCTATCTTTAAGACACTTCCTGTAACATATGGAGCATCAAAAATCAAAAAGCTCAAAGCTTTTGTTATATCCTCAAATTTTCCAGTTCGCTTAACCAAAGTGTGGTCAATCAGAGCTTCCTTCTGTTCATCACTTAAAAGACTCCAACCTCTTGTTTTTTCACCATGTCTTGTCTCAAAAATTCCAAGCATAAGTTCATTAACTCTAACATTTGGGCTACCAAGCCTTGCCCAGGTTTCTGTTAGAATTGAAATTCCTCTGTTTGCAGTTGCATATCCCTCATTAAATAATAGGCTTGCAGGTCCTGAGCGACCAACAATTCCGGCAATTGATGATATATTGATTACAGAGGCATCTTTAGATTTTTTAAGAAGTGGAAATGAGCTATCGAATAGCCATCTTTTTGCCCTAAGGGTTGTTTCAATCTCAAGATCCCACTGGTCCCTGATATATTTTCCATGGACCACAGGCATTCCACCCCTTTCAATATTATTAATAAGGATGTCCAATCTGCCAAATCTTTCATCAATTTCACTAACAAGGTCTTCAATCGCCTCGGTATCGAGAAGGTTAACTTTCACAATCAGGTGTTCAGTCCCTGTTTCCTTAAAAGCCTTTTCCATATCAGAAAGAGACTCATTCCAGTCATAGTGGGTCAGAACAACTCTAATGCCCTTTCTTGCAAGAAAAAGACCTATCTCTTTTCCTATACCTTTTATAGCTCCTGTAACCAATGCAACTTTTTTATTCATTTCTAAACCACAAATTAAAAGTTTAAATCCATTCCAAAAAGTTCATACTTAACCCAGTTAATACCCGTTTTTAGCAGAAGTTCATCATCAACTTTTATCTTGTCAACAACATCAGCAGGTATGTTGTGCTTTGCAAGAAAATCATCATTAACAACATTATCCCTGAAACGATCAAGATTGTAGCATCCAAGGATAAAAATATCCATAGAAACACTGTCAAGAGATCCTGGAATAGTAGTGTTTTTAAGGCTTATTAATTCCATTAGAAGATCATTCATTTCATTATATTTGATAATTTCCTGATCACTGTTCCACTCATTTGGTGTCTGTTTTTTTTCACAGGAAAAACCAAGACAGTGTGGTTCCTTTATAAGGGCAAAGTATTCAGTTATTTTTCCTGTATCTCTGTTTCTTGAAATAGCTCTTGCAAGAGGGTAAGTTCTGCAGGATGCAGGTCTGTCACCATACACTGTACAACCTTCGTCACTGACAAACGGGCATTTTAGTTCATTATCAACAACCTTAAAAGTTAGTACCGGCAAACCGGATTCATCACCCATATGCGTTGTTGTATATTTATTAATGAATTCCTCAGTTGAGATGTTAAGATTTTTTCTTAACCTTAATATGTCATAAGGTGTAAGAAACTGGTTTAAGTCACGACAACATTCATTAAAGCATTTATTTTCCTTGGAGCAATTGAACTGAAAACTTTCATTTGCGCCAACAGGGATCATATCTTCACTCATATTAATACCTCAGATTCATTTGTAAAACTGTTAATAAAAATAGGATACTTATCAGACATATTTAAAAAAATATAATAAAAAAAATAAAATTTTTATTAAATATATCATTTTTTTTCGAAAAAAAATTATCACTATATGTGGTGTTATCTTTCTAAAATATTTACAAATATTGAGTTCATATAATGAATGTATTTATAGACCAATCGCAGCTGATTTTCACGCTTGCAAAAAGCTTGACAAGGTTTTTTGCTGGTGATAGTTTCTTCGGGTGATTGTAAAAGTATAAGAATTGACTTGAAAATATGCAGTACATACTTTTTTTACAGTTCCTTTCATAAGTAAAATCAGTAATAAATACAGTATGTTTTTCATAGAAAATTAAGATTTTGTAGGTCTATAAGGAAACTTTATAGATCATAGGTATGAGCGGTGGGTTGAGTTTAACAGATTTGATTCACTATAAAATTTACACGAGTCTGTAGGCTAATGAGCCCGGGCTCATAATTAGGGAGTATTAACTATGCCAAGCTTTGTAATCACAGAAAAATGTGATGGATGTAAAGGCGGGGACAAAACAGCATGTATGTACATTTGTCCTAACGACCTGATGGTTTTAGAGCCAAATGAAATGAAGGCATACAATCAGGAACCAGATGCATGTTGGGAATGTTTTTCATGTATTAAAATCTGTCCAAACCAGGCGATCGAATGTCGTGGTTACTCAGATTTCGTTCCAATGGGAGCTTCACTTGTTCCAATGATGGGTACAGAAGATATTATGTGGACTTGTAAGTTCAGAAACGGCGTTATTAAGCGTTTCAAGTTCCCAATTCGTACCACTCCAGAAGGACAGGCTAATGCGTACCTTGGTGAAAAAGGTAATGATCTTGACAGTGGACTATGCTTTACATGTGAGAAAGACGGTCTTGAATTAGTTAAGCCACTTGAATTAGCTTAATTGTCAAAATTATTTTAACTGATTACTTGAAAAACAAATTAGGAGATATAAGATGGCATTACCTAATAAGCCTTTAGGAGAACTTAAGGCCGTTTCAAATCCAGAAGTAAAAGAAATGGATGTTGACATCCTTATCGTTGGTGGTGGTATGGCTGCTTGCGGTACGGCTTTTGAAGTAAAGAAATGGGCTGATGATGATACATCAATCCTTCTTGTTGATAAAGCTTCTTTAGAGAGATCAGGTGCTGTTGCACAGGGACTTTCTGCAATCAACACTTATGTTGGAGATAACTCTCCAGATGATTACGTACGTATGGTTAGAAATGACCTTATGGGTATCGTACGTGAAGACCTTATTTTTGACCTTGGACGTCAGGTTGATGACTCTGTTCATCTTTTCGAAGAATGGGGACTTCCAATGTGGAAGAAGACTGACGACGGAAAAAACCTTGATGGTCATAAAGGTCAGAAGCTTGGAACACTAAAAGCTGGTGCTACTCCTGTTCGTACAGGTAAATGGCAGATAATGATCAACGGTGAATCTTACAAGAGAATAGTTGCTGAAACAGCAAAACTTGCTCTTGGTGATGAAAATATTCTTGAAAGAGTATTCATTGTTGAACTTCTTAAAGATAAAAACGAGCCAAACAGAATCGCTGGTGCGGTTGGTTTCTCAACTCGTGAAAATATCGTTTACGTAATTAAGTGTAACACTTGTATGGTAGCATGCGGTGGAGCAGTTAATATTTACCAGCCACGTTCAGTTGGTGAAGGTAAAGGACGTGCATGGTATCCAGTATGGAACGCAGGTTCCACATATACTATGGCTCTTAGAGCAGGTGCTGAACTTTCCATGATGGAAAACAGATTCACCCCAGCTCGTTTT
>JAAELO010000243.1 GCA_024226555.1 Desulfobacterales bacterium | reverse complement strand
AGCACAGGATGAAACATCTCTAAAGTTTTATTCCTAATATCATTAATTATTTATAGTGAATCTCTTATAATCAGAATTTTAATCTCTTATAAAATTTTCAATTTTATAAGAAACAAGGCTTGAGAAAAATGTAACGAGCCGATTTTACAACAGTTATATTTTTCTTGCAACGCAGTAATTCTGATAAAAGCCAATTTTTAGAGATTTCCTTTACTTTTAAAAGATAAGTAATTTTATTAATTAAATTGTGTCAAAGTCAATGCAATTTAATATTTTAATCTCCATAAACACAAATACAACTTTTCGAATAAAATGGATAAGCAGCATTTTCATACTCTACCGCTTTAACTGTTTTAATATCGGCATTTTTTATAGCTTTTGTAATTCTGGTTTCACCAAAAGGGCCAAATCCGAATATGTAAAATGCACAGGCTTTTCCTTGTTTCATTTCATCTATTCTGGAAAAATCAACACTACTTATATTAACATTGTTAGAAGCAGGAGAATAATAATGTGAGCATCCTGTAATAAGAAATAATAAAAATGAGACCATAAAAAGTTTTTTCATTTTCCCCTCTTTTTTCTTTTTATTTGAATTCTAAATGTAACTGCGGTTCAACATTGAATATTAGCATTAAAAAAAATAACACTGGACTTTTAAAATTTAAAAAAACTTAGATAAATAGTTATCTTTTGTACACACCTTTACTTTAAGATGTTTATAAACATAATTGGGTTGTAAATATTTTCATTTAATATGTACGTAGATTTTTTTCAAATTGACCTTCGTTAGCTAAATAGCATGATAAACGAAAATATCAGATGGCTGCTTTTTACAAAGACGGTATGGCAGACATATTTTTTTATTGAAGTCTTAATGAATGAAAAATTATATTCTTTGGGTTATCATTTGTAGGAGATTGATGAAATATAAAGGGTAGCTCAAAAACCTACCCCTTATATCCTTTAAAAAGATCTGATTAACTATTTAAGGACTCTAAAAAATGTCTTTTGATTGAACTACTCCGTATTTGAAAAAAAACCGTAGTAAAGACAAACCATTATTTTTTCCTCATCCAGAGATTTTATAAAACTAAAAGCTTTTATAATCTGTATTTTAATCATAATTCTAATTATTAGAGATACCCTTTAATTAATCGCCATAAACACAAATACAACTTTTCGAATAAAATGGATAAGCAGCATTTTCATATTCAACAGCTTTTACTTTTTTAATACTTCCATTTTTAATAGCTTGAGTTAACCTTGTTTCACCGAATGGACCAAAACCAAATATGAAATATGAACAGGCTATTCCTTGTTTCATTTCATCAATTCGCGAAAAATCGACTTCATTAATATTGACATTGTTAGAAGCAGGGGAATAAACTGTTGAACATCCTGTAACGATAAACAATAAAGAAATTACCAAAATGATTTTTTTCATTTTTTGCCCTCTTTTTAAGATGTTAAGTAAAGTGAACTTCTAATAATTAGAATTTTGATTGAAATGTTTATAGAAGCTTTCTGTTTTATAAAAAATTTGGTCATTTATAAAACATACAAAAACAAAATTATAACTTTTTTATTTTAACTATTGTTTTTCGATAAAACACACAGTGTTGCAAAGCATTTATCGTATACAACAGATAAATCCAAAGACACAGTTCAGTCAAAAGGTCAGTTAATAGAGGTTCTTTATAGAAAAGCTTTTCATAGTTGCTTATTTTGCAACTAAAATCATACTTAAAACAATCATAACAAAATTGGGAATAGTTGTAAATGACCATATTTAACCATAATCCACCGTCAATAAAAATTGCACCCATGTATTATTGATTTCGGGTGTTTTTTTAAAAAAGAATTTATTTATAAGGCGGCTAATTTTTTATGGCGAGTCATGCTCCCCAATTTTCAAGTTTTTGGCGCAGCTGTCCTGTAGTATCTTTATATTTTCCTGTTCCTGAATTACTGTACATTGAACATTCGCAATGATTTCTGTTATTCAAAAACTTTATAAAAATAAAAGTTTTATAATCTATATTTCATCAAAATTCTAATTATTAGAGATTCCCTTAGGTGTTCCCATGAATTAATTTTTTCAAACCTCTTATAAACACCATCACATCATTAGCCTTTTTTTCCATATCCCTGGAAGAATTAGCAACCTGCGAAGATATTACAACATTTTGCCGGGTTATCTTTTCTATTTGTGAAACTGCCTGGTTTAATCGTTTAATACCTTCAGATTGTTCTAATGATGCTGTTGATATCTTTTTAGTTAAATCAGTTGCTGAAAATGATTTTTCTGAAACTTTATGAAAAACTTCATTGGTCTCCTTAACAAGAGATGAACCATCTGTAACTTTTTCTGAGGTGTTTTTAACAAGTTTTGTAGTAGATTTTGCTGCATCAGCAGCCCTTATAGCAAGATTTCGAACTTCATCAGCCACAACAGCAAAACCAGCTCCTGCTTCTCCAGCTCTTGCAGCTTCAACCGCTGCATTTAAGGCAAGAAGATTAGTTTGAAAAGCAATCTCATCAATTCTTTTAATAATTTTACCGGTTTCATCACTGGCCAGAATAATAGAATCCATTGAACCATTAAGTTCTTCCATGGATTTTCCAGCAGTTTTAACTATATCAACTGTCTCATTCATTAAGTTATCCACATTTTCAGAATCATCTGCATTGAGTTTTGTCATGGATGAAATCTCTTCAAGAGATGATGATGTCTCTTCAAGGGATGCAGTCTGAACCGAAGACCCTTCCGCCAAAGTATGACTTGCAGAAGCAATTTCTGAAGATGAAATAATAAATTTTTCAGAAATTTTTTCAAGCCCGTTGATTATAACCTGAAGGGGTTTAGTTATGTTTCTTTTGATTGAGATGAAGGTTACTATAAATAAAAAGAAACACCCTGAAATTGCAATAATAACTGTAAGAGAGATCTGCTTATTTATGTTTTTAATACTACTTTTATGTGCATCATAAACCATCTGTTTTGTTCTTTTCTTAACGTTATTAGAATTTTCTTTAATTAAAGCATCTGTAACACCAACAACAACAGTCCCAACATTTGATCCCTCAAAAAGTATGTTTTTTTTAAACAATTTGTAGCTTATATCCTTTATCTCTTCGATTGTAGCTACATTATCCATATTATAAAAGTTTACGAAATTAACATCGGGATCTTTCTCAGCTTTCCTGGCAAGAGCTACAAGAGCAATTTGAGACTTTTTGTCAGAATTAATAATCAAATTAGCAGAGTTGTGTGCAAGTACTGTAGCTAAGGCTTCACCCTTTGTAGACAGTGTATTCAATAAAATTTGTTCCTCGTTTTTCCTCTCGTTTTTTAAATTTTCTATAAAAGAATTTGAGATCTCTCTTTGGGAATTTGAAGAAATTGAGATGGTAATAAAGGAAAATATTGTAATTATAGCCACCATAACAAAAAAAATACCTGGAATAAATTTAACCATTATACTTTTCAAAAGAATCACCTATCCTATCCTTGTTATTGAGCTTCAGAATATTATTTATAAACAAATGTTTAGATATTTATGTGAGAACTTTTTTGTTTTTTGAATAGTTAATGATGTATTTTAACAGATATATTGGTTATGAAAAAGATATTTGTATTGAAGGTGTTAATTTTAGAAAATTGTGATTTTTCTAGTTTAAAAATTAAATTTCTTTTTTATCGTCAAATTTCTAATAATTACAGGCTAACCAAAATTAATTGTCAGTTTGCCCTTTTATCTCTTCAAGTTCCTCCCACCTTGCGTACAGCCTGTCAACTTCAGCTTTTGCTTTGTCGAGATTTTCGCAGCAGGAAGTGAGTTTTTCTTTATCATTAATTACTTCAGGAAGACTTAATTTTAAACTGATATTCTCCACAAACTCTTCAGCTTCAGCTATTTTTTCTTCAATATTCTCAAGCTCAAACTTATCTTTATAGGACATCTTTGAAGTGCTTTTGGATTTTATTTTTTTGGGTTTTTCCTGTGCGGTTTTCTTCTTTTTACCATTTTTTTTCTTACTATCAAGCCATTGAGAGTATCCGGCATATGAAGTGACTGACTTTGTTTCATCGAAAGCAAATATGTTATCAGTAATTTTATCTAAAAATGATCTGTCGTGTGAAACCAGAACAATAGCACCGGGAAAATCAATTAAGCTATCCTCCAGCACCTCAAGGGATTGAATATCAAGATCATTTGTGGGTTCATCCAGTAAAAGCACATCTGCTGGTTTCTCCATCAGGTTTGCTATCAATATTCTGGCCTGTTCTCCTCCGGATAATCTTTTAATTTGAAGGTCAAGCTGGTCCTTACTAAACAGAAAACGCCTGGCCCATGAAACTATATGGAGAGTTCTATCTCTATAAATTACAGAATCTCCATCAGGAACAAGAGCTTTTCTCAAAGTCATCTCCTGATCAAGTTGTTCCCTGTTTTGGTCAAACGTTACAACCTTTAAATCATCAACCCACTTAACAGTTCCCTCATCAGCTTCAATAAATTTGTTGATTGTTGACATAAAAGTGGATTTACCACTTCCATTTCTACCAACAAGCCCTATTCGTGAGCCAGGAGAAAGTGTCAGATTAATATTCTCAAATATTTTTTTTCCCTCTATGGATTTCCCAACATTTCTAATTGCTATTAACTTTTTGGTTTTTCTCTCTGTACTGCTAAAATCTAAGTTAATATTTTTATTCTGAGCATTTCGAAACTTTACATCACTGAGCTCATCACTTAATCTACCTGCCTCATCAATTCTATACTGGGCTTTGGTTGTTCTTGCTTTCGGGTTTCGGGAAAGCCACTCTTTCTCTCTTCGCATCTTATTTGAAAGTGTGGTCTCCTGCTTTATCTGATTCTCGACAAATGCTCTTTTATGCTCAATAAATTTGTTGTATGAACCCTCTTTTTTTAGATAACCCCCAGGATATTGTTTACCAAGCTCAACAATTCTGTTGGTTGCATTTTCAAGAAAGTATCTGTCGTGACAAACCAGAACAAAAGCAAAGTCAGCTCTTCTCAGAATATTCTCAATCCACTCAATTCCCTCAATATCCAAATGGTTAGTTGGCTCATCAAGAAGAAGAACATCCGGTTCATAATTCAAGGCTTTTATAATCGAAAGTCTTTTATTCCATCCACCTGAAAGTTCGGAAACCTTCTGGTCAATCTTGAACCCGGACCTGCTTATAGACCTTTCAACTTTTTGATATTTCTGTGCATCATCATAACTCTCTTCTGAAAGAGCATCGAATAAAACCTCTTCAACAGTGCTATTATCAGGAAATTTTTCAATCTGTGGAAGATATACAACTCTGGTGTTTTTTGTGATTATCAGTTCACCAGAATCTGGAGTTTCATGCTCTGCAAAAATCTTTAACAGAGTTGATTTTCCAGAACCATTAGTACCTATTAATCCAAGTTTTTCATTAGCAGAAAGGGTAAGGGAAATATCCTGAAATAATGGATCTGCAAACGATTTATCTATTGATATGCAACTTAATAATACCGACATCTAAAAACCTTATAATTTATAATCTAAAAAATGGTGTTTTCAAAACAAATCCAAACTATTAACAGAGATATTAAAATATATCCATTTTTAAATTTAAATCTTTTCTTAATGAATATTTCTATAAATAAAAAAAGAGAAACAAACTTTTGAACAACCACATATAGACAGATATATGGTTACTATTAATAAACCAAAGACTTGATAAAAAGCTTTCCCAAAAATTTTATTCCGGCACTTCGTGTAAAAATCATTTTTTAAAATATGTTAATTTAAATGTTTGAGATGCTTCTAATAATTATAATTAGGATTTTGAGAGGAAATAAAGATTATAAAAGCTTTAGTTTTATAAAATCTCTGCATTTTTGAAATTTTAAACCGAGGAATATTTCCAATAATTTGAGGATTAAAAATTTCAAAATAACGCAGTATTTTGCTCAAAAGACTATTTACATAATACCACTAACTTTCGTCCTCTTTATCATCGAATATATATCCTATGGACCTTCTGCTTTGAAAATATTTAGGTTTCTTAGGGTCTTCTTCAAAATATCTTCTGATCCTAACCATAAAATTATCAACTGTTCTTGTTGTCATATCCTTTGTATATCCCCATCCAATCTCAAGGAGTTTATTACGAGACAGGGGTTTTCCCTTGTTGGAAAGGAACAGCTTAAGAAGCTTTACCTCCTGACCTGTTAAATTAATTTTTCCGTTTTTACACTTTGCTGTTCTGTTAGCAAAATCAATTTCATTGGTCCCAAATAAGTAGAGTTGCTCAAGTGATGATGTTTCATCAGTTTCTATCTCGTTTCGATTCCATGAAGCTCTTTTTATAAGTCTTTCAATCCTTAAAAGAAACTCATCAAGATTGAATGGTTTTGCCAGATAGTCATCAACACCATATTTTAATCCCTCAATTTTATCCTTCTCTGTATTTTTTGCAGAAAGTATCAAAATTGGTATCTTTTCATTTTCAAGCCTAATATTCTGCAATACTGATATTCCATCAATACCGGGAAGCATTATATCAAGAACAATCAAATCCGGATTTACTTCTTTCCAGGTATTTATGGCTTTAAAACCATCATCTGCAAGTATAACTTCATATCCCTCAAGTTCAAGGTTTAGTTTCAAACCCTCTGCAATGTGTTTTTCATCCTCTACAACTAAAATGCGCCTTTTCATTTATGCACCTCTAATAAAAAATAAATTTTATTTTATAATTCTATATTTATAATTGGAATCGTTAGTATGACAGAAGTTCCTTTACCTGTTCCTTCGCTTTTTATACTTATATCCCAGTTATGAATTCTAACAACATTATAAACAATGTAAAGTCCAAGCCCACTTCCTGTTAAAGATAGATGATCTTTTCTCTTGATCTGGTAAAATTTATCATAAACTCTTTTTAAATCTTTTTTATCAATACCAATTCCATTATCTTTAATAGTAAGAATCAGTTTCTTCTTTCCCTTTTTGTAAGTGATGTTGATCTCAGGAGTTCCAGAATTATTATATTTTATGCTGTTTGTAATAATATTCATAAAAAGCATGTCAAAAAGTACTCTGTTAATTTTACAGTAATACTGTTCTGGATTTTCCGGGGTGATTATAATTTCACAATCCTTAAAAACAGTATTTGTATTAATTGTGTTGTTGATAAATGAACCTATCTCTGAAGTAACAAACTCACCCTCAAATTTCCTGCTCTCAATTCTTCCAAGATTTAAAATACCACTAATTGTTTCTGAGAGTCTACCCACATCCTGAATCATATAGTTGAGGTATTTTCTCTGATCTTCTCTTGAAAGTTCATATTTTAGAAATGTTTCAAGATAGAGCTTCAGAGAAGTTACCGGGGTTTTAAGTTCATGTGTAAAATTATTAATAAAATTATTCTGCAATCTGTATAGATCCATGGTTTTAACATAGTAAAGAAAAAGTAGAGACAAACCGGTAAGAACAACAAGAAACAGTGAAAAAAGTGAGAATATAAACTGCCACGTAGACTGAAATATAAGATTTGGTGATAGCTTGAATTTTATAAGAGCTTCGTTTAGCACATCGTTTATGTCAATATACCAGTTAACGCCAATATATAAAAACAACGCAAGAGCTATGAGAGATAAACCAAGCAAAATTATTGGATATATAAGTTTGTTCTGTGGCTTTTTAAATGAAATCATGCAAAGTCCCGGTTATTATTATTAATAAATAATCCTATTATAAACAAAATGATTCTTCAATATTTATCAGGTATCTGTTATGATAGCCTGAAATTTTGGTTCTTTCGGAAACAAATTTTTTTATTTCATATAGATAATAAAGTTAACTCTTTATTTCAATCATAATAAATACTCAATGGGATTATTAAAATGAATACACCTTCTGTAAAATATTTGAAAGACTATAAACAACTTCCTTATAATATAAACAGTATTGATTTAACATTTGAAATTCATGATGAATTTACCATGGTTAACTCAAAACTTAAAATAGCATTTAAGGAAGATAACCTGGCAGACAGAACTCTTGAGTTTAATGGAAAAAGTCTTGAACTAATCTCTGTAAGCATAGATAACGAAACTCTAAATGAGTTTATGTATGATCTAAAGGATGAAAAACTTTTAGTCAAAAATGTTCCTGTGTCCTTTCAAATTGAGATCAAAACCAAATTACTACCCCATGAAAACACATCTCTTGAAGGTTTATATAAATCAGGAGCCATGCTTTGCACGCAATGCGAAGCTGAGGGATTCAGGCAAATTACTTTTTTTCCGGACAGACCAGATGTTATGACAAAATATACTGTAAGAATTGAAGCTGATAAAACAAAATTCCCTGTACTCCTTTCAAACGGGAATCTTAAAGAGAAAGGTGAGTTGGAAGAAAACAGACATTTCGCTCTCTGGGAAGACCCACATAAAAAGCCTTCATACCTTTTTGCTTTAGTTGCTGGTGACCTTCTTGTGATTAAAGGTAATTATACAACCGTTTCAGGAAGAGATGTACTCCTTGAAATCTATATTGAAAAGGGAAATGAAGATAAGTGTGAACATGCAATGAACTCTCTGATAAAATCCATGAAATGGGATGAAGATGTATTTGGAAGAGAGTATGACCTTGATATTTACATGATAGTTGCTGTTAACGACTTTAATGCAGGGGCAATGGAGAACAAAGGTCTTAATGTTTTTAATTCAAAGTACGTTCTTGCAGATACTGTAACAGCAACAGATGATGATTACTACGGAGTTGAATCTGTTATTGGTCATGAATATTTCCACAACTGGACGGGAAACAGAGTTACTTTGAAAAACTGGTTTCAGTTAAGTTTAAAAGAGGGACTAACCGTTTACAGACATCAGAGATTTGCCCAGGAGATGGCCCTAAAAGATATTGAAAGAATAAAAGATGTTAAGAAGCTAAGGGAGCATCAGTTTCCGGAAGATGCTGGCCCCATGGCGCATCCTGTGAGACCGGATAACTATATTGAAATTGATAACTTCTACACCATGACCGTATATGAAAAAGGTGCTGAAGTTATCAGAATGATCTATACAATGCTTGGAAAAGAAGTTTTCAGAGATGGTATGGATCTTTATTTCGAAAAATTTGATGGAATGGCCGTAACCACAGAAGATTTTGTATCAGTCATGGAGGAAGTTTCAGGTAAGGACTTAACGCAGTTTAAACTTTGGTATTCCAATGCGGGAACACCTGAAATTAACGCAATCTGGCACTACAATGAGGCTGAAAAAATTTTTTCACTTGAATTAACTCAAAAATGCCCGGATACTCCGAACCAGACAGATAAAAACCCCATGCATATTCCAATAACGGTTGCTCTTATCGACTGCAATGGAAACGATATGGAAGTGAGATCAAAAGGAGAATTCCTGGGTCAAACAAGCTTTATTCTGGATTTCACACAGGAAAAACAGATATTTGAGTTTGAAGATGTGATGGAAAAGCCGGTTTTATCAATTCTAAGAGATTTTTCTGCTCCAGTAAAACTTACCTGTGATTATTCTGAAGATGAACTTGTCTTCTTAATGGCTAACGATTCCGATAACTTCAACAGATGGGAAGCTGCTCAAAGATTGTTTTTCAATCTTATCCTTAAACTTATTAAAGACTACCAGAACAGAGAAGCACTCAAGATGGATAACTCAGTTATTAGTGCTGTAAAAAAAGTTTTAACCTCATCCACCCTTGATAAAAATTTCATAGCATTAACCCTTACACTTCCTTCTGAAATCGAAATTGGTGATAGAATGGGTGAAATTGATGTGGAAGCAGTCTATAAAGTACGCAAATTTATTAGAAAACGAATTGCAGGAAGACTAAATACTGAATTTTTAAAAGTTTACATTAATTGCCAGGATAGAGGTGAATATAACATCGATCCTGAATCAGTAGGTAAAAGAAAACTGAAGAATCTTGCTCTTTCTTATCTGAGCACCTTAGAATTACCGTCCATGGCAGAAAAAATCTATAATCAATTTAGAAATGCAACAAATATGACAGATGAGATCTCAGCACTTTCTCTACTTGCAAATATGAAAACAGAAAAAGGTGATCTTGCAATTAATGAATTTTATGAGAAGTGGAAAGATAATACACTTGTTCTGGATAAATGGTTTGCAGTTCAGGCTTCATCAACTCTTCCGGGAACATTTAATGTTGTTAATTCACTTCTTGAGCACGAAGCATTCTCTATTAAAAATCCAAATAAGGTAAGATCTTTAATCGGAGTATTTGCAAATGCAAATCCAATTAATTTTCATACAATAAATGGTTATAGCTTTTTAGCTGATCAGGTCATAATCCTAAATAAGCTCAACCCAATGATTGCTGCAAGGCTGGTTTCTGTTTTTAATAAGTGGAAGAGATACGATACAACAAGGAAAAATCTCATGAAAACTCAGCTCGAAAGAATTCTCAGCACCGAGAATCTCTCTAAGAATGTATATGAGATAGTTACCAAAGCTCTGGCTTAAAATAATCTTCTTGTTATAATAATCTAATGTTCGGGAGAAAATCATGTTTTCTCCCGAACAGTTATAACTTCCTTTAAGGAATTTATTTTTAACTCCCTATTTTTTTACTTTCTCATTTCAGACCTTTAAGCGAATAAAATTAAACCTTTTTTATTCCATAGTTGATAAATAATGGGATCTTTCAAAATCCCATCATCTTCTACAAATCTATTAATCTTTAATCATGTAAATATCCCGCCTTGGGTATGGAATTTCAATTCCAGTCTCATCAAAAGCAAGTTTAACATTATCCGTAATATATGAGATTGTGCTCATACGCATTCTTGCCTCATCAATCCAAACTCTTAATTGAAGATCCACTGCAGTTTCACCAAAATTTCTAACAACAACTTTTGGTTTAGGTGTTTTTGATGACCATTCGCATGATTCAGCAACTTTGACTATCGCCTCTTTTGCCTTATCAATATCTGTTTCATAAGCAACACCGATATTTACCCTTACTCTTATAGCAGCCGAATTAAGGGTATAGTTAACTATATCCCTGGTCATTATCTCATTGTTTGGAATAATTATAATTATATTATCTGTGGTTTTTATCTTGGTTGCGCGAAGACCAATATCTATGACATCTCCCCATGTTGAACTACCGGATGGTGCACTCCAGACCTCTATCCGGTCCCCAACTTCAAAAGGTCTGTCAACTATAAGAAGAACTCCGGCTATTAAGTTAGAAAGAGTATCTTTTGCTGCAAAACCAATTGCAACTCCGGCAACACCTGCACCTGCAACAAAGGGCATTATGTTAACTCCGATAATGCCAAGAGAAGATATAATGGCAAGTAAAAATATTATTACACCTGAAAATTTCTTAAGAAGATTAAAAATAATATCATCAAGATCGGTATCTGTTTTTGCAGCAACCTTCTTTTCAAGAATATCCAGCATTATATTAATGAAATCAACAAGAGGTTTTGCTATCATTAAAATAAGAGCTGCATAAAAAATTCTTTCAATCAGTTCTATCTCATATATTTGTATAACAACTGTTCCTGAAAGCATGTACAATAGATACGCACAAATTTTCCTGATTGTTTTATAAGCACTTTCATTGATCTTAATAAACTCATATTTCTCTGAACGTTTTAAAACAAAAGAAAGTGTTAAAGATATGCATAACCAGCAAACATAAGTAACTCCAGCAATAAGAATAAAAATATACAAATTATTTATTATTGAAGAATCTGATTTAAAAAAAAGTAGTGAAGCGTTTACTTTTGCCTTGAGCATTATAAGTAAAGAGTTAATTTGATCCATAATTATCCTTTGAGGAAATGTTTCATTTCTTAAAAATATAATCTATATAGCCCTGTGTGTCACCATTCCTTTTACAAACTCTACTTTCCTTTAATACTATTTCCACATCTTTAAAATATTCATCTGCCTCATTATCCTCATAAAATGAATGAATAGTCTTTCCCATGGTTTTACAATTCTGAACAAATTCACCTTTTTCAAGCTCTTCACCTTCACCACATTCCCCATCTTCTGTAGATAAAAAGTTAATGAAGCAAAGCCCGTCTTTCTTTAAAACTCTTTGTATTTCACCCACAGCAACCTTAATATCTTTCTTTTTCATATGGAATATTGAACTATAGGAGTAAATAAAGCTGATTGAGCTGTCTGCAAAGGCAAGACTCGTCATATCACCTTTTGAAATCTCTAAATTTACACTGTTATCTGTGGAATATTTTCTAAAGTTTTCAATTCGTTCATCAGATAGATCTATCCCAAAAGATTTATAACCACTTCTATGAAACCTTAACAAAAGAGGAGTAAAGTCTTTTGATATACCAGCACCACATTCCAAGACCTCTTTTGATAGTTCACTTTCTTCACATAACCCTAAGAAATTGTATAATTGACTTCCTCTGTACATATGAATTTCCTCTTATTCATTAATTATCTTTTCAAATACATCTTCAAAGAAATCATCCGCTTCATCTATAACATGCCTGTGAACTTTTCTAAAATGATTCAGCAATGATTTAGCAACGGGTGTGAGTTCAGAGCCTCCACCCTTGGCACCACCAGTGCTTCTTTTTAAAAGTGGCTCTCCAAGACCCTCTTCAGTTGCCTTAATTTTTCCCCAAATCGCACGATAACCCATCTTAAGCTCTTTAGAAGCAGCATTTATTGACCCGAACTCTTCTATTGCATTTAAAATTTTATATCTACCCAAACCAAAAATAACCTTTCCATTATCATCTTCAATCCATATTTTGGAGCGCATAAAAAAAGGCTTTCTCTTACTTTTCATAATAAAATCCTGTTTTAAATAATACTTTTTTAAATCATTAGACCGGTTATAATTTAATCCCTGCAAGTAAATATTTTTTTTAGAAGCCCAAACTTTCAAAGAGTTTGCTGCCGGAGGCCTTATTGTCTTCATGCCAAACCTGTTTTGATTTTAATCATACAAGCCATAACATTATTTTTTTATAGATCAGAATACATCAGAAATGGTAATAAAGGAAGTTTTGGTTAGCAATTAATTAAGTTTGAAAAGAGCAGGTTGGGTAAAACAAATTGTGTATGTGTGTGCATCCATCTATTGTTAAAGTTCAACCCAACCTGCAAAACATCTAATTAGCTTCTGGGAACCTCTTCTAAGTAACACTTTTTATATATTATGTGTTATTAGGCAGTTAGGTTCCAGAATATCTATTCTGGAGGAGTCGCTAATAACAAAGTCTTTCGCCAAAAGAAGAGTTATTAGAGATTCCCTTCTATTATATCAATTCTTACCGCACATGCTTTGTATTCAGCTGTAAGTGTTATAGGGTCAAAAGCCGGGTTTGTTAACCAGTTGGCATTATTTTCCCGGAAGTGAAAAGCCATCCATACAAGTCCCTTTGGAACCTCATCTGTTACATTTGCTCTCACTTTTACTTTGCCCCTTCTAGAGCTGACATAAATCATCTCACCATTATCAATTCCCAGATCTGTTGCATCAGCATATGAAATATCTGCTGTTTCTTCTGGAAGCAGTTCATTAAGCCCTTCACATCTTCCTGTTTGTGTTCTTGTATGATAGTGGTACAATCTTCTACCTGTACTTAAAACAAGAGGATACTCTTCATCGGGAACTTCAGCAGGAGGTGTCCAGTCAACCGGTAAAAATGTTCCCCTGCCTTTTGTAAAAGTACCATCCTTATGGAGAAATTTGGTTCCAGTATGTTCTACGGTTGGACAAGGCCACTGAAGTCCATCCTTTTCAATTCTTGAGTATTTAATTCCACCAAACTGAGGTGCAAGGACTGAAAGTTCATTATCCCAGATCTCTTTAGCGCTATTAGAACTCCATTTCTGGCCCATTCGTTTTGCTATCTCCCTGAATATCCACCAGTTTGGTTTAGCAATTCCGGGAGCCTCACTTGCAGTTCTCACCCTGCTAACACGTCTTTCACTATTTGTGAATGTTCCATCGTTCTCACTCCATGCAGCAGCTGGTAAAATAACATCTGCAAAAACTGTTGTTTCATTCAGAAAGATATCCTGAACAACGAGAAATTCTGCCGATGATAATTCATGTTCCACTTTTTTAATATCAGGTTCAGTGTTGGCTAAATTCTCTCCAAAGATATAGAAAGCACGAACCTTTCCATCAACAAGTCCATCCATCATCTGTGGAATCATTAACCCATTTTCTTTATCAAGGCCGCCAACACCCCAGAACTCTTCAAATTTTTCAACAGATTTTTCATTAATAACAGGCTGATATCCTGGATAAACATTGGGCAATGCCCCCATATCACAGGCTCCCTGAACATTATTCTGCCCACGTAAAGGATTCACTCCACCTGATTCAACACCCATATTTCCAAGTAACATCTGAAGATTTGCGATAGAAACAACATTGTTACGACCACATGTATGTTCAGTGATGCCCAGTGTATAGCAACACATAACAGGTTTAACTTTTGAAAGCTCTCTTGCAATTTCATATATCATGGAAGGTTCAATTCCACATGTTTTTGCAGCAATCTCAGGTGGATATTCTTTAACTTTTACTTTTAGTTCATCAAATCCTTCTGTGTGATCTTTTACAAAATCTTTGTCATAGAGGTCTTCATCTATCAATACATACATCAAACTATTTAAAAACGAGATATCACTACCCACAAGAAGAGGTGCATGTATATCTGCAAATTCTGCTAATTTATGCTTTCTGGGATCAACAAGAATTAATTTTGCACCACTCTGCACAGCATTTTTTAAATAAGTCGCTGCAACCGGGTGTGCTTCGGTCATGTTTGAACCTATTACAAGGAACATTTTTGCTTTTTTAAACTCACAGAATGAGTTTGTCATTGCACCAGAACCAAATGATGCCGCCAGCCCGGCGACGGTTGGAGCATGTCAGGTACGTGCACAGTGATCAATATTATTCGTCTTGAACACTGCACGAAAAAGTTTTTGCATTTGATAGGAATCTTCATTAATACTTCTTGCACAACTTACACCAGCAACTGCTGCTGATCCGCTTTCATCAATAATTGTTTTAAATTTATCAGTAACAAGATTAAGAGCTTCATCCCACGAAGCTTCTCTAAACTCTCCGTTCTCTTTAATGAGTGGGGTTTTAAGACGTTCATCGGAATAGATAAAATCATATCCAAAACGGCCCTTTACACACAATCGTCCTTTGTTAGGCTCAGCTTCTTCAACTCCTGTTACTTTAACAATCTCACCATCTTTCACGTGGAGCATTTGCTGGCAACCAACCCCGCAATAAGGGCATGTTGTTCTTATTTTCTCAGTATTAAATGGGCGCCATTTGAATCTTGATTTTTTATCCACAAGTGCACCAACAGGACAAACCTGAACGCACTCTCCGCAAAAGACACAATCAGAATCCATCAGAGTCCTGTCTCCAGCGGTTACAATTTTTGTATCATTTCCTCTATAACCAAAATCTATTGCTCTGTTTACCTGCACCTCATTGCATGCCTGAACACACCGCCCGCAACTAATGCATCTTGAAAAATCCCTTACTATCATTGGATTATCTAATTCAGGGGGTTGATCTACCCAATCTTTATTAAAATTATCAACACGTACCCGATACTGATAAGCAAGGTCCTGCAGTTTACAATCACCCCAGGAAGGGCAAAGTTCTTCCGACTCTTCATATTTCATTGCATCAACCTGAAAGTCAATCCACTCAGAGTTTGATGTTTCAGAAACCGCGCAGTTATGATTTCCTGAAGAGATCAGTAACTCAAGAATCGTTCTTCTGGCTTCAAAAACTTTATTTGAATCAGTTTCAACTACCATTCCATTAGCTGCCGGAGTACTGCACGCAGGTAAAAGATTATTGGCGGAAGCTACTTCAACAACACAAATTCTACAAGCACCTGTGGGAATTGTTCCCTTTAAATGACACAGAGTCGGAATCCGGATCATATTCTCTTCCGCAACTTCCAAAATTGTCATTCCCGGTTTAAAACTCAGATCATGATTGTTAATATTTATTTTCTGGATAGACATCTCAAACTCCTGTATATTGTTCACTTCCCAAAATTACACCTCGGAAATCTGCATGTTTTACAAGATAAACAAAAACTACCATGACCCATTTTAGCAAGATCATTCCTTGTGATCTTAACATCTGCTAAAATTCTTGGTAGTAAAAGATCGAAACCCGTTGTTTGAAAGAAAAGACCACAAGCCGGTATACCAATTATTTTTACACCGGAAATATCACAAAGAAGAGACATCGCTCCAGGCAGCACAGGAACTCCATACAATAAATTTTCAGCCCCTGCCTCGATTAATCCATCTTTGGTAACATCTTCAGGATCTACCGATAAACCAGCAGTTGTAACAATAACTTCAGCTCCCATCTCTATTAAATGCTTTATTCCTTTTGTTATTACAGCTTTGTTATCCGGTACAATTATCGCTTCAACAACACTGCAATTCATCTTTTCAGCTTTAGATCTTATTACATCCTCAAATTTATCTTCAACAAGCCCGTTAAATACTTCAGTTCCGGTAATTAATATCCCTATTCTGCTCTTTCTAAAGGGAAGGACTTTAAAGAGGGGTTGATCAATAATAGATATAGCTTTATTAAAATCTTTTCTATGCAGAAACAGTGGAATAGCCCTGGTTCCAGCAACGTCCCTCCCTTTAGAAACAACAGAATAATTCTTTCTTGTAGCACACATAACACCTGAAACAAGATTGAATGCTTCAAGGCGCTTTTCATCCACCACAAGTAATCCATTAATTGATGAAGTAAAGTTAATTTTCCCTTCGGAGGGTGGGTCTTTAAATATTAACCTTTCACCACACATCCTGCTTGCAAAAGACAAAACAGCTTCATCTTCATGTATATATTCATCACCCGTTTCCATATCTTCAGTGTAGACATGGTTTTTTCCTATAAACTGTAGCTTACAAATATCAGTAGCACTGATCTTATGACCCTTTTTAAATACTGCGCCTTTCTCTTTTCCCGGAATAATTCCTGTCATATCATGCAGAAGGTTTTTCCCAATAGCAGACTCAGTTGGTATAGCTTTTAATTGATTTTTCGATATTTTGTTTTTCTGCTCATCTTTATTGAAAGGTGATTCACCTTGACATCCCCTGCATATGCTTCCATGTTTTATAGGATAAGCTTCCCGGCATAAGGGACAAATTGCAGTTTTTCCGATGGCTCGTTTTGATAGATAACTCTCTTTAATATTTATCTCATTCACATGGAAAAAGTATTCACCAGCTGTAAGAATCTGGCTTGTAAGCAGGTCATTATTCTGCTCTTTTTTTGTCTTTAACTTGTAAAACCATGATTCAATTTCAGGATATTTTTTTATTCTGTCAGTATCAATATTAACCCGAACACCTTTACCATTATACTTGTCATAAAGAGATAAAGAGAACCTGCCAAGATGTATAACATTTAACCATCCATTACCCGTTGTGCATAAAGTTAAAATCTGAACAGCATCAGGAAGGCAAAAATCCGTTTCACAAACAGCATCAAAGAGAATATCATTTGGTAAATGTGATAAAGCAATATCAACCATTTTGCCTCCGATTAAAAGACCCGGTGCTGCATATCCATGGAATTTCTCTGTTAAATATTTATATTCAGCAAACGAATAATTATTTCCAGAGTGATCTTTACACCAGAAACTATTTTCATATGTTTTTTTGTAATCACTTATATTTTCTTTATCTACGGACATTCAATTACCGTATTTTTATTATTAATTATGAATATTTTTTAAAGATGGCTAACATAATAATTTCGCTGTGTCAATATTGACATAACGTAAAAACCTATAACAAAGAATAATAAAAAATGAAACGTCATTCCTTAAATAAAAATATAATATCCTGTTAGCGAATAAAACCGTAATATTTATTTATTCCTTTTGTTTCCTACACTGAGCCATGTAGTTGTAAAAATATGGGGGGGGGGGGGGGGGGGGCAGGGGACCAATCCTCCCAATGCCCTTTCCGGGTAAAATATAAACTTTTCCCTTTTTTTTTCTTCTCCAAGGGGGGGGTT
>JAAELO010000242.1 GCA_024226555.1 Desulfobacterales bacterium | reverse complement strand
TCGTTAAATACGATTTCTTTTCTTTTTTGAAATGTCAAATGCCCTTAACCTTCCAAATTGTTGGTGAGGCTTGTAGCTTTTAACTTCGGTTATGGCTCGCTTCTAAACTATTTGAAGAATAAAGGTCATTCTTTGTTTTGCTTATTTTTGCTACGTTTGAAAACTCTCGAGTTTTTGCGTGGAAAAGCGAACAACTTTCAAAAAATAACGTGTAATTACATATAGTTTCATTTCTTTGATTAAGATTTGTGGCTAAATTACATTTGATTTTCGGAGCTTTGCGCTCAATTTGGTGAGATGTAAGCACCTTTCCCTATTTCTTTCTTTTCCTCTGAAAACCACACAAAATCTCTTCGGAGAAGCGAGTGGTTTACATGAAAAGTAAAAAGAATAGGAAATAATACTTTTCTGCACTCTTTAGAGGGTAGAAAGTGGTGTGATGCACGCGTTAAGCACGTGCTTACTGCAGAAATGTTTAAGACATTCCCCTCCGGGGGTAGTATGCATGCAAGTGTGAAACTTGAAGGAATTGACGGAAGGTCACCACAAGCGCGTGGAGCATGTGG
>JAAELO010000241.1 GCA_024226555.1 Desulfobacterales bacterium | reverse complement strand
TCTCGGTACCCTCGACAAGACAAAAGCTCCTTCCCAACCCAAACACCAATCATAACAGCAATAAAACAACACCAATCCAACAACCAACACCAGCCATCGACTCCTCAAAGCAACTCCCAGCCATATACACAACAAAGCGTCAGTCAATACACAACTGGCTCCCATCGTCAGACATTATTTGAGGGTTGTTTAATATGAAGAAAGAGATGCCTCTCCTTCTCGTAAGTCTCCCTCCCACCCCCTATGGCAGCGTGCGACACGCGTATGTTTTCATGACCCAATAGAAGAGTAAGAGAGCTCTCTTTTGGTGATGATGTGCCTTTGATACCCTTCCCTCTCCTCCTAGCGTGATTTGTCTGTGTGTGCCTTTGTTTGTGCACAAACCTTTCTCAAAAAAAGTTAAAGTCCGGCAAAACCTCGAGCTCCTCTTTTGATCGAGAAAGGCCCTGTTCACAGACAAACGGACACACACACAAATCACGTTAGGAGAAGAGGGAGGGGTATCAAAGGCACAACATCACTAAAAGAGAGCTCTCTTACTTTTCTTTTGGGTGGTGAAAACATACCCGTATGGCACGCTCCCACCTCCCACCCACAAAAAATACAGACGAATGAAAGCCATTTATGGAGGCGAGAAAGGAAGGTATTGGAAGTTGGAAGGTATGAATTGATTGAATGATTGAGATGGATTGGGATTTGATTAGTTTGGATAGTATTAAAGAGATGTATAAAAGGGGGTAGTAACTTGCCTTATCC
>JAAELO010000240.1 GCA_024226555.1 Desulfobacterales bacterium | reverse complement strand
TCAGCCTTGTATTTCATCAAAAATTCTAATTATTAGAGATTCCCTATAGGGAGATCAGATTTTGACTCCCTTCTTAGATTGCCTTAGCCACCATGTGTTCTTGACAACTTCTCAAACATCACGGAAATACCAGTTACTAATCTGTATAAAAATTCAACTCCAAGATTTTCAGAAGTTGTGTCATCAAAAAACAGGTTAAGATCAGACCCAAGGCCATCCTCCGGTTCATTATAACATATCAAAATCGGAACCTTTGGTAGTGGTAATAGCCTTAATGATATATCTGAGTCATAATGATTCTCAACTCTCTTCCCCTGAAAGAGTTCGATAATATCCTCAAAGAAATTGGTATATGAATCTGCAACTCTTTTTAAGGTTTTTTCACATCTGTGTCTAAAGAAATTATTCCAGTCATTTCCTAAATGGAGCTCTCTTAATGGAACCCAGTTCGAAGTTAAATCAAGCCCTTTGCTGTTTAATACGTATTCGTAGAACGGTATAGAAAGCCAGGGATTTATATGGATATCCGATGATAAGCCACCTCTTTTATCCATAGAAATACTTTTTCCCATAACTTTAATTATCAGCTTTTCTTTTTCAAATCTGCCACCTAAAAGTTCAGCTTTTGATTCTAAATCTGTCTTCTCAACCTCACTTTTATAAAATGATATCTGCTCAATGTACTCTTTTTCCAATTCAGAGATCTGATTGCTTTTTTCTGTTCCATATTTACTAACCACATCACTGTCTATGTGCGGACATTCAATAACATTAGCCTGACCTTGAAACACAGCCCCTGCAAAAGCAAGGCAGGTAGGTTTTCCACAGTCCTTACAATTATTTTTCAAAAGAAGTTTAAAAACTTCCATCGCATTATTAAATTGAGCCATAACTTATCCCCTTAAAAAAATTAATCTTGAATTTTAATGATTAGTATAGACGAATGTAAAGAAATTACATCACCCATCTGGGTGATCCTAGCGTAGAATTATAATTAGATGCTATAATTATTGATTTTGAATACACTTTGAAATTGTTTCAATCAGGATTTTTTTATTAATTGGTTTTGAAATATATTCATTCATACCCTCAGACATAAATACTTTCCGTGCATCATTTGTTGCATTTGCAGAAACAGCAATAATAATAATTTTTTTAAGGTTTTGCTCTCTTTCAATTTGCCTGATTTTTCTTGTGGCTTCCACCCCATTCATTTCAGGCATATGCCCATCCATCAGAATAAGGTCAAAATTTTGATTTTCAAAGGCTTCAACAGCTTCGATACCATTATTTGCTATTGTTATATCATGGCCCATTTTTTTGAGCATATAGATTGCAACTTTTTGATTCATTTTATTATCTTCAGCAAGAAGTATTTTTAAATTTTCAACTGGTTTTATCTCTTCTGAACATAAAACAGGTATTTCATCTATAGCTGATTTATCTTCAATCCCAAACATGCTGGTAAACCTAAAAAGAGTTCCTTCACCTGTTTTACTTTTGACAGAAATATCTCCACCCATAAGACCAACAAGTTTTTTAGATATTGTGAGACCAAGACCTGTTCCTCCATAAACTCTTGTCGTAGAACTATCCACCTGACTAAATGAGTCAAAAAGATTATTCATTTTTTCTTCGGGAATCCCAATTCCAGTATCCTCTACCTCAAAAGCAAGTTTTACTCTTGTATCATCCCCCGAATATTTTGAAACCCTTAGCTTAACTACACCCCTTTCTGTAAATTTTATTGCATTTCCAATGAGATTGAATAATATCTGTTTTAGTTTTACAAAATCTCCATTTAAATAGGATGGAACATCATCTTCAATTGTGATTTTAAGTCCTATACTTTTATCTGTAGTGTTGATTGAAAATATATTGTACAGCTGATTAATTAAACATTTTAGATCAAATGGAATATATTCAAGTTCCATTTTACCAGCTTCAATTTTAGAAAAGTCCAGAATGGCATTTATTATAGTTAGAAGGAAGTTTGCACTTGTTTTAACAGATTCAGCCAGATCTCTCTGCTCATTGCTAAGGTTGGTTTCAAGCAGGATATCAGTCATCCCAATTACACCGTTCATTGGCGTTCTGATTTCGTGACTCATATTCGCAAGAAATGTACTTTTTGCATCATTTGCAATTTTTGCCTGTTCAGCAGATTCATTGGCTTTATCAACAGCACTTTTTATCTGTGACTCCATATCTACGAAACTAATAGCAAGGTTTCCTATTTCATCTTTTCTTTTTGATAGTAGATTTATATACTGTGAATCCTTTTTTTCAAGTATATTAAGGCACTCACTTCCAAGCTGTTTAATCGGGCTAAGAATATTAAATTTTAACATTGAAAAAATTGATAAGGCTATAATAAGGGATGTTGCTATTATTATTAATGAAAACTCAAGAAGATATTGATTTAATATGCCGTACCTTACACTATCATCCACAGTAAATGCTATGTACCAGTCCCATTCAGGAAACCACTTGAAAACACACCATTTACTAACACCTTTCCAGATATACTCAAACCTGCCATTTTTCTCTTTAACAATGTGTTTTGTTATAAACAGGTTTGAGGCTGCATAGTACTCTTTACTTTTTGGCTTTATGGTTGGGTGGAGAATTGGTTCCCTTTTGTTATTAAGGATAAAGACGTAAGTGTTCCCTAATTTTTTATAATACATCTCTTTTAATGAATTCAGAGTTTTATTCTTTTGAGATTCTTCATTTATAAGATCTTTTTTCGAAATTTCAGCATGATTATTCCTAATTTGATCAACAGCAACCCTGAGTCTCTCACTATAAAATGTATAGATTTGTTTTTCCACAATTGTACTAAGAGTATTTCTTGATAAAAATACAAGAATAATACTTATTGTGATAAAAAGGCCTAAAACTAAAATAGTTATTTTTTTACTAAGATTCATAAATTTAATAAAAATAATCGAAACAAAGGTTTATATCAAGCGTATGAATTTGTAAGGATCAAAAAAATGTGTTTTAATTTGTTAAAATATTATAATCATAATTATATAATAATAGAATATGTGAAATCAACATGAAAACAAAAAATGGAAATAAAGATGCACAAATGGAAATTAATGGAGATGATAGAATGATCTATGGTTATACCGATCTTGAACTTATACAAAGTGGTCCTGAAAAGATAAAATGTGCTGCTCATTTTAAGCTTACAGAATCTGTTACACATCTTTTTCCGTATATAAATACAAAAATAGAAAGTTCTCTTTTTTATGAGAATCCGGAATATATTAAATTTTTTTTTAAAAAATATATTTGTTATATACATCCGGACAAAGCAACGGCTGGGCCTTTCGATAGCTTAGATGAAGCAAATGCTGTTGTTATTGAACTCATGGATACTCTTATGGATATCGATCTGAAAAAAAACGAGATTAAACCGGATTTTAAAAAACATAAACCGGTTCCTGTTATGGATATCTTTAAGGTTCTACCTGGGACAAACTGCAGAGACTGTAAATTTTCAACATGCATTGCATTTGCCGCATCTGTTTCTATTGGGGATTCAGAAACATACAACTGTCCACACATTGTAAATCCTATTGAAGAGAAAATTGTATATCCTGTATTTAATGATAAGGGAGAAATTATAAAAAAAGTAAAGATAGATACAAACTCTGCAAAACTGTTACAGGAGATAAAAAAACAGAAAAAATATATCAAAAAACTTGAAAAGATTAACCCTGATTCTTCAAAGAAAAGCAAGGCCCAGATTATAGACAGATATATGGGAGATCTGACACCAAGGGAAATTGAAGTGTTAAAATATGTTGCAGAAGGTTTTACAAATAACAATATTTCTAATGAGTTATCAATAAGCCCTCACACAGTTAAGAGCCACGTAATTCATATATTCAATAAGTTAGGCGTAAATGACAGAACCCAGGCCGCTGTTTGGGCTGCCAGAAACAAAGTTGTATAAATTGAAAGGCAAGCCCTGTAAAGAGCTTGCCTCCTTTTTTTATCTTAAATAATTATTTTTGTGCATAAGTTGAAACTTCAAAATCAGGATAAGCATTACCGCCGTGTTCAATAAAATCCAGTCCTTCAAGTTCCTCTTCAGGAGTTACTCTAAGACCTATTGTGACTGATATTATTTTAAACATTATATAAGCCATGGAAAATGCCCATAAAAAACAAGCACCAATTCCTAGTAACTGAACACCAATCTGGGCAAATGAAAAGCCGGAAGAATTAAATATTCCTGCTGCAAGAGTTCCCCATGCACCACATACACCATGAACAGAAATAGCTCCAACCGGATCATCTATTCTTATTTTATCAAAAAACATTACTGAAAAGACTACAAGTACTCCAGCTATAAGACCAATTATTATAGAACTTGTTGGAGATACATTTGCACAACCGGCAGTTATACCAACAAGACCGGCCAAAGCACCGTTTAAACTCATACCAACTTCAGGTTTTTTAAACTTAATCCAGGATAAAAACATTGCTGATATAGCTCCTGATGCTGCAGCAAGATTTGTATTAACAAAAATCATAGCAATGGATTTGTCTGCTGTAGTTGTTGATCCCGGATTAAATCCAAACCAGCCTAACCAAAGTATAAAAACACCTAAAGCTGCAAGAATTATGTTGTGCCCCATGATTGGTTTTACTGTTCCATCTTTTGCATACTTTCCAATTCTTGGTCCTAATACCATTGCTCCGGCTAAAGCAGCCCAACCACCGACAGAGTGAACAACAGTGGAACCTGCAAAATCTATAAAACCAAGTTTTTCAAGCCATCCTGTACTTGCTGCACCATTAAAAAGACTTCCCCATGCCCAACTACCAAAAACAGGGTAGATAAATGCACTTAATACCACACTGTAAATCAGGTATCCTGAAAATTTTGTTCTCTCCGCCATAGCACCAGATACTATTGTTGCAGCAGTTGCAGCAAATACTACCTGAAACATCCAGAATGCAAGTATCCATGGATCTCCATTTGGATCAAAGTAACTTAGAAAAAAACCATCAGTTCCAATATAACCTGTTGAATTTATTCCAAACATTAAGCCAAAACCAATTGCCCAATAAGCAAGAGATCCCATTGAAAAATCCATAAGGTTTTTCATTATTATATTTACAGTATTTTTTGCCCTTGTAAATCCAGCCTCAACAAGTGTAAATCCAGCTTGCATGAAAAAGACAAGACATGCTGCAACTAAAGTCCATAGAAAATTAGCATGTTCCTGCACAAGTACTATAGCATCGGCATTATTTTTTATTGTTGGTTCACCAGCAAAACATACTGAACTACTTAATATTATAAATAGGTATAATAGAATTTTCATCTCATTTACTCCTCAAAACTGTTCTTTAATCTTAATTATTATAATTCTTTCAAAATTTTATCAGCTTACAAAGCACTTTTGTCTGTCTCGCCTGTTCTAATTCGGACTACCTGTTCAACAGGAAGAACAAATATCTTCCCATCTCCTATTTCGCCGGTTTTTGCCTTATCAACAATTACAGAAATTGTTTTATCAAGCATATCAGCATCCAGTATAATTTCTATTTTTACTTTAGGAACAAATTCTACTGTGTACTCAGCTCCCCTATAGATCTCTTCATGCCCCTTCTGTCTTCCAAAACCTTTTACTTCACTAACTGTCATGCCGGTTATTCCAATTTCACTTAATCCCTCTTTTACTGAACTAAGTAGAAAGGGTTTTATTATAGCCTCAATCTTTTTCATGTTTTCTCCTGAATCTATTTTTAGTTTTTTAAAATACAAAAGATTAATCTTGGAATATTGTTTTTGCATATTATATGCCATAATCAATATCGCTTGATATGGCAAGCCTTAGAAGAAATATGGAGATATTTTAATAATTGTATATATACATTTATGTATTTTAAAAAACATATTTATACATATTTGTATTTTTGTATCAGGTAGAATTTTCGGATAAAAAGGTTAAGGAGTATGTTCGTCTGAGTATGGTTGAAATTTCATACAACTTATCTAATAGGGCATTTTGGCAGTAAAAATGTTCTCTAAATTTGAGATAAAAAGTTTCATTATTTATTATCCAGAACATCTCTTATTTTTTCAGATAAATCCATCTTTGAGAATGGTTTAGATATGAAATTTACGCCTTCTTCCAGTACTCCATGATGAGAAATCACATTAGCTGTATATCCTGACATAAATAGGACCTTTAAATCTTCATATATTGATTGCAAATGGTTTGCTAAATCACGGCCGTTCATTTCAGGCATTACCACATCCGTTATTAATATGTGAATATCTTTATTATGATTTGTTGCGAGATATATCGCTTCAGTAGGAGTATTCGCAACAAGGACATCGTAACCTAAGTTATCGAGCATCTCTCTACCTAATTCCAAAATAGAGATATCATCCTCTACTAATAAGATTGTTTCACCAAAGCCCAATGAAATTTCACCTGTATTTTTATAAAATTCTTCAACAGGTTTACCTGTATTTTGTGGGAGGTATATTTTTATGGTCGTACCATTTTTATATTCACTATAAACATTTATAAAGCCATCGTTTTGCTTAATTATTCCATATACTGTTGCAAGTCCTAATCCGGTACCCTGACCCAAACCCTTAGTAGTAAAAAATGGTTCGAAAATTTTATCCAGAGTCTCCTGTTTCATCCCAGTGCCGTTATCGCTAACTGCGAGCATTGTGAAACTCCCGGGTATAAATCCTGAATGAGTACTACAATACTCATCATCAAAGGAAATATTCTTAGTTTCTATTATTATTCTTCCAATATTTAAGATAGCATCCCTTGCATTTACACAAAGATTAGCAAGGATCTGGTCAATTTGTGACGGATCAATCCTGATTGGCCATATCTCATCCCCCGGTTTCCAATCGAGATTTATGTCTTCACCTATAAGCCTCTTTAATATTTTTAACATACTTGTTACGGTCTTGTTCAGGTCTATCACCTTTGGAACTATTGTCTGTTTACGTGCAAATGCCAGTAGTTGCCTTGTAATATCTGTTGCTCGATATGCAGCATTTAATATTGAACTTAGATTCTTATAAAGTGGATCAACCTTTTCTATTTTATCCAGGGAAAGTTCAGAATAACCTATAATAATGCTTGATATGTTATTGTAGTCATGTGCAACCCCTCCCGCTAACCTGCCAATAGCTTCCATCTTTTGTGCCTGAATAAGTTTTCCTTCTAATAGTTTGAGAGATTCCTCAGCAATCTTACGATCTGTTATGTCCTGAAAGATTCCCCTTGTTTTTAATGGTTTATCATTATTATAGAAATGGTCTGCAATTCCATGAAACTGTATAATACTACCATCCCTTTGAGTTATGGTAAATTCTATATTTACAGTTTCATGATTATTAATGGATATTTCAATATTATCTCTTATTCGTTGTCTATCCTCTTCATGGATAAATTCTAAAAAATCAAGATATGTTAATGACTCAGAATTATCAAATCCCATCAGTTTAAAAAAACCTTTTGACCAATAGTTCTCTTCCTTTTCCCAATTCCATTCGAAATACCCTAACCTTGCAATATCTTCGGCCTGTTCAAGTGAGTCTAAGCTCTTTTGAAGAATCTTCTCTTCACTTCTTAGCCTTTCAACAAGATTTTTTTCCCGTTTAACTGATGTTTTTAAATCTTCATTAGTGATATCAAGCTCTTTTGTTCTTTCCTTAACCATAGATTCAAGCTTAACATTCATATCCTTGGTTTTACTTTCTGCCTCCTTAATAAGATAATTGAGTTTAAAATCACGTCTGGACATGAGCTCAAGGGAATAACAAACCATAATTCCAAGAAGATTTATTCCAAACATGTAAGAAACTATGGATAGGAGTTTTAATGAAGGACCTATTGAAATCAGAGCACTTATTGCATAAAAGAAAACGATAGTATTTCCTGCTAATACGGCCCATAAAAAAGTAAGTTTTATAAACGAGTAGCAGAAAATAAGACAAAAAATGATTCCCAAATAATTTAATGTATCGTAACTTTTGCTATACATTGTAACAATAGCAAAACCAGATCCGGTCATAAAAACATAGAAGGCAAAAATCTGTTGCCAGAATCTTTCATAGTGCTTAAAGCCATAGTATGACAATGTAAGTCCTGAGAGAAATAAAATTGTAACTAAAGAGGATATAAAAAACCAAATCTGGACATTTGAGGTATCAATAACCAGTGCATTCCATATAGCAAAAATACAATAGAAAGCTATTGCGATAAGATGACAAGCTCTACCCAACTGCAAATTGTTTTCAAAATATGATCCCTTGAATTTTATTTCTAATGCATGGTCACAGTAGGAAAGGTTTAACCAGTTAATTGAAAAATCGATACCGTTTATTTTGTCATATCTGTTGAATTCATTAAACAATTGTTATCCCTGTTTGGCATAATTTGTCTTTATATTTTAGGTATATAGATAATAAAGCATTAAAAAAGAAAAAATTCAAACTTGAAAGAGAAATAATTGTGCGAATTAATATAGTTTTGTAAAAAAAAAATATTGTTTAGCTGTTAAAAGAGGATTATCAGGTATTATAAATTAGGTATAGGTTGGGGGACACATGCTCTCAGATGGATTTAAAAGAGATGTCTTATAAAATACCGTTAAACAGGATCATTAGACGGTTCCAAGATTCTTTTCTTAAAATAATCAGGTAACAGGAAATTTTATGTTGTTTGTAGTTATTTTCTCAGAAAAAGTTAAAGGGAACCTCTAATAATTAAAATTTTGGATGAAATACAAGGCATTTCAAAAAATAACGAGCCGATTTTATTAGTTTTTTTGGAAATAACAATGTATTTCGTCAAAAGAGAGGTTATTAGAGATTCCCTAAAATCAGTTCTTGAGGAATTTGATGTAACGGAAATTAGGATTGAACCTATATTGACATGATAATCTCAATAAAGGGCTTGAACAATCAAATACCTGACATATTGATGAACAAACCCTTTAATATTTGAACATAATAAAAAATCTAAGATTTTTTATTGAACTATCTTTCTTACTTAACTGTTACACATCCATCTTTTATTTCAACTTTATCACCATCTTTTACTTCAATATTTCCACATGAAGTAAAAATAGTTGCAGATGAGCAACCCTGAATAGTGGTTGATGCAGTTTTGCTACCATCGAAAGTAACTTTTTTAGCGCTTCCGCATGCCTTTACAGCAAAAGTTCTACTACTTGAATCACTGTTGTGATAACTAAGAGTAACGGCTGCTTGTGCAGTGGATGCAAGAAAAATACTAACTACAATTAACATAAAAAACTTTTTCATCTTTTTTTCTCCTTTTCTTCTAACGTTCAGAAGTATAATGTTTTCACCTTCCATAAAATTCAGAAGGTGATGCTCATTATGCATAAGGAAAAAAATAGATTGTCATAATTTTGTAAAAGAGTTGTAAATGATTTGTATGGAACCTTATGATTAGATGCTTTATACATTTTCTTTACTTCGCTTCATCTTATTGAAATTACTACTCTAATGTTAAATTATGATTTTATTAAATTTGAATATTATTATTACTTCTTTTTTTTAATGTTTGTTAAAAAAATATAGAAAATCTCTAATAAATCCTTTTAAACGAACTGCTTAAGGGAATCTCTAATTATCACCTTTTGACTGAACTACTTCGTTATTACAAAAAAACTGTAGGGAGCCTCTAATAACTGCTCTTTTGGCGAAAGACTATGTTATTTCCAAAAAAAGCTGTAATAAAATCGCCTCATTATTTTTTGAAATGCCTTGTATTTCATCCAAAATATTAATTATTAGAGGTTCACTTAAATTGTTTTAAAAGAAATAAAAACAAAACAACGGAGTATTTTCAAAAAAAGAACTGTAAACTTTAAAAAAACTTTTTTATAAACGAATCAGCTCGATTATCAAAAAAAATAAAGCTTTGTTTTAATTTAACAATTCTATTGCTCAACTGTTATGAATTACATATGGTATATGGGTTTTATTTAATAAACAAATAAGGGAATCTCAAATAACTCTTTAATGGAATTTTTATGCAAAAATCATTTAATAAACTCTCATACCTTGAACTTATCATCATCATTCTGATTTTTATTTTAAGCTTTATAACATTCAACTATTTTTTTTCTGTTACTAAAACGGGGAGTTATTATCAAAGTGTTATATCAGCCTTAATTGGTATTCTCTTAACAGTAACAATCACAGCTCTTATTCTGAAAAAGCAGGTTAAAGGAGAAGAACTTAAGAACCAGAATATAGAAGTCTTCAAAAAGAAAGTTGAAAACTATGAAAATTTTACAAAATTGATCGTAAAATCATTAGCTGACCGCAGAATAAATGAAAATGAAGCAAATGAACTTAGAAGTGCCATATACAACCTGGCACTCTTTAGTAGTGAAAAAACAATTGAAGTGTTATCAAAATTCATAAGAAATCATATTATAGCTGATGAAGAAGACATTGAGACTGGATTCTTTACAATTATTTCCCAGTTCAGAAAAGATTTGAAATTAGAGGAATAGATGAATTTGCAGCAAACAAAATTGAAGTTATTGAATCATTATTGGAATCTGGCTTTGAAAATATAGGCATATTTAAAGAGATTAGCAGTTTCTTTTATAATTTGAGAACAACCATCTCTGAAAGATTAGAAGATGCTGTTGACGATGATATGTTTAAAAAATTCAAAATTGGAAAAATTGAAGGGTGCTATGATAAAATATCTGGAAATTTCAAATGAAGACTCTGGATTATTTATGTACACAGTAAGCATAACCTATCCCAATACAAAGAAAATAGAGAAACTGGACGTTGAACTTGTTGCCGATAACCTAATTGAGTGCGAAAAAACAAAAAATAAGCTTTTCAAAAAAGAGGTGGAAAAACTTCATAAAGGAGCTCTTGAAGCGCGATTCAGTCATGCTTCACTTGAGGAGAAAAAAGATTTTACTCCACATTATCACAAAAAATATCCGGTTAATTTCCATAAAAGAGGTAGGAATATTACTATTTCTGAAAAATCTCTATACAGAAAACTCGTTGCAGATATCTTAACTCTGGAGCTATTTGGTAAAGATGAATAAACTTTAAGGGAACCTCTAATAATTAGAATTTTGGATGAAATAGAAGGCATTTCCAAAAATAACGAGCCGGTTTTATTACAGTTTTTTTTGGAAATAACAAAGGATTTCGCCAAAAGAGCAGTTATTAGAGGTTCCCTTAAATTTGGTATTGATTAATACCTAAATCCTTTTTAGTAAGTCATTTTTTTAATAAACCTATTTTATAAAGGATACAAATAAAAGATAAAATTTCAATTTTATTTATCGAGATAAAGTGAAATATAACTTAGACTTAGTTTTAGGATATATTAATTAAATTAAAATCAAAGCTTTTGTAAGTGGCAATTGCTGATTTGGTAAATTACTGATATGAGTGTTTTTTACACTTTATATATTTTTAATAAGGACAATCCAATGGATTTTAAAAACGTTGATGACGTAATAAAAAAACTTGAAGAATCAGACTATATATCCTCAAAGGAGCTAGCAACAGTTGTTTTCCTTGCATATGCGAATAATAAACCTATTCTTGTTGAAGGTCCCGCAGGTGTTGGAAAGACAGAACTTGCAAAAGCTGTTTCAACGAGTCTCGGACGTGAACTTATAAGATTACAGTGTTATGAAGGTCTTGATGAAGCAAAAGCTCTATATGAGTGGGAATATGCAAAGCAGCTTCTATACACCCAAATGGTTAAAGAAAAAATTCATGATGTTATTGCGGGAACAAAAGGCCTGGCAGGTGCTGTTGATAAGATAGCAGAACAGGAGGATGCATTTTTTTCTGAAAGATTTATTCAGCCAAGACCACTTCTTCAAGCAATTTCATCTGAAAAACCAGTTGTTTTGTTGATAGACGAGGTTGATAAATCAGACCCTGAATTTGAAGCTTTTCTTCTTGAACTATTAAGTGATTTTCAGGTTTCAATTCCTGAGCTTGGAACCATTACAGCCAAAACAATTCCATTTGTTCTTTTAACATCAAATAATTACAGGGATATGAGTGATGCCCTTAAAAGAAGATGTATTCACCTCTATCTTGATTATCCTGACAGAGACAGGGAGATTGAGATTGTTAAACTGAAAATCCCGGGAATTGAAGATAAACTGACTGAGAATCTGATTGATGCCATTAGAAATATCAGGGATCTGGATCTAAAGAAAAAACCATGTATATCTGAAACTCTGGACTGGGCAAAGGCTCTTATCTCACTTCAGGTTAAGGATTTGTCACCAAAGATCGTAAAAGAAACACTGAATGTCATCTGTAAATACAGGTCTGATGCTGATCTTGTAAAACGCAAAATCAGAGATGTCATGTAATGATCTCTCTTGTTCAAAAATTTGTCGAAGTGATGCGGGTTTCCGGTCTTCGCGTATCAACATCTGAAGTTATTGATTGTTCAAAACATCTTGAGATGATAGATACGACTGACCGTGATGTTTTTAAAACAGTTCTTCGTGCCAATTTTATTAAAACCAGAAGAGATCATAGTAAATTTGATCACCTCTTCAGTCTTTTCTTTGATGAACTTGATCAGAATCCCGAATTGGAAGGCTTCGACTCCTTTGATTCTGAGTTTAATGATCTACTTGATATGATGAAAAAAGATGGGGCTGTTGATTCTGACATTATCGATTTTCTTGAGGGCAATCCAAAAGGTTACCTTGAACAGATCCAGGCAGTACAGGAGCTTAATGATTACCGACAGGTTGCCTTAAAATCCAATATGGGCCAGCTAACTGGTAGATTGCAACTCATGCTCAAGCTCAATAAAGCCAAAGAAAGATTTATGGGGCTTTTAGGAACAAACTATAATACTACTTCAGAACCAGGTAAAAGCATAAATAAACATTTTAAAAAAATGATGGAAACAGCTGAAGTATTGATATCTAAAGACCCAAGACCAAATAACGAATCTCTAAAAAAAATAACAAAGCATAAAGTACACTACAAAGGAGTTGGTGAAATTCCTTTTGCTTCTCTATCCAATGAAGATATAGAAGAGATTCGGGCAGTAATAGATAAACTTGTTAAAAAGCTCAAAGATATCGTAAGCAGAAGATATTATGTAAAAAATAAAGGGGTTCTTGATATTAAGAAAACCATTAGAAAATCTGCAAAATATCACTCAATTCCAATTGAGATAAAATATCGTGACAGACCGCTTAGAAAGGGTAAAATTGTAGTTCTTTGCGATATATCAGGGTCAGTATGGTCCACTTCCCGTTTTATGCTGAATCTTCTCTACGCCCTTTCCGATTGTTTCAGTAAGGTAAGAAGTTTTGTATTCGTTTCAGAAATTGCAGAAGTAACCAGTTTTTTTAATGACTACGGAATCGATATTGCAATTAGTAAGATACTTGAAGATGCCGGTATTAATTATGAATCCCTGACAGATTATGGTGAAACTTTCAGTATTTTTAAAAAGGAGTATATTGGTGCTCTTGATAAGAAGACAACTCTTATAATGATTGGTGATGGAAGAAGTAACTATCAAAACCCTCAGGATACAATCTTTAATGAAATGAGAGAGAGATGTCGAAGAGTGATCTGGCTAAACCCTGAATCAGAAAGTTCATGGAACACTGGTGACAGTGAGATGTATACATATAAAAATTTCTGTCACGAAGTAAGAACCTGCGGTAATTTAAATCAGTTAATAGATTTTGTTGAAGAGCTTGTCCTGTAATTTTCGTAGAATAAAAATTTAAGATGTGAAATAATTAACACTCTTTAGATAGTGTTTTATTATATATATTTTTATTCTATGAAAATTATTAATAAAGGAGAATGCTTTGAAGCGCCATATCAAGTACAGTGTTGCATTTATACTAATCCTTACATTTATATCACTTCCCGCTTTTGGAAAGCCATCGAAGTATGAAGCTGTAAAAACAAAAGTTCCTCATAAAATCGCTGCAAAAATGAATAAGTTCTCTTATAAAAACAGATGCCCCATTAAGATTAAAGATCTTGTTTATATAAAATTAAAACACTGGGGATTTGATGGAAAAGCTCATAATGGTGAACTTATCGTACACAAAGCTGTTGGTGACGACATAGTAGGAATCTTTAAAGATCTCTTTAATGCAAAATTCCCCATCGAAAAAATACATCTTATCGATAAGTACAAAGGTTCAGATGATTTCTCAATGGCAGATAATAACACTTCTGCCTTTAATTGTCGTGCTGTTACAGGTCGTCCCGGAGTTTTTTCCAAACACAGTTATGGCGTAGCAATCGATATTAATCCTGTTCAAAATCCTTATATTTCTAAAAAGGAGATACTACCACCGGATGGTAGTAAATATGTGGATAGAACTAATAGAAGAAAGGGACTAATAGTAAAATGGGATGCTGTTTATAAAGCTTTTACTAAAAGAGGATGGACATGGGGTGGAAGCTGGAGGACCCTGAAAGATTATCAGCATTTTCAAAAGAAACTAAATTAATAATAGCCTTTTGAAAGAATTACTGCGTTATTCTCAAATTATACTCCTCGATATAAAATCAATATTCCTGCGGGTATAATTTTCGAAAGCCTTGTACTTCTCCCAAAATACTTATTATTAAATACAAATATTACAACATAAAATATATTTTTTTATAGTCACAGGAGATAACATAATGAAAAAACTATTAACCATGATTCTGGTCATATCTCTTTTTTCTGCACATACACTATTTGCAGAAGAAGCAAAGGTTGTGATCGAAGCAAACCCGATTGAATTCCCATATATCAAGATCAAAGCTTATGTGCTTGATTCTAAGGGAGAACCAATTACCGGAATAAAAAGCAGTGATATTAAAATACAGGAATCCGGTTTTAAAATTCCGGAACTTACTGTAAAGGAAAAAGCACCGGATGCTGTTGAACCGATAGATATCGTCTTTGTATTTGATACCACTGGATCAATGAGTAAAGAAATTAAATCTGTTCGTGATAACATAATTGAATTTGCAAATGTACTTAAGAAAACCAACATGGATTATCGTCTTGGTCTGATCACATTTGGAGATAAAGTTCGTAAAGTATATGAGCCAATGGCTGATGTAAATAAGTTCAAAGAGATAATATCCAGGCTTAAAGCAAGGGGTGGAAATGACAAACCCGAAAATGCTCTTGACGCAATGTTTCAAATGACTAAATTTAAGTTCAGAGAAAAAGCAAAGGTAGTTGCAGTACTAATAACAGATGCTCCTTACCACATGAATAATCATATTACCAAGCTTCACACATTAACAGTTTTAAAGCCTGTTAAGGAGAAAGGCATAGTAGTATATACCCTTGCTCCAAGGTTGGAACAATATAAGTGGATAGCCGCTGAAACAGGTGGAGTCTATCACGATGTTACAAAAAACTTCACAGAACTTGTCTACCAGCTTGCAGCATCACTAACAGCTCAATATGTTATTGAATACAAAACATTAAACCCGGAAGCAGATGCAAGGAAACGAAGCGTTAAGCTTATACTTGGTTCCGATTCATATAAGGGATCATCGAAAGTTTCTTACAGAGCTCCCGGAAATTTATCTGTTTCCTCATATTTAATAGAGAAAAACAGACCTAAAAATGCATATGCACCTGAAAATGTTTTTGATGGTAAGAAGACCACAGCCTGGTTTGAGGCAAGTCCTGATGACGGCATTGGAGAATGGTTAAAGGTAACATTTTCAAAATCAAAAAAGATAAATAAGATTGGAATCTTAGGTGGATACCCTAAAACCAATAAACTGTTCAAGAAGAATAATAGAATAAAAACTGCAATGCTGATTTTTTCCAATGGTGATACACAGATCCTGAAATTCAAAGATACTAAAAAAATGCAGTATTTTAACATCGAAACCAAACAGAAAACATCTTATGTTAAGATTGTTATAAACTCTGTTTATCGGGGAACAAGATATAGGGATACATGTATTACAGAACTTGATTTTAAATAATTTTAATCACTTTAACAGGAGGGCCCATGTGTCCTCCTGTATCACTCTAAGAACCATATTTCTGCGATATATATATATCGAAAACCTGATAGCCTTTGCCTTACTCTTCTCCTTAATAGGATATTTTTGCATACTGTTATAGTGAGTTCTTGTGATAGCATTTTATACAATTCTACAAGATCACCTGTTTTTGAAGCACTAACAAATGATTCTATTTATAGGGAACCTCTAATAATTAGAATTTTGGATAAAATACAAGGCATTTCAAAAAATAACGAGTCGATTTTATTACAGTTTTTTTTGGAAATAACAAAGTATTTTGCCAAAAGAACAGTTATTAGAGATTCCCTATAGAAAATAAAAATGTGTTTAATATAATTTTATTTACATTGAAAAAAACGATCTCAGTATCGAAAAAAAAAATTTAGAACCTGGAAAGCTAAATTATGAGTATTTAATATGAAGAAGAAAATGTTTCAATTTTTTTATAGTTCTACTTTTTTTAGCAGACACCCTTTTCTTCAAAAAATGTTTTATACTCCATGTCCTCATGTAGTATATGTTGAGTCAACCATTGCTTAAGGTAGTCAAGCAAAACTTGAGGAACGGCCTCAACTTCGTATGATGTTGCTGTACAGAGTTTCAGCACTTTTTCCCTGAACTCTTTATGCTGTTTTTTTTGCTGTTCAAGATGAGGATAGCCATGTTCAATCATAAGATCCTCTTCTGACTTGAAGTGTTGCTGAGCGTAATTTGTCATATCTGACAAGACATCAGAGACAGTCTCCGACTTCGTTGTCGCCATCGGGTTCTTAATCATCTTATTTAGCATGGCGATTAACCTCTTATGCTGATCGTCGAATAATTTTACACCAACACTGAAATTGTCTGACCAAACAATCTGTTCCATATTTATTACCTTATTAAAATTGCCTTTAGGGTTTTTATTGGTGGTTTTATCACGTTGAAAACAACACTATTATTTATAAAATTTTAGCATCAAAAAAATGCATAGTAAAGGTCTTATCTTATGGAATATTATGTTTTCCATCAATCCAAACCCACCTAACATTTTTTTTGTGCTAAATCCAGGATTGATTCTTCAAGGCGGGGATATTGGTCTTGCTTTAAATCTGGAATTAACCTTTGCAAAGTGTATTTCCAGACTTGATACACTTTTATTCGGTTAAATACCAACCGCCATGGCCTTTCCTGGTTTTCTTTGTGCCGATGAAGCGCAGGTTATAGTTATAAAGTGGTCTCGTTTTATATTATCAACGCCCTGCTTTCATTCGAATTTGAAATCTTCACGCTCTTCACGTGAACAGTCCGCTGGTTGTTTGAGTCCAAGTAGGTCGTCAATTTCTTTGTTGGAGAAGGTGATTCCGTAGCCCTCTTGTTTACATCGTTCAATGATCGATTCCACTGCGTGTTTGTGTGCAGGATGTCGTTTCATCAGCTCTTGTATTATAATTAGATTATTTTGTTTAGAATGATTGGGACTAAAATTTACCACATATTCAATAACTTATTGAAAACCCAGCGCCAACCTCTTTTATATTTACAACCTTAGATAGAGCCTTTTTTGATTTAAGATCAGTACAGTGGCATGCATGCACTGCTTCGGGTTTAAGTTTGCCAAAGTATGAAACGGTACCCTCCAGCTGATGCATCTTAGGTTTTAAAAGGTGGAAACCACCTATAATATCAACAACCCTGTGATCATCACATACCTCTTTTGCATATTCAATAATATTGCAGATCCCTGCATGAGAACATCCTGTAATTATAACCAATCCGTTTTTAGAATGATATACAAGAGCTGAGTCATCAAGAATAAGGTTTGACTCATCTCTCCTTTCTCTGCGACCATAGGGCATAGACTCAAAATTATTGAGTCTTGGTATTTCCCCTAAAAAGGTGAATTCTGGACCAAGGGATTGCGGCTTTCTACTCAGTTTAAGATGAAAGAATTTAGACAGACTTGCTTTGGAAAGAAGAGCTGGATCTTTAAATTTTTTATATACGGCTTCACAAACTTCGGGATGAGCTACTAATGACATTTTTTTAAATGGATCTATTTTTGAGTCTGCATAATATTCAATTAACGATTCAATACCACCGGTATGGTCGATATGATTATGTGACAAAACTATATAATTAAGATCTGTCAGGTCTTTTCCCATTTTAACTGCATTTTTTAAAAAAATATCAGAGTTACCTGTATCGAACAGAATTTTTGTGTTTTCATCTTCAATGAGGATTGATAAACCAGGCTCTGACGAATAACGTTTATCAATAGTTGTATTATCGACCAGAATATTGAGTTCCATATTTCAAATCCTCTTCAGGTTTTTTCTATTATCTTATTAATTTTAGAAACGATTTGTCACATTACAGTATGAAGAATTATTAAGAAAGTTTTTTTGATATTGGGAATCTCGAATAACTGTCTTATGATCGAACTACTTAAGGGAATCTCTAATAACTGTTCTTTTGGCAAAATACTTTGTTATTTCCAAAAAAAACTGTAATAAAATCGGCTCGTTATTTTTTAAAATGCCTTGTATTTTATCCAAAATTCTAATTATTAGAG
>JAAELO010000239.1 GCA_024226555.1 Desulfobacterales bacterium | reverse complement strand
GACAATATGTTTCAGAAGTTTTGCCAAAGTATAGGAGCAAAACTCGATATGAGCAAGGTTAATGGGTGGGGCCGTTTTGTACGACTTTCTGGAGAAAAAATCGATATGTGGAGTTAATTCCTGAATCCGTGGCACGATTTTTGATATGCCTTGAAATCATTGGAAATAATCGTTTTTTGCTTTCCCCCAGCAGGTGAAGGCAAAAATGAAGTTTTCTTAATACTTTCAGCTCTGATTAAACACATAGAAAGCCAATTCCTTGAAAAATCAAGGGGTTAGTTTTTTGCTTTCCTCACCACACAAATTTCTCCAAATTCATTGGGTTCTTAATTCCAACCATTTTAAAATATTGTTTTTGTATCGGGCTCGTAGTCGTTATCTTTGGAATTATTTGAATTCTATCTTCTCTTTTTGAAAATTTAACTTTGTATTTGATCAGTTTAGACTTTGATATCTCTTCTAAGGGCTCCGTTACAGCTTTAGCATCCAAATAATTAATCTCAAACACCCTTTTCAGCAACAGGGACAAGATACAGATAAACACATGAGCGCGCACCCGCTTTTCCAACCAGTGCCTTATTGGTCTTATATCAACAAAATTTTTAAGATCGTCAAAAAGCGTCTCAACTTCTTTTAAATTCTTATATGATTCAACTATCTTGTACGGCTCTAAATCTGATCTGTTCGATAGAAGAACAAATATCCCATCAAAATTTATTTCGTAATCCAGGGCCTCTTGATTTAACCTATATCCAAAAGCTTTCTTGGTTTTGGGATCCTTCTCAATTGTAAAAAATTTTTTGAATTTAGCTTTATACCCTTCGAATATCTTATGAAGAGCAATCTCCACAAAAGCTCTATCTTTACTGCCAATGTCTTTTTTTGAAAATAATCCATCTAATTCCTTTGAGAATCTTAAAATATATTCTTCTCTTTTCTTTTGGGAAGAACGCTTCCTTTCCTCGTTCAGGCAAATAATGTATCGCAATTCATCTTCGTATTTTCCTTGATACTTTTTTATCCCTCGGAAAACTTTATTGGAAATTTTGGGTTCTATTCTCTCTACTATACCTTCAAAAATATTCTTGTATTCCTTAAATTTGGGGGCGGACTTATTGTTAAGAGACAACAACTCTTTTTCCAATAAGAGAAACCTTTCATCATCAAGATCACAATGTTTCCTTATTATTTTTTTACTTTTCCATATTAAAAATGTTTTTACTTTTACTTTCCGTTCCCGAATCTTCAGTCCATTATAAGTTTCATAGTTCGATCCAAGGTTTTGTTCTGAAATCAGCATATTGCAAATCTCATCCTGACGATGTTTCACTCCCATAATATATTCAAAACCTTCTCCTTCGAGTCGACTCAAATTCAATTTCGTTATCATTCCCCGGTCTCCTACAAAGGTCGTCTCTTCTATATTATATTCATGCTTTAATTGTTGTACTACCGTATTCACTGTAGTTTCATCCTTTGTATTTCCTTCAAAAACAAAATGTTTTATTGGATAGCCTTCATAGGATGTCACCACCCCTATTACAATCTGCACCTTATCCGGCCTATTATCTCGACTGTAACCATTTGAACTTATTGGGCAGGTATCGGAATAGAAAAAAGTTGAGGTTATATCATAGAATGTCAATTTAATGTTTATGCTAAACAGATTATTGAGCTTTTCAAATATAGCAAATTCCAAATCATCTTTTACCTCAAGCAGATGATCCATACTCCTATAAAAATAGGTGACATCAAGCGGGAGTTCGGAATACTCTTTCATCTCCTTATAACATGTTCTTTCTATCCACCTCGTTACCCCAAGCTTGCTTAACGGATCCCCGCACCTATTGACTACCATCATTTCAACATATTTTCCCACGGCAAGCCGGGCCCTCTTATTTTTTATTCTAACCAGTTTCTTTATTGCTTTGGATAGGTCCAGTTCCTGCCATATCTTTTGCCAAAAAATGATGCTTCCATGTTCCAGGGATTCTAATATTTCTACACCATCGGACAAACAAAAATTTTCAAGTTTAAATATTTTTATAAATCCATCAATTAGGTTGGAAATATCTTGATTCGAAAAATTTTTTATGTTGCCCAGATTGGCAATATTTCGAGTCGTAGAACCTTTTCCTTTTTTGCGAATTGACTCACTGATAACTAAGTATTCGTAGCTTGTTCCGTTCTTTGTTGATTTAGTAACTCTTGGAAACATGTTGACCTCGCAGTAAAGGGCATAAAATTGCTCTATCACCACCTATATAGACGGCCAATACATGCATGTCAAGACAAAAATAATTTTTTAGGCAAATTTTCCGCACCACGATTTTGGGTGAAAATTGAAAAATAAATTTTCCCGAGTCAATAAATTCAGGTAGTTAGACTGTGGGGACCCTCCAATTTTGTGATTTTACCCCTCTATCTGTTTAATCGGAGTTTAAACAGCCAAAAATGTCAGAAACTTTTTTACATCATCAGGGGTTAATTGATCGGGCGGATTTTCCCCGACAAAATATTTTAGTTTTTTGGCCCATAGCAAATAGGCTCGCAATGTTTTGGGTGAATAATGCCTGAGGCGTATT
>JAAELO010000238.1 GCA_024226555.1 Desulfobacterales bacterium | reverse complement strand
GAATAGAATATAATGGATGTTTTGGTGGGGTTGGCTTCTCCCACGGCCTCTCCTTCCTTCTCCTTCCCTCCACCCCCTCGCAAGGAAGAAGAATAGAATATAATGGATGTTTTGGTGGGGTTGGCTTCTCCCACGGCCTCTCCTTCCTTCTCCTTCCCTCCACCCCCTCGCAAGGAAGAAGAATAGAATATAATGGATGTTTTGGTGGGATTGGCTACTCCCACGGCCTCTCCTTCCTTCTCCTTCCCTCTACCCTCTCGCAAAGAAGAAGAATAGAATAGATTAGGTATATTTTGGTGGGGTTGGCTACTCCCACGGCCCCTACTTCCTTCTCCTTCCCTCCACGCTCTCATTTTCGCTCTGTCTTTTCTATTAAGATTCAGAGCGGAATTCAGAGCGAAATTGAGAGCGAGATTCAGAATATATGAGAAAGGGGAAAGAAAAAGAGAAAGAAGTGGAAGGAGAAGCAGATATGAGTAGAGAGAGAGAGAGAGAGAGAGAGAGAGGAATAGGCAGAGAGAGGGGCGAGTTGGATGATCGAATTGTGTTGGAATTTGATGTTAATTTTTTTATTATTTTTGTTTCCTTGTCTATCCCCCTCCCTTTCTCTTTTTCTTTCCTCTTTCTCTTATATTTTGAATTTCGCTCTGAAAAGGAGGAGTGCATGTTTGATGGAGAAATTGTGTGTGATTTGTATGTTTTTTATTATTTTCTTTCATCATCTTGCGAAACCCGCCCCATGGTACGTTTCACAAAAGATACAGATGATGTGTGACGTGGGTCTGTGTAATCCTAAAGTACGCGCGATGTTTTCCTGCTGATGTTTTTATCGCACGGTTGGAAAACATCGCACGATGTTTGTAATATGCTTAATTATATTTATGATTGGATGATGGGAAAGGATATGCTTTGATGATATATGATGACATTTGATCGATTGTAATGTTTTTGGTATCT
>JAAELO010000237.1 GCA_024226555.1 Desulfobacterales bacterium | reverse complement strand
TGAATATTCTTTGTAGTACTGTGCTCTGCATAGTATTGTGCCGTCAGAGCGTATTTTAAAGTACCATTTTCCTATGTTCTTGTGTGTAGGCATCCAACGAGCTAGGTATTTATTAAAAGTCCTCTCAGGCATAGTTCTAAGCTTGCTAGTTATCCTAAAAAACTGCCTGCGGTATACACTGGGCACAGAAATAAGTTCAAGGCTCAAATCTGTGGTTATATGAAACTGTGCTTCCGTATCTCCTAGGCACACAAAAATCATATCGTGGGCTGGTGTATATTGGATATCTGTGTAAATCTCTTCCCTCACTAGCTCTTTATTAATGTGATCAAAAATATCATAAAGAAGGAAATACGGCAGTTTACCTAGCATGTTAATCTTCTCCTTTCAAGTATAGTCCTACCATCTCTCTTATACTCATTTCGTTGTTATCTCTTATTATCTCTAATATTTTAAAATCTCTTTCTGCTTTAATGAATTGCTCTTCAATATTTCGCTTCGCTTTGTCTGTGAAGGCTTTTTGAATTTTAGAACAGTAATTACATTTTTGTGCTTGAAATCTGCCTTCGGTTCCGCATAGGTAGCATTTGCACTCTTTATCTGGTTTTAGCCTGGAAGGTAGTGGCGTTCTTTCCCATTCTTTAAAGTGTCGAAATACTCTAACACTCCAATAGTGACGCATCTTTGTTTTTATCTCTTTGTTTTTACACTTGATGTATGTGCCACCGATCCATTTTTTATTAACCGATAGGCGAACGGTCACAACGTGTTGAATTTGTGCGGTGTCTTGTATTGGTCTGAATTTGAAGGACGCGTGGAATCGTTTGTTAGTCTCCCAAATGTAGTAGGGTTTCTTCTCTATTTCCATCGGTCTATCTAAATTATTAACTATTTCAGTAAATTTTTCAATAGTTAATGGCTCGTATTTATAATGTTGTGCCATTGTCGGTCTTTCGTTTTGAGTAAAAAAAAAGGAGCTGTTTAGGCTCCTGTATTAACAATCTGCTTGCCAGTCAAAATTTCCGCCCATCTCGTATAAGCAGGACAGGCATATTATATCTTCGTATTCGATTCTTGTGTCTTCAGGCTTTTTGTATGTTTTACAACATGAACAAAGCTCTTTATCTTCTTTCAATGTTATCCTCCTTATTTTCTATTAAAACCCTTTTTCCGGCATCATCTACACAAAGAAGGGCGTCTCCCTTCATTAGCATAAACACGTCTAATATAGCTGATATCGAGGTACTTTTGATTGTTCCTTGATCTGTTTGAACTATAAAGGCTATCATAATTCCTCTATCGGTGTGTCTAAGTATTTTAAGTATTGTAAAAGTTCAGTATCTAACTCTTTTAAAGAATTGGCTGTTTTTCTGATAAGGGGTGTGCTTAAGTTTAAGAATTTCTGTGTGATTACATGGTTGTGGTGTCCCTGTCTGTTGTAATCTACACTATTTATATATTTCGCTGTTTTAGGAGCATATACTTCGATTGTTTGAGTCGCCATTTTTAAAACTCTCTTTCAAGTTGTTCAACTATGTTTATAAATTTCATGCCCAAAGGAACCAAAGCGGTAAAATAACGATCTAGAAGCTTTATATAGTACCGTCTTTTGTGCTTTGATGGATTAACACAGGAGAATAGGACATAGCTTGGATACTCTCTTGTTTTGTGTGCTGTAAGTAGTTTAGCATCATGAAAAACGGCTTCGGTTACTTGATACCATTTTATAAGTGAGGGCGTGGTGATGTGGTAGAATACTGTGGGGTTTGTTTTAGGTTGCATTATTTGCTCCGTTTTAGTTCAATCATTTTTTTTTCGGCTAACATCAAAAATTCCTTAAGATTATCAATTTCTATATTATGAGAATTTAATATATCTAAGCTTTTATTGTCCCAGGTTGCGATGTCGTTTATATATCCGCTTTCAAACTGTGCAGAAAGACTATAAAATTTATTATTATCTGACAATTCCAAGCAGCAATAAAAAAGGAACCTGTCAATAGGGTTTTCATACTCTTCTCGTTTTCCCATTTCTTCTGAGTGTGCCTTTATATTTAATAATTCCATTTTAATTTACTCCTTGATTTTGTTGAAAAAACGGGAGTCGGCAAAACTCCCTTATTATACTAGTTTAGTTTTATTAGGTCTTTCTGAGCGAACAACGTTTTTTTATCTGTCACGTTTTTACTATAAACAACTTTGTTTTCAAAAGTGTTAATGATGTCCTTCTCTTGAGTAGAACACGATTCATATTTTTTGTTCCCGTAATCTTCAGGGATAAAATTTTTTCTCTTGCATGCTTCAACGTTAAAGCGTCTTAAAATGTCCATATTTCTAAATTCAAGATGAATAGTGCCTTTTTTGAATACTGATATAGTAAAATAAGTACTTTTTACTTTTCTTGTTTGAGGGTCTTCAAGTGCAAAAGCTTTCTCAAGTGCGGAAGCTATGGAAGTGTATTCGCTGTTTCCATCGAAGAAATTCATAACTTTATCTATATCGTTTATTCTGTCTTTTGTCCTGTAGTCAATTTCCCATTTATCCCCCCAGTAACCCCTAAACCCCGTCATTGGTAGAATAACTTTTTTACCTACTTTGTAAGCGTTATTTGTTTTCCATCCATTAAACATGTGTATATTATCAGTATGAAGTTTTTCCCCGTAAGCGTGTGATATTGTCATTTTATCGAAAAGGGTCTCAACGGCATCTATTAAATTGTCTTCATAACTATCCATTATATGAGTAATGAAAGCATGGATATTCTTAATAGTAAAATCCATGTCTTCGTTCTTAGAAAGTAGAGCCTTAAACTCTTTTATTTTCTTTTCTGTCATTTTTTTATTAATGGATTGAAAATCAATAAGGTGATTCCAATATTTTTTTCGGTAGTATATTACATAATTATTGATATGGTCTTTTATTTGTGCGGTTAGGTTGTCGCCCTCGGCTTGAACCCCTGCAACTTGTATGCTGATAACGTGCCTTATTTTATGATTTTTGTAAAAATCTAGGATTACTTTTTTTCCGTCTTCAATCGTTTTATTATAGTCTTCTACCAGACTTTCAACGTCATTAAGCTTTGAAACATCGGTTTCTTCTTTGATGTCTTCAACTTTAACTTCTTCGGCTTTGTCCATATCATCAATAAAAGAGTCTTCTATTTTGTTGTCTATTTTTATGTATACAAGAGCCACCTCGACGGCCGTTTTCCTCTGTGCGTCTTTGAATGCGTCTTGTATATACTCAATATCTGCGTTAAGCTCTTCTAGTTTAGATTTAAGAAGTCTTCTTGTATTGCTGTAAGGGTTTTTAAGTGTCTCAGCATTTAATAAACAAACAATTTCACCGTTGAACATTATATCTATAGCTTTTAGTAGATGCTGATCACCTTCAGAAAACGGCGGGTTCATTACAATAGCGTCAAATTGGTCGTTCCCTGCGTACTCTAAAAAATCACGATCTATGACAGGGTAGTTTTTATCTTGTAAAAGCGGTACTAGTTTAGGATCTTTCTCAATACATTTTATTTTTACATTGCTCCTCTTAAATCGCTCTTTTAAGACTTCAGCAAGATCTCCAGCACCAGCAGACGGCTCTAAAATACTAAAGTGCCTAACTTGCTTTAGCTTTCCAGTCATTTGTAGGCATAAATTAAAAGGAGTTGGGTAAAAGTCTTTATTATCAGTATTGAAAGCCTTCTCTCTCTTCTGTTGTGTTTGTTGCGGCTCTTCTATTATTTCGATCTCTGTTTCTTTAATATCCTCTATCACTTCAACAGTGTTTTTTTCAACAACAACGGGAGGGACGGCAGAAAACATACTTAATTGAGTTTCTTCTTTGACTGCTGGCTCCTCTGTTTTAATTAGATCAGTTGTTAAAATAGGTGTGTTTGACTTTATAGTTTGCGGTGCTTGCTGTGTTGGGGTTGTAAGCTTTGTTATTTCGGTCGTAATTTCTTTTTTTGTCGGTGCTGTGTCTTCTTTTGCAGCTTCCTCTTTCAGTTGAGTATTAGCGAATAAATACGCAACTGGAAAGAATTTGTACTCCTTTTTTTCTTCATCAGTCTCTTGTTTTGTGATTTTTCTTTTTTTGCCCCATATTAAATAGGCTTTTGATCCTTTAGCCACAAAACGACCTTTATCTTTCCACCCTTTAAACGTCTTAAATTCTGTAATACTTGGATCTTCTCTTTTATAGTATTCAATTAAAGCCTCGTTACATGATTCCGATTCAATGTCTCCTATTTCCATTAAAAATTTTACTTGTTTAGATAACTCTATTAATTTCTGCTTTTTGTCTGCTGTTGTTGTGCTCATTGTTTTTTTCTCCAGGTTTTTTTTGCTCTAGTTTTGATTTTTTTGTGAATGTGTGAGAAAATCGGGGTTAACGGTATAAATACTCTTCCACCGCTCTTTCTATTAATAGAATTAGATTGTCCCACCCAATAAGATTAGCAAGCTCTTTATTAACGTCACCACAGATACCATCATTGTATCCACAATTATACGGGTCAAAATCCTCTGCATCATTAGCACAGCATTGAAAGTAGTATTTTTTATCTTCAATTATTACTAGTGCATTAAAGAAATTATCATGAAATCCAAACTCTTCACAGTTTCCATTTTCAAACAAAATCGAGAGATCGGCAATCTTCATCTTGAGAGCATTATTCAACGCTGTATCACGTTCTAACTCTGTCAATTCCCATGTTTTTAAATCTGTGCTATCTGTTATTTTTAATGCTTCGTTTATTTCTGCAATTGAGTTTTGCTCATAACAAGCGATTTTAAAATCTTTCATTTTGTTACATCCTGACTTTTTTTTGATTTGAATAGTATAAAAATGCGTAAATACGCTGAAGCGGTCTATTTCATTTTACTCTTAGCATGAATTAGAGCTATTCTTAGATCTCCGTCTGACATCCACATGGATATTTTTAATTGATATTGCCCTTTTTTTGTACTATTTAATAGTTCTAACAATTTCTGTTGCTCTGTTGTTAGCATTGTCGTAAATCCTCGTTTTAGTTTATTTTAGTTTGCTTTAAATCGGTTTCTTTTAAGTGTATCTCACTACCACAGTTATACACTAAATACACAATTTTCCTTTTTTGTGTAATCTCAGTAATTAATATTAGAGTTATGAGCTATTTATATATATTGTACTGTTAAATATTAAATT
>JAAELO010000236.1 GCA_024226555.1 Desulfobacterales bacterium | reverse complement strand
TAACTGCCTTTTGATCGAACTACAGCGTTATTCAAAAAAAAGAACTGTAGTAAAATCAGCTCGTTATTTTTTTCTCATCCTTGTATTTCAACAAAAATTCTAATTATTAGAGATTCCCTGATATGACTAAAAAAAAGATATTAATAATTGGTGAAAAGAATAAAGTGTCAATGAACACTTTTTTAAAACGTCTCGGGATCAAAACAGAGTTTGTAAATAATGACAAGGAAATAGAGCTTTCACTCGCTAAAGGTGTTTTTTCACTAATAATAATATCTGTTGATCCATCTGGAAATGATGGATTTAAAATTTTATCTACTATTAAAAAATTAAGTAAAACAGAAAATTCCCCCGTTGTATTTATTTCAGAAAAAAAAGATAGAGAGCATGTAAAAAAAGCATATAAAAAAGGCGTTATAGAATATTTTTTTAAACCTTTTAACCCTGATATCCTTTTTTATAAACTAAAAAATATCATTAATTTATATAATTATAATGAAGATATTTTAAATAAGCATCAATCCGAAATAAAACTTGCCGAAACAATAATAAAAACCAGTACTCAAGGTGTAATAGTAACAGATGTAAGTGGTAATATAGAGAGTGTAAATCGTTCGTTTACAAATATAACAGGATATACTGAAAATGAAGTAATCGGTAAAAATCCAAGAATGCTGAAATCTGACAAACAAAAAAGTAACTTTTATAAAAAAATGTGGAATTCCATTAATGAAAATGGGGTATTTAATGGAGAGATATGGAACAAAAGAAAAAACGGAGAAACTTATCCTGAATGGCTAACAATATCTGAGGTTAAGGATGATTACAATGAAGTAAAAAAATATATAGGTGTATTTCATGAAATTAAAAGTCAAAAGAACAAAGTAGATAATGAGCATTCCAATTATGATCAATTAACATCTCTTCCAGATATAACTCTTTTAAAAGACAGATTCTCTCAATGCATTAAAAGAGCCGAAAGGGTACCATCAATGACAGCATTTCTACTTGTTGATGTGTACAATGCCGAAGAATTCAACAAATCAGGTCAATATGGCGATAAACTTATTCAGATGTTGGCAAAAAAAATAGATGAAGTTTTTCTGGCAGACGAAACTGTGTCGAGAATAGATAAAAACAGATTTGCAGTTTTAATTCCCGATATAGAGAGCATGTACGATTTAAAAGATGTATCAAAAAAGATTTTATATGAAGTAAATAAACCTTTCATAATTAATAATGTTCAATTTGTTATGAATGTTAATATTGGAATCTCTTTATATCCTGAAGATGGTAAGGATTTTAATACTCTTTTGAAAATTGCAGAATCTGAAATGAATAAAACAAAAGAGATTGGAAAGGGGAATTTTAGAATAAACAAGGGTATAAATGCAAAAAAATGGATAGCTCTTGAAACAGATCTAACCAAAGCATTGAAACGCGACGAATTTTTAATTCATTATCAACCCCAGATAGATACTAAAAATAATAAAATAACTGGAGTCGAGGCTCTTTTAAGATGGAATAGCAAAAGATATGGAATTATCAAACCAGATGATTTTATTCCTATGGCTGAATCATCTGGCTTGATTTACGATATTGGTTTATGGGTTTTAAAGTCGGCAATAAACCAAACAGCAAAATGGCATAATATGGGCTTTAAAATATCCATAGCTATTAATTTATCAGCAAAACAATTAAAGAGGTATGAGCTGATAGCTATAATTAATAAGATTCTTGATGAAAATAGTTTTTCTGCTAAATACCTCAACCTTGAAGTTACAGAAAATTCAGTTATGGAGAATTTTGATATGGCACTTAAAATGATGAAGGCGTTTGATAATTCAGGAATTAGAATATCTATTGATGATTTTGGGACTGGCTATTCATCACTCAAACATCTGAAACATTTTCCGGTGAAAATTCTCAAAGTTGATAAATCCTTCGTTCAGGATATACCAAAAAATACAAATGACATAGCTGTAGCAAGAACAATTCTGTCTTTATCCAAAAATCTGGGTTTAAAAGTTGTGGCTGAAGGAGTCGAAACAAAAGAACAATACGACTTCATGATAAGTAACGGATGTGATTATATACAGGGGTTCTATTTCAGCAAACCACTAAATGCAAAACATATGACTACATACCTGAAAAAATATAAATAAGAAATTTTTTAAAACTTTATAATGCCGATATCCAGTAAAAGTTAGCATAATTATGATCCTTACCAAAGAAAAAACAGGGACGGGAACGCGAAATAATGAAATAAAAAAACAAAAGCCTGTATTTCCTCAAATAAAAAATAAATTCTTTTAAAAAAATAAATTCCTCAAAAATTCATTTTATTGACTTCCCGCGATATGATTTTCGCAAATTGTACACAATCATTTAACAAAATGAGAATAGGTAAAAATACTCATTGAGGGAAGCAATAAATCAATAATTTTAGGTATCTCAGAAGTACTCAGGAAAACCTGTTTTCCATCAAACAGATACTGTCCGTTAAACATAATTAAACAGGGTTTCTTTAGGTAGGAAATACAGACAGTTAAGGAGGGGTGTGAAATAGATCACACCCCAAAGTAACCTTTCATTTTATTTATCTGTGTAACATTTCTATTATAGCCTTGTAGAGCAGTCTTGAATTGTGCTATGTGAAGACAAAAAACAAGAACGATTAACTATTCATTAATATTCAGAATGGTTAACGGATTGTTTTTAAAAATTTAAATTACTATTTAAGGTAAACCTGAAAATGGAAAATTTGTTTTTAACAAAATGGTTTATTGGTATTCATCACATTTTAATTCCTGTTTTTTTTGTACTTTATATAAGCAGATGCATCGCTGATTATTCCCCCTTTCTTTTTCGTATGTATATACTTTTCGCAGGTATTGGTTATTTTTATTATACCGCTGACAAGTTTTTTTACTGTATCACCGGGAGAATATAGATCTACATGGAACCCTTATACAGTATAAATGAAGAGCAGATTTCCAATAATCTTTCTGTGATCCCTGTTGTTGAAAACAAGGGGTCAATGAAAATTGAAATAGACACAGATGTGCTTTTTTCAACAAATTTAACAAACCTTATCCAGGGTTCTGTTGTTACCTATACAGGCCAAAGAATAAATGACTTAAAAATTATTATTCAAAAAAACTCTTACGGAAATACATCCTTAAATAACAAGCAGATAGAAGATTTATGGTTAGAAAAAATCTATAAATACAAAGATTTTAAAGACCAGTTTCTTTTTGTTGATAATCAAATAGATAAAGATGGTTACCTTCGAAAATTTGATCCTGTTTTTTTATGTTCCAGAAAAAATTTTTTTTTCAAACCTTTTTGCCCGATCTGCGGTAACGAATTGATCTTATGCGAAGATGATAAACTCCTTCTAAGATACAAAAATACGAAATATTCCAAAGGGAGTGAAAGATTCCTTATATGTGAGCATTGCTCTGAAAAAGGAAGAGAACCTGAAATATATTCATTCGAAGATATTAGTGAGATGATATATAACCTCAAAAATTTCACATGTAATTCTATGAAAGAATGGTCAAGAATACCTAACACTGAGTTTGCTATCAAAAAATTCTTAAAAGATTCAGTAAGTGGAGTGGGTGAACATCTTGCAACAAAATTTTTTGATCAGTTTGGGTTAGACACTATATCTGTATTAAGGAAAAATCCCAAAAGGTTGATTGAATTATCCGGGATGAGTGATTTAAAAATAGTAAAGTTAAAGGGATCTTTGAAAGCTGCCTTTAAAAGGACTATAAAAATAAATAAAAAATGGGACAAGCCGAACTTTCCATGTTTCAGTTGTGAGGAAAAAGAGACATGTTACGAAAGCCTTGAATCAATTAATGATATTATTGAACCTGTAGCATTCTATCCTTTTTCTATGATTGTATATAAGGATGATATGATTAATGGAAGCGATTACCTGGATGCAATCAGAGAGAAAAACAGCCTTAATACACTTTTAAATAAATGTAGATTCTTAAAATCCACTTTATTGTCAATTGAAAATGATAGTGTTGAAGATCTTGATCCTGAAGAGTTCATAAAAAATATTGAGGTAAAGGGTCGGGGTTCTCAGAATAAGCCCTATATATTTTTTCCCGGCTTACTGCCAAAATCAGATGAAACAGATATTAAATTTTTGATAAGCATTTGGTTTTTAACATTTCTGCATGGTGAGAATAATAATTCCAGTTGCGGTAGCCTGCTTGAATTAATTAATGAATATTCAGTAGAGAGAGAAAGTATCGTAAAAAACCTTATGGCAGAGCTTGCAACTCCAAAAGACCTTACACATACAAAAAATCTTTGGAGGGAAATTATATCAATAGGGCTAAACGGTCTGAAAAGTGAAATAGATTTATCTGATCTGATATATTCTTTAGAAAAAATCGAAGATAAAATTGATAATCTAATCTCTGAAGTAAAAGAGGATTCAACAGAGGTTGATGTCAAAATTAAGGATGAAAATGATAGTGATGGAATGAAATATTCATTTCTGAAGATAGAAGAAGTTTATAATAAATCACTGGAAGCCATTATTAAAGACATCGTGAAAGAGTTTAATCCTGATAATGGTATGAATGGTCATGGAACTTCTGGATTTTTAAAAAAGCTTAAGAAATATGATGAGTTTGAAGAAAAATTCAGGAAGTTTAAAAACTGGTATGAATCAGGATCGTACATTAACAGGTTCGTAGGAGAAATTGAAAAACACTTTGATTCTATAGAGGAGTAGAATTTTGAATAAAATAAAGATGATATTTGCATTAGTAGCTTTGGTTTATGCTACAGGATGCACCACCCTTCCTGCGTCTCCACCCGAGTGGAAAATGCAGAAGGAAGCAGTTGTAATGAATATTAAAGCTGATAAAGAACTTAACAAAGTGAAGGGAAAATCTTACTCTCTATTTATTGTTATCTATCAGCTTTCTGACCCAAACCCTTTCAATCAACTTACTGAAGATGAAAATGGTTTACAGAAGCTGCTTGAAGGTAAAATATTTGACCCTAGTGTGGTGAATGTTAAAACCAGGATTGTATACCCTGATAGTAATATGACCTATACCTTTGATAGAGCTCAGGGAGCAAGATATATCTCAGTTGTTGCCGGTTATGAAGTGATGGAAAAGGACAGAATTGTGAAACTTTATGATGTTCCTCTTCTTATTAAAGAGGAGACATCAATACTATCGCTTGAAAAGAGCAGAACTTTGATACCGGATTATCTGAAAATTAATCTTTCGTTAGGGCCAAGGCAGATTATTACTGAGGCTGATAAAAAATATTAGGTCTGTTTTCAAATAGGGAAACCTCTAATAATTAAAATATAATTATTAGAGAATTCTTATTGAAACCCAGTAAAAAAGTACAATTTACTAAAACTAAAATTAACATTTTCAGCATTAAATGAAATTAACATTTTTTCTATTGCCGGATTGTTGATTAAAATATTCAGGAAATTATTATGGAAAAACCTTTATTCTGGTATCAGGGTCTGTTCTTACAGCCCCAGCATTTACAAATGAAGGATCAATATGACTTTTCTACATTTGAACCTTACCAAAAAAATATTCAACCATATCAATGGGGAGTTGGAGAGTTAGTAATTCAGGAAGAAGCTGTTGAAAGTTCAAACTTTCACATCGAAAAAGGGAAATTCTGGTTCCCTGATTCCACCTATGTTGAAATTCCCGGAAATGGAAAAGTAGAGACAAGATCCATGGACCATGTTTGGGATCGTGGAGAAGGTGTTATTGTTTATATTGGAGTTAGAAAATTTGATCGATTTGATTCCAATGTAACAGAAAATGATGAACTAAGAGTTGATGAAAGATTTATTGCAGAAAAAAATCCTGAAGAGATCAGTGATCTGCACACAGGTGGTGGATCTCCTGCCCAGGTAAAGAAACTGAATTACAACCTGAAGATATTCTTTGGACCTGAATCCGATGGAGCTGGAAACTATTCCCTTATTCCAATTGCTAAAATTCGAAAAAGAAGTGGTAAATGCACCCTGGTTGAGGATTATATTCCTGCATGTTATTCATTAAAAGGTTCAATGAAGTACGAAAGCTTATTAACTGAAGTTATAGATAGTCTGAACGGAAAAACTATTGAGCTTTCCCAGTTCAAAAAGCAAAGGGGTATCCACTCTGCAGAGTTTGGTTCACGGGATATGGTATATCTGCTTTCACTTCAAACAGTAAACAGATATCTGCCGCTACTGGTTCATCTTAAAGAATCTAACACCCATCCATGGCATGTTTATGGTGTGCTCAGGCAATTAACCGGAGAACTCTCTGCTTTTTCAGATCATAATATTAATTTAAGTGATAAAAAATCAGATGAAAAGAAATCAGATGAAAAGAATATTGAAGAGTACAATCATAAAGATTTATGGGGATGCTACTCCTCTACTCTTTCATTAATCACAATGTTTATGAATGAAATAACTTCAGGACCAGAACATACAATTGGATTGAAGCTTGAAGACTCTTTCTATAAAGCAAAACTTACACCTCTTCAGATTGAAGGTGGTAGAAATTACTACCTTGTTGTAAAAACTGAAGATAATCATGAAGATGTTAAAGAATCTATAAAAGAGTTCTCAAAAATATCTTCCATGGAAGATCTTCCTATGTTGATATCCCAATCACTTCCTGGTATTGAGATGGAACATCTTGATATTCTTCCTAAGCAGCTGCCAAGACGTTCTGAAACACTATACTATAAATTAAATCATCAGAGTGAACTGTTTAATAATGTTAAAAAGGAACTGGCTCTTTCTATGTATTGGGATTCGGCACCGGTTGATGTTGTTATAGATCTTATGATTACAGGAAACTAAATTATGGGAACTCAAAATCTAATAAGCTGTTTTGTGGAGATAGTAGCCTACATAAACTACCTTGTTTCCACAGTTGATACTAATTTTAAAATTGAAAAAGTGAGATCTGATCTTGAAGAGCTGCTTAGAAAAGCTTCAATTCAATCACAGGAATCAGGATTCCCAGGTGATGATTATAACGAAGCAAAGTTTGCAGTTTGTGCCTGGATAGACGAAACCATTATGAAGTCTGAGTGGGATCAGAAGAAATACTGGCTTAAAGAGCTGATTCAGAAAAAACATTTTAAAACCCTTAGAGGGGGGATACTTTTCTTTGAAAAACTCAGCAATCTTGCACCGGATAAAAATCAGATAAGGGAAGTTTATTATAGTTGTCTGACTTTAGGTTTTAAGGGTCGATATTGCAGAGATGGTGATGAAGAGCATCTGTCAGGTCTAAAAAATACAAATCTAAGGATACTCTCAGATAATTTTGATATCAATGATACCAGCAAAAATTTCTTTCCCTTTGCTTATGAAAACATAAGGAGTAAGGATATTTTTAAAGATGATACTAAAGCATCACTTTTTTCTTTAAACAATGTGGTCTGGACTGTCACTCCACTGGTATTCACAACTCTACTCTACTTCCTGTACATGTTTGTATTGGATAGTGAAATTGTTAATATGGTGAAATAAATGAAGACAATTCTTTTAAAAATACTGAAACTGACAATTCTTCTTGCTCTTGTTCTTCTGATTTTTGCACTGTTTGCTTCCCTTTCTATTTATGCAGGGTACCCCTGGTGGGGAGGCGCTGTTTTGATGGTATGCCTTTTATTCCTTGTGGTTTCCTTTATTTTCGTTAGAAAAATCTGGATGAGTAAAAGGGAAAATGATTTTGTCAGTGTTATGTCAAAAGATGTTAATGCAGGAGATAAAGAGGTTTCTGAAGATGTGAAACAAAGATGGAAAGATGCTATGAAAGAGCTAAGGCGTTCCCATCTTAAGAAACTTGGAAATCCTCTATATGTATTGCCATGGTACCTTGTTATCGGAGAAAGTGGCTCTGGAAAAACCACAGCAATAAAAAACTCAGGTTTATCTTCAACTTTTTCCGTAGTTGATAAGGTTTCTGGTATCTCAGGAACAAAAAACTGTGACTGGTGGTTCTTTGAAAAGGCTATAATTATCGATACTGCTGGAAGATATACCATGCAGGGTAATGATAAAGATCCAGCGGAATGGAATCTTTTCTTGAATCAACTGTCAAAATACAGAAAACAGGAGCCTATTAACGGCTTGATTGTTACCATTTCAGCCGATAAACTTCTCAGAAATAACAATGCAGAACTTGAGGAAGAGGGAAAAAAAATCAGAGCAAGGGTTGATGAACTTATGCTTGCTTTAGGTTCAAAATTCCCTGTTCATGTGATGGTTACAAAGTGTGACCTCATAAACGGGATGGATTATTTTTTCAGAAAGCTCCCACAGGAAACCATGGAGCAGGCAATGGGTGCGATTAACCATGATCCATCAGCAGATGTGCTTAAATTTGCACAAAAATCCGTTGCAAAAGTTTCTGCAAAGCTCAAGGATTTAAGACTTCACATTATCAATAAGTATAGTGAAAGGGTGGAGCATGAACTTCTGCTTTTTCCTGAAGATTTTGAAAAGTTAGGTAGTGGACTTAAAACATTTTTCGAAAGTAGTTTAAAAACAAGTCTGTATAAAGAAGCACCAATTATCAGGGGATTGTTCTTCTCAAGTGGTAAACAGGACGGTAGTGCATATTCTAAATTTCTGGAATCCATGGAGATCGTAAGAAATGATGAAACAAAGAAAGTTACAGACAATGGCATGTTTTTACATGACTTTTTCTCTAAAATAATTCCGGAAGATCGTGCTCTATTTACACCAACACTCGAAAAAATAGGTAACAAAAGATTTACTAAAAATATCGGTATTGCTTCCTGGGTTGCTCTGCTTGTAGCTTTTTGTGGTTTTTTAAGTCTTTCATTTCTGTTTAATTTATCCTCTATCAAAGAGGTCAGAGGTCACTTTGAGAACCCGCAAATAATGACAGGAGACATCTTACAGGATGTAAATACAACTGAAAAATTACTGGAATCACTCCTTAAACTTGAAAATATCAATAACAGCAAGTGGCTTCCAACATTTGGACTTTCACATAGTAAAGATGTGGAGGAACATTTCAAGAAAAAATTCTGTAAAATATTTGCTAAAGAACTGCTATCATCAACAGATAAAAAGATGTTTGAAAGGTTACTTAGAACATCAAATGGCAGGAACAGAAACTACATTATAAATTATATTCCCCATATTGTCAGAAGAATTAACAATATTGATTCAAGCATTAATGAGGGCGAACTGGATCACCTTTTAGCTATGCCAAAACCCGGTTTTAAGTTTATTACTGAAGATTATTCCAGAAAAATCCCTGATGAACTTATTGAGATGATAGGACGGCAATATACATACTATGTTTTATGGGAAGACAGAGAAGTACTGGCAAGAAGACTCAACAAATTTAAAAATCGGGTGGACCACTTTATTGCAAGAGCAGATATGTCACTAACATGGCTTGTTAGCTGGTGTAATAAAAGTTCTGGAAAAGATGGTGTTTATCAGGAAGATTTCTGGGGTGGACGGGCTTTTGGTGAAAGCCAGCCAATTGTCGGGTTTGCTTACACTTCAAATGGTAAAAGCCATATAGACAATTTTATTTCAGAGATGCGAAAAACTGTTTCAAACCCTGTCAATATCGCCAAAAAAACAACATCCTTCGATAAGTGGTATAAAATATCCTATCTGAACTCCTGGTACAGATTTGGTGATGCATTTCCAAATGGCGTGAAGAGGCTACAAGGCAAAGAAGATAAACTTTCAGTAATTGTAAAAATTGCCTCAAAAAAAGGGCCCTACTTTACACTGCTTGACAGGATGGCAACAGAGCTTTCACCATTTATTGAGGAAAAAAGCCTGCCCTCATGGACCAGACTTGTTTTTGAACTTGCTCAGGTTAAAGAGTACGCTGCAAAAAATAAGGGTGGTAAACCTAAAAAGGGCGTTATGGCAAAATTAGCTAAAAAAGGTAAAAAGCTAATGTCCAAAATTGAGAAGAAGACAGGCGCTGGTGCCAGTCGTAATCTTGATTTTGAAAAGCTTGTAAGTTCTGCTAATGCACTATCAGGTTATCAGGGTTCTTTGAATGAGATGACAAAAAGTGCTGTTTCAAATGCCGAGGCATACAAATTAACCTTTGCTGCTTTTGCTGAAGATAGTGCCACTGGAGAAACCTCAATCTATAATGCATTTCGAAACATGACGGATCTGAAGGTTTCCATGGATAGTCATCTGTCAAATCAGACAATGTTCTGGAATCTGCTAAAAGGACCACTAAGAATTACCTGGCAATATCTGTGCACCATTTCAGGTTGTCATCTCCAGGAGAAATGGGAGGCAGAAGTACTTCCTGAAGTTGAAGGAGTTAATAATAAAAAAACTCTTATAAAGTTGCTTATGGGTGAAGAAGGTTTTGTAACTAAATTTATAAGTGGACCTGCTGCACCTTATCTTCTTAAGAGCAAAATCAAAGGTTATTATCCAAAAAGTGTTCTTAGGGGCAATATTGGTTTCTCTTCAACTTTCTTCAACTTTTTGCAGAAGGGATCATTTTCAAAAAGAACCTTTGCAGAATCATATGATATAAAGATAAAAGCACTACCAATAGACACAAATAAGGATGCCAACATTATACCACACGCAACAACGCTTGAGCTTGAATGTGCAGGAGGTGTGCAGTCACTGGTAAATCTTAACTATCCAATATCAAAGCTTTTTAACTGGTCTCCAAAGGATTGTGGAAACGTTAATTTACTTATAAAAGTCGGTAATCTTGTTCTTAAAAAGCAATATACTGGTTATAGACCTTTTTCAAAATTCCTGAAAGATTTTGAGAAAGGAAGACGTATCTTCAAGGCAGAAGATTTCCCTGAATATAAGTCACCTCTTAAAAGAATGGGAATTACTTATATTGGTGTGAACTACAGTTTACAGGGGCATAGACCTGTCATTGAAATGATAGAGATGGCAACTGATAACACACCGGAAGTGATTGTTAAATGTTCAAAATAGGCAAAAAAAAAGAGAACGGGTTCTTTTTTGTTTATGGAAAACACAGCTGTTATGGTGACTTTATAAATATCGGTACCTCGAACCCAATAGCTTCAGCCTTTGCAAAATGGGTTGAAAATGGGATTAATGGTACCGGTTTTGAAAAAAGACCCCGGAAAAAAATGAAATTCTGGGCTGAAGGGCCTAATAATGAACTTATTTGTGGGTTTATAGGAGATAGTTATGATTCATATCAGCGTAAATACCCACTTATTACTGCCTGGGCAGGCTCTCCTCCTTTATGGAAAAAAAACTGGAGTATTATTCCGGCTGTCTGTAAAGAGTGCTGGAGTAGTTTTGAAACAATCTTTGATAACAACAAATTAGATTATAAAAAATTTCAAAAAAATATTAATGATGTCAATAAGCCTCTTACAAATTGGGAAGAGTTATTAAAATCTAAAGGTAAGGGGCTTACTTTAAACCTGAAACGGACAAGACAAAATCTTCATAAAATGTTTTATGACAGACTCAACAATATTGATGGTCTATTACGTGAAGAGATTTTTTCCATTCCCGTTGGTAGTATTGATGATAATGACCTTCTCACTGTTTCATGGAAATTTAATGAACTCTATAATAAGAGAGCAAAAAATCCTAATGCTGTATTCATAGGTGGCTCAAAATCTGAAAAACATATTATTTTTGTAAACAGACAACTTTCAATCAATGATCTCAAATATATCTGGACTCTATAAGTCTATAGGGAATCTTATTTTAGACTCCCACTGAATTTAAGGAAAAAAAATGGATATAATCAAACTTGGTCGATGCAAGATATCGACAGATAAACCCGAAGGTAGTGATGTTAGATATGAAACAATTTTTGATGAGCTCCAAAATGAGATAGATAAACTTTCCTCTCCTGAGGATATTAATACGTTTGACTGGAAAGTAGTATCAGAAAAAGGTGAAGAGATCTTATCAAATTACTCAAAAGATCTCCTGGTCGCAAGTTACTATTGTGTATCAATCCTTAACACAGACGGTTTAGAAGGTCTTCTGACAGCATCAAAAATATACTCAGAAATAATTAGTGTGTATTGGGAAACTCTATTTCCGGTAAAGAAAAGGATAAGAGGAAGAATTTCAGCCATAGAGTGGTGGCTTGAAAAAACAACGAGTTATCTTGAAAATAATAATATTTCAAATGTTGATGAAAAAATCACAAAAGATATTAACAAAAATATTCTTACTATAGAAAATTTCCTTAAAGATAAAATTGAAGACAAACTTGATCTTGACCTTCTAAGAAATAAAATAACCGGACTAACCCAAAGTAAAGTAAAAGCTAAGGCTAAAACTCCCGATGATGAATTTCAGATATCTTCAGTTAGTGAGGCAAGACGTGGTTTAACTAAGGTTTTTACAGATCTGAAAAAAATATCCAAATATCTTCGGGAAGATGATTTGTCAAATCCTCAAACTTATAAATTTTCACGAATTGCAGCATGGGAACTGGTTGCCGCATTACCAACATCCGAAGATGGAATTACAAAAATTCCGCCACCAACAGAACAACAGATAGACCAAATGCAAAAAATGAGAACCAGAGAAGAGTGGGACAAATTATTATTATTTGCAGAAACAAAAATTCAAAACCCCGCATATATATTTTTTCTGGATCTTAACAGATATGTTGCAGAATCATTAATCAATTCCGGCGATAGATATATTGAAGCACATGACGTTGTGGTTTCTGAAACTCTTTACTTTACCAACAGACTTCAAGGCATAGAAAATCTTTGTTTTACAGATGGAACACCCTTTGCCGATGATGATACGATGCACTGGTTAAGTAATATATCTCATCAAGCCCCTGGTTCATCAGGTAACAACGGAGAATCTCTTAATGATCCCGGTCAGGATAAGATCAAAGAGGAACTAAAAAACCTTAAAAAGCTTTCAAGAAAAAAGAAATCATATATTGAATCAGTAGCAACTCTTGAAAATTTTATCAGCAAAAGTGCATCTGCCAAAGAAGCATTTTTCTGGAGAGTTGGTCTTGCAGAAATTTTCATCATGAGAAATGAAACCCTTCTTCTCTATTCACAACTTGAGATCATCGTTCAGGATATAAAAAAGTTCGATATCCTCACATGGGACCCGGATGCAGCTCTTTCAGGTCTTAAAATTGTCTACGGCGTTTACAGAACAAAGAAAACCAAGGAATTTACAGAAAAAGCATCTGAAGTTTTACTGATGATAGCGAAAGCTAGGCCGGCAGCAGCTCTTGCATTATAATTAGAGAGTTCTTTTAAATTTCTTTTATCTTTTGAAGGGCATACCTTGTGTTTGCCCTTTTCTTATCAGGGGGAACCTCTAATAATTAAAATTTTGGAAGAAATACAAGGCATTTCAAAAAATAACGAGGCGATTTTACACAGTTTTTTTTTTCAAATATACTCAGTTGTTTTGTTTTTATTTTTTTTAAAACAACCTAAGTAGTTCGTTCAAAGAGTAGTTATTAGAGATTCCCATAAAAAATAGAAAAAATCTTAAATAAACTAATGTTTTTGCAAAAAATAAGAATTTTATTTAGGTTTGATTCTCTTTATTACATCATTAATTATGGGAACCTCTAATAATTAGAATTTTGGATAAAATACAAGGCATTTCAAAAAATAACGAGCCGATTTTATTACAGTTTTTTTTTGGAAATAACAAAGCATTTTGCCAAAAGAACAGTTATTAGAGATTCCCTTATGTAATATTTTCCTTTTTTTCCATTATTTATATTAAAAATTCTACTTTATTATGAAAAATATATTAATATTTACTTAAAAAACACCCAAAAAACCAACAATAATCAATCCTAAAAGTGTTTTTTTTTTCCTAAAAACACTTTTTGACCTTCTCTAAAAATCAATTGTTAAAAATAAAGTAAAATAAAAAAGTTTAATATGGAAAAAACATCCATAATATTTTGGCTATTTTCAATTATTTTTGTATACTCCTCCTAAAATATCCATTTTTTTCCCAAAAAAAAATTTTTCAAACCTCTATATACACACTTGTTACACATGGATTCATTATATGAACTCCTTTTATCCATAATTAATACAAGCTATTACAAGGATGAAAAAAAATAAAAAAAGTACACTTTTTTTTGGAGTAGGTAGTACTACCTATAAAAACGAATAGGTAGTACTACGCATTGAAAAAAGTTTTTTTTTCTACTAAAAAAACCTCAGCATTTTCACGATGTCGAAAAGTAATACTTAGAAAAATTTAAACTTAATAAGTATTTTAAAAAATAAAGTTTAAATTTTTAAATTAAAAAAAAGTTAAACTTTAAAATGAGCTTCCTTAACCACAAGAAAGCAGGAGAAAAGTTATGGGTAAAGAAACATCAGTAGCACCTAAGGAGAGGGTAAATATTGTTTACCGTCCGGCAACTGGAGATCAGGAGGAGTCAGTAGAACTTCCTTTGAAAACAGTAGTTGTTGGTGATTTTACAGGTAGGGAAGATAAGAGAAGGGTAGAAGAGAGAGAGTCTATAAACATTGATAAGGACAATTTTAATGAGGTCCTTGAAGCACAGGATATTTCTATAGATATCAATGTACCAAACAAGCTTTCAGATGACCCGGATGCTGAGATGAGTTTTGCAATAGATTTTAAGTCTATGAAGGATTTTGGACCAGAAGCTGTAGCTCAAAAAGTACCGGAACTGAAAAAAATTCTGAAACTACGGGAAGCTTTGTTAGCTCTTAAAGGACCTCTTAGTAATATACCTGAGTTCCGTAATCAGATTCAGGATCTGGTTAGTGATTCAGAAAAAAGGAATAACCTTCTTTCTGAATTAGGCCTGGATAAAAAGTAGAGCCTGTAAATATTTGCAAAATCTTGACATAAGGAAAAAACAATGGCTGACACACAGGAAACCCCAGTACAGGAAGAAACCACTGAAGAATTAGTGATTTCGCCCCTCTTGGAAGATGTAATTCAATCTTCTAAAATAAAACCGGAAGATGAAGCGTATGACCTGACAATGCATGGTCTTCATGCTTTAATTAAAGAGATAACAGCACCTGATAACGAAGTTGAAAAGATAACCAAAGCTGTTATAGATGACATGATCGCAGAGATTGATAAACAGATCAGTCTTCAGCTGGATGAAATATTACACAACGAAACATTCCAGAAACTGGAATCATCGTGGCGTTCATTAAAATTTTTAGTGGACAGAACAGATTTCAGAGAAAACATCAAAATTGAGATGATCAATATCAGCAAGGATGATCTTCTTGATGATTTTGAAGATGCACCTGAAGTTCCAAAATCAGGATTGTACAAACTTATATACACCTCAGAATATGGTCAGTTTGGTGGTGAGCCATATGGAAATATTATAGGAAACTATGAGTTTGGAAATGGCCCGCAGGATGTTAAATTGATGGGATATTTAGCAAGTGTATCTGCAATGGCTCACGCTCCTTTTATTGGTGCAGTGGCTCCATCAATGTTTGGCCTTGAATCATTTGATGGCATCCCTGAACTAAAAGACCTTAAATCCATATTTGAAGGTCCTCAGTACGCAAAATGGCACTCATTAAGAGAATCTGAAGATGCAAGATACCTTGGACTAACACTTCCAAGATTTCTTCTAAGACTTCCATATGGAAAAGACACACAACCAGTAAAGAGTTTTGATTACAATGAAAATGTATCCAAAAGCCATGAAGACTATCTTTGGGGTAATGCTGCTTTTTCATTTGCATCAAAAATCACAGACAGCTTTGCTAAATTCAGATGGTGTGCAAACATAATTGGTCCAAAAGGTGGAGGAACTGTAGAGGACCTACCACTCCATAATTTTGAAGATATGGGCGCAATTCAAACAAAGATACCCACAGAGGTTCTTGTTTCAGAAAGACGTGAATATGAGCTTGCTGAGGAGGGTTTTATCGGCCTTACAATGAGAAAAGGAAGTGACAATGCTGCATTTTTCTCAGCCAACTCGGTTCAAAAACCAAAGATGTTTGATGATACCGCTGAAGGGCGTGATGCACAAACCAACTATGCACTTGGTACGCAGCTTCCATACATGTTCATCATGAATCGTCTTGCACACTACCTTAAGGTTATACAGAGGGAGAATATCGGAACCTGGAAAGAGGGTGTGGACATAGAAAAAGAGCTTAATAACTGGATCAGACAATATATTGCTGACATGGATAATCCAATGGCAGGAGTTAGAAGCAGAAGACCACTTAGAAAAGCTCAGGTTACAGTAGATGATGTTGAAGGCCAGCCAGGCTGGTATAAAGTCGGTTTAAAAGTAAGACCGCACTTTAAATACATGGGAGCATCATTCACACTGTCTCTTGTTGGAAAGCTCGACAAAGACTAATACACAATATTGTGTTTATGGTTGATCAGGGTTACTTTCAGTACCCCGAAACTATCCTGATCAGCTTTTTTTATAGATCTCTAATCTTTAGAATTATGGAAGTGCTGAATACTCAAATCTTCCAGAAATATTAGAGAACCAAAATATATTAACATCTGGTCTCAAATTAAATCTGACATCAGAATAACTGAAAGGAACTACTATTATGCCAATGCCAGCGCATTTGGAAATCACAGGTAATAACCAGGGAGCTATCGAAGGTTCATGCGAAATGGAAGGTCGTGAGAACACAATACTTGTACACTCAATGGATCACAACATTCACATTCCACGTGATCCACAGTCAGGTCTTGCAACTGGAAAAAGAGTTCATGGACCACTAACCATTCTAAAAGAAACTGATAAATCTACTCCAAAACTTTATCAGGCACTTGTTACAGGTGAAAACCTTAGCAATGTTCTTATTAAGTGGTACAGAATTGATCCAACTGGTGCAGAAGAGCACTATTTTACACATGAAATTGAAGATGCAATCATCGTTGAAGTTAAGCCTTTCATGCCAACATCTTTCTTAAAAGAGAATGAACCATACAGACACATGGAAAAAATATCATTCTCATACAAGAAGATTACATGGACATGGGAAGTTGACGGAATTGCTTCTGAAGATTCATGGATCACTCCAAAGGTTTAGAGGAATCAACTAATAATTAGAATTTTTGTTGAAGTACAAGGCTTTAGAAAAAATAACGAGTCGTTTTTACAACAGTTTTATTTTTCTAATAACACAGTAATTCGATCAAAAAGGCAATTATTAGAGATTGCTTAAGAGGGATTAAATGAGAGAAAAACGTCTTCTGGAAAGAATTAAATATTTGTCAAACAACCCTGAAATCAGGGCTGGCAATGATACAGGAAAACTTGTGGATTCGGTGATTGCTCACCTTGGAAAAGTTTTCACTACCAGAGAAGGTAGTGTGTTAACAGACCTTGATTATGGAATTCCTGATTTTGCAGGTTTATTAAGAAATTATCCGGATTCATCCCAGGAGATTGTAAGAACTCTAAAGGAAAAAATAGGCAGATATGAACCAAGACTTGGTTCTGTCAAAGTGAAAATTTCCTTTGTTGATGATAGTAGGCTTTCACTTCATTTCAAAATCGACACACATGTCGTTTCGGATGAGGGAAACATTCCATTAACTCTGCAAAGTGTTGTTGGAATGGATGGAACTGTGCTGATGACAGGGTAGCTGTAAGACCCTTTTAAGGTTATGTTCCTGGTGGTAAGCCGGAAGAGAACCCGGAATTAAATTTCAAGTCAAGATGAAATCCGGGTCCTCTTCCCCATTAAATTCGGTTTTTTTCGAGTGAAAATAACTCGATTCTTTTCAAACGAAAACAACCAGAACAGTTTTACTATGTTTTTTAATTAGTTGCAAGTTTAGGGGATTTTTAAGATGTTTAACAGGTACTTCCAGCAGGAGTTAAGTAATTTAAAAGAGTTAGGAACTGAATTTTCAGTTAATAACCCGGCTATTGCACCAATGCTTAGTGAGGTTTCTTCAGATCCTGATGTTGACAGACTTCTTGAAGGTGTTGCTTTTTTAAATGGCATGATCAGAGAAAAAATAGATGATGAGTTTCCTGAAATTATCCATGAGATGATTCGTCTCCTGTGGCCACATTATTTGAGACCTGTTCCCTCATCAACAATAATTAACTTTATGCCCCATAATTCATACAGTGCTATGATTCAGATTGAAAAGGGCACCTATGTTGATTCCATTCCAATTGATGATACAAAAGTGAGATTCAGAACATGTATGGATGTTGATATTCATCCACTTGAGGTCAAAGATGTTACTTTTGAAAAACCACCTGGAATGCCACATGAACTGACTCTCAAACTTCAGCTTTTAAGTATTACAAACGAAGATTTTAAATCAGACAAACTGAACTTTTATCTCTCTGGGGACTATGCAACATCATCAACACTCTTTTTATATCTGTCTGAATATCTCAATAGCGTAAAAGTTGTAACACCAAACGAGGATGATTTTGTAATAGATAAAAGAAGTCTAAACCAGAAGGGTTTTGATGACGATTGTGCCTTAATAGAATATCCGTCACACTCCTTTCCGGGTTACAGACTGATTCAGGAATATTTTGCAATGCCTGAAAAATTCTTCTTTTTTGAACTTAATGGTTTAAAGAACTGGAAAAACAGGGGAGAAGGCGATTATTTCGAAATTAAATTTATCTTTAACGATCTGCCCGATGAGTTTATCAGGGTAAAGAAAGATAGTGTAATATTAAATGCGGCACCTGCTGTGAATATATTTTCACACGATTCAGATCCAATACGGGTTGACCATAAAAGAACAAATTATAAAATCAGACCTACCACTGATATGATTAAGAACTATCAGGTCTACTCCATAGATAGAATTACCGGTTTTGTCCATGGAACACTTAAAGAAAGAGACTATAAACCATTCCATGATTTTGAAAAGAGCACAGGTGATAATCCGGTTTATAATGAAACACTGAAAAAATCACCAGTACATGATGGCATAGACTTTTATATCTCTGTTGCAGGTAAGGAAGACAGAGAAAGAACTTTGGATGAAACTCTATCTATTGACCTTCAATGCACAAATGGTCATCTGCCGGAAAAACTCACAAAGGGTGATGTTTCTGTTAATTCAGGTGCGATACCTGAGAATATTCAGTTTGAAAATTTAAAACAACCTACTTTCCAGTCTCTTCCCGACTTCAATAAGGGATTCCTCTGGAATCTGGTATCACACCTTTCACTTAACTATTTGTCACTATCAAAACCAGAGAACCTGAAAACATTGCTGGATTTGTACATAATGAAGGGTAGCAGAAACAAAAAGTGGATATCCACATGTAATAAAAAACTAACAGGTATAGAAGATATAAAAGTAAAACATGCCGACCGTCTGCTACAAGGGCGAATGTTAAGAGGGCGTGAGATTTTGGTCGTTGCAAGACACGATTGTTTTGGAAGTATTGGAGATCTTTATCTTTTCGGAACAGTATTAAACATGTTTTTTGGAATGTATTCCTCCATAAATACATTCACAAGATTAAAGCTGGAAGACACCTTAACGGGAGAAGTTTTTAAATGGAAAGAACGGGCAGGAGAAAAACCACTTATTTAAAAGATGAACTCCTGAATAAGCCCGAGAGCTTCTCGTTTTTTCAGGTAGTACGGATTTTAAAGGGACTTGGTGATTACGGAAAACAAAATGGACATGATAATGGTTCAAACTGGGAAGATATTTCAGTTAAACCTACTCTATCCCTTGGTTTTCCTAAATCTGACGTTGAAAAAGTGGAAACATCTGATAATAAAAAGTTTGAGATCACAGCTAATATTCTGGGTCTTTATGGAACCTGTTCTCCAATTCCAACTTTCTATACTGAAGAGTTGTTTGATGAAAGATCTGAAGGTGATTCTGAGATACAGGATTTTCTTGGTGTTATCAACCAGAGATTATATGAGTTTCTTTTCCGTTCCTGGTCAAAATACAGCACTCTCTACAATATAGTTGAAGCGGACAGTAGAGACTACAGAAAGAGACTGTATAGCATCTTTGGACTATATGAAGACAAGCTGAGAGAAGATATTGATGATCCCCGCAGCTTAATTAAATATGCAGGTCTTCTTTCACAGGCTCCGGAATCAGCAGTTGGACTTTCAACTTTTCTTAAAAACGTAATGAAAGTAAATGTTGAAATACTGCCTTTTATCAAAAGAAAAGCCAAAATTCCTGAAGACCAGCAGTGCAGATTAGGCGAGGATAACTCCACACTTGGTGAAGATGCATATACTGGTGAACTCATGGAAGACTCAAACAGTAAATTCAGGATTTGTCTTGGACCTTTTGATTCCGATGAGTTTAGAAAATATTTTCCGGGAACTGAAGAGTCTAAACAACTTACGTCTTTGACTAATCTCTATGTAAAGCAACCCTATGAGTTTGACATTGAAATTAAGCTTAAAGAGAGATCGGCAAAAAGAATTAATCCGGGAAACTCCTGGTGCAGCCTGGGACTTGATACCTGGTTATTCGATAGTGATGAGCCTGAAGCTGTAAGTACTATTTTTTCATATAGTAGTACAGAACATTGATGATGGAAGTTGAAGCACTCATAAAAAACAAAAAAACAGTTTTTTATTTAAGTGCAGGAAATACTTTGTAGGGTGCACTCTGTGCTCCAATTAGATTTAAACCTTATGTTTTATGTAACTTAGGGTGCCGAAGGCGTGGAAAACAATCACGCTCTTCGGCGGGAAGCAATCATAAAAAGCATTAAAAACCACAATGCTTTTTATTAAAGACGTTATTTAAGTCTAACAGGATTGAAGAGGCACATAAAAAACTAAAGAAAAGCATTTTAGTTTTTATTTATAAACAACAATTGGTCGTCATTCCTGAGAGTATTTTATAACGCTTTTTTTATAAAATATGAGTCAGGAATCCATATGTTTGATTAGAAAGTAATTAATAAAAATGAAACAACCTTGTGTATACATATTAGCGAGTGAGAAAAATGGAACTCTTTACACAGGTGTTACAAGTAACCTTCTTAAACGCATATGGGATCATAAAAATAAAGTAACGACGGGTTTTACAGAGAAGTATGACATTCATGATCTGGTTTACTTTGAACTTCATCAGAATATGGAATATGCAATAATAAGAGAAAAGCAGATTAAGAAATGGAAAAGACAATGGAAAATAAATCTTATTGAAAAGGATAATAAAGCATGGGCAGATCTTTGGAACAGAATACACTGAAAATGGATTCCTGACTCATATTTTACAAAAAGCTTTGTAAAATATTCTCAGGAATGACGACCAATTTTGGTTTAAACGAGAAATGACATTTAGCCGATGCAATTAGTCTTTTTATAAATAACGTACTAAATGGTTTTGGAATTGATTTCACCATTAACAATACGATCGACCGTCATTCCTGCGAAGGAGGCTGTCACAAATTATGTAATAAAAATGTGATAAATTTTTCTCTGAATTATTAGAACTTCTGGTAAATACACTACCGGTCGTCATTCCTGCGAAGGCAGGAATCCATATGCTATATTGAGAAAAACTTTTACAGGAACATTATAAACACAATTTTTTAATTATTTTTGTAGGGTAAGTTTGTCTCTACCCTGTTTTAAAATATTGAATAACGATTCAATTTATCTGATTAGAAGTTTTTGTGAAGTAATTCGCTGAAACTTCTAATCGGAGGAGGAAATTATGAGCACTGTAGACATACGCCAACTACTGGAAAAAATGAATGATTACTGTAGAGTATGCCTTGAACAATCGGCATCATCCAGTTTTTCAAAAAACCACTATGAAATAACAGTTGAACACTTTCTTCTGGAAATGGTTGAAGAGAAAAAATCTGATGTTTCTTTAATCCTTGACTACTTTGACATCGGCCAGGAAGATTTCAAATCATACCTTAACCGAACACTGGGTGATTTTAAAACAGGAAATGGCGCAAAACCTGTTCTTTCACCACTTCTTGTTAAATGGATGAAAGATGCATATCTGTCTGGTTCCATAGACCTTCAAGAGGACCAGATACGATCCGGGACCCTTTTTGCTGCTTTTGTTAATACACCCTCTTCATTTTCAGGAAATGGTATTGCAAACATCATTGAACCTGTGAAGCGTGAAGTTCTGTTAGAAAACTTCAATGATATTGTAAGTCTTTCATTTGAACAGAAAAAAGATGGGAAGAAAAAGAAAGCACTGCCTGAAAGTATGTCGGCATCATCAAAATTCTGTGAAGATTTCACAAAAAAAGCAGCCGAAGGTAAAATAGATCCTGTTTTTGGTAGAGATGCAGAGGTCAGACAGATGATAGATGTTCTTGCAAGAAGAAAAAAGAACAACCCTATTGTTGTTGGTGAAGCAGGAGTCGGAAAAACAGCTGTTGTTGAAGGTCTTGCACTTAGAATAGTTGAAAACGATGTGCCGGATTTTCTTAAAGATGTTTCCATCCTGAGTCTTGATATGGGTCTGCTCCAGGCTGGTGCCGGAGTAAAAGGTGAATTTGAGAACAGACTTAAAAACGTAATTGGAGAGGTTAAAGCTTCTGAAAAACCTATCATACTTTTCATTGATGAAGCTCACACTCTTATCGGAGCAGGTGGAAGCAAAGGTGGAAGTGATGCTGCCAACCTCTTAAAGCCAGCACTTGCAAGGGGTGAACTTAGAACTATTGCAGCAACAACATGGCCTGAATACAAACAATACTTTGAAAAAGATGCTGCTCTGTCAAGAAGATTTCAACCTGTTAAACTGGACGAACCATCTGTTGAAACTGCTGTTATGATCCTAAGGGGTTTAAGGGACAAATATGAGGGTGCTCACAGGGTTGTTATCAGAGACGATGCAATTAATGCTGCTGCTAAAATGTCTGACAGATTCATCTCTGGAAGATATATGCCGGATAAAGCTATCGACCTTATGGATACGAGTGCTGCAAGGGTAAAGGTTCTTCTCTCAGCAAAACCTGGAGTTATTGAAGACCTTGACAGAAAAATTGAAGCAAAAGAGAGAGAAATAACTATCCTTGAAAGAGATATGATCCATGGTGAGGATAACAGAGAAGCACTTGACCAGGCTATAACAGACCTTGAAAAATATAAAGAAAAGCTGAATCCCCTGATGTATAAATGGGAGAATGAACGAAATACCGCAGCAGATCTGATCGATACACGTGAAAGGCTATATAAGCTTAAAACAGCGGAAGAAGAGATCGATGAACTAAACTGTGAGGTTTTGAAGACTGAAATTGAAGAGTTAAAGGAAAAACTTACCTCAGTACAGGGAGATTCACCTCTTATTCAAACAGAAGTTACAGTTGAAATTGTTGCAAAAATAGTATCTGACTGGACGGGTATTCCTACAGAGAAAATCCTTAATAAAGATACTGAAAGCATTACTGAACTTTCTGACAAGCTAAAGAAAAGAATTAAAGGGCAGGATATAGCTCTTAAAGAGATCTCGGAAACTATTGGAGCTGCAAAAGCAGGTCTTACTGACCCTGATCAGCCAATGGGTGTATTCCTTCTTGCTGGCCCATCTGGAACTGGTAAAACAGAAACAGGCTTGTCTGTAGCTGAAGAAGTGTTTGGTGGAGAACGTTTTACTGTTTCTGTGAATATGAGTGAGTTCCAGGAAAAACATACTGTCAGCAGATTAATTGGTTCTCCTCCTGGTTATGTAGGGTACGGAGAAGGTGGAGTTCTGACTGAAGCGGTAAGGCAAAGACCATATTCTGTAGTACTTTTGGATGAAGTTGAAAAAGCAGATCCTGAAGTCCTTAACCTTTTCTATCAGGTTTTCGATAAAGGTGTTCTCTCTGATGGTGAAGGAAGGGAGATAGATTTTAAAAATACTGTAATCTTTATGACCAGTAACCTTGCCTCAGATATTATAAGCGACATCTGTGCAAAGGAAGAAAACCCGGATAAACAAATGATTCTTGATGCTATTAAACCTGTCTTAAGTGACCACTTTAAACCAGCTCTTTTAGCAAGGATGCATATCGTGCCATATAAAACTCTACCAGAAAATGTCATAAGAGATATATCCGAAATTAAACTTTCTAAACTTACAAACAGACTGAAAGACACACATGGTATCAACCTTAGTGTGGACTCTGAGGTAACAAAAACAATCTCAGAAAGATGCCTTGAAGTTGATACTGGTGCAAGAAATATCGACCATATTTTAAAAGGATCTCTTCTTCCGATTCTGTCCCAGGAAATACTTGAACTGATAAACGAAAAAGAGATACCTGAAGAACTTAAACTTGTAATTGGTGAGGGGGGCTCTTTTAAAATAGAGCACGGGAATCTCAAATAACTAAAATTTTGATTGAAATACAAGGCTGAGAAAAAAATAACGAGCCGATTTTTTAAACAGTTCTTTTTTTCGAAAACGCAGTAGTTCGGTTAAAAGGAAGATATTAGTGGTTCCCGATTGATAAAAAACATAAATTTAGCGAAGTAGTATAGTAGTCAAATTAAAATTTAGTACCCTGGGTGAATTGAATAATTATGATAATTTCTAATAATTAGAATTTTGATTGAATTACAAGGCAAGAGAAAAAATAACGAACCGGTTTTTCAGCAGTTTTTTTTTCGAGTAACACAGTAATTCGATCAAAGGGCAATTATTAGATGTTGTCTACAGGTGTTTATAGGTGGTTTTTAATAATTGAGGGAATTATTAAAAGTTCCTTATTAAACCAATTAGGCATTTTTCTTCGGGTACTAAAGGAGGAATGCATGTTGGAACTAATGGGAGTAATTATCTGGATGATCTACATTAACAAAATTTGTCAGAACGCAGGCTTTAGAGCTTTAAGATACAACATTTCAGTATTTACACTTTGGATTTTTCTTAGCCTGGCTGGCAAAAGTATCGGTTACTTAATGCCGGAAGAAGCAATTATTGGTGAGCTCTTTACATTAGTAGGGTTTCTTTTAACTGTAATAATATCATATACGATCATCTTTACAGATATAAGAACGAGACAGAAGCATAGAAGTAAACTTATGCAGATTTAATATTTTGTAGGGTCTCTAATAATTAGAATTACGATCAAAGAACAATTATTAGAGCAACAGTTTCTGTGGGATTTTCATAAAGAGAACATACTTAATTATGCAATTCCATAGAATCTGAACTATAAAAAGTAACAGTTCTTTGAAAAACGTAATAACAAAAGGTTAAAAAAGTAAAATGAAAAGCCCGTGCGTGTACATTATGGCAAACAAAAAAAATGGAACTTTATATATCGGCGTCACAAACGACCTTATTCAAAGTGTTCAGGAATATAAACATAAACATGCTGAAAATCATCACATAAGAAACCTTGTTTACTTCGAAATCCATCAAAACATCGTTTCTGCATTGGAAAGAGAAAAGCAGATTAATAAATTGGACCAGGAACTTACGATCGAATTAATTGAGAAAACTAATACTGACTGGGTTGATCTGTGGAATCAGATTAGATGATAAAATTTGTATCCATATTAGTAGTAAATTCCAAGGTTTTGTTTTTGTATTAAAAATTTGTAGGGTGCATTTTATGCACCAAATGACTGCAACCCATTGTTTTTAAAATTTTTATCAATGAGAGTAAAATCTCTTTAAATATAACTGATTAGATCATTAACAATGATATATTAGTGTCTGAAGAAAAATAAATAATTTTTATGTGTCTTATTAATGAGAGTAATCTCTTTATATATAACAAATTTTAAAAAAGTATTATTAATATAATAATCATAACAAAGAATTTGGATGTATTACAAGGCGCTACTAATCATTTTAATAAGAGGAATATCCTAAATAAAAATAGCTATGCTTTTTTATGTACCTCTTAAGTTAATGAAATATTGTGGAAGTATATGGAATGCTTCAGTTAATATTTTGATTGTTAAAATGATTCGTACAACGCAGTAATACGCCAAAAGCTTTCGTTATGAAGGAGGAAGGATGCTTTCCAAGGATTTACTGACTGACATAGTAGCAAACCAGGAGATGTTCCTGTTTGAAATCGCCGGAACAGAATTTTCAGTACTTGAATTCGAACTCAAAGAGAAAATATTCACAGCATACTCTCTTGACCTTCTGTTAGTAACAGAAGATGACATTGAATTTGATGATGTTGTGGGAAAAGATGCAAAACTAACAATGCTTAGCGATGATACAGACAGATTCGTCTCAGGTATTGTCCAGAAGTTTGAAATGGAAGGTATGAAGGGAAGGTTCAGATTATACCGGGTTACAATCTCTCCCTGGCTCTGGTTACTGAACCTTTCTTTAAATACCTATATGTTTCAGGAAACATCAACTCCTGACATAGTAAAGAAAGTATTAAAAGAAGCCGGTATCACAAGTGATACTTATGAATTCCGTCTTCAAAAAACATACCAGCCAAGGGATTATTGCGTACAATATAAAGAGACCGGTTTTGAATTTGTTTCAAGACTTCTTTCTGAAGAGGGTATTTTTTACTTCTTTGAGTTCACAGAAAAAGGTAACAAACTGATCTTTGGTGACAGCTCCATGAACTACAAAAAAGTAGATGGAGATGACACAATTGCATATAAAAAGAAGGGTTCATTCACCCATTCAAGAGAGTTCATAACTGATTTCAGAATATCAAAGCAGCTTGTTACAGGAAAGTATGCTGCAAAAGATTATGACTTTAAAGAGCCATCAAGAAACATGAATGCTGAAGCAAAAGCAAAAGATGGTAATAAGTATGAAATGTATGATTACCCCGGATATCATGCCCAGCACAAAAACGGTAATGACAGATCCAAAATGAATCTTGAGAGAATCACTGTTTTTCAGGAAACCATTACAGGTGAAGGTTCTGTTCCTCAGTTTTCTGCGGGTAAAGTATTCACACTTGAAGACCATGATATTGATGATTTTAATGCAGATTACATTATTGAATCTGTTATTCATAAAGGTTACCAGCCACAGGTTTTGCAGGAACTTGCTGATACTTCTGAAAGTTCAAGCTTT
>JAAELO010000235.1 GCA_024226555.1 Desulfobacterales bacterium | reverse complement strand
CATTTGCGAGTTTCGTTTTTTCGATATGAAGATCATAAATTTCTTCTTTTTGCCAAAAAAAATTTTTACTTTCCTGTGATTTTAATTCATCATTTTTCTTCCCATTGTCTACTTCCTACAACCATATTAAAATTTTCCATAATGGGTTAGTTGCAGTGGGCGACCTAAACCCAAAGAGGAGGAAATGAAGAGGGGTGAAGCAACTATTGTGGAAGGAATTTTCTTTTTTTTGTAGGAAATAAAAATCCAATTTAGCAACTGGGGAAAAATGAGGTGTCAAAGATATTGAACTATACGGGGTATAAGCCTATTACGATAGTTGGGGTATGAGCACCATTCATGTAAAATTAGGTCATAAGGAGTAGTTTCGTTTACGAATTCAAGTAGATATGAAGTATTTATCTAAATTCCATGAAAATGTGAAATATAAGATGTCTTATCCATCACAAATCACCTAAATGGTGATCATGGATGCTTATTTTACGCAAGAACAAATTTTCAAAAACGCCTTTTTATTGGGATGGATAAGATTTTCAAAGCTGACTAACCCCCAAAATGCTAAGCGATAATACTTTATTTAAGAAGGACAGACATAAAAATAGGTCGTATCTACTTGAATCTGTTAACTAATTCATTCCTTATGACCCAATTTTACACGAATGGTGCTCATACCCCAAAAGAAAACATACCACCAGGATACACGGTATAAATTTTATTCACTTTCCTTTTCAAGCCAGTTCTGAAGCCTTCTGATAGACAATTAAAGTAAAATTTGATAATGTG
>JAAELO010000234.1 GCA_024226555.1 Desulfobacterales bacterium | reverse complement strand
TGAACTACCTCGAAACTTTCCCCCAGCGATGTTTGCGATTGCTCGCTTAAGCTGATGATACGATTCTATTCGATTCTCTGCTCGGCAAACGTCTTGCCGCAGATGCTCATTATCCAAGTAGTTCAACATGTACATCGGGTTGTTGAAAAACTGCTCACATGATAAGCAATTTGATTGAAGTATAACTTCTGCTTTTACTGTGATCAAAACAGCCTCAATATAAGATATTCTATTATATTAGATCTTGTTATATCGCACTACACGAAGTACAAATAGATTTTTGTCAGAATCATAAAAGTGGAATATTCTCGCAAGAATAGCCTGTTTCTTGTTCTTTTAGCTTCTATTGAGTTGCGGCCATTGCTACTTTAACAGAAATTTTTGGATCTTTTCTTCGCAGTGCAAAGAGACGCTTTATATTCTGTACCATTGAAATCATATAAGCCTGAATCTGAACATTTTCACGGCCCCTAAATTTTGATCTTTCTAAGCCATGATTATCCTTTCCTTCACCAAAAATCCCTTCTACTTTCCATTTTCTTTCTACACTCCTTCTTTTAAAATTCACTGTATTCATCCGTTTTTTTGCAGCAAGCATTTTGTCTTCGTGTTTATGCCGAAGACAGCGTTTACCTACGTTTTTAAAGCCTTTTGGAAAACACTTGGGAATAAACTGACAGTCTCTGCAATGCAACACACTTGTAGAATACTGCTTTGTTCCATAAGGCAAAACAGATTTCATAGGTTTAAGGTGTTCACCTTTCAAACAAGTATAACGATCGTTATCGTCATCATAGTCTAAAAATTCAGTACTATGAACGCCTCCACACACATTATCATCACGAATAGGAATATACGCAGTAATTCCATTACGATTCAAAAAATCATAGTTTGAGCCTGTCCCATAGAGTCTGTCTGCAATAACTTCATCAAATTTGTAACCAAATCTAAAAAACACCTGATTGATACGATATTGTAATTCTGTTTGTTCCATCACATTACCTGATGTGATATTACAATCTAAAATCACTCTAGATTTAGCATCAATTATAGTATGAATTTTATAATATAGTGCCAATAGGCCTCCGGATCGTGAAACCAATTTTGCAGATGGATCTGAACTACTTGTATGTGTTTTATTGGAAATAAAACGCCCCTTTCGAGCCTTCTTTTTCTTCTTTACCTTGGTTTTTTTAGACTTCCGTACTTTTTTCGGCTCTTCCTTTTTTATAGGAATCACTTCAGCATGTCTTTTTAAAGATGCTTTAGAGGCATTGGCTTTAATCAAACTAGCATCTGCAACAACTCTATTTCCTCCTATAATACCAGCATTTTCACACAGATGAACAACATGTTCAAATATTTTAGAATGAGGCCTCAAACCGAGACGTTTTTTTTCATGAGACAAAGTTGAATGATCTGGTCCTTTATCTCTTGGCCCTAATCCTAGGAACCAGCGATATAATAAATTGTACTGTATTTCTAAACAAAGTGCCCGAATTGATTTTAATCGGAATAAATAGAGTAAAATTTGCATTTTAAAGTATATGATTGGGTCGAGTGATGGGCGCCCTTTTCCATAGCTGTAGTAGGAAGCAACAAATTTTCGGATAAAAATAAAATCTACATCTAAATCTATTTTTCGTAATATATGGTTCTCTGGTATACGGTAGTTGGTATCATGAAATATTTCATTTCGATGGCAATGAGCTATTCCAAGCATGCGACAAGCCCTTTCAATTTAAGTTAAGGGCTAATCTTCGCTGAATATCTTGGGGAAGGCGAGGGTTTCTTTCTCGCCATATTTGGTTAGTTGTAAATATGCACAGAATGTATATGAAATATGGGATGATATACAAAAGTCAGCCGGCAAAATACAGCTGTTTATTTCTTGAGCAGTTTTTCAACAACCCGGGCTGTTTTATATAATCATAAGGATTCAGAATCCGGTATAAAATATGGGAATAATGGCAGAAAAACAAGAGAGCAGGGCATTTCCATAATTTTAAGGGGTTCCATTCGGGTAAAAAGACGCCAGAAGATATTAGTCAAACAAAGCATCCCAGAATAAGGCAAACGGACCAACCCCTTCTTTCCCTTTATAAATACCGGTTCCAAACAGAAAATTGTCTTCTTTAGTATCAACGATATCTACCCGGATTCCGGTCTCCCGGATCAGATTATCATCCAGATCCTGAAGAAATTTTCTCGCACCCTGATCATCTCCCATTCTCACAAAGGAAAATGCTGCCAGAGTTTCCCTTCCTTTAGATTCAAGATTATTATTTCTGATCACTTTAGTGAAAAAACTTTTTAC
>JAAELO010000233.1 GCA_024226555.1 Desulfobacterales bacterium | reverse complement strand
GTATTAAGTTAGCTTATGCATGAAAGTCAGCTTGTTTAAAAACTAATTAAACATCTAAATAATTTAGGATGAATACTTATCGTATTATTAAACCTAAAATGAGCGATTATCTTCTTTCCAGGTAGAGCGGTTCGTTACCTTACCGCTCCCCCGCAGACCCGGACTAGCATATTTCTCGCATCCGGTTCCTCTTAAATCGGCTTCGCTGACTTATAAGAATGATAGATCTTTGGTTTGAGTAAAGGATGCCATAATGTTATAAGTTTGTTAAACCTATCCCAGTTCCAAACTGACTTCCCACCCCTTCTATTCAACCATTTTTGTAATATCCGTTGAACTTGTTCAAAATAGTTATTTATTCCTTTACTGTTAAAAGTAATACCATAATAGCCATAATGACCATCTAGTTTAACGTTTATTGCGGAAATAAGTTCTTGTAGTTTTATATCACGATTGATTTTTATAAATATAAGAATCTTATCAAGTGCAACAGCAAGCTTCTTTTTACTTGTTTTGCGTTTCAAAATCATATATCCTTTACGGCTTTTGCCAAGATAATGAGTAAAACCAAGAAAATCAAAACTTCTGTCTCCATTACCACGCTTGCTGGTTAGGTTTACGACTTTGGTCTTATCCGAATGCAATTCAAGGTTAAATTTATTAAATCGTTTGGATAAAACTTTCATTACTCGCTCTGTATCAACAGCGTTTTCAAATCCTAATACAAAATCATCGGCATATCGAACTATAAAACTTTCACCCGATAGTAAAGGTTGTATCTCTTCTAAAAACCACTTATCTAACACATAATTTAAATAAATATTGGCTAATAAGGGGGATATTAATCCTCCTTGAGGTGTTCCTTCGGACGGATAATGTAGTTGTCCGTTTTCTAAAATCCCGGCCTTTAGCCATTTATCTATAATCTTGCGTATCACTCCATCTTTCACCCGTAAGTCCAGAAATTCTCGCAATATGCCATGATTTATTGTGCCAAAGAAATTTGTTATGTCTGCATCTATTATATGATGTAAACTTTTAAAACTAACTTCCTTAAACATAAATTCTATGGCTTGATGTGCTGAACGACATTTTCTAAATCCATACGAAAAATCTTTAAAATCATTTTCGTATATGGGGTTTAATACTCGACGCACACTCTCCTGAAGTATTTTATCTTCAATCGTTGGAATACCCAAAGGGCGTTTCCCTTTTTTTCCTTTGTTGATATACACCCTGCGAATTGGGGGTGATTGATACTTCCCGCTTTTAAACTCTACTAGCAGTTGGGGTAGTCGATTTTCTAAATCTTGTTCATAATCATACCAAGTTTTATTATCAACGCCAGAAGCACTTTTTTTGTTCAGACTTTTAAAACTGGTACGAAGAAAATCAACATCTATAAACTGATGCAGATTAGTTAATGCTTCTTGCTTAAACTTCTTCGCTCTTGATGCTATTTGTAACTCTTCTGTTAACATTTCTTTTTCCATCTCTGGTACGGTTAATGTTTCTAAATTACAATCCCGATTTAAGGCATCACCCTTTTCTACTCGCCGGCTTTCTTGGGACAAATTTCCCGACTTTCAAACGATAATATGATGATGCTAAGACTGCCTTCGCTCTTCTCACTTCCTTCGATTTCTCTCGTCTGTGATACCTCAACGGTTCAATCTTTTCTTTACATCTAAACAAGAGATTGAACGGTCTTGTCTAAATTCGGATTTTAAGGTAGGGATTTTCCGGTATAACCCTATATCGTAAGGAAGCGGGAGGCTCTCCCGTGTTCCCGTGCAAACCATCCTGTCTCTGATATAGCCTTAGACTCCGGTCGGTTCTTAAATAGCTGGTCAGTAACGCTATAAAAAATGTTGCATCAGCCTATTTGAAAACTAATGCACCAACAAAAGTTAGTATTTCGAAGCTCAATACTACACCTTTAACAGTCGCTGTTTACGCTTCATGCCAGCATTTCTGATGACTATGCAAAACTCGCTTCCGGTGGATGACTAAACCTTACCGGACAGGGTTGACTACCTGCGGGTTTGCTGAAAGGTGTTTCAATATTATAATCGCTAAAAAATAATCCCCACCTTACGGATTTAGCACGGCGCAACAAATACTACTAAGCTTTTGAATTAAAAAGATTTAGATAAAAATACTCAAAACCCAATAGGTGGGGTGTTAAATTTGCAGC
>JAAELO010000232.1 GCA_024226555.1 Desulfobacterales bacterium | reverse complement strand
GAAATGGTCAAATAAATCGAGAAATGTTTCGGGGATTTGGAAGGCGTATTGAAAAGTAAAAAAATTATATTTTCGGTAGGGAATCCATACTTCGGATTTTGCGGTGTATATTGAGAAATGGTCAAATAAATCGAGAAATGTTTCGGGGATTTGGAAGGCGTATTGAAAAGTAAAAAAATTATATTTTCGGTAGGGAATCCATACTTCGGATTTTTCAGTGGATATTTAGAAATAGCCAACTAAATCGGGAGATGTTTGAGGGATTTGGAAGGCGCATTGGAAAATAAAAATATAGATTTTCGAGAAGGAATCCAAACTTCGGATTTGGCAGTGGATATTGAATTTTTCACCGATAAATCCGGCAAATGTCGCAAAAACTTTTACACGTACCGGAAAAACCGTCAGAGATAACACTGGTCGTGCACGTGCCGCAGCTGGGAGAGAGAGAAAAGAGATGTCAGAAAAGGGGACACGCCGCCTTCCCTTGACATTTTTTTGAGTTCAACTTTTTTTCACTTCACTTTCGTGCTTCTTCGGAGGTGGGCCCGCGCCATTTTCAGTTTTTTTTACGTTTAGAAAGCACATCAAAAAAAGGACTGGTAAATCCAGGATTATTTCGAAAAAACATGGAAGCGTCGCATTGTGCTGTGAAGAATCCCCAATTTTCGCTCCAAAACTCAAAAAAGTTCGCACTCACCGATTGGGTTCCTTCACCTCACTTGCACCGAGGCAATCCAGAAATAGAGTGGAAGAAAATTTTGGTGAAAATTAATAAATGCAGTTATCAATACGAAAATATGTTACAAGTCCCCGATTTATTTGAGTATTTCTTAATTTCTACTGAAAAATCCGCAAGTTCGATTCCCTCCGAAAATCAACATTTTTACTCTCCAATGCACCTTACAAATCCCCCAAATATCTCCCGATTGATTTGAGCATTTCTCAATATTCACCAACAAATCCACCTGTTTACTCTCGATATTCTCGAATTTGCAATTGCATTTATTAATTTTCACCAAAATTTTCTTCCACTCTATTTCTGTATTGCCTCGGTGCAAGTGAGGTGAAGGAACCCAATCG
>JAAELO010000231.1 GCA_024226555.1 Desulfobacterales bacterium | reverse complement strand
TGATTATTTCACAAAAATTTGCCAAAATAGTACGCTCGACTCTTAAACATTCTGGAAAAAATAAAAACCACACTTCTTTAGTAAAGGTAATACAGATTCTGAAATTACCATATCTGAGAAGGATTGTCTTGTTAGTGACCCTCAATCAGTAGCGGAAATTATGAATAAACATTTCAGAAGTATAAGTAAAACTAAGGAACAAAATGAGAAAGACAGTGAGCATCTACCATTAATAGATGTTTTACGTGGCTTTCAAAACCATCCAAGTATTAGGAAAATCAAAAGTAGCTTTTCAGATAATACAACCTTAAACATTACACCAGTGCCAAGAGAAGCACTTAGACACATAATTACCAACCTTGATCACAAAAAGGCAACTGGACACGATATGGTAAATGCTAAATTTTTCAAAATCTCCGTTAACATCATTCTGCAGCCATTACTTAACATTCTAAACAAATGTATCTTACAAGGAACTTTTCCTAAATCCTTGAAAAAAGCTGTGGTCACACCGGTATATAAGAAAAAAGATCCTTTTAATAAAGAAAACTATAGACCTATCAGTTTACTGACAACCTTTTCTAAAGTGTTCGAAAAAGCTATCGAACTTCAACTTTCTCCTTTCTTTGAAAAAAAGTTTTCAAAATATCTATGTGCTTATAGAAAACATTTTTCTTCACAACATGCTCTCTTTAGATTGATAGAAGACTGGAAATCAGGACTTGAAAAAAATAAACATATTGGTGCAGTTCTTATGGACTTGTCTAAAGCTTTTGACTGTCTCCCAAAAAACCTTCTTCTTGCAAAACTACATGCTTATGGAGTGGAACAAGGATCTCTTTTGCTAATACAAAATTATCTATCTGATAGAGAACAGAAAGTCAAAGTTAAAGGACGTTATAGTTCATGGGGTAACTTAGGACAAGGAGTCCCACAAGGATCAATTTTGGGACCACTTCTTTTCAATACTTTCATTAACGATATTTTTTACAACCTTAGTGAGGGATCTTTGTGTAATTTTGCGGATGATAATACAATATCTATAACCGCAAATAGTACTGATGAATTACTAAATCTTATAAAATCAAACACCAAAAATTGCATTAAATGGTTCAAAGAAAATGAAATGACTGCCAATCCATCCAAATTTCAGGCAATAACGATTGGTAGCAAAGATAAAAATATAGATGATTTTGAAATTGATACTAATTTTAGCATAAAAGTAGACAATATTGTTACACTCCTTGGCGTTGAATTGGATAAAAACTTAAAGTTTGACTCTCATATAGACAAAATCTGCAAAAAAGCAGCTAAACAGCTTAACTCACTTAAACGTATTGCGAAATACATGGGTGATAAAGAAAAAAAGATTATCATTAATTCTTTCATACTTTGCCATTTTAATTACTGCCCACTAATATGGATGCTATGTAGCAAGAGTTGCCAAGATAAACTTGAAAAAATAAATGAAAGAGCTTTACGCTTAGCATACTCGGACTATACTTCCTCCTATGAAGCCTTGCTTACAAAATGCAATGAAACTACCATCCATGTTCAATCGATCAGGCTTCTAGGATTAGAAATTTACAAAACTTTAAATAATCTTAATCCTATTTTTATGAGAGATTATTTTTTACCAAAACGAGTAGACCACGATCTCCGTAGAACAAATCCTCTACAAATACCAAAAGCTAGAACAACCGCTTACGGTATCAATTCTTTATGTTTTCAAGGACCGAAAATCTGGAACGTCCTCCCTGCTGAACTCAAATCAGCTACAAATGTAAAGCAGTTTAAAAATTTGACAAAAAATTGGTTTCTGAACAATAGATGCGCTTGCTCCTATTGCAATAAGTAATCGCTAATGCAATCTCTGAGGCTGCTTCATGTTAGTATGAATTAGTGAAGTATCACTACTGTTAACACTAACAATAAATAAATTATACAATACGATACGATACAATTATGAAACAATGTTAATAAGATCTTTTTCAAGTACCTTGCACCAGCCTACTTAACTTAAACGTATCTGTCCTTCTCTGCTACATATTATCTGTCTCTGTGTGTCTACCCCATCTCTGTATACTCTATGTTTCTACTCTCTGTATCTACTCTGAATTACGATTAAACTGCTACATAGACTAGATAGCTAGATAAACGTATTCATTACTGACTAAGCGCGACAGAACGTTCTAGAAAAGTTACCAACAAATATGCAATGTTACTTAAAATACAAGGAAAGCAAAATTGGAAGTTTCTTATCCAAACGAACTCTAAGATGATTTTCTAAGTATAAAATGACTAGTTAGAAATCATAATGTG